>NZ_JBIFFS010000006.1:0-286771 GCF_043557255.1 Sulfitobacter sp. 1A13353 | reverse complement strand
TAGTGGGTTCCCATTCTTCATACTCCATGCAACTCTCTGTATTCGTACAGAATTTGCACTTCGTTTGTGAATCCACCGCGTTGTGATATGCGAAACTGATAATCAGTATTATGTAAAAAAGACGGGTCCTAAGAAGAGCTAGAAGAGTTTAACCCAAGGCGTAACCCGCACCGCGCACGGTTCGGATCGGGTCTCCGCCACCTTCGCGCGTCAATGCTTTGCGCAGTCGCGCGATATGAACGTCCACCGTGCGCGTATCGACATAGATGTCGCGGCCCCAGACGTGGTCGAGCAATTGATCGCGGCTGAACACGCGCCCGGGTTTTTCCAGCAGCGTCGTCAGCAGCCGATACTCCGTCGGCCCCAGTTTCAGCTCGTTGCCCGCGCGGCTCACGCGGTGACGCTCCGGGTCGAGCTGGATGTCGTCAAAGCTCAGCAGCGCGCCTGCGGCTGCGGGACGTGTGCGGCGCAGCTGCGTGCGCACACGGGCCATGAGTTCGCGCAGGTTGTACGGCTTGATCACATAGTCGTCCGCGCCGGTTTCCAGCCCCCGCACGGTATCCACTTCCTCAGAGCGCGCGGAGAGCATGATGACCGGAATATGCCGCGTCGCCTCGCGCGATTTGAGTTGGCGGCAGACTTCGATGCCGCTCATCAATGGCATCATCCAATCGAGGATCACCAAATCCGGCGCGGCCTCTGAGACCAGAAGCATGGCTTCTTCGCCGTCTTCGGCCCGGCGCACCTCAAAGCCTTCGGCTTCGAGGTTATAGGCCAGTACCTCACGTTGCGCGGGTTCATCTTCTACCAGCAGAACCTGGGGGCGTGTGACGTCCATCGTCTCAGTCCTTCGTGGTGATCGAAGTGCGGTCGGCCTTGGGCCGGTCGTCCTCGGGCGTCTCACCGGTCACCAGATAGACAACCTGTTCGGCGATGGCCGTCACATGGTCACCCATACGTTCGACGTTTTTGGCGATGAAATGCAGATGCATACAGGCGGTGATGCTGCGCGGGTCTTCCATCATGAAGGTGAGGAATTCGCGGAAGAGCGCATTATACATCTGGTCGACATCTTCGTCTCGGGTGATCACATCGCGCGCAAGATCCGCGTCGCGCTGGATATAGGCGTCGAGCGCATCTTTCAGCATCGCCTCAACCGCGCCAGCCATCCGGCGGATCGCGCCGGTGCTGTCGCTGACAGGCTCCATCTGGTTCAGGACGCTGGTGCGCTTGGCCATGTTTTTTGCATAGTCGCCAATACGTTCGAGGTTGGCGCTAATCTTGATGACGCTCAGCGTTAGACGCAGGTCGATCGCCGTGGGCGCGCGCAGCGCGATGACGCGGGCGGCGCTTTCGTTGATCTGTTCTTCCAGCCCGTCGATGGCCTTGTCCCCTGCCCGCACCTCATTGGCGAGCTCTTCGTCGCGGGTTTCCAGCGATTGCGCGCCGCGGCGGATGGCGTCTTCGACCAGACCGCCCATTTTGAGGATCTGCGCCTGAACGGCTTCCAGATCGCGGTCGAATGCTGATGCAATGTGTTGATCTGACATGATATTATCCAATACGGCCGGTGATGTAGCTTTCGGTGCGCGGGTCTTGGGGCCGCGTAAAGATGTCGTCGGTGTCGCCAAATTCCACGAGGTTGCCGAGGTGGAAAAAGGCGGTTTTCTGGCTCACCCGCGCGGCCTGTTGCATGGAGTGCGTGACGATCACGACGGAGTAGTTCTGCCGCAATTCGTCAATCAATTCCTCGACTTGCGCGGTGGCGATGGGGTCAAGGGCCGAGCATGGTTCGTCCATCAAAAGCACTTCGGGCTCTGTTGCCACGGCGCGGGCGATGCATAGACGCTGCTGTTGACCACCCGAAAGGCCGGTGCCCGGTGCGTGCAGACGGTCCTTCACCTCGTTCCAGATCGCGCCCCGGCGCAGGGCCTGTTCGACGATATCGTCGAGGTCGGCCTTATTGCGGGCCAGCCCGTGGATGCGTGGGCCGTAGGCCACGTTGTCGTAGATCGACTTTGGGAAGGGGTTTGGCTTTTGAAACACCATGCCAACCTTGGCGCGCAGCTGCACCGGGTCGACCCGTTTGTCATAGATGTCTTCGCCATCGATGCGGATGTCGCCGGTCACGCGGGCCACATCAATTGTGTCGTTCATCCTGTTGATACAGCGCAGAAAAGTCGATTTGCCGCAGCCCGATGGGCCGATAAAGGCGGTCACGGTCTTGTCGTTGATGTCGATGTCCACGTCGCGAATGGCGTGGCTGTCACCGTAGTAGACCTGCACGTTGCGGGCCGCGATCTTGACGGGTTGGGTTGTCACGTCACTCTCCGAATATCTGTTGTCTTTCATGGTCCCGTCCTTGGTTTACCAGCGACGCTCAAAGCGGCGGCGCAGCAGCACGGCGATGGCATTCATCGTGATCAGGAACACCAGCAAGATGATGATACCGCCCCAAGCACGTTCGTAGAAGGCCGGGTCGGCGCGTTTGGCCCATTCATAGATCTGGGCCGGCATGGCGGAGTTCGGGGCCATCAGCCCTTCGGCGATGCTGTCGGGCGGGTTGGAGGCGATGAAGCCCACCATGCCGATAAGCAGCAAAGGTGCCGTTTCGCCAAGGGCTTGGGCAAGCCCGATGATCGTCCCCGTCAGGATGCCCGGTGCGGCGAGGGGCAGCACATGGTGGAACACCGATTGCATTTTCGAGGCCCCTACCCCAAGCGCCGCGTCGCGGATCGAGGGCGGCACCGATTTGAGCGAGGCGCGGGTCGAGATGATGATCGTCGGCAGGGTCATCAGCGTCAGCACCAGACCGCCCACCAGCGGAGCCGAGTTCGGCAGGTGCATGTAGTTGATGAACACCGCAAGGCCAAGGATACCAAAGACGATCGAGGGCACCGCGGCGAGGTTCGAGATGTTCACTTCGATGATGTCGGTGACCCAGTTCTTCGGCGCGAATTCTTCGAGGTAGATCGACGCGGCGACCCCGATGGGCAGCGCCAGCACCAGCACCACCAGCATCATCGCGAAAGAGCCGATCATCGACACCCCCATGCCCGCCGCTTCGGGCCGCGCGTCAGAGGCATCGGCGCCTGTGATAAAGTCGAGGTTGAACCGCTTTTCGATGCTGCCGTCGGCGATCAACGCATCGACCAGATCAAGCTGCTCGGCGCTGATGTTCTTGTCATTGGCGATGCTTTCGCGGGTCACGCGGCCCTTGAGGTAGCCATCGACACGGCTGTTGGTCAGGAACTCGAACTCGGCATTCGTGCCGATCAGCTCCGGGTTGGCCAAGACGTAGTTGCGCAATTGAGCGGCGGCGTCTTTCGACAGGATATCTGCCATCGCCTTGGGCTTGAGATCGGTCTCAACCTCGCCCGCTTCGACCTTGTTTTCAAAGGCAGCTTTTAGCAGCGGCGAATATCCGAAGGTCGAGACCTTCTTGATGTCTTCCAAATCGCGGTTGCCGTTCTTGTCGAGCTTGTCTTCCAGCAGCGGCACGGAAAGCGTCACATAGGTCTGCTGAAACGCGCCGGTCCCGCGGGAGATGATGGTGAAGAGCAGCGTCAGCAGCATCAAGAGGCCGATCACGATGGCAATGATGCCATAGAGCTTGAAACGGCCCTCGGAAGCGTTGCGGCGTTTGGTGCGCCCGTCTTGTACCAGCAGGGACGCACCGCGCGGGTCTGCGATGGGGGCTGCGGGGTTGGGGATATCGCTCATTCGTACTGCTCCCGGTATTTGCGCACGATGTAGAGGGCCAGCACGTTCAGGCCCAAGGTCAGGACGAAGAGGGTCAGGCCAAGCGCAAAGGCGACCAGCGTCTCGGGGCTGGCGAAATCGCTGTCCCCCGTCAACTGGCTGACGATGCGGGTGGTGATGGTGGTCATGGCTTCCAACGGATTTGCCGAGATGCGGGCGATGGCCCCTGCCCCCAGCACCACGATCATCGTCTCACCGATGGCGCGGCTGGCGGCGAGCAAGACGGCGCCGACGATGCCCGGCAGCGCCGCAGGCATGACCACTTGGCGGATCGTCTCGGACTGGGTCGCGCCCAAGCCGAAAGAACCGTCGCGCAGCGACTGCGGCACCGCGTTGATGATGTCGTCCGACAGGGAGGAAACGAAGGGGATCAACATGATGCCCATGACCAGCCCGGCGGTCAGGACCGAGGTCGCCCCCGACATCCAATCGACGCCCAGAAGCCCTTCTTCCCCGCGCCCGAAGACTTGGACGAGGAATGGCCCCACCGTCAGCAGCGCGAAAAGGCCGTAAACGATTGTCGGGATGCCTGCGAGGATTTCGAGCAGCGGCTTGGCCGTGGCGCGCACCTTGGGGCCTGCATATTCGCTCAGGTAAATCGCGGCGAAAAGCCCGATGGGCACGGCCACCAGCAGCGCGATGAGCGAGATATATAGCGTCCCCCAAAGCAGCGGCAGGATCGACAGGTCACTGTCGCCGCGGAAGTTCGGTGCCCAGGAAGAGCCGAAGAAGAAGTCGGTCCAAGGATGCAGGTTGAAGAAATTGATCGTCTCGAACAGCATCGACAACACAATGCCGACGGTGGTCAGGATCGCCAAAGAGGCCGCGAGGATCAGCAGCGCCTTCACGCCCCCTTCGACCCGGTTGCGGGCGCGGAAGGTGGCATTGGTTTCGCGGTAGACCATGGCCAGCCCGGCCAAGGCGATCAGCGCCACGATGATGTTGCGCCAGAAATTGCCCGTCGCCGTCATCTCGCGGTAAGCCTGCGCGGCTTGCAGCACCTCGGGGCTAATCTCGGCCCCCAAGGCAACGCCCTGTTCGCCCAGCCATGCGCGCAGGTCATCGGCAGCGGAAAGATCGGTCGCATCTGCCGCGCTGAGCGCGCCGGAGGAGACGGCCGCGTCCAGCCCATCGGCCAGACGGCGCACATCGCTCATGATCAGATTGACGGAGGAGCCTTCGGGCACAGCCTCGGCGGGGATCATATCAACCACCGAAGATTGCACCAGCATCGGCTGAACCAGCAGCCAGATGCCCAAAACCAAAAGCGCGGGCACCGCCACGCTCATCACCGCATTGTAGCCGTAGTAGCTTGGCAGCGAATGCAGCTTGCGGCTGTCACCTTGGGCAGAGGCCAAAGCCCGACGCCGCGCAAGGAAATACCCGCCCAGTGCCAGTGCCGCGATCAGGATGACCAGCGGCAGCACCGCGCCTGATGTCAGTATTTGTCCCACATGTCCCCCGGTGGATCAAAAAGCGAAAAACCGGGGGCAGTCACCCGCCCCCGGCGATAACGGTTAAGGCTTAGGAGCCGCTGCCCATCACGGTTTCATCGGCAACCACGGACTGGGTGTCGGCCAGTTCAGGGTCGGAGACCAGACCGTATTCGGCCAGCGGGCCGTCGGGGCCGGCAACTTCGTCGGCGACGAAGAATTCAGCGTATTCCTTCAGGCCGGGGATCACGCCGATGTGGGCTTTCTTGACGTAGAAGAACAGCGGGCGCGACACGGGGTAGTCACCCGAGGCGATGCTCTCGGTGGTTGGCTCGACGCCGCCCATGGTCGCAACCTGCAGCTTGTCGGTGTTGTTCTCGTAGAAGGCCAGACCGAAGACGCCGATGCCGTCTTGGTTGCTCTCGATGCGCGCCAGCGTCTCGGTGTAGTCGCCGTCGATGTCCACGGACTTGCCGTCGGTGCGCAGGCTGATGCACTCTTTCTCGGCGGCTTTCTTGTCGCCATCCGCGGCTTCGAGGAAGGCTTCGTAATCACCGGTCTCTTCGCAGCCTGCGAGGATCACCTTGTCTTCAAACACTTCGCGCGTGCCGTGCTTGGTGCCGGGGATGAAGGCTTGGATCGGCTGGGCGGGGAAGTCGGGGTTGACCTGATCCCATGTGGTATAGGGGTTCTCGGTCACTTCGCCATCTACGACAACTTTGGCGGAGAGGGCTT
This sequence comes from Sulfitobacter sp. 1A13353, assembly GCF_043557255.1. NCBI lineage: Bacteria > Pseudomonadati > Pseudomonadota > Alphaproteobacteria > Rhodobacterales > Roseobacteraceae > Sulfitobacter > Sulfitobacter sp. 1A13353. Next base: position 280,841 of record NZ_JBIFFS010000006.1, on the reverse strand, counting down.
TGTACCAATCGACCGGCGTGAACTCGAAGGTCTCGCCATTGATGTCGGAGGCGAAGACGATGCCGTCATAGCCGATGCGCACTTCGATGATGTCGGTCACGCCGTTCTCGGCACAGGCCGCTACTTCGGCGTCCTTGATCTGGCGCGAGGCATTGGCCACGTCGATGGTGTTCTCGCCCACGCCTTCGCAGAAACGCTTGAGGCCAGCCGAGGAGCCGCCCGATTCCACGACCGGTGTCGGGAAGTCAAAGTTTTCGCCAAAGGCTTCGGCGACGATGGAGGCATAGGGCAGCACGGTCGAGGAACCGGCAACCTGTACTTGGTCACGCGCGGCAGCAGCGGTTGCAGATACGGCGGCAATCGCCAGGGCGGAAGTGGTGAGTTTTGCGAGTGACATGATATCTCCTGTCAGATGCGAATTGGTGACCACCCCATGGTGATCTGCGCCCCGTCTATGAAGGCGGTGCTGTGCTTTTGTGACAGCAACGTTACAGTTTCATGACAGTCGGCCTGAATCACCAAATTTCTGCAAAAATCAGTCAGAACCCGGTTTCATCGGCAGAATCACGCGGAATTCGGCCCCTTCGCCGGGGGTGCTGGTGATCTTGAGCCGCCCGCGGTGACGATTCATGATGTGTTTGACGATGGCCAGACCCAGTCCCGTTCCGCCAAGCGCACGGCTGCGGTGGCTGTCGACCCGGTAGAACCGTTCGGTCAGCCGCGGCAGATGGATGGCGTCGATGCCGGGGCCGTGGTCCCGTACGCTGACATGGACCGCCGGGCCGCGCATCGCGGGATCATGGCCCGTGCGTTTAAGAGAAATCTCGACCCGGTTGTCGCGCCCGCCGTATTTGATCGCGTTCTCGATGAGGTTCGTGAAGACCTGCACCAACTGATCCGCATCGCCTAGCACGAGGGCGGGCACATCCCCCAAGGTCGGTGCCAGTGTCACATTGCTGTCGACCGCCAGCGGCGCGAGGTTGCGCAGGGTGCCGCGTAGCACGTCGCGCACATCGATCGGCGCTTCGGGGCGCACGCGCTCTTCGGCCTCGACCCGGCTGAGGGACAAAAGCTCTCCCACCAGCCGATTCATCCGCTCGGCCTCTTGCGCCATAATCCCCAGAAACCGCTCGCGCGCCGCCGTGTCATCGCGCGCCGGACCTTGCAGCGTCTCAATGAAGCCGATCAGCGCGGTGAGCGGGGTGCGCAACTCGTGGCTCACATTGGCCACGAAATCGCGGCGCATCTGGCCTGCCTGCGCCATCTCCGTCACGTCGTTAAAACTAAGCAGGACAATCCCGTGGTCGCCCACCGGGCGCAGGCTTACGTCGTAGGTGGTGCCATGTTCGCCGCCGGTGCTGGTAAAGCGCGCTTGGCACGGCCCCGCACCCGCGAGACAGCGCTCGACCGCTTCGACCAGCCCCGGCTGGCGCAGCGCGGTGACGAAATGGCGGCCCAGCAGCCCCTTGCCCAGCAGATCTTCGGCGGGCGCGTTCAGAACGGTGATCCGCTCTTCGGCATTGATGGCCACGCTTGGCAGCGGCAGCGCCTCCACCACATCGGAAAGGGTTACGGCGGTGCTGCCCATGTCAGAGCGGTTCAAGATCGCGGCGGAAGCGCGCGGCGTTCTCGGCATAGTGTTTGGCGCTCGCGGTCAACTGTTGGATCGCCTGCGCGTCAAGCTCACGGACCACTTTGCCCGGCACACCCATGACGAGCGACCCATCGGGGATCACCTTGTTCTCTGTGATCAGCGCCCCTGCCCCGATGAGGCAGTTCTTGCCGATCTTCGCCCCGTTCAGCACCGTGGCCCCCATGCCGATCAGGCTGTTGTCGCCGATGGTGCAGCCGTGCAGCATGACCTTATGACCGATGGTGCAATCCTCGCCCACGGTCAGCGGATAGCTCATATCAGTGTGGAAAACGCAGTTCTCTTGCACATTGCTGCCGCGGCCCACGGTGATCATCTCATTATCGCCGCGCAGGGTGCTGCCGAACCAGACCGAGGCCTCGGGCCCAAGCGTCACCTTGCCGATGACATTGGCATCAGGCGCGACCCATGCTTCGGGGGCGACTTCGGGGCGCGCATCGGCGAGGGCGTAGAGGGTCATTTCAATTCCTCGAATTCGGATTGCAGACGGCGAACGTGATCCTTGATGGCGGGCTGTTGGCTCAGCCGCAGCCGGGCGGCGGTGATGATGGATTTCAGCCGCGCCTCGGTCTGGTCGAGATCGTCGTTCACCAGCACGAAGTCGTAGCCGTCCCAATGGCTGATCTCATCCCAGCTTTTGCCCATGCGCTTGGCAATCGTCTCGGCATCGTCTTGGCCCCGGCTTTCCAAACGGCGCTTCAACTCGGTGATCGAGGGCGGCAGCAGGAAGATCGACAGCGTGTGTGTGTTCAGGTCGGAGTTGCGGATCTGCTGTGCGCCCTGCCAGTCGATGTCGAAAAGGATGTCCTGCCCCTCGTCAATCGCTGCCTGCACGGGGGCCTTGGGGGATCCGTAGAAGTTGCCGAAAACATGGGCGTGTTCCAGCATTTCGCCCTCAGCCACGGCCTGCCGGAACTCCTCTTCGCCGACAAAGCGGTAATCCTTGCCGTCCTCTTCGCCCGGGCGGGGGGCGCGGGTGGTGGCCGAGACCGAGAAGTTGATCGTCGGATCCCATGCGCGCATGGCGCGGGCCATGGTCGATTTGCCCGCCCCGGAGGGGGAACTGAGGATGATCAGAAGGCCGCGTCGGCTTGGGTTTGTCACGTCTTACTCCACATTTTGCACTTGCTCGCGCATTTGGTCGATCACCGCCTTCAGGGCCAGACCGACAGTCGTCAATTCGGTGCTCTGCGCCTTGGAGCAGAGCGTGTTGGCTTCGCGGTTGAACTCCTGCATCAGGAAATCCAGCTTGCGCCCCACCGGCCCGCCTTGCCCGATCAGCGCACGCGCGGCGGCGACATGGGCGGCAAGGCGGTCGATCTCTTCGGTGACATCGGCCTTGACCGCGATCAAGGCCAGCTCCTGCGCCACCCGGTCTGCATCCGCGCCCTCGCTGTTGTCGAGCACGCGCGCAAGGTTGCGGCGCAACTGGGCAGCGGTCTCTTCCTTCCGGGCCTCGGCCAAAGCGGCGGCTTCGGCAGCGCGGTTTTCGACCTCGGTCAACTGCTCTTGCAATACACCGGCCAGCGCCGCGCCTTCCTGCGCGCGCATTTCGTTAAAATCACGCAGCAGGGTCGGCACTTCCGCCAGCAAAGCGGCGCGCAGTGCGTCGATGTCCTGTGCCTGATCGGCCTGTTCCAACACACCGCGCATGGAAAGAATGTCGCTCGCCCGCGAGGGCGCCAGCGATACACCGGCATCCATCGCACGGGCCTCAATCTCATGCAGGGCGGTCAGCAGTGTGTCGACATGCGCCTCGTTGATCTGCAAGCTGCCGTCACTCTCAGCCGAGGAGATGCGCAGGTTGCAGGTGATATTGCCCCGCGCCACCTCCGCCGAAATTTGCTTGCGCAAGGCGGCCTCAAGCCCCTCGACCCAATCGGGCACGCGCAGCCGCAGATCGAGCCCTTTGCCATTGACCGCGCGCAGCTCCCAAGACCAGCTCCAACCCTCCAAAGCGCCGGAGGCAGAGGCGAAACCTGTCATGGACCTGATCATCGGCGCGTTCCTTGCAAGGGCGGTCATGTCCTGCCTTACGGCGAAACCCCCGCGAGGGGCAAGCCCCCGCCCCCTCGGCCCGGCGGATCCCTTGGCTCACGCGTTAACCACTTCAGCGAAAGCGTAACGAAATCCTTAACCGCCTGCGGTATTAATGATTTGGTAATCATTTCGGCCGCATTGTGCCGCTGTCGTTTCAAAAACGGCTGCTGTATTGGCCAAGACCTTATGGGTGAGTTTCAATGGGCAATACAGGCCACACCGCGCAGAATGTTGTCGCCATGTCAGATCATCGGACGCATGTTGGCTATGGCCCGCTCGCGCAGGTCGAAGCCTATTGGGAGGCCCTGCGCGGCAACAGGTTGATGCCGCGGCGGTCGGATATCGACCCGCGCGGGATCGAGCAGGCATTGGAATATGCCTTTATCCTCGAACGTGTCGCGGTAGGTGTCGGCCGGTTGCGGATCGCAGGCGGCCACCTGCGCGACCTCATGGGGATGGAGGTGCGCGGCATGCCGATCACCGCCTTTTTCGGAACGCAGTCACGCCCCCGCGTCAGCGAAGCGCTGGAAGAAGTGTTTCAGATGCCCGGCCAGATCACGCTGCACTTGGGCGCGGCGGCGAGCTATGGGCGGCCTGCCTTGACGGGGCGGATGCTGCTCTTGCCGCTGAAAAGCGATCTGGGCGATGTCAGTCGGGTGCTGGGCTGTCTCGTCGTGCTGGGGGAGATCGGCCAAACCCCGCGGCGCTTCGATCTGGCGCAGGCCACGCGGCATAGCGCCTTTGGCGGGGTGGCCAAACCTGTGCGCCATGCCGATCCCCTGCAGCAGCCGCTTTTGCCACGCGAAACCGGATTCGCAGAGCCGAAAGCAAGCTTCACCGCCGCCCCATCGGGTGACATCCCGCCCTATCTGCGTCTGGTGAAGTCAGAGCAAGAATAGCCCGTCCGCCGCCCTCGGAACGCGAAAACGCCGCCCCGGAAAACGGGACGGCGTTTCTTTCGTCAAATACAAGTGCAGGTCGAGGATGTTACCCCGCCGCCCGCGCCGTCTGTGCCACGCGGCGGTTCGACAGTTCCTCGGCCACGAGGAAGGCCAGTTCCAGCGACTGGCTGGCGTTGAGCCGTGGGTCGCAGGCCGTGTGGTAACGGTCCGACAGGTCTTCGTCGCTGACCGCCCGCACACCGCCGGTGCATTCGGTCACGTCTTGGCCGGTCATCTCGAAATGCACACCGCCGGGGACGGAGCCTTCGGCGTTATGCACGGCAAAGAACTCATGCACTTCGCGCAGCACGGAATCGAAGGGCCGGGTCTTGTAGCCCGTCGAGGATTTGATCGTGTTGCCGTGCATCGCGTCACAGGTCCAGACAACATTAGCGCCCTCTTCCTGAACGGTCTTGATCAGACGCGGCAAGTGATCGCCCACCTGCCCCGCACCAAAGCGCGAGATCAGGGTGAGACGGCCCTCTTCATTCTCGGGGTTCAACTTAGCCATCAACTGTTTGAGGTCATCGCTGGTCATCGAGGGACCACACTTCAGGCCAATCGGGTTTTGCACGCCGCTGGCAAACTCCACATGCGCCCCGTCGGGCTGCCGCGTGCGGTCACCGATCCAGATCATGTGACCCGAGCCTGCAAGCCACTTGCCGGTCTGGCTGTCACGGCGGCAAAGCGCCTCTTCATACTCCAGCAGCAGCGCCTCGTGGCTGGTGTAGAATTCCACCGATTGCAGCGTATGCGCGGTTTCGGCGGTCACCCCAGCGGCCGCCATGAAATCAAGCGTGTCGGAGATGCGGTTGGCGATCTCGCGGTATTTCTCGGCCTTTTCGTCATCGGTGAAGCCCAGCGTCCAGCCGTGGACCTGATGCACATCGGCATAGCCCCCGGTTGAGAAGGCGCGCAGCAGGTTCAACGTGGCGGCGGCCTGCGTATAGGCGCGCAGCATCTTTTGCGGGTCGGGGATACGCGCCGCTTCGTTGAAGGCCAGATCGTTGATGATATCGCCGCGGTAGCTGGGCAGTTCCACGCCATCCACCACTTCGGTCGGGGCCGAGCGCGGCTTGGCGAATTGACCGGCCATGCGGCCCAGTTTGATCACCGGCACCTTGGCCCCATGGGTCAGCACGATGGCCATCTGCAACATCACCTTGAAGGTGTCGCGAATGGCGTCCGAGCTGAACTGCTCAAAGCTTTCGGCGCAATCACCGCCCTGCAATAGAAAGGCTTCGCCACGGCCTGCGGCGGCCAGATGTTTCTTCAATCGGCGTGCTTCGCCCGCAAAAACGAGGACCGGATAGCGTGCCAGCTGTGCCTCAACCGCTTCCAATGCGGCTTGGTCAGGGTAATCGGGCATCTGGACGCGCGGTTTGCTGCGCCAGCTCGAGGTGCTCCAGTCTGTCATCTTTCTACTCCGCTCCACAGCGCCGAGTGTCGGCACTTCGTGATCTTTCTCTATACAAAGGCGCGGGGAAAGTGACCAGAACCGAAATGCGCCCTATTGACGTGGCGTGAGGCCCGTGGGCAATGTTTCCGGCAAGTTCTGACGGCCATGGCACATGTCGGCAGAGACGACCTGAATAGAAAGACGCCGTGATGTCCCAACCGCGCCCGGCCACCCGCATGCCCCCCCAGACCGACAAGCCGCGGCGCTTCGTCTTTGTGTTGTTGGAGAATTTTACCCTTCTGAGCTTTGCCTCGGCGGTGGAATGCCTGCGGATCACCAACCGCATGCTCGAACGCGAGGTCTATGAATGGCAGGTCGTGGGCGAAAGCGGTGAGACCTGTGTAAGCTCATCCGGCGCGGTGTTCGCACTGGACGGCGGGCTTGAGGAGTTGGGCCGCGACGATACCATCATGATCTGCGGCGGCATCGGCGTGCAGGCCGCGACCACGAAAAAGCTGCTGGCATGGCTGCGCCGCGAGGCGCGCAAGGGGCTGGTTGTCGGCGGGCTGTGCACCGCGGCGCATACGCTGGCCAAGGCGGGGCTGCTCGACGGCAAACGCGCGACGATCCACTGGGAGAATCAGGACAGTTTCGGCGAGGAATTCGAAGAGGTTATTCTGACGAAATCGGTCTTCGTGGTCGACGGCAACCGGCTGACCACGGCGGGCGGCACGTCTTCTTTGGACATGATGCTGAAACTCATCGCCGATGACCACGGTGAGGAGACTGCCAATGCCGTGGCGGATCAGCTCATTTATTCCTCGATCCGCACCGACCAAGACACGCAGCGCCTGTCGGTGCCCACGCGAATCGGCGTGCGCCATCCGAAGCTTTCCCAAGTAATTCAGCAGATGGAGCGCAACATCGAAGAGCCGATCAGCCCCTCCATCCTCGCCCGTGACGTGGGCATGTCGACCCGCCAGCTAGAGCGTCTGTTTCGGCGCTACCTGAACCGCAGCCCAAAACGTTACTATATGGAATTGCGGCTGCAAAAGGCGCGCAACCTGTTGATGCAGACGGATATGAGCGTGATCAACGTGGCGCTGGCCTGCGGCTTTGCCTCGCCCTCGCATTTCTCGAAATGCTACCGGGCGCATTACCAGACCACGCCTTATCGTGAGCGCGGCAGCCAATCCACCCGGCAGCCCGCCTGAGCGTCAAGGCGTGATCCGGTAGACGGTGCCGTTGACCTCTGAGATGAACCAGATCCCACCCTCGGGCCCTTCGACGACATCGCGCACGCGGGCGGTCTCGGCGGTCTTGATCTGCGCCACCTCTTCCAGCGGCGTGCCGCTCAGCCGGGCGATATAGTCGAACTTGAGCGAGCCGACGAAGATGTCACCTTCCCATTCAGGGAAAAGCGCGCCGGAGTAGACCATCAGCCCCGCAGGCGCGATGGACGGGTCCCAGTAGAATTCGGGCTGCGCCATCCCCTCTTTCGCCGTGCCCTCGCCGATCTTCGCGCCGGAATAATGCTCACCGTAGGAAATCACGGGCCAGCCGTAATTCGTGCCTTTGGTGATGCGGTTCACCTCATCCCCGCCCTTGGCCCCGTGTTCCGACACCCAAAGCCGCCCATCCAGATCCAGCCCCGCCCCTTGCGGGTTGCGATGGCCGTAGGACCAGATTTCAGGCAGCACGTCGGGCGTGTCGACAAAGGGGTTGTCATCGGGGACCGAGCCGTCGCGGTTCACACGGATGATGCTGCCGTTATGGGTGCTGCGGTCCTGCGCCGCCGGACGATCGCCGCGTTCGCCGATGGTCACCAGCAGCGTGCCATCCGGCGCTTCGACCACGCGCGAGCCGAAGTGCTGGCCGCCGCTGCTGCCCGGCTTCATGGCGAAAAGCTCGGTTAGGTTTTCAAGACTGCGGGTATCCTCTGACAGATGCGCGCTGGCCAAAGCGGTCCCCGCGCCGCCGCCCTCTTGGGGTTTGGCATAGGTCAGGAACAGCAGGTGGCTTTGCGCGAAATCCCCGGCCAAGGTGATGTCCAACAGACCGCCCTGCCCGATCACGGCCACCTCCGGTAGGCCCGAGACCTCATGCCGTGTGTTGTCTTTTTGGTAGATCAAACGCCCGGCCTTCTCTGTCACCAACAGACCGCCACCCGGCAAGGGGGCAACGCCCCACGGGGCTTCGAGATCCTCGGCCATGGGGGTGATCGTGAGACCGCTCTGCGCTGTGGCGAAGCCCGCGGCGCAGAGGCTGCCGAGGCTGATGAAGGCGGCGGTGGCGAGGTGTTTTGCGCGGGTCATGGGCAGGCTCCTTTGGGCATGGGGGCTTGGTTCAAGACATAGCCAGCCCACCGCCCATTTCCACCATCGTTCCCGGTCCACGCGAAAACCTGCCCGCGAAAAACACTTTATAAATCGCCTTTTCTTTTTCGAAACCACGACCTAACGTTCGATCAGAACGAGAGTTCAACTAAGGGAGAGTACCAAATGAAAAAAATTCTGATGGCCACAACGGCCGTTGCCCTGCTCGCCACTGGCGCGCATGCTGAAGACACCAAGATCGGCATTCTGCTGGGCTTCACCGGCCCGCTGGAATCGCTGGCCAATGACATGGCCGCAGGCGCCGAACTGGCGATTTCCGAGGTTAACGAGAGCGGCCTGTTCCTCGACGGCGCCACCGTTTCGTCCGAGCGTGGCGACACCGGCTGCATCGATGCCGGCCTTGCTGTGGCATCGGCTGAGCGTCTGATCACCTCCGACCGTGTGAGCGGCATCGTGGGCGGCATGTGCTCGGGTGAAACCACCGCCTCGCTGCAAAACGTCGCCATTCCGAACGGCATCGTGATGATCTCGCCCTCCGCGACATCGCCCGCCCTGTCGACGGTCGAAGACAACGGTCTGTTCTTCCGCACATCGCCGTCGGACGCACGTCAGGGTCAGGTCATGGCCGACATCCTGAACGACCGTGGCATCAAGGAAGTCGCCGTCACCTATACCAACAACGACTATGGTAAAGGTTTGGCCGACAGCTTTGAGACCGCTTACAAAGAATCCGGCGGCACCGTGACCATCAACACCTCGCATGAAGACGGCAAAGCGGACTACTCCGCCGAAGTCGGCGCGCTGGCCTCTGCCGGTGGTGAGGTTCTGGTCGTGGCAGGCTATGTCGACCAAGGTGGCGCGGGCATCGTGAATGGTGCGCTGGACGCCGGTGCATTCGACGTCTTCATGTTCCCCGACGGCATGGTCTCCGACACGCTGGAAGAGAAATTCGCCGAGATTGCGGATGGCTCCTTTGGTCAGAACCCGAGTGCTGCTGGCGAAGGCCCCGACAACTACAAGAAGATGGGCAAAGAAGCCGGTTTCGAGCCGACCAACGCCTTCTCGCCTGAATCCTACGACGCGGCGGCGCTGATGCTGCTGGCGATGCAGGCCGCAGGCTCCAACGATCCGGCGGCGTACAAGGAAAAGGTGATGGAAGTCGCCAACGCACCGGGTGAGAAAATCCTGCCGGGTGAATTGGGCAAAGCGCTTCAGATCATCAAAGACGGCGGCGACGTGGACTATGTCGGTGCTTCGGCGGTCGAATTGATCGGACCGGGCGAGAGCGCGGGCAACTACCGCGAGATCGAGATGAAGGACGGCAAGATGGTCACGGTCGGCTACCGCTGATCCGCGCCACCATCTAACCGCTAAGAGAGGCCCGGTCGCAGTGCGATCGGGCCTTTTGCTTAGGAAATCGGCTTTTCTTCCGGGGATGCAGCCAGTACAAATCCCCTATTGAGGACGTGGAAAACACGTCCCGTCTGGGAGGACAGGATGAAAAAGCAACGTATGGCCGTCTCGGTCAGGGCTTTGGGCCAGTATTTTGCTGAACGCGATTTCGGCAATACGGCGCAATCTGCCTCTGACAAGGCAGCGCAGGGCTTTCTTCAGATCAGGATCGCAGCGGTCCCTTCCAAGAATCTCAGCTCATTGTAAACAGGTATGGCGGCGCGCATCTGCCTGCGCGGCCCATATGACGACCAATAAAAACCAGCCACAAGGTGGCGGACACGGGGATGGACATATGATCGTCGTAGACGACGTACACAAACACTTCGGCGGGTTTCACGCCGTCGACGGGGCGAGCCTGTCGATCGAGAAAGGATCGATCACCGGTTTGATCGGCCCAAATGGCGCGGGGAAAACCACGCTGTTCAACGTAATTGCTGGCGTGCTTCAGCCCACTTCGGGCCGCGTCACCATGGATGGGGAGGACATCACCGGCCTGCCCCCGCATGAACTCTTCCACAAGGGGCTGCTGCGCACTTTCCAGATCGCGCATGAGTTTTCTTCGATGTCCTGCCGCGAGAACCTGATGATGGTGCCGGGCAATCAGTCGGGCGAGACGCTGTGGAACACATGGTTCGGCACCAAACGCATCGCCAATGAGGAACGCGCGCTCAAGGCCAAGGCCGATGAGGTGCTGGAGTTCCTGACCATCGAACATCTGGCCGAACAGAAGGCGGGCCAGATCTCGGGCGGGCAGAAAAAGCTGCTGGAGCTTGGCCGCACCATGATGGTCGACGCCAAGATCGTTTTTCTGGACGAGGTCGGCGCGGGTGTGAACCGGACGCTGCTGAACACCATCGGCGACGCGATCATCCGGCTTAACCAAGAGCGCAATTACACTTTCGTCGTGATCGAGCATGACATGGATTTCATCGGCCGCCTTTGCGACCCGGTGATCTGCATGGCCGAGGGCCACGTTCTGGCCGAAGGCACGTTGGATGAGATCAAGGCGAACGAACAGGTGATCGAGGCCTATCTCGGCACCGGGCTGAAGAACAAGGACAAGGTAGGCGCATGAGCAATGATCCCTACGGCGACCGCGGCAACAAAGATTGGTCGGTCGGCAACGCGAAGGGCCAAGGCAGCATCATGCCCAAGGCCAGCGGCAAAACCCACCCCGCCCCCGGCGGCCCCTTCCTGATTGGTGACGGCATGACGGCGGGCTACGGCAACGGCCCCGACATCCTGCATGACTGCACCATCGCGGTCGACCGCGGTGAGATTGCGGTGATCGTCGGCCCCAACGGGGCGGGCAAATCCACCGGCATGAAGGCGGTCTTCGGCATGCTCGATATGCGCAAGGGCCATGTGCGGCTGGATGGTGAAGACATCACCGAACTCAGCCCGCAGGACCGTGTGGCCAAGGGCATGGGCTTCGTGCCCCAAACCTCGAACATCTTCACCTCCATGTCGGTCGAAGAGAACCTTGAGATGGGCGCTTTCATCCGCCGCGATGACTTTCGCGATACGATGGCGCAGGTCTATGACCTTTTTCCGATCCTCAAGGAAAAGCGCCATCAGGCGGCGGGTGAACTCTCGGGCGGTCAGCGTCAGCAGGTGGCCGTGGGCCGCGCGCTGATGACCCAGCCCAAGGTGCTGATGCTGGATGAGCCGACGGCGGGTGTCTCGCCCATCGTCATGGACGAGCTTTTCGACCGGATCATCGAGGTTGCCCGCACCGGCATCCCGATCCTGATGGTCGAACAAAACGCCCGTCAAGCGCTTGAAATCGCGGACAAAGGCTATGTGCTTGTGCAGGGGGCGAATGCCTTTACCGGCACCGGCAAAGAGCTTTTGGCCGATCCTGAAGTCCGCAAATCGTTTCTGGGGGGCTGAACATGGATCTGCTCAACGCTTTCATTGCACTTTCGAACTATGTGATCATACCGGGCATCGCCTATGGCTCGCAGCTGGCGCTCGGCGCGCTTGGCGTGACGCTGGTCTACGGCATCTTGCGGTTTTCCAACTTCGCCCATGGCGACACGATGGCCATGGGCACCATGGCGACGATCCTGATGACATGGCTGTTCCAGTCCATGGGTCTGAGCCTCGGCGTGCTGCCGACAGCGCTTCTGGCCCTGCCCTTCGGCATCGCCTTTACCATGCTTCTGGTGCTCGGCACCGACAAGGTGGTCTACAAGTTCTACCGCGAGCAAAAGGCCAAGCCGGTGATCCTTGTGATCGTGTCGCTCGGCGTGACCTTCATCTACAACGGCATCACCCGTTTCATCATCGGCGCGGACGACCAGAACTTCCTCGACGGCCAGCGCTTCATCATGTCGGCGCGGGATTTCAAGGAAATGACCGGCCTGCGCGAGGGTCTGGCCTTCAAGACCACCCAAGGCATCACCATCGTCACCGCGATCATTGTCGTGGCGCTGCTGTTTTGGTTCCTTAACAAGACGCGGGCGGGCAAATCCATGCGCGCCTATTCCGATAACGAGGATCTGGCGCTCTTGTCGGGCATCAACCCCGAGCGAGTGGTGATGATCACATGGATGATCGTGGCCGCCTTGGCGACCATCGCAGGCACGCTTTATGGCCTTGATAAGTCGTTCAAACCCTTCACCTATTTCCAGCTTCTGCTGCCGATCTTTGCGGCGGCCATCGTCGGCGGGCTCGGCTCTCCGGTGGGGGCCATCGCGGGCGGTTTCGTGATCGCCTTTAGCGAGGTCACGATCACCTACGCATGGAAGAAGGTGCTGGGCTATGTGATGCCCGAAGGTTTGCAGCCGGACGGCTTGGTGCAGCTCATGAGCACGGATTACAAATTTGCGGTCAGCTTCGTCATTCTTCTGATCGTTCTGCTGATCAAGCCCACCGGCCTGTTCAAGGGGAAATCGGTATGACCCAGACTGTGAAAAACACGATCCTTTTCGCGATCATCGCCTTGATGATCATCTACACCGGCTTTGCGCAAAGTTGGAACTCGGCTCTGCTGATCATCGCCATGGGTCTGATCTCTTCGATCATGGCGCTTGGGGTGAACCTGCAATGGGGCTTTGCGGGGCTGTTCAACGTGGGCGTCATGGGGTTTGTGGCGCTTGGCGGTCTGGCGGCTGTGCTGGTCTCCATGCCCCCGACCGAGGGCGCTTGGTCCACCGGTGGTTTCGCCATTCTGGGGGCGCTGGCGCTTGGGGCGGCTACCGTGGTGGCGGCGGTCATGCTGATGAAACGGATGGCGCCGGGCACGCTGCGCACGCTTTCGGTGATCGCGGTCTTGGTCATTGGTTTCTTCATCTTCCGTGCCCTGCTTGACCCCGCCGTTCAAGCGGTCGAGGCGATCAACCCCGCGCAGACCGGCTATCTCGGGGGTCTTGGCCTGCCGGTGCTGATCTCTTGGCCCGTGGGCGGCCTCTTTGCCGCTGGCGCGGCGTGGCTGATCGGCAAGACGGCCCTTGGCCTGCGGTCGGATTATCTGGCGATTGCGACGCTGGGGATTGCCGAGATCATCATCGCGGTCCTAAAGAACGAAGACTGGCTGAGCCGCGGCGTGAAGAATGTGATCGGTCTGCCCCGCCCTGTTCCTTATGAGATCGACCTGCAAAACAACCCCGCCTTCGTGGAGCGTGCGGCGGGCTTCGGCTTTGATCCCGTGGATGCCTCGACGCTCTGGGTCAAACTGCTCTATATCGCGCTTTTTGCCGCCGTTCTGATCGTCCTGTTGTGGATGAGCCAGCGTGCGCTGCACTCGCCATGGGGCCGGATGCTGCGTGCGATCCGTGACAACGAAGTCGCGGCCGAGGCCATGGGCAAGGACGTGACCGCGCGGCATTTGCAGGTCTTCATCCTCGGCTCCGCGATCTGCGGCATCGCGGGGGCGATGATGACGACGATGGACAGCCAGTTGACGCCCGGCACCTACCAGCCGCTGCGCTTTACCTTCCTCATTTGGGTGATGGTGATCGTTGGCGGGTCGGGCAACAACTTCGGCGCGATCCTTGGCGGCTTCCTGATCTGGTTCCTCTGGGTGCAGGTCGAGCCGATGGGCCTGTGGCTGATGAACCTGATCACGGCGGGCATGTCCGAAGGATCGGCGCTGAAGGCCCATCTGATCGAGAGCGCGGCGCATATGCGGCTTCTGACCATGGGCATCGTGCTGCTTCTGGTCCTGCGTTTCAGCCCGCGTGGGTTGATCCCCGAGCGGTAAATCCCGCTGAGCTTCACGATATAAAAAGGGGCGCGGTCGCAATACCGCGCCCCTTTTTCATCTCTCAGGCCGCTTCAACGCCCCTTGAACAATCCGCCCAAGATGCCGCGCACGATCCGGCGCCCGGTGGTGCCTTTCAGCTCTTTGATCACCGCGCTTGCGATGGCATCGCCGAAACCATCCGTCGCCTTGCGGCTTGACCGGCTGCCGCCGCTGCGTGCCCCGCCATAGCGGCGGGCCTTCTGGAACTCACGCGCGGCTGCGTCCTCGGCCTCTGCCGCGGCTTCGATCTTTTCCACCTCCTTGGCCGCCGCCTCCGCGCGGGCCTTCAGCATTTCATAGGCCGACTCGCGGTCCTGCACGGTCTCGTATTTCCCCGCCAGATCGGAGTCCGCCAGCACCGCCGCACGCTCCGCCACGGTGATCGGGCCGAGCCGCGAAGACGGGGGGCGGATCAAGGTACGCTCCACCACGCCCGGCACGCCCTTGCGTTGCAGCATGGAGGTCACGGCCTCCCCAACACCGACCTCGCGGATCGCCTCTTCGGTGTCGAAGCGCGGGTTCTCGCGGTAGGTCTCGGCGGCTTGGCGCAGTTCCTTACGATCCCGCGCGGTAAAGGCGCGTAGCGCGTGTTGGATACGGTTGCCAAGCTGGCCGAGGATATCGTCGGGCACATCGGCGGGGTTCTGGGTGACGAAATAAACCCCGACGCCTTTGGAGCGGATGAGCCGCGCCACCTGTTCCACCTTGTCGACCAGCGCCTTGGGCGCATCGTCGAACAGCAGATGCGCCTCGTCGAAGAAGAACACGAGCTTGGGTTTGTCGCGGTCGCCCACCTCGGGCAGTTCCTCGAACAGTTCGGACATGAGCCACAGCAGGAAAGTCGCATAAAGTTTGGGCGAGGCCATGAGCTTGTCAGCGGCGAGGATGTTGATCCGCCCGCGCCCTTCGGCGTCGCAGCGCATGAGGTCCGAGAGCGCCAGCGCCGGCTCGCCAAACAACTGCGCGCCGCCTTGGTTCTCCAGCACCAGCAGCCGCCGTTGAATGGTGCCGACGGAGGCGGTCGAGACATTGCCATAGCGCAGCGCCAATTCCTTCGCATTCTCGCCGACCCAGACCAGTAGGGATTGCAGGTCTTTCAGATCCAAAAGCGGCATCCCTTCCTCATCGGCCACGCGGAAGGCGATGTTCAGGATGCCCTCCTGCGCCTCGGACAGGCTGAGCAACTGCGCGATGAGCAGCGGCCCCATTTCGGAAACCGTGGTGCGGACGGGGTGGCCCTGCTCACCAAAGAGATCCCAAAAGGTGACCGGGAAGGATTGATAGCTATAGTCGTCAAAACCGATCTTGGCCGCGCGTTCGGTGAAAGCGCCGTGCAGTTTGGCGGCCTCGCTCCCCGCGACGGCAAGGCCGGACAGATCGCCCTTCACATCCGACAGGAACACCGGCACCCCTGCATTGGCAAAGCCCTCAGCAAGGATTTGCAGCGTCACCGTTTTGCCCGTGCCCGTCGCCCCTGCGATCAGCCCATGACGGTTGGCATAGCCAAGATCGAGGAATTGCTTTGTCGCATGGTCGGGACCGCCGCCGCCGATAAAGATGTCACTGCTCACGCTAGGGCCTTTCTGTCAATTTTAGCCATTCGTCCGTTCCACCAGAGCATACAAACTTAACCTTTGCGCGCCATAGTGAAGGCATCCCGCTCGCATGTCCTTTCGTCGGGCGGGTGTACTTCCTCCCTGTTAGACTTGGCCGCGCCTTCGGGTGCGGCCCTTTTTCTGACTGGGGCCGTGCTAAAACCCTGACAGATTGTCGCATTTTTCCTGTTGACCGGCATCACGCGCTTGCCTAACGTGGCATTAATAAGTCGGCCCAGTCCGACGGGGAGAAAGTACACGGAAAGGGGGCGCGCTGCGTCCCCTTTTGCATTTCTGGTCTTTAAGCCTCTGACATCGCGGGAAAACCGCGATTGCGGGGTCGGCATGAAATTGCCCGAACCTTGATCGAAATGCGGCCCTTGGCACTGACAATCCCGGGGCGGCGTGGTAAGGGGCGGTAACGCAACAAATGTGGATATGACATGAGCAAGTTTATGACCGCCCTGCCGCTTTGTGCAGCGCTTGCACTGACGGCCCCAATGACGGCTTTCGCCCAGACCGCCACGGAAGAAGACACCCCCCAGACCGAAGAGCAGCAGCCCCAGCCCGGCACCAGCGGCAATGCTTCGCAGATCGAAGAGCAGCTGAGCCTCGGTGAAGATGCGGACAAAGACCCCGATCTGGGCAAGCCCTACACCAAGAAAGAGATCGGTGCTTGGGAGATGCGCTGCATCAAGACCGAGGAAGAGGTCGACCCCTGCCAGATGTACCAACTCCTCGCCGATGGCGAAGGCGCGCCGGTTGCCGAAGTCTCGCTCTTCCGTCTTCCCGATGGTGGTCAGGCCAAGGCCGGTGCCACGGTTGTCGTCCCGCTTGAGACCGCCCTGCCCGCGCAGTTGACCCTGTCGGTCGACGGTGGCAAGGCCCGCCGCTACCCCTATGCCTTCTGCAACCCCGTGGGCTGCTATGTCCGCATGGGCCTGACCGATGCCGATATCGGTGCGTTCAAGCGTGGCAAAGAAGCGGTGCTGACCATCGTGCCCGCTCTGGCACCGGATCAGGAAGTGAAGCTGACCCTCTCGCTCGACGGGTTCACTGCCAGCTACGACGAAGTCTCGGTGATCGAGCAGTAAGACTGGATTTTACCGATTTGAATGCCGCGCCCGATCTCGGGGGCGGCATTTTTTATGGCCGCGCGTGGATCAGGCGCGGCGCAGCGCCAGCACGGCGTTCATCCCGCCAAAGGCGAAAGCATTGCTGAGCGCCACATCGACCTGTGCCTCGCGTGCCTCATTGGGCACGACGTCGAGCGCGCATTCCGGGTCGGGTTCCTCATAGCCAATGGTCGGCGCGATCACCCCGTCGCGCAGCGCCATGATACAGGCCAGCAGTTCAACCGCGCCGGTGCCGCCGATGACATGCCCGTGCATCGACTTGGTGGAAGAGATCATCAACCGGTCCGCATGGGAGCCAAAGACATCCGCCACCGCCGCACATTCGGTCTTGTCGTTCGCCGCCGTTCCAGTCCCATGAGCATTGATATAGCCGACCTCTTCGCGGCTGATCCCCGCATCGGCCAGCGCCCCTTCCATCGCCCGCGCGGCCCCGGCTTTGGAGGGCATCACGATGTCGCTGGCATCCGAGGTCATGGCGAACCCCGCGACTTCGCAGAGGATCTCGGCTCCCCTCGCGCACGCGTGTTCATAGTCTTCAAAGACAAAGACACCCGCGCCCTCGCCCTGCACCATTCCGTTGCGATTGGCCGAGAACGGGCGGCAGGCATCGCGGCTCATCACGCGCAGCCCTTCCCAAGCCTTCACCCCGCCGAAGCAAAGCATGGATTCGGATCCGCCCGTCACCATCACAGGGCTCATGCCGGAGCGGACTATGGCAAAGGCCTGTGCCATGGCGTGGTTCGACGAAGCACAGGCGGTGGAGACCGTGAAGGACGGCCCGCGCAGGTTCCATTCCATGCTGACATGGCTGGCCGCGGCGTTGTTCATCAGCTTGGGCACCACAAAGGGATGCACCCGATTTTTGCCCTCTTCGTAAACCGCGCGGTAATTGTCGTCCCATGTCGAGACACCGCCCCCCGCCGTGCCCAGCACCACCCCGGCGCGGGCGGCCAAGTCATCGGTGAAGGTCAGGCCCGATTGCTCGATCGCCTCGCGGGCGGCGGTGAGGGTGAATTGCGTGAACCGATCATAAAGCGCGATTTGCTGGCGGTTGTAGCGGCCCTCGGCCTCGAACCCGCGCACCTGACCGCCGATGCGGATGGCCAGCCGCTCCACATCGCGGAACTCCAGCGGACCGATGCCACATTTGCCCTCGCGCATGGCCGCCAGCGTCTCGGGCACCGACAGGCCCAGAGCGTTGATCGTGCCCGCGCCGGTGATGACAACGCGCCGCATCGCTTAGCTCTGTTCGGCTTGCAGCCGTTCCACCCCGGCGACGATGCTGCGCACGGTCGAGATGTCGAAATCGCTTTCGCTGGGGCTGTTGGCGTTGAAAGGCACGTTGATGTCGAATGTCTCTTCAATCGCGAAGATGCATTCCACAACCCCCATGCTGTCGATCCCGAGGTCTTCAAGCGTGCTGTCGAGCGTGACATCCTCCGGCTCTATCATGGCCTGTTCGGCGAGGATGGTAATGACCTGATCCTGAGTGCTCATGCGGCGTCCCCCAACATATGTCCGCGGCAGGTTTAGTCAGCCTTGTCGGCTTTGGAAACCACCTTTTGCAGGGCCGCGACATCACGCAGCAGCTTGGGCAAACGGCGCAGCGCTTTATAGATTTCGGTCTGCTTGCTCATTTGGGTGGCGGGGTAGCCCAACATGGTGCGCCCCTCGGGCACGTTGGAGAGCACAATGGTCCCCCCGCCCGCGATCACCCGGTCGCCGATGGTGATGTTGTCGGCCAGACCGACCTGCCCGCCGAGCACCACATTGTCGCCCACGCGGGTCGAGCCGCCCACGCCTGCCTGTCCGCAGAGCAGGCAGTTTTTGCCGATCACCGCGTTGTGGCCGATATGCACGAGGTTGTCGATTTTCGTGCCGTCGCCGACCTGCGTGTCGCGAATGGTGCCGTTGTCGATGGTGGAACCCATGCCCATTTCGACATCCGCGCCGATGGTCACAGCGCCAAGCGAATGGATACGGGTCCAAGGCTGCGGGGCGGCATCGCCCTGATCGCCGAGCGTTTGCCGCGCGCTTTCCACGGTGGACAGCTCAGCCGTGACGAAAGAGAAACCGTCGCCGCCCAAGCGCACGCCCGACTGCGCGATGAAACCCGATCCGATGGTGACCCGCGCGCCGATGCTGACATGTTCGCGCAGAAAACAGCCATCGCCCAATGTCGCATCCACGCCGACAAAACACAGCGGCCCGATGACGCTGCCCGCGCCGATCCGCGCCCCGGCAGAGATCACCGCCAAGGGGCCGACCGAGACGCCCTCGCCCAGCACGGCCTCGGGGTCGATCACGGCTGTAGGATGGATGCCCGGCTTGAACCCCTGCCCCTTGTCGAGCATCCGCGTCACGCCGGAAAGCGCATAGCGCGGGCGGTTGGGCAGGATCGCAGCCTTGAGGCCCAGAGCGCGCCAGTCGGCTCCCTCCCAAAGCATCGCCACTTCGGCGGCGCCATCGGAAAGGCTGCTGGCATAGCGCGGGTCCATCGCCAGCGCCATTTCGCCATGTTTCGCGCTGGCCGGTTCGGCCACGCCGCTGACCATGAGTTCGATGTCGCCCTCGGCGCTGGCGCCGACGGCTTTGGCGATTTGCTGAACACTATAGGTCATTTCGGGCGGCCCTTACTTGTTGCGCGCCCGAGAGTTACCCCTGAACGCCGCGCAAGGCCACCCCCGCCTTGGAGAGCGCGTTCCAGATCAGTGCATCCCGGCCATAGACGTCATCGCGGTATTCGGTATGGCCGCGGGCGTTGGTCACGGCGGTGCGGTAGATCAGATGCACCGGCACCTGCTCTTCGAGGACGACGCGCGTCTCGCGTCCGCTGCGCAGAATGGCTTGGAACTCGCCTTCGGGATCCGCCGATTGCGGCGCCAGCAGCGCATAGGCGAACTCAAACGGTTCGGCCAGACGCACGCAGCCATGGCTAAAGGCACGCACATCGCGGGCAAACAGGCTCTTGGCCGGGGTGTCATGCAGGTAGATGTTGTATTTGTTGGGGAACATGAACTTCACCAGACCCAAGGCATTGGTCTTGCTGGGCGGTTGGCGCATGGCGAAGGGGAAGCTCCGCGCGGTATAGCGGTTGAAGTTCACCGCGCCGCGGTTCACCTTGCGGCCCCGGCTGTCGGTAATCTCGATATGGCCCACGGCATAGGGGTTGCGCTTGAGCTGCGGCAGGTATTCCCCAGTGACGATTGACCGCGGCACATACCAGCTGGGATTGACCACCATATGCTCCATCACGTCCGAGAATTCGGGCGTCGGGCGGTCCTCGCGAGCGGCCCCCACGACCGAGCGGGTCTGGAAGGTGATCTTGCCATCGTCGATGATCTTGGCCGAGAAATCGGGGATGTTCACAAGGATATGGCGTTTGCCGCGGTCGGTGTTGAACCAACGCTCACGCTCAAGTGCGACCATGACCGATTGCAGCCGCTGCTCGACGCCGATGTTGATCTGCTTCATCGTGGCCGGACCGGCGACGCCATCGGTGTTCAGCCCGTGGGCCTCTTGGAACTGGCGCACGGCTTCGGTCAGGCTGGCGTCATAGCCCACGGCATTGGACCGCTCCAGAAAGCCCATGGCGATCAGGCGGTTGCGCAGGGCAATCACGTCATTTCCGGTATCGCCCGGCTCAAGCTTGCCCGCGGGCACCGAGGGCCCCCAGCCGCCCTGCGACAGCAGTTTTTCCATCGCGATCTTCTCTTTCAGCAGCGCGTTATACTCAAGGCTGCGCGGCGGCAGGGCGCGGAAATAAGCGGCAGGCGTGGATTTGGGCAGGTCTTGCAGATAGCTCTTCCGGTCACGGTACGGAATTTCGCGCACGATCTGGCTGATGATCCGTTTGGGGATCAGCACACCGGTCTGCACGTCGCGGGCATAGCGTAGGAACACGCGGCTCAACTCCACCTCGGCGAATCCCCGATCACGCGGGGTCTTGGCCGTGCGCAGCATCTCCAAGACGGCATCGGGGTTGTAGCGGGTGACCGGCAGGCCATGATCATCCGCCGTGGTGATCGCCCGCATCAGTTCCGACCGGCGCGCGCGGTGCTCTTCGGCGGCCCCTGTCCAGATCGCGGTATAATCGTTCTCACGATAGAAGGCGGCGATGTCATCGTCTTGGGCAGCAGCTTCGGCGACGGCTTGTTTGAAAGCGGTGACCTGCGCCGTGGCAGGCGCGGCAAGGACCAGTGCCGAAATCAACAGGGCAAACCCTGCGATAAATTTGGACAGTTGCCGTGAATAAGTCGCGCTGAAACCCATGTCGTACCCCGTGAATATACCATTGCCGCCGCGCGACCCTATTGCCTGCCCGGTTTGCCAATAATACTACGCGCAAGTCCATTCAAATTTCCGTTCGCAGGAAAAACGCGTGATGGCCTGTGCGGATCGCGCATCGGTTGCCCCTGCAAACATTGGGTTTTTTAATCGCATTGCGCAAAAACTTGCCTAAATTTGAACCACTCGGGAACCATTCCGATTCAGCCCTTGGTCAGGTTTTCCCGCTATGCAATAACAATGTTGCATCTGGGGATGAGATGAATGGCCCATGTAACATCTTGGGTAACTTTGGCAGACGACGGGACAGAGACACATGACAGGCAAAAGCTCCTCGGGGATGACCCGACGCGCCCTTCTCGGCGCATTCGCAGCAACCACCGTTGCAGCAGCTCCCACCTTCTCGAACGCAGCAGGCTTTCTGCGGGGCGCAGGCGACATTCGCCGCATCCGCATGTATTCGGGCCGCACCGGTGAGCGGTTGGACATGATCTATTGGATCGAAGGCCACTATATCAAAGACGCCTTTGCCGAGATCAACCACTTCATGCGCGACTGGCGGACTGACGATGTCATCAACATGGACCTGCGCACCATCGATATCATGGCCGCGTCGCACAATCTGCTGGATGTGAACGAGCCCTATATGCTCCTCTCCGGCTACCGCAGCCCGAAAACCAACGCGATGCTGCGCTCCCGTTCTAGCGGTGTCGCCAAGAATTCGCTGCACCTCAAAGGTCAGGCCGCTGACCTGCGCCTTGCCTCGCGCTCGGTGCATCAGGTGGCCCGCGCGGCGATGGCTTGTCGCGGTGGCGGTGTCGGGCGCTACTCCGGCTCCAACTTCACCCATATGGACTGCGGCACAGTGCGCAGCTGGGGCGGCTGATCGCAGCCTCTCGGGCGGGATGAGTGAATTGTTAAGGGCGCCTTCGGGTGCCTTTTTTGTTGCCCGATTTTGTCGCCGGTGGGCTTTCGCTGGCCGTGGTACGGCTCTACGGTCGCGCCAAACACATGCCGGGGAGAGAGATGCAGATAAAGACGGCGCGCATTGCGGTGATCGGTTTCGGGCCGCGCGGCCTTGGCGCGTTGGAGGCTCTGTCGCAACGGCTTACGGGGACCGAAGGGCGGATACAGATCGACATCTATGAACCCGGCCCCCATCCCGGCACGGGTCCGAACTTCGCCCCCTCCGAGCCCGCCTATTGTCTGCTTAATATCCCTAACCGCGACATCGCGATCCGCCCGCCAAAGGGGTCGCGGGTCGGGCATTTCGCGGAGTGGCAAGACCGCCCAGTCCATCCCGACAGTTTCCCCTCCCGCGCCGAAATAGGCCGCTACCTTATGGCGCGGCGGGACGATCTTTTTGCCCGGGGTTTTACGAAAACTGGCGTGACTTGCAGGGTGATCCCCGCCGCTGTGGCCCGCATCTCGCCCGAGGGGGCAGGCTGGCGTGTGCAATCGGAAAGCGGGTCGGAGGCGCTATATGACGAAGTGCTCCTCACCCTCGGGCAGCCCCCTGTCGAGCCGGACGCGCAGTGGGCCGATTGGGAAGAGCACGCGGCGCAGCGCGAGGCGGAAGTCGCGCAGGCCTATCCGGCTGCAGATCTGCGCCCGAGGGCGGCGGCATGGCGGGGCAAGCACGTCGCGATCCGGGGCTTGGGGCTGTCGACCTATGACGTGTTGCGCGGTCTGACCATGGCGCAGGGCGGGCGCTTCGATGCGGCGGGTTATCATGCCTCGGGCCGGGAGCCCTGCCGCATTCTGCCCTTCTCGCTCAACGGGCAACCCCCCTTCCCCAAGCCACAGGCTGCCGCTTTCAACGCGCTGTTCAATCCCACATCGGAAGAGACCGCAGGTTTCTCAAAAGCCGCCACGGCTGCGGTCAGTGCGGCACGCGAAGCGGCGCCTTCGTTGATCTCTGACGCCCTCCTGCCCGTGGTCGCGCGCATCCTCGCGCCCCAGAATGTGCGGGCGGCGGAAATCGCGAACTGGTTAGAGGTGGAATGGTCAGACCCCGGCGCGCAGGACCAGTTGCCCCCCATGAAGGCGCTGCGTCACGGGATAGAACTGGCCGCCGGAGAGGTCGCGCCGAGTATTGGCTACGCGCTCGGGCAGGTTTGGCGCAAATGGCAAGACACATGGCGTGCGGCATTCAACCCGCGCGGCGCGTCGCCCCAGACAGCCAAGCGGCTGATAGACTTCGATGAGGGATTGAAACGATATTCCTACGGCCCACCCCTCGCCTCCGCACGAGAGCTTTTGGCGCTGATCGACGCGGGGCTGGTCGACCTGTCCTTCGCCACCAATCCAGAGATCACGAATAGCGCGCAAGGCTGGACATTGCAGGTGGAGGGGCACGCGGCGGAGGTGTCGGTCATCGTCGACGCGGTGCTGCCTGCGCCGAACCTCTCGAGCATCGCAGCACCGCCCCTGCCCGATCTCATCTCCCAAGGTTTGCTCTCCCCGCTGTCATCCGATCTGGCCGCAGCGACCGCACCTGACGGGACGCTGCGCGCCGTTGACGGACGCCCCGTGCCGGGCCTTTGCCTGCTGGGGCGGCTGGCGCTCGGCAGCGTGACGGCGGTGGATTCCCTGCACGATTGCTTTGGCCAATCCGCCGACCGTTGGGCGCAGGGCGTGATCGACAGGCTGTCGGTTTGACACGCTGCCGGTTGGCTACAACAGTTTGTGATCCGGCCCGCGCGATGGAACGGCAAGGCGCTGAAACGGTTTCCCTTTCAACACGAGATTGAAGAATAGGGGAACGACGCAATGAAGAGACGACATTTCATCACCGGTGTAGCCGCCAGCGGTGCCGCATTCGGCGGTATCCTTGCCACGCCCGCACTGGCGCACCCGCCCAAGGAAATGCCGAGCTATGACGTGCCGCCAGAGATGATGCCGCGCAAAGTGCCGATCGCGGCGGGCGCGCCGCCCTATGAAATCCACGTCGATCCCGACAATTTCGCGCTCTACTGGACTCTGCCCGACAATATGGCGTGGCGCTATACCGTGGGCGTGGGCCGCCCTGGTCTTTATGAATCCGGTGAGTTCTACGTCGGTGCCAAAAAGGAATGGCCGAGCTGGACCCCAACCCCGGGTATGATCGACCGCGAGCCGGAGAAATACAAGAAATACGCCGATGGTATGGAAGGCGGTTTGGACAATCCGCTGGGGTCGCGTGCCCTCTATCTCTTCACCGAGGAGCGCGGCGATACCTTCTTGCGCATCCATGGCACCAATGACCCCAGCACATTGGGCAAACGCGTCTCGAACGGCTGTGCCCGTCTGGTGAACGATCAGATGGCCGAGCTCTATAACCGCGTGCCGATGAACACCCGCGTGGTGCTTTACGAACCCATCGGCTGAGTTTTCTTTCGGCCACATCAAGCAGCCCGGAGCGGAGAATATCCGCTTCGGGCTTTTTTGTGCCTCTCGGTCGACCAGTAGGATTGAAACATTTCACACGGGCCAAAGAGGTTTGCTTGCGGCGGCGGCACACACGTTTCTGCGACGTCTGTGTAACAGGTCTTGAACGCTCTTCGCGGGGCCGACTAGCGTCATGGGCCCCGGCCCGCGACGCAGGGATAACTTATTAAGAACAGTATCTTATGAGGCTATGGCAATTTGTTACGATCTGATCGCGCCGGGTCTCGCTCTAACACTGGGCCGTGATCCGAGTTGCTTTGTAACCGCCCCTCACTGCGTCTTAATATCATTGTATCGAACGGGCCTCCCGACCTCCCCGCCTCTCCCCAGAGCGAGAAAGCCGACGCCCTTTCCCAAACCTGAAAGGACTAGAACAATGAAACTCTTTATCGCAACCGCCGCCGCCACTTTGATCGCCACCGCAAGCTTCGCAGGCCAATCGACGCGCTACGAAGACCTGCGCTTGGACACGTCTGTCACGGCTGATGTCGTCCATGCCGCGGATGCCGGTGAAACCCGCCCTAATGAGCGCGCCGCTGACCTGCGCTTGGAAACATTCTCGGACGAGAGTGCGCCGGTCGCCACCTTCTCGACCAGCGGCCCCGTGAGCAGCTTGGGCGAAGGTTTCGCCTATGGTGGTTACGGCGCGGGCAACGACTCCCGCTAAACTGTCATAGATAGACCTGAGAGAGCCCGGCCCGAAAGGTGCCGGGCTTTTCTACATACGCCGCCGCATGGCCCCACGGGCAACAGCTTCTTTCTGCAAAAAAAGGGAAAATGGCGGAGCGACAGGGATTCGAACCCTGGAGACGGTCTCCCGCCTACACACTTTCCAGGCGTGCGCCTTCGACCACTCGGCCACCGCTCCGTTGAGGCGGGGTTTAGCTTGGGGGGGCAGTGAGTTGCAAGAGCGAATTCCCCCCAGAGACGATAAATTTATCTAACCGCCCAGATGAACATAGACCCGGCGGTTCAAACGGCCCTTTTTCTCAATCTTTCCAAGGCGAAGCCCGCCGATCTCGCCGGTGCGGGCGACATGGGTGCCGCCGCAGGGCTGTAGATCGATGGGGTCCTGCGCCTCTCCGATGCGGATCAGGCGAATGTCCCCCCGTCCGCGCGGCGGGGCGACGGACATGGTTTTGATGAGCTCAGGCGCGGCGTCCAATTCGGCTTCGGTGATCCAGTCCTCGCTCACCCGCGTATCGAGGGAGACGAAGTGGTTCAGCGCTTCCTCTAGTTCCTCGCGATCCTGCGGCGCATCGGGCATGTTGAAATCGAGCCGCCCATGGGTGGCCGAAATCTGCCCCCCCGTGACCGGATGCGGGATCACGACCGACAGAAGGTGCAGCGCCGTATGGACGCGCATGTGCTTGTGACGGCGGTCCCAATCGAGTTCCTGTTTCACGAAAGCGCCCACCGGCGGCAAAGGACGCGGTTCCGCCGGAACCAGCGCGATGCCGCCGCTGTCGCGGTCGCGCACCGTGGTCGCGATGGTAAGCTCTTGCTTGTCCCACGTCAGCCACCCGCTGTCGCCCGGCTGGCCGCCGCCCGTGGGGTAGAACAGGGAATTGTCCAAGATCACCCCACCTTCGGGCGTATGGGCCGCCACGCGGGCCGGGGCGTCGCGCAGGTAGGTCTCGGTCCGGTACAGCTCGCCCGTCATGCCTGCGGCTCCGGCTTTGCGTCATCTTCTATTTTCGGTGCTTCGGCCTTCAACGTCTCAGGGTTGCGCAGCCATAGGTCGCGTTGGGCAAAAGGAATTTCGATCCCTTCCTCTTTGAAACGCGCGGCGATGGCGTGGTTGATGTCGTTCTTGACCTTCATCATCCAATTCACGTCCCGCAGGTAGCAGCGCACCTCGAACTCCAGCGCATCGGCGCCGAAGTTCAAGAACAAGACCGCGGGCGGCGGGTTGGTCAGGACGATGGGCTGCGCCTCGGCGATCTCTTGCAGGATGCCTTCGATCCGTTTGGTGTCGGTGCCGTAAGCCACGCCCACGGGCACGATGAGGCGGCCCACGGTATTGCCGCGGGTGTAGTTGGTGACCGTGCCGCTGATTAGATCGGCGTTGGGCACGATCACATCGGTGCGGTCGAAGGTCTCGATCCTTGTGGAGCGCACCGAGATGTCGCGCACATAGCCCATCTGGCCACCCACCTCGATCCAATCCCCCTCGGAGATCGGACGTTCGATCAACAGGATGATGCCGGAGACGAAGTTCGACACCACGTTTTGCAGGCCGAAACCGATACCGACCGAGAGTGCCCCGGCAACATAGGCCAGCGCAGAAAGGTCGATTCCCGCCCCGGTGATGGCGAGCAGCGCGGCGAGGAAAATCCCCACATAGCCAATCCCCGAAACGATGGCGTTCTGCCCGCCGATGTCCATCCGCGTCTTGGGCAGGACGTTGCTGCGCAGCGCGCCTTGAATCAGACGGGTGACGGCATAGCCGATCACGAAGATCACCGCGAAGGAGAGGAAATCTGTAGGACGGATCCGCGTCTCGCCAAAGGCGAAGCCACGGCTGAACAGCGCCCAAAGCTCAGTCAGGTCGGTGACCCGCGCGCCCCATGCCAGCGCCATCACGGGCAGCGACAGCAGGAGCAGGATCAGGCCAAAGAACACCGGCATCAGCGCATCGCGCGCCTGCACCCCCTGCCCGGTCATCGCACCGTAAACATCGGCCAAGAAGCGTTGCAGCGTCATGACCAGCCCCAGCAGCACCAGCGTGGTGACATAGGGCGGCAGCAGCGAAACGGCGGCGTTGTAATAGCCACTGATTAGCAAAAGGGGCGCTACCACGGCCACGATCATGGCGCCTAGGCCAAGCCCACGCACGACACGGTTCAGGGTCGAGGTCCGCGGCTCTTCGGCGGCGGAGACGTCTTCCGCCACCGGATCGCTGTAACCGCGCAGGATTTTCCCGATGCGGAACAGGGCAAAAGCGCTCAGCAGCATCACCGGCAGGCGCAGTACGGCCTCGGTGGTTTCCGCCGGTTGCTGGCCGTCGAAAATGGCGGTGATGATGGCGCCAAGGATGACGGTGACGGTGATGATGCTGACGTAGAAACGAACCGCTTTGCGCTCAGCCGCGGGCAGCAGGATCAGCGCCTCGTCCTCATCGCGCGAGAACACCCGTTCGGCGACCCAGCGAACACCCAGCATCGCGCCGCCGATCACCGGGATCAGCTGCACAAGGGTCGAGCCGCGCGGGCCGAGCCAATCGGTTGCCAAGACGGCCATGGCCAGCAAAACCAGACCGACCGTGGGCAGGATGATCCGCAAAAGAGACACGACAAAGCGCCAAATGCCAAAGCCGCGCGCGCCGAATTGCTGAAGCCGACCCACAATCGCGGTCGACCAATGGTGGCCGCGGAAGATCAGCACCAAGCCCAGAATGGTGAGGGCCAGAACCGCAGGGAGAGAGGAACGCAGGCTGCGCCGCGCCGTATCGGCATCGTCTGGGGCTTCGGCGGCAATTTCGCCAGCGGCGGTGGCCAGATCGTCAACCGCGGTGCGCCAATGGACGGGGTTGAGCGGCGTGGGCACTACCTCCATCAACTGCTCGGTCTGGCGTTCGCGCAGGGCCACGTCGATCTGCCCGATCAGCGCATCGGCGCGCAGATATGCCGCTTCGGCCCGCTGAACCGGGGTCAGCAGGGTGTTGAGCTGTCGGTTCAACTCTTCACGGTTGGCGGCGACTTCGGGCGATTCCGGCTCGGCCCCCTCGCCCTCCGGCGGGGTACCAAGCGCGGCCAATTGTTCGCGCAGCGCGCTGATCCGCGCCGCGTTCAGGTTGCGCGCCGCATCGAATTCGGCGCGGTAATCCACCAGCCGGGCGCGCTGCACCTCCAGCATGGTTTCGGTGGTCTCGGGCGCGTCAATCGCCTCTTCAGCCGAAGAGGCGACGGTTTCCCATTGATCGAAATCCGGCAGAGCCGGTTCCTGTGCGACAGCAGCGCCGGTCAGCCAGACCAGCAACGCGGTAAGGCCAAGGGCGAAGCGGAGCATTTGGGTCATGTATCCTCGAAAACACCTGGGATGGATTGCGGCGCGGCATCAAGCCATGCGGGCGTCGGCAGCCCCTTCTCGCGCAGGAACTCCGGGTTGAAGAGTTTGGATTGATAGCGCGTGCCGAAGTCACACAGCACGGTCACGATGGTATGGCCCGGCCCCATCTCTTTCGCCAGACGCATGGCCCCGGCGACATTGACGCCCGAGGAGGCACCAAGGCAGAGCCCCTCATTCTCCAGCAGGTCAAAGACGACCGGCAGCGCCTCTTCGTCGGAGATATTGTAGGAATAATCGGGCTTGAACCCTTCGAGGTTCGCAGTGATCCGCCCCTGCCCGATGCCTTCGGCGATGGAGCTGCCTTCGGACTTCAACTCGCCCTCGGTATAGTAGCTGTGCAGCGCCGCGCCATCAGGATCGGCCAGCGCGATCTTCACGCCTTTGGGTTGTAGCGCTATAGCCACACCAACGAGCGTCCCGCCCGAGCCGACAGCGCAGCAGAAGCCATCGACATTGCCGCCGGTTTGTTCCCAGATCTCGGGGCCAGTGGTTTCGATATGCGCCTGACGGTTGGCGGTATTGTCGAATTGGTTGGCCCAGATCACCCCCTCGGGCGTGGTCTTGGCCAGTTCCTTGGCCAAACGCTCGGAATAGCGGACGAAGTTATTGGGGTTCTTGTAGGGTGCGGCCGGCACCTGCACCAATTCCGCACCGGCCAGCCGCAGCATGTCTTTCTTTTCCTGCGACTGGGTCTCGGGGATGACGATGACGGTTTTGAAACCCATCGACGCGCCGACCAGCGCGAGCCCGATGCCGGTGTTGCCAGCAGTACCTTCGACGATGGTGCCGCCGGGCTTCAATTCACCCCGTGCGATGGCGTCGCGGATGATGAACAGCGCCGCGCGGTCCTTGACCGATTGGCCGGGGTTCATGAACTCCGCCTTGCCCAAGATTTCGCAGCCGGTCTCTTCGCTCGCGCCGCGCAGTCGGATCAGCGGTGTGTTTCCAATGGCCTTGGCCAGATCTTTAGCAACCTGCATGTATGCCCCCAGTTCATGTTCCGTCCGGTTTAGCTGTCGTGTCTTCGGACCTCAAGCGTTCGCGGTGGTGGGCGAGCCAATAGGCGCTTGCCACCAGCGGCGCATTGGCCAGCGCCTGCGCATCCGCCAAGGCCATCAAATTATCGAAGGACATCAGATGGGACCGGATATCCTCACCCTCCGTGGCCAAACCGCCCGTGCCGATGATATGATCCGGCAAATCTGCCAATCCCACGAAAATGTGAAAGAACTCGGTCGCATTGCCGGGAGAGGCATAGACGTTTCCGACCGGCTCCAAGGCGCCCAAGGTGATCCCCGCCTCCTCACGCGCTTCGCGCCGGGCGGCGGCCTGCGGCGTTTCGCCGGGGTCGATATGGCCCGCGATGGGTTCCAACTGCCAGCGGGTATGATCGCCGCGCGCCAGCGGGCCCATGCGGATTTGCTCGACCAGCAGCACGCGGTCGCGCAGCGGGTCATAGGGCAGCACCAAAGCTGCATCCGCGCTGACAAAAACCGCGCGGTCGATCTGCGCCGACATGCTGCCGTCAAATGTCTCATGTCGCAGCGAGATTTCATCAAGGGCGAAGAAGTTCGCGTAAACGCGGCGGCGGTCGGTCACCTCGACCTTGCCATCGAGCGCTAGCGGATCATGCATGCCCTGCGCCGCCAGCACCTGCTGATGGGCTCGGCGGCGGATCATCGGGAACATCGCATCGACCTCGGCCCGCGGGCGCTTGCCCATATAGCTCATCACTTCGCGCGCGGCATGACAGGAAAGCGCGGCCCAATCACGCTCCCACTCAGGCAAGGACCATGGCCCCTGCGCGGTCCAGCGCCCGGGCTGGGGCAGATAGACCTCGGCCCCCTGCCCGTCTGCCAGTGTCACCGGCACCAAATCATAGTCGAACGCGCCTTCATAGAAATCGAGCCGCGCGAAATCATCCGCGCTCAGGCCCCGCACCAGCAAGCCCTCGGCCTGCGCGCCATCGCGCGTCTCAATCGTGGGAAACGGGCCTTCGGCGGCGGCAGAGACTTGGTAGCTGGGAAGATTGGCGAGGCTGAGGTCTATCGCCTCGGCGGAGCGGCCAAGCACAATTTCCAACAGCGGCAGATGCCGCAGGGTGCCGTAAATAAAGAGATGTCGCATGGGGGTCAGGGCCAACGGTTATAAGCAAATTCGGTCAAAAGCCCCGCGATCACGCCGCCGACAACAAGTGCCACGCCGATGGGCACGGTGGCGATCATCAGGCCGAATTCCGCGCCGATCTGAAACACGGCGACGATGGCCTCGAAGGGATCGTCATAGCGGTTGCGCAGCGCCAGCCGGACCATTTCATTCGCCGCCTGCAAAAAGATCGCCCAGAGCATCAGCACAAAGACACCGGCAAAACCGTTGTTGATCGCAGCCACGATGCCCCGGCCCGCGCGCCGACCCATCACGCGCCAGCCCACGATGAGGCCCAACACCACGTTAAGCGGCAGGAAATACCCGAAATCCGTGCTTTCCGGCATCAGTGGCACCACCATGCCCGACAGGACAAAGGCCAGCACGGCGAGTGAGATCGCCGCCATAAGTCGTGCACCAGTCGGCATTTTTCGGCTCCTTGCGGGGGCGGACCGCAGGGGCGGTCACACAGGTCGCCGTACCGTAATCTGCGTCACGTCGCAATTGCCACTGTCAAATGTCGCGGCACAGGAAGTGAGGTAAAAATTCCACATCCGGCGAAAGCGTTCGTCAAAGCCAAGCGCGGTGATCTGATCCCATTTCTCGTTAAAGGTCTCATGCCAACGGCGCAGGGTGATGTCATAGCTTTTGCCAAATTCGATCGACCGGTCGACCACCAGCCCTGCACGCTCCACCTGCTCCCGCAGGATCGTGGGGCTGGGCAACATGCCGCCTGGGAATATGTATTTTTGGATGAAATCCACCCCGCGTTTATAGACCTCCCAACGGCGGTCGGCGACGGTGATGATCTGCAAGGTCGCGGCGCGGCCCGGTTTCAGGCGCTGGTGCAGCGTGTCGAAATAGACCGGCCAGTATTTCTCGCCCACCGCCTCGAACATCTCGATGCTGGCGATGCCGTCATAGCTCTCGGTCTCATCGCGGTAGTCTTGCAGTTTGAAGGTCACGCGGTCTGAGAGGCCCGCCTTGGCAATGCGCTCTTGTGCGTAGTTGAACTGCTCTTGGCTGATGGTCAGCGCGGTCACCTTCAGCCCGCGTTCGGCTGCGGCATATTCCGCAAAACCGCCCCAGCCGCAGCCGATTTCCAAGACATGATCGCCGGGCTGCACACCCATCTGATCGACCATGGACTTGTATTTCGCCCGCTGCGCGGCCTCCAGCGATTGCTGGGCGTCGCCCTCGAAAATGGCCGAAGAATAGGTCATCGTATCATCCAGCCAGAGGCTGTAGAACGCATTGCCCAGATCGTAGTGATAGCTGATGTTGCGTTTGGCCTGTTTGCGGTTGTTGCGCTGGAGCCAGAAGCGGAACTTTTCGAACTGACGCAGCAGCCCTTGGCCGGGGAAACCGTCATAGACCGTCTCATTCCCCGCATGAACCAAATCCATGAAGGCTTGCAGGTCCGGCGTCGACCACCACTCGTCCAGATAGGCGTCGCAAAAGCCCAGGTCGCCCTCGCGGATCAACCGTGCGAAAAGGTCATCGTTATGGATGTGCAGTTCTGCCACCGGGCCGGGCTTGGCCCCTTCGGCGCGGAACACGCGGCCATCAGGCAGGACAAAGTCCACCCGCCCATGCTGCATTTCCTGCGCCATGGCGAAGACCTGCGGGAAATAGCGCGGCAGACCTTTCTGCCCCTCGGTGGTCGTAAGCTTCATACCTCGGTTCCGTTCTTGTTCTTGACGCCTACTGTAACCGCAGGCTGCTGTTTCGCAAAAAGTTAAAAGTCGCGGTTGCGATAGGCATCGAGCGCCCGTTCCCGCCCCTCTGACAGATCGACGATCGGATCGGGGTAATCATCCTCTGGGCTTAGGCCCCAGCGGCGTGGGATCGCGTCGAAATAGGCCAGCGCCTCGTCACGCGGTTTCACGCGCCCCTCGGCGATCCAACGGCGGGTGTAGTCGCGCCCCTTGTCGAACCGATCAAGCTGGGTCTCGGGGTTGAAAATGCGAAAGAACGGCGTCGCATCGGGGCCGGACCCTGCGGCCCACTGCCAGCCCATCGCGTTATTGGCCGGATCCCAGTCGATCAGATGTTCTTCGAACCACTTTTGCCCGATCCGCCAATGACACATCAAATGTTTCGTCAGATAGCTCGCCACGATCATGCGGCCCCGGTTGTGCATGCGCCCCGTGACCTGCAACTCGCGCATGGCCGCATCGACGAAAGGCACCCCGGTGCGCCCCTGTTTCCATGCCAGCACCTCGGCGCGGCGCTCGTCCTCATTCCATGGGAAGGCCTGCCATTCCTCGCGCCAGTTTTGGTCAAGGATGCGCGGCGTGTGATACATGAGGTGATAGGCAAACTCGCGCCAGGCGAGTTCCTTGAGGAAAGTCTCAGCCCCGCGCTTGCCCTCCTGCATCGCCCGCTGGCCCGCGTGCCAACACTGGGCCGGGCTGATCTCACCCAGCGACAGGTTTTCCGACAGGGCCGAGGTGCCATCTTCGCCCGGCATGTCGCGGCTTTCGTCGTAGCCTTCAACGATATGGGCCATGAAAGAACCTAGCCGAGCCTGTGCCGCGGCCTCCCCCAGACGCACATATGGGCGCACCACATCGCGCCCGCGCTGCATCTCGGCGTCCATTTGCCAATCGTCGAGCGCGGCGCTCTCGGGCCAGTTTGGCGGGGCTGGGATGTCGCTCGGAGTGGCCAAGGGGGCCGCCACATCGCGGCCCCGGACCGCCTTCCAATAGGGGGTGAAGACTTTGTAAAAGCCGCCGGTTTTGGTCTCAACCGTCCAAGGCTCGAACATCAGATGCCCGGCAAAGCTACAGGCTTCGACCCCATCGTCCTTCAGCGCCTCTTTGACCTTGGCGTCGCGGTCGATCGCGGCGGGATCGTAAAGGCGGCTCCAACAGACTGCCCCCGCGCCGGTTGTTTCGATCACCTCGCGCAGCACCTCAAGCGCATCGCCGCGACGCAGGATCAGGCGACTGCCCTTCTCGGCCAAAGTCTCCCCAAGGCAGCCCAAGGCCAGCCCGAGGCGGAATTTCGGCGCCGCGCCCAAAGCCTCTGATTGTGCGTCGCGGATGAACAGCGGGATGACCGGGCGGCCCGACTGGCAGGCCGCCGTCAGGGCGGGATGGTCGCTCAGCCGCAGATCGCGGCGGAACCACATGATAATCGGGGAATTGTCGCTCACGTTGGGGGTCTTGCTCCTGCACTTGTCCCGAAACATAGCGCCCCTGCGCCCGGGTCAAGGATCAGAGCAGATCATCCAGCGCGTTCAGCAGCTTGTCCATTTCATCCTGCGTCGTGTAATGGGTGAAACTGAGGCGGAGCACGCCTTTGGCCTCATCTACCCCCATCGCACCAAGCGCCCGGCCTGCGTAGAAGGTGCCACCCCCTGCCATGATGCCGCGCGCGGCTAGTGCCTGCGCCATCTCGCCCCCCGGTCGATCAAGCGCCAATGCCACCGTGGGCGCGCGGGTCGCCGCATCGGTGGGGCCGATGACCCGCACCGAGTTGCGCGCCGCCATGGCATCCAACAGCGGTTGCAGCAAAGCCGTCTCATGGGCGCGCATCGCGTCATGCACAGCAACACCGCGCGCCGTGGCCCCGGCAGTGCCGCCGATATGGTGGGCGTGGAAAGCATCGATATAATCCGCCATGCCCGCGCTGGCTGCGATCTGCGCGTGATCCGGCCCGGCGGGGGTGAAACGTTTGTAAAGCACGTCCCCGTTGAAGTGATGCGCTTGGTTCGGCAGCAGTTCGGTGAGCGCCCGGCGGATGACCATAACACCCTGATGTGGCCCGAAGGTCTTGTAAGCCGAAAAGAGGTAGATATCTGGCCCCAACACCCCGACATCGGCAAAGCCATGCGGCGCATAGGAGACGCCATCGACGCAGACGAAAGCACCGGCGGCATGGGCCAGCGCCGTGATCTCGGTCACCGGGTTGATCTCGCCCACCACGTTTGAGCAATGCGGGAAGCAGACCAGCCGGACATTCTCGTCCAAGAGGTCTTCGAGCTTTGCCGGATCGAGATGCCCGGTGTCAGGGTCGATCTGCCATTCGCGGATCTCGATCCCCCGCTCGGCCAGCCGGCGCCACGGGCCGGTATTGGCCTCATGGTCCTGATTGGTCACGACGATCGCCTCACCGGGCTGCATCATCTGGCCGAAAGCCTGCGCCAGCACATAGGTGTTCTGCGTGGTGGAGGGGCCAAAGCTCAGCTCCTCCGGCGTCACGTCAAGGATCGCGGCCATGCGGGTGCGGGCTTCGTCCATCTCCTCCCCACCAAGGCGGCTGGCCTCATAGGCGCCGTAGGGCTGCACCTTTCGCTGGGTGTAGAAGCGATGCAGCCGGTCGATGACTTGGCGGCAGGTGTAAGACCCACCGGCGTTTTCAAAGAAAGCCTGCCCCTGAAGGCTCGGCTCGGCGAAGGCGGGAAATTGGGCGCGGACCCATTCGGAATCAATATGCATGGCGCGAAGGTTGACCGCAGCGCGGCCAAGGTCAAGCGCCCAAACAAAACGGCGACCCCGAAGGGCCGCCGTCATCCGTTTTACAAAGGCTGTGCAGGTTAGCGGATTTTACGCTCGTCCTGCAGACCGCGGAAGATGCAGAAGCACATGAAGAGCAGCAGCAGCGTGAACAGCAAACCGGTGGAAATCACCATGGATTGCAGCGCCGCGAGGCCCCCGCCGATCAACAGCGCGATGGCCACGGCACCCTCGAAGATGCACCAGAACACCCGCTGCGGCACCGGCGCATCGACCTTGCCGCCTGCGGTGATCGTGTCGATCACAAGCGACCCGGAGTCGGACGAGGTGACGAAGAACACCACCACCAGCACGATGCCGATGAAGGAAGTGATCGAAGCCAGCGGCAGCGCGTCGAGCATTTTGAACAGCTGCAACGGCAGGGCCGCATCTTGGGCCGAGGTGTAGCCGTCGTTCAGCACCTGATGGATCGCGGTGCCACCAAAGATCGACATCCAGAGCACGCAGACCAGCGAGGGGATCAGCAGCACGCAGATCACGAATTCCCGCACGGTACGACCCCGGCTGACGCGGGCGATGAACATGCCGACGAAGGGTGACCAGCTGATCCACCATGCCCAGTAGAAGGCCGTCCAGCCCTGCGAGAAGTTCACGTCTTCACGGCCAAACGGGTTCGCCAGTGCGGGCAGGTATTCGATATAGGCCACCAGCGAGTCCCAGAAGAAGGACAGCAAGAAGATCGTCGGCCCCACAAAGAGCGTGAAGAGCGCCAGCAAGGCGGCCAGCCCCATGTTAATCTCACTCAGCACCTTCACACCGCCATCAAGGCCGCGCAGAACCGAGACCAGCGCCACGGCGGTGATCAAGGAAATCAGCACGACTTCGGAGGTGGTGCCGGTTGGGATGCCGAACAATTCGTT
Organism: Sulfitobacter sp. 1A13353; assembly: GCF_043557255.1. Taxonomy (NCBI): domain Bacteria; kingdom Pseudomonadati; phylum Pseudomonadota; class Alphaproteobacteria; order Rhodobacterales; family Roseobacteraceae; genus Sulfitobacter; species Sulfitobacter sp. 1A13353. The sequence continues at coordinate 244,724 of NZ_JBIFFS010000006.1, read as the reverse complement.
TAGACCCGCGTTCGCCTGCGTGGCCCCCAGACCGAGCGACGTGGCCAGACCAAAGAGCGTGGCGAAAACCGCGATGGTGTCGATGATATGCCCGGGCCAGCCCCAAACACGTTCGCCCAGAACCGGGTAAAAGGCCGAGCGGATCGTCAGCGGCAGACCCTTGTTATAGGTAAACAACGCCAGCGCCAGCGCGACGATGGCGTAGATCGCCCAAGGGTGCAGACCCCAGTGATAGATCGTCGCCGCCATGCCAAGGCGCAGCGAACCAGCCTCGTCACCCGTGGCGGCACCCAAGGGGGCCCAGTCGGTGCGCAAGCCGTTCTCTGTCGTGATCTCGCCCATGGAGGTGGAGAAGTGAGTCAAAGGCTCGGACACGCCGTAGAACATCAGGCCAATGCCCATGCCCGCCGCGAAAAGCATCGCGAACCAGCCCAGATAGGTATAATCCGCTACCGCTTCATTGCCGCCAAGGCGGACACTGCCAAAGGGCGTGACGATCAGCAAAAGTGCAAAGATCACCACCAAGTCGGCAGAGCCGATCAGGAACCAGTCGAAGTTCTTCGTGGTAAAGTTGAACATGGCCGAGAAGATCGCGGCGGCCTGTTCCGGCAATGCGATGGTGTAGAACACGAAGACCACGACCGCGATCCCCGAGATTAGAAAGACCGGGTTGTGAATGTCCAGCCCGAACGGCCCGATCTGCCGTTCGATATTGTCCTGACCGATCTCATAATCGGTATCGATCACATCCGCCTTGCCCTCAGGCTCGGGGATGCCGTGCGAATTGGTATCGCTCATAATCTGTTCCCTCTTTGATGACAGATTACCGCGCAAAACGCGGCGTTCTGTTTTTCTCATCCGTGCGCAACAGGATAGAGGCTTGCGACCATTGGGCAAGCCATTGCGGCCAAGCCCCCTTGGAAACTTGGCTAAAACGACCGTTTCGGTATCTGCTGCGACGTAAGTTTGGGGGGACTACCCTGTCCCGAGCGCGGCTGCAATCGCATCGGCCTGTTCGCGAATCCGGTCCATGTCGCCTTGGACACCGGGCGGGCGCAGCTTGTCGCCCTCATGCCGCGGCAGGATGTGGTAATGGAGGTGAAAGACCTCTTGCCCGCCCGCAGCCTCGTTAAACTGCTGCACCGTGATGCCATCGGCGCCAAAAGCGCGTAGGCAGGCATTGGCGACTTTCTGAACCGTCGCCAGACAATCCGCCAATTGTGCGGGGCTGGCGTCGAGCATGTTGCGGCAGGGCGACTTGGGGATCACCAGACAATGCCCTTCGGCGCGGGGCATGATGTCCATAAAGCAATAGGTCTTGTCGTCCTCATAGACCTTAAAGCTGGGGATCTCTTTGCGCAGAATCTTGGCAAAGATATTGTCGTCGTCGTAGCTGGCCATCATGCTCTCCTTCTGGCGATCGGGGCGGCGCGGACCATTAACCACACCGCCCCGCGCCGAGGCAATATCAAGCGTTTACGTCCACGACCACCCGGCCCTTGACCTGCCCTTTGAGGATGTCGGCCCCGAGTTGGGGCAAATCGCTGAGACCCGCGGGTTGAACCATCGCCTCCAGCTTGTCCATCGGCAGGTCTTTCGCCACCCGCTCCCATGCGCGCAGACGGTTGTCATAGGGCTGCATGACGCTGTCGATGCCCAAGAGGTTCACGCCGCGCAGCAGGAAGGGGATCACCGTGGCAGGCAGGGCCGCACCGCCCGCAAGGCCCACGGCCGCCACGCTCGCCCCGTACTCCATCTGGCCCAGCACGCGGGCCAGCATCGCGCCGCCCACGGCATCGACGCATCCGCCCCATGTCTCGCCCTCAAGGGGGCGTTTGACCGTCTCGTTGATCTCGTCCCGCGCGACGATCCGGGCCGCGCCGAGGCTCTTGAGGTAATCCTCGGTCTCGGGCCGTCCGGTGACCGCCGCCACTTCATAGCCGAGGTTGGCAAGGATCGCCGTGGCGACGGAGCCGACGCCCCCCGCAGCACCCGTGACCAGAACCGGGCCTTTCTTGATGCCGTGATCCTCAAGCGCCATGACGGCCAGCATCGCGGTGAAACCTGCCGTGCCCACGGCCATCGCTTGACGCGTGTCCAACCCTTCGGGCAGCGGCACCAGCCAATCGGCCTTGACCCGCGCCTTTTGCGCATAGCCGCCCCAATGCGCCTCGCCCACGCGCCAACCGGTCAACACCACCTTGTCGCCGGGCTTGTAACGGTCGTCATTCGAGGTCTCGACCGTGCCGGCGAAATCGATGCCCGGCACATGCGGATAGTTGCGGACCAAGCCACCACCCGGCCCGATGCAGAGCCCGTCTTTGTAGTTCACGGTGGAATATTCGACCGCGACCGTCACCTCGGCCTCAGGCAGTTGGTCTTCGGTGATCTGGGTGACCTCGGCCTGGGTCTTGCCTTCGTCATCCTTGTTTACAATCAGCGCATTAAAGCTCATCTTTCATCTCCTTTTCAGGTTTCAATCGACCGGGCCTCAGGCCCAGAAACTTTCACGTACGGTCACGTCACGCGCGCCATCGGGGGTGTGCGCCCGCAAGCGCGTGCCCGGGTCCCAATGGGTCATCCGCACCATTCCGATGGCGACATTCACGCCAAAGTCAGGGGACCAAACCGCCGAGGTCACCTGCCCCACGCGTTTGTCGCCCGCCATCAAGGACCAGACACGATCACAAAGCGGCACCGGATCGCCCGCGATCTCTAGGGGACGTATCTGTTGCACCGGCCCCTCTTTCGCCACCCGCAGCAGCGCGTCTCTGCCGATACAGCCCATCGCCGCCTGCGTGTCGCAGAGCTTGCCAAGACCGCATTCGTGGGGCGTGTTGTCGTCGGTCATGTCATTGCCATAGCTCAACAATCCGCCCTCGATCCGCTCAATCAGGTTCGGACAGCCCGCCCGCACATCCAGATCGCGTCCCGCCCCGAAAAGGGCCTCCCAAAGTGGCATCGCGATGTCGGCCCCTTCGGTATAAATCTCAAAGCCGCCCTGTTTGGAGTAGCCGGAGCGCGCGACATTCATGGCGCGGCCTTGAAACTGGAACTCTCCGAAGCGGAAGAACTTCACCTCCCGCACCGCCGCGCCAAAGACGCGTTCCATTAGATCTTCGGCCTTCGGCCCCTGCACCGCCAGCAGGTTCACATCCGGTTCATCGACCAAAACATCAAGATGATAACCGTTGCATATCCCCTTGGCCCACAACAATAAATCGCTATCGGCGATGGAAATCCACCAACGATCCTCGGCCAGTTTCACCGCCACAGGATCATTGAGCATACCACCCGTCTCATCCACGATTGGCACATAGACACAGCGGCCCGGCGCCACATTGCGCAGATCACGGGGCGTCAGCATCTGCATCAGTCGGGAAGCATCGGGCCCGCGCAGTTCAACCTGTCTTTCGCAAGCCACGTCCCAGACTTGCACGGCTTTCTTCAAGTGGTGATAATCCGCCTCGGTGCTCTCAAATACGGTGGGCAGCAGCATCCGGTTGTAGACCGTATAGGCTTTCACACCCGCCGCCTCGACCCCGGCAGAGAATGGCGTGCGCCTGATCCGGCGCGAGGGAGAGAGTTCGGCCATCAGCCCTCCTCCGGCATAAAGATGAAATCGGTTACCGGCGCGTCACATCCTGCGTTGGTGAGCATGGCGTGCACTTGGCCGCGGTGGTGGGTTTGGTGGTTGAAGAAATGCACCACACATCCCGCCATTGGCTTGGAAACATCGCGCTGCAAGATACCGGAATGCCACGTTAAATCCCCATCCAGCCTTGACTGCTCCAGCCCCGACGCCCACTCAGAAATGGCATGATCGCATTGCCCTCGCGCCAAAACCCAGGCGTCACCGGAGCGGCAAAGCTCGGTGTCTTTGCCTTCCGGTTTTGGCGCGGCAGGCTCGAACCGCGACAGCCAGAGTTGATCGCACCACAGAAGATGGTTCAGCGTGCCGAGGATGGAGCCGAAGAACGCCCCGCGATCCTGCGTTAACGATGCTTCATCCAAAGTCTGAACGACATTTGACAACTGTCTGTTTTGCCAAGCATTATAGCGCGCCATCTCCTTGGCATAGGCGGGGGTGATCACCGCGCCCCCTGCCAATCAATCGCGCAGACCTCAGCCGATTTACCGCCGAAATCCCAGACCCGGCCATAGTCGCGGACCTTGGATTTTACGCCACGCGCAGCCACGATATTCGGGCCCATCCAGTATTTCGAATTGGTGATCGTCACAGGCTCTCCCGGTTCGGCCCCGGCCAGCATCTCGATCTCGCCGTTGATCTTTCGGCCAATGTTGATGACCCGGCGGTTGCCGTCGCGAATGATTTCGACCGGGGCGCGTTCGGCGCCGATGATCTCGCTTACCAACATGGTGAACAGCCCCGTGGTGCCACCCGCAGCGCCTGAGAAGATTTGCAGCAACCCGTCATAGGCCGCCTCGCTCGCGCGGTCGTCCACATAGGCGGCGACCTTCCAATTTCCCTCGCCCATGCGGCCCGGAATGTCGACCAACAGCCCGACGTTCAGACCGGCCAAGTCCTCCCCCTCGAAATGGCCCTCGTCGATCACGATGCCCATCCATGCATGGCAGTGGCCTTCGGTCGGCAGATGCGCGCCAAGGCTGACCACGCAGGGGCAGAAGACATCGCAAGAGCAGTTCAGGAAAAGCTCGCCCTTGATCGCCCAATTGGCGGGTGTCATCTCTCTGTTTGGCATACTATCCTCCTGTGATCATGGGCCAACCCGCCACGGCTCCTGCGCCGAGGATCAGGGCGAAACCCATTGGTTTTGTTACGTAATGCCCGATCTGGGGCAGTTTTTCGATGACCATGAAAAGCGTGGCCAGCCCCATCCAAGCAAGGTTCATGACCCCGCCGGCAAAGCCCAGAAGCATAAAGCCCCAGCAGCAGCCCGTACAAAAGGCGCCGAGGCCCAGCCCCATGCGAAAACCGCCCGCGGCGCCGGGGCGCCAATGGCCCATGAAATACATCATCGGAGAGTGGCAGACGCCGTGGCAAATCTCCTTGGCGCGGGTAAATTGGAAGAGGCCCACAGCCAAGAGCAGCGCCGCCGCCGTCCAACGCGATTTGGCGATGCCGAGCATGTCGATGACGCCGCCGTGCAGCAGCAACAGTTGCAAACCCGCGATCCCCGCTGCGAAGATCAGCCAGACTGCGAGGTAGCCTGCAAGCACCGCCAGCCAACCCGCGCGCGTGCCATTGGCCGAAGTCATGAGGTCTTCGTAAGCGCGTAGCGTCGGCACCATGGTCGGGACCATCATCGCCGCCATCATCGCGCCCCACATCACGAACAGTGGAAAGAAACGCGCCATGGGCATATACATATCCATGCCCGGATCCATCTGCCGCATGCGTTCGCCCATGGCTCCGGGGCGGCCCAGCAGATCGAGATCCATCTGCATCGCCATGCTGTACATCATCCACCAAGCGGCGAGAATTAGGGCGAAAAACCCCAGCCATAGTGTTGATCGTACCATCCCGGTCATCGCCGCCCTCCCCTGCGTGCTCTTGTAGATTTAATGTCAGACAATTAAAGTCCTCGCAAACACTAATTGTAAGACATATGAAAATTGACCCAACCAACCCCGCCGATCTATCGGCCCAGATCGCCACGGCCATCCGCGACGCCATCATCGGCGGGCATCTGATCGTCGACCAGCGCCTGCCCTCCGAGGCGGAGCTGGCCGAGCAGTTCGAGGTTTCCCGCCCCACGGTGCGCGAGGCGCTCAAGCGGCTGGCCGCGCAATCGCTGATCCGCACGCAGCGCGGGGCCACGGGGGGGGCTTTCGTCAACCGGCTGAGCTTTCCGGACGCCTATGCGCAGCAGATCACCACATCGACCCTGCTGCTGTCGATGAATGCGGTGAGTTTTGAGACCGCTTGCGAGGCACGCTTCGCCTTGGAACGCGCCTGCGCCCCGCTATCGGCAGAACGGCGGACGGCGGACCACCTTGCCACCATGCGCGCGGAGATTCACCGGCAGGCGCAGCCGGGACTGACGGATGAGGCCTTTTGCGCCTCCGACGTGGCATTTCACCGGGCGCTGGTCGATGGTGCGGGCAATCCGGTCCTGAGTTATCAACTTGCAGGCGCGGTTGAGGCGATGCAGCCCCTGATGAATATGATCACCTTCACCGCGCGGGATCGCGCACGGATCGTGGCTCTGCATCAAGAGATCGCGGATGCGGTAGAGGCCCATGACGGCAGGGCGGTGACGGCAGGGCTGACCGCGCTGGAGGCCGAGACGCAACAGCTTGCCCAAAGCGTTTTCGCCGCGCGTGCGGCGCGGAATGCCGAAGTTGCGGGCAGACGCTAGGTTGGGCCATATAAACAACGCGATACGCGCTTGTCTTGACGTGAAAAATTCACCGCATCGCACCCCTTGCAATTGACCCATGGCAGCCCTACTTTAATCCTGTCCTTCGGGACTATGGACATAAACGCGCTCGTAATAAGCGGTTCGGACCCGGGGGCGGTACCCGGCGGCTCCACCAAACATCCTTCATTTGGGGATCATGGGGCCGAAATAGGATCGACGAACGTCTAAAGGGGTTGCTTTGTCTCGGTGAGATACCACCGTTATCGGTTCAAACTGTACAATTGCAAATGACAATCGTGCTCCAGTTGCGATGGCCGCGTAAGCGGTTTCAGCGACTGAAATCTTAAGTCCTTAGGCCTTGCAGCTTAAGGCGGGGTTCGCAGGTACCTGGCAACAGAAACCTGCACTTTTCCCTTCCGTTTCATACCCGTTAGACGGCGCTCTTGCATTAACTTGACCGCGCTTTCCTCTGGCCCTATCCGTGACGCAGCGAAGCTGTGGTGGCTTTGATGACGCAGGATGGCCCCGATGACCCCACCTAGTTGGCCCGATATGTTTCGCGTGTTTGGCCGGATCGGGTTGATGTCCTTCGGCGGCCCCGCAGCCCAAATCGCCGTGATGCACCGCGAGCTGGTCGAGCATCGCCCGTGGTTGAGCGAGCAGACCTACCTGCGGGCCCTTTCGCTCTGTATGCTGTTGCCCGGACCGGAGGCGATGCAGCTGGCGACCTATGCAGGCTGGCGCCTGCGCGGTGTCGCGGGCGGGCTGTTGGGGGGGCTGCTTTTCGTCGTGCCGGGAGCTGTATTCATCGCGGCACTCGCGCTCCTTTATGCGTGGTATGGGCAGATGCCCTTGGTGCAAACGGCCTTTCTGGGCATCAAGGCCGCTGTCATTATCGTGGTATTCCAAGCGCTTCTGAAAGTTTCTTCAAAGGCGCTTCACGGGCGTCTCGGCTGGGCGCTGGCCTTTGGGTCTTTCATCGCGCTCTTCGTGCTGGGCCTGCCGTTTCCGCTGATCATTCTGGTGGCCGGGGCCATTGGGATGCTGACCCGAAGCCCGACGCCCGAGACCGAAGCCGCCGACCTGCCGCCGGCGCATAGCCTGCGCACCCTGCTTATCTGGGGTGGTCTCTGGGCCGCGCCGCTTCTGTTCCTTGCCTTCATCGGCGACGACTTTCTGCTGCAACTGGGGCTGTTCTTTTCCAAACTGGCCGTGGTGACCTTCGGCGGGGCCTATGCGGTGCTGGCCTATATGACCCAGACCGTGGTGCAGGATTTCGGCTGGATCGAGACCGATCAGATGATCGACGCGCTTGGCTTGGCTGAGACGACGCCGGGCCCGCTGATCCTTGTGACGCAATTCGTCGGGATGTTGGCGGGATTTGCGCAAAGCGGCCCCGCGGGGGCGATGGCTGCCGGGCTGCTGGCGCTTTGGGTCACTTTCACGCCCTGTTTTCTGTGGATTTTCCTTGCTGGCCCGTATCTTGAGGCGCTCTCTGAACAGCCGCGCATCGCAGGCGCACTGCGGGCGATCACGGCGGCTGTCGTGGGTGTCATCGCCAATCTCTCGGTCTGGTTTGCGCTGCATGTGCTGTTTGACCGGGTGGGCGCTGATGGCCCGCTCGCCCTGCCCCTGCCCGTTTGGGACAGTTTCAACCCCATGGCCGCCGCGCTCACCCTCTTGGCGGCCGTGCTGATGCTGGCGCTCAAGCGTGGTTTTGTCGTCACGATGGTTCTGCTCGCCACGCTGGCGCTGATCCTTCAAGCGATTTAGCGCGGGACCCCCTTTCACTCGCCCCTGAATGGGGTATGCTTACCCCTGCCCAACGCCCGGACCGGAGAGAAGAATGAGCCGCAGCATTGATTACGGCAACCTGATGCACGAAGCCATGCGGGGCCTGATCCGCAGGGTCTTGCAAGACGTATCGGACAAGGGACTGCCGGGGAATCACCATTTCTTCATCACCTTCGACACCTCGCATCCGGATGCGGAATTGGCCGATTGGCTGTCCGACCGCTATCCAGATGAGATGACCGTCGTGATGCAGCACTGGTACGACGGCCTCGATGTGGGTGAAGACGGTTTCGCCATCACGTTGAACTTCGGCGATGCGCCGGAGCCGCTTTATATTCCTTACGACGCGATCCGCACCTTCGTGGACCCTTCGGTTGAGTTCGGCCTGCGGTTCGAACAGCAAGAAACCGAAGAGGAAGACGTGGCGGAGGATGAGGCCACGCTCGACCAGACGGATGAGGCAGAGCTGGAAGTCGCGGAAGAGCCGGTCAAAGATGCCGAGATCGTCTCGCTCGATTCCTTTCGGAAGTAGCGGCGGAATGGCCGTTAGCGCCATCCCCGCATTGCGCAGCGCGTAAGGCGCAGGTACACCGCTGGACAACGATAAGTCACAGCAGGAGCCGCAGAATGGCCGATACCCGCACCGAAACCGACAGCTTTGGTCCGCTTGAAGTCCCCGCCGATAAATACTGGGGCGCGCAGACGCAGCGTTCGATCATGAACTTCCCGATCGGCTGGGAAAAGCAGCCCATCGCCATCGTGCGCGCGCTCGGCGTGATCAAGAAAGCCTGCGCGCAGGCGAATGTCGCGCAGGGCTCGCTGGACGAGGAACGCGGTAAGGCAATCATTCAGGCCGCTGGCGAAGTGTTCGAGGGCAAGTTCGACGATAACTTCCCGCTGGTGGTCTGGCAGACCGGTTCCGGCACCCAGTCGAACATGAACGCCAATGAGGTCATCGCCAACCGCGCGATCGAACTCATGGGCGGCACCATCGGCTCCAAGGACCCGGTGCACCCCAACGATCATTGCAACATGGGCCAGTCTTCGAACGACACTTTCCCCACCGCCATGCATATTGCTACCGCGATGACGGCGCGTGACGTGCTGCTGCCGGGGCTGGAGAAGCTGCACGGTGCATTGGAGAAGAAGGTCGAGGAATTCGACGGCATCATCAAAATCGGCCGCACCCATACGCAGGACGCGACACCGCTGACGCTGTCTCAGGAATTCTCGGGCTATACCCATCAGGTCGCCATGGGCATCGCCCGCGTGCGCGATGCGCTTGGCCGTATCTATGAGCTGGCACAGGGTGGCACCGCCGTCGGCACCGGGCTGAACACCAAACAAGGCTGGGCGGAGACTGTGGCGCATAACATGGCCGAGATCACCGGGTTGCCCTTCGTCACAGCCCCCAACAAATTCGAAGCACTTGCCGCCCATGACGCGATGGTCGAGATTTCCGGCGCGCTGAAGACCGTGTCGGCTTCGCTGTTCAAAATTGCCAATGACATCCGACTTCTGGGCTCCGGCCCGCGCTGCGGTCTGGGCGAATTGATCCTGCCCGAGAACGAGCCCGGCTCTTCGATCATGCCGGGCAAGGTGAACCCAACGCAATGCGAGGCGCTGACGCAGGTCTGCGCCCATGTTATGGGCAATGATGCCGCCGTGGGTTTCGCCGGGTCGCAGGGGCATTTCGAGCTTAACGTCTACAAGCCGATGATGGCCTATAACGTGCTGCAATCTATGCAGCTTTTGGGCGATGCAGCTTCGGCCTTTACCGACAATCTGGTGGATGGCCTCAAGGCTGACGCGGACCGGATCGAAAAGCTCATGCGCGAGTCGCTGATGCTGGTCACCGCGCTGGCCCCCGAGATCGGTTATGACAACGCCACCAAGGTCGCAAAGACCGCGCATAAGAACGGCACCACCCTGAAGGAAGAGGCGATCGCCTTGGGCTTCGTCGATGCCGAGACATTCGAGCGTGTGGTGCGCCCCGAGAACATGATCGGCCCGAAATGAGCCAGCCCATCAACCTGAACAAGGCGAGAAAGGCACGCGATCTTGCGGCCCGCCGCGCTCAGGCGGATGAGAATGCGCTGCGCTTTGGCCGCAGCAAGGCCGAGAAGGAGGCGGCGCGCAAAAGCGCCGCCCAAGCCAAGGCCACGCTCGACGCGCATAAGCGCGAGACATGAGCGCAAGGCCCCGCAAACATTCGGTGACCCTAAGGGGCCACCGGACATCGATCTCCCTCGAAGACGAATTCTGGGCTGAGTTCCGCGCCATCGCCGCCGCACGGGGCATGCCGATCAACGCGTTGGTGGCCGAGATTGACGCCGCCCGTGGGCTGGACATCGGGCTGGCCGGGGCGATCCGCTTGTTTGTGCTGCGGTCGTTAAAGGAACGTTTACCAAAAGCGGATTAGCGTCCGGCCATGACTTTGGCCTCTCCCCTTTCGCCACAGGCGTGGCTCCACAGCCTCTTTGCCTCGCGCGCCGCGATCAGCGGTCAGGTGATCCGGCGCAAAGCGCGGGATATCGAGAAATTCGTCGGACGCCGGGCATTCGAAGCGGAATTGAAGCGCCGTGGGTATCAAGCGGTGGAAAACGCCGGACAGGTCATCATATTTTGCCATCGTGAACCCATCCGGCGGATCGTGTAGCCGTTTTCTTTAAAAGAAAACGGCTTCGGAATTTTCAAAAAATTCCGTTTAGCAAATCGAGGCTTGGTAGATTTTCTCGATGTTCTGCCCAAGCGCCGTGTTGAACTCGGCGTCCGTCATCTTGACGTTCAGCCTTTCGGTCAAAGCGCGGGAGAAGCTGGCGATCATGGTCCGGTTCTTGCCCAGCCGTTCGCAGGCTTCCGCCGTGGAATAGCCACCCGACAGCGCCACGACGCGCAGCACATTGGCATGCTCGGCAAGATCGTCATAGAGACCGGCCTTTTCGGGGATCGTCAGTTTCAGCATCACCATCTCACCTTCGGGCAGCGCCTTCAGGTGCTTCTCGATCTCACCGTGCAGAATTTCTTCGGCCTCGGCCTTGCTCTCGGAGTTGATGTTCACCTCGGGCTCGATGATCGGCACGAGACCGGCGGCACAGACCTGTTTGGCCAGTTCGAACTGCTGCGCCACCACGGCGGCGATGCCGTTTTCATTGGCCTCATGAATGACAGAGCGTTCCTTGGTGCCGAAGATGCCGTGTTTCACGGCACGGGCCAGCAGGTCGTCGATCTCCATGATCGGCTTCATCATCTGCACGCCGTTATTGGTCTCTTCCAGACCCTTGTCGATCTTCAGGAAAGGCACCACGCCGCGGTCTTCCCAGAGCAGCTGCGCGACCGGCTTGCCGTTGATCGTGTCATCCATCGTGCGCTCGAAAAGGATCGCGCCAATCACTTTTTCAGAGGTGAAATCATCGGCCAAGATGATCCGCGCCCGCATGTCATGGACGGCTTTGAACATCTCTTCGTCGCCGTTGTAGTCCGACGGTTCCACGCCATAGAGGCTCAGCGCCTTGGGGGTGGAGCCACCCGATTGATCAAGCGCCGCGATGAAGCCCTTGCCGCTGTCCATTTGCTCAAGTTGCGCCTTGTCGTAGCCCATGTCACCCAGGTCCTATTTTGATTCCGTTCGCTGCGTTTCTAATTGAAACGCAAAGCCGATGATAGCAGCTAGCGTCTTGATAGCGCTAACCAAATGCCCTTATCTGAACGGACGGTCAAATGTGCGACAGGCACTGGCACGCGGCCCGGTTGGGCCGTCACGCGGAAGTCGCGCAGGATGCGCGACAGGATCAGCGGCCCCTCGACCATGGCAAAGCCCGCCCCCGTGCAGACCCGCGGCCCGGCGGAGAATGGGATGAAAGCGTCGCGCTGGCACTGTTTGCCATTCTCGGTCTGCCAGCGGGTCGGGTCAAAGCCGTCGGGGTTCTCCCAAAGCCGTTCGTGGCGGTGCAGATGCCACGGGCTGAGCACCAGTTGCGCGCCCTGTTTCACCTGTCGGTCACGGAAGTGTTCGGGGCAGCGGTTCTCGCGCACCATCATCGGCACGGGCGGGTAAAGGCGCAGCGTTTCGCGAAAAACATCGCGGCTGAGCTTTAGTTTCGACACCACCGCGAAATCGCAGGTCTCAAGCGCCTGCGCCTCTTCCGCCAGTCGCTCTTGCCACGCGGGATGGGTGGCCATCAAGTATAGCGCCCAAGCGAGGGCCGAGGCGCTGGTCTCATGCCCTGCAAGAAAGAAGATCGCGACCTGATCGACCATCTCTTGGGTGTCGAAGCGCTCTCCGGTTTCGGGATCTGCTTGGGTCATGATCTTGGTGGCAAGATCATCGGGCGCGGTGCCCGCCTCGATCTGCGCGATGCGCGCGCGGGTAAGATCGGTGATCAGCGCCCTGATCCGCGCCGCACTGGCCCGCGTGTCGCGGCGAAACAGGCGCGGCATCCAGCGCGGCAGCGGCAAAAGCGCCCCGAGGTTCAGGATCGGCTGGCTGCGCTGGTAATTGCGAAACTCGTCAAAAACGGCGCGGGCGACCTCATGTTCGATCGGCAGCGAAAACAGCGTGCGAAAGATCACATCGGCGGCGGCGTGGCTTGTCTCAGCCTCGATCTCGACCACCTCACCCGCCTTGGGCTCCAGCCTTGCCGCAGCCGCCTCTGCCGCGTCCCACATGGCTGGAAAGGTCTCGCGCAGCCGCCCGCCCTCGAAGGCTGGGTCGATGATGCGGCGCTGGCGTTTCCATGTCTCGCCATTGGTCAGAAAGACTGAGTTGCCCAAGAGGGGCCGCAGCCCCTCGCCGATACGGTCGGATTTGGGGAAATCCTCGGGCCGGTCCTTCAACACGGTTTTCACCAGTTCGGGCTGGTTCATCAGGTAGCTGCGAAAGAAGGGCGTTTTGAACTCAGCCATCCATGCCCGATAGAGCCGCGCGGGCTGGGCCGAGAGGATGTCGGCGCGGAACAGTTTGGCATAGCGCCAGAGCGACACGCGGTCGGGCCGCGCGGGGGGGTTGGGCGGATGGCTCATGCGGCGACAGAGGTGTATTTGCTGACCGCGTGGTCGATCCGGGATTTCGACGCGGGCCGCCCGTCATAGCGCGTGGCGAGTGTCTGGGGCCCGGCAGTGATCTGGAAATAATCGTAGTCGCGTGGCCGGTCAAAGGCGCAAAGATACTGGAAATGCAGCCGGAAGAAACGCCAGCGCAGCGCCTTCCAACGCGCGGGACTAAGCGTTTGCGTGAAGGCGGCGGAGAAGACCAGCGGCCAGCGTTTCCCCTCGGGGGCCACGCCGGACACCGACACCGGATCGCAAAGCGCAAAGGCGCAGCCATCGCCCGGGGCGGTGACATCGACCCAAGCCAATTCATCTCGCGCCGAGAGATAGCGCAGATCGCCGCGCAACCGCTCGGCCCGGGGCAGGAAAGACACCATTGGCACCACCTGCCCCAGCGTGAGGAAACCCAGAGCAGGCCCGCCTTCGGCCACCCTGCCCGACCGGATCAGATCGGCCAGCACAGAAACCCCCAGATGCGCGCCCGAGGAATGGCCGATGACCAAGACCTCGTCGACATCATCGGTCAGCGCGGCGGCGATGGCATCGCCAAAGGTGGCCATACGGGCCTCAAGCTGCGGCGGATTCGCGCCCTTGGTGGCGGCGGAATAGGCGTAATCATGCATGAGGTAATAGGCGAAAAACTTGCCGTCCTTCTTTTTGAACCAGCGCAGCAGGGCAATGCCCAACCCCATGCCCAGTGCCGCGAAGGCGAGCCGCGCGGCCCAATGATCGCTGAGCATGCCGAGAAGGCCATAGCTCAACAGGCCAAGCGCCACCGCCAGCAGCGCCTGCGCGATCAACATGCCAACGGGGTAGAGTGCGGCGATCACCGGCCCCCTGCGCAGCCGCATGAGCCGCCAAAGCGCGCCCGATCCGATGTAGACCCAAGCCGTGCGCAGCAATTGCCAATAGGTCGCCGGGATCGAACTGCTCATGCTTTCGCGCACGATGTCGGACCAGACCAGAACCTCGACCTGCGCGCTCACCCGCTGCCCGTCGATCTCAGCATCCACCTGCCAGCCGTAATTGCCGCGGCCCGCCTTCGGCTTCAGACCGATCTCATAGCCCGAGATCGCCGCCTGCGCGGCGCCTTCCTTGCGGTACAGCTCGCGGTAGCGGCGCGGGTGAATCGGATCGTAGCCGGGGATGTAGAACACCCGGCGCGTTTTCACCGTCTTTCCCTGCGCTTTGCTTACCATGCCCGCCCTCTTCTTCGGCAGAGTCTAGCCGTAATTCGGGGCGAGAATAAGGCTTAACCCACGGTTGCGAGGATCGGGAAGGTTTCGAGCAGCCAGAAGGAGAAGGCGGTGAAGGCACCGGTCAGCAAAGCCAGCCCGACGAGCACAAGAAGCCCCCCCATGATCCGCTCAATCAGCTTCATATGCGGTTTGATCCGGTTCATCAGCGTCATGGCGCGGGTGATGAACATCGCGGCCAGCAGGAACGGAATCCCCAGCCCTGCCGCATAGACGCCCAGCAAAAGCGTACCGCGAGAGACGGAAGCCTCGCTTGCCGCGAGCGACAGGATCGCGCCAAGCTGCGGGCCGATACAGGGCGTCCAGCCAAAGGCGAAAGCCAGCCCCAGAACATAGGCACCAAAGCTGGAGCCGCCTTTATCGCCCGCGTCCAACCGTGCCTCCTGGTCCAGAAAGGGAATGCGGAAAAGGCCGATGAAATGCAGGCCAAAGACAATGATCACCACGCCGGAAATCTTAGCGAAAAGCGCCTGATTCTGGAGAAAGAACATCCCAAAGGCCGAGGCGGTGAAGCCCAAGAGCACGAAAACGGTGCTTAGCCCCAGCACGAAGAACAGCGCCGCCACCACCGCCCGCCGCCGCGCGCTGGATTGGCTCGACATGTCATTGATCGACACGCCCCCCATATAGGCCAGATAGGGCGGCACGATGGGCAGCACGCAGGGCGACAGGAAGCTGAAAATCCCGGCGACAAGGGCGATGGTCATGGCCGGCAGGATCCCGGCGTCGAGGAGGCTTATTTCAAACATGACCGACTCCTAGACCGACATGGCCCCGGCGTCACCTGTCATATTGTCACAAGATCGTGGACCTCGGGACCGGCTTGGCTTAACTGATCTTATGAAGATCGAAAAACTGGATGCCACGGGGCTTCTCTGCCCCCTGCCCGTGCTGAAGGCACGCAAACGACTGGCCGCGCTGGCGCCGGGCGATCAGCTTCACATGACGGCGGATGACCCCGCCGCGGTGATCGACGTGCCGCATTTTTGTGCCGAGGCGGGCCATCAGCTGACTGAAACCCGGACCGAGGGCGCGGCAGAGCTTTACATCATCACCAAGGGCGGCTGAGCGGGCGCGGTCGCGCCGTCTTTCTTACCCTATTGCCAAACTGAAAACGGCGGGCTCTCAAGCCCGCCGTTTCCGTTATCTAGAGCGCTTTAGCTGCCCAGCGACCACCAGCCGCGCCGTTTGGGCTTGGGCTTTTCAGTGGGCTGCTCTTCGACCTTTTCCGCGACCGGCTCGGGAGCGGTTTCGGCAGCGGGTGCCTCGGCCTCGACCGGCTGCGGCGCGGCGGCGGGCTGCGGCTCAGGTTGAGGCGCTTCCGCGACAGGCGTCGCCGTCTCAGGTGACGGGGCCGCGATGGGCGCTTCACTCGGCAGGGCTTCGGCCATTGCATCGGGCGTGGCTTCGGCGACCGGCTCGACCGGCTTGGCCTTGGCCCGGCTGCGGCGCTTGGGCTTCGGCGCGGCTGCGGCCTCTTCCTCACTTGCCACGGCGTCTGCGCTCACGGTCTCTTCCGCCGCTTCGGCTGCGGGTTTCTTGGTCCGACGGCTGCGCTTGGCCTTGGGCTTGGGGGCCTCCTCCCCTTCGGCCTCGGCGCTGACTTTCGGCGCTTCGCCTTCTGCGGCGGCAAGGGCTTCGGGCGCGGGTTCCGCTTCGGGAGCGATTTCGGCCTTGGGCTTGCGCGAGCGGCTGCGGGATTTCGGCTTGGGCTTCTCCTCGGCAGCAGGCGCGGCATCCGCTTCGGCTTGCGGGGCTTCCGCCTCTACCGGCGCGGTTTTCTCGCCCTCGTCCGATTTCGCCTCGTCCTGCTGCTGAGCACCGTTTTGATCCTCTGCACCGTTCTGCTGATCGCCATTGCCATTGCGGCCACGGCCACCCCGGCTGCGGCGACGGCGGCGGCGGCGCTTGGATTTGCCCTCGCCCTCTTCACCATTGCCATTGCCGTTCCCGTTGTCGGAGGGGCTGGCGTCCTGTGCGGCGGGGGCCTCTTCGGCCTCGGCGGCGCTCTCATCCTCATCGATCTGATCCATTAGGGAAGTATCGACCGAGACGACGTGATCCGAGACGGGCGGCACGGTGCGGGTGGCCGTCTTGAACTTCTCGATGTGGAAGTCAGGGCTCACCAACGACGGATCGCCTTCGATCCGCACGGACATGCCATAGCGCATTTCGATATGGGCGATATGCTCGCGCTTTTGGTTCATCAGGAAGTTGGCGATGCCCACGGGCGCCCGCACCAATACCTCGCGGGAGCGGCGGCGGGTGCCCTCTTCTTCGATCTGACGGATGATCGACAGGGCGAGGTTGTCGTCCGAGCGCACGAGGCCGGTGCCGTGGCAGGCGTGGCAAGGCTGGGTTGTCGCCTCGATCATGCCGGGGCGCAGGCGCTGGCGCGACATTTCCATCAGGCCAAAGCCCGAGATGCGGCCCACTTGAATCCGCGCGCGGTCGGTCTTGAGCCGGTCCTTCATGCGCTTTTCGACGGCGGCGTTGTTCTTGCGCTCGTCCATGTCGATGAAGTCGATCACGATGAGCCCGGCAAGGTCACGCAGACGCAGCTGGCGTGCGACCTCATCGGCGGCTTCAAGGTTGGTCTTGAGCGCGGTCTGCTCGATCGAGCCTTCCTTGGTGGCCCGGCCGGAGTTCACGTCGATCGCCACCAGCGCTTCGGTCACGCCGATCACGATATAGCCGCCCGAGGGCAGTTGCACCGTGGGGTTGAACATGCCCGAGAGGTAGCTTTCCACCTGATAGCGGGCGAAGAGCGGCAGGCTCTCGTTGTAGAGCTTCACGTTCTTGGCGTGGGACGGCATGATCATCTTCATGAAGTCCTTGGCGATGCGGTAGCCACGCTCGCCCTCGACGTGAATCTCGTCGATCTCGCGGTTGTAGAGGTCGCGGATCGAGCGTTTGATCAGGTCGCCTTCTTCGTAGATTTTGGCAGGCGCGATGGACTTCAGCGTCAGCTCGCGGATCTGCTCCCAGAGACGCTGGAGGTATTCGTAATCGCGCTTGATCTCGGCCTTTGTGCGTTTCGCCCCGGCTGTGCGCACGATGAGGCCGGCACCTTTCGGCACCTCAATCTCGGTCGCGATCTCTTTCAGCTTCTTGCGGTCGGCGGCATTGGTGATCTTGCGGCTGATGCCGCCCCCACGGGCCGTGTTGGGCATTAGCACGCAGTAACGACCGGCGAGGCTGAGGTAGGTGGTCAGCGCCGCACCCTTATTGCCGCGCTCTTCCTTGACGACCTGCACCAGCAGGATCTGGCGGACCTTGATGACTTCTTGAATCTTGTAGCGGCGCGGGCGCGGTTTGCGCACGGGGCGGATGTCTTCGCTGTCGTCCTCATCGGCGACGGATTCGATGGAATCGTCCTTCGCCGTGGCATCGCTGCCATTGTCGTCTTCGCCATCGGCGTCCTCACCGTCGGCCTGCGCGTCATCCTTGGCGTCGGCATCCTCGGCCTTTGCCGCGTCATCCGCCTTGGCGGGGGCCGCGTCCTCGGCCTTGGCGACATCGCCCTCCGCCGCATCATTCTCGGGCTCTTCGACCGGCGTCTCCCCGACCCGCTCCATGGGCGAGCTGCCCTCTTCAATGTCGAGATCGACGGTTTCCATGCCCGCGATCTGATCGCTGTTGTCCTCGGCGACCTCGGCGGTGGCTACGGCATCATCGCTGTTGGTCTCGGCCGCTTGGCTTTTCGACCGGCTGCGCGACCGCGAGCGCGTCCGCTTAGGTTTTTCTTCCTCGTCATCCTTGGCGGCCTGCGCTTCGGCATAGGCGCGCTCTTCTTCCAGCAGCGCCTGACGGTCGGCCACGGGAATCTGGTAATAATCGGGGTGAATTTCCGAGAAAGCGAGGAAACCGTGACGGTTGCCGCCATAGTCGACAAAGGCCGCCTGAAGCGACGGTTCGACCCGTGTAACCTTGGCTAGATAGATATTGCCAGCAAGCTGGCGTTTATTTTCCGATTCAAAATCGAATTCTTCGACCTTGTTTCCGTCCACAACCACGACCCGAGTTTCCTCGGCGTGGGTGGCATCGATAAGCATTTTCTTAGACATAGATCCATTATGCACAGCACCCGCGCACAAAAGGCCCCTGGCGGGGCTTCGGGCTGGGAGGTGTGACTTGTCAGGGCGATGGAGGACGCGGCAACAGCAGGGCCACGAATGGCCCCCATCTGTCTGCTCTGAGCATCTGCGCGCGTCATCGCGGTTCTTCTCCGATGCGAGGGCTCTGCGGCCTCTCCCATCCATTAATTAGCTGTGCTTCGGTCGGGCTAACCCTCGCGAATATCAGCGGTTCTTCGGCCGTTTCCGGCCCAATCGGTCTGCTGGCCCCCCGGTGTCGGGCTGGCACGGCAGCGAAACTGTCAAAAGTCACCCCACGCCGGTCGGGCGTTACGGGACTTATCCGGCTAGTTAAGGGCTTTACGGGGTGAAACACAATGGTCAATCGAATGAGCAACAGTCAAATGCGCTTTATCCCCGGTCGGTTGACAAGGCGCATGGGCTTGGAAACATTCAGACTGTCGCGGCGGCTGTCGCCGGGCGACACCATAGAATTGCCTTGCCGCCGATGCGGCCCAGAGTTTCAAAGGACCGCTTTCATGCCTAAATTTCTGCGCCCCGCGCTTTGCCTGACCCTTCTGGGCCTCACCGCCTGTGATGAGATCGCCGTGGCCGACGACCCCGCAGCGCTGGCGGAATTGCGCGGGCAGAAAAGCTGTATCTCTGCGGTGGCCCAGCAAACCGAAGCGGCGGGGGTTGCGATTAACACCACCCGTCCGGTCGTTGAGCTTTACCGCCATATCATAGATGTGCCCGGCGCGGCGAGCTGGTCTTGCATCACCGATCCGAATGGCAAAGCGGTCGAGATCGCAGAGCAGCGCAACGGTTAAGCCGCGCTGCTTGTGGGGCGCGGTCAGAGGTAATCTGACCGCTGCAACCCGTATTTCGCCATCTTCTCGTTCAACGTCCGGCGCGGCAGGCAGAGCTCGTCCATCACGCTGGCGATCGAGCCCTTGTGGCGGCGCATGGTGTTGTCGATCAACATACGCTCAAAGGCTTCGACATATTCCTTCAGCGGCTTGCCCTCGGTGGTCATCACCGGCTGCATTTCGTCATGGTCACTCATCAACAGCGAGGCAATGGTGCCCGAGCCGCGGCGCGATTGCAGTACGGCGCGTTCGGCCACGTTGATGAGTTGACGCACGTTGCCGGGCCAAGGCGCCTGCAACAGTTGTGCCGCCTCTTGCGCGCTGACCTGAGGCGCCTCGCAACCGTATTCATCCGCGAATTGATCGCTCAACCGAGTAAAGAGCGTCAAAATATCTTCGCCCCGTTGGCGCAGCGGGGGCACGGTGATGCGCAGGGCCGCCAGACGATAAAACAGGTCCGAGCGCAGCGCGTCTTCCGACGTGCGCCCTGCCTCTTGCAAATTCGAGATGGCGACAATCCGCGTCTCCGCCGGGGTGCCTTGCTCGTTGATCGCGCTCAGCAGCCGGGCTTGGAGTTGCTCAGACAGCGCTTCGATATCCTCCAAGACCAGCGTGCCGCCACGGGCTTCTTCGATAGCAGGCAGTTGCGCGTCTTCGGGCTGCATCGGGCCGAAAAGCCGTTTGGCCAGCGCTTCTTCCTCCAAGGCACCGCAGGAGACGAGCACGAATTTCTTGCCCGCCCGCGAGCCTACGGCGTGCAGCGCATGGGCGACCAAAGTCTTGCCCGTCCCGGTCTCCCCGTCGATCAGCACATGCCCATCGGCCTGCCCCAGATCGAGAATATCCTCGCGCAGGCGCTCCATCACCGGGGATTGGCCGATCAGCTTTTTCATCAACTGGCCGCCGTCGGACAGTTCACGCCGCAGCGCGCGGTTGTCCATGACCAGCCGCCGCGCGTTGGTGGCTTTCTTGGCCAACTCGCTCATCCGGTCGGGGTTGAAGGGCTTTTCGAGGAAATCGAACGCGCCCACCCGCATCGCCTCAACCGCCATCGGCACATCGCCATGGCCGGTGATCATGATGACCGGCAGGGCCGAGTCGCTACCCATCAGCTTTTTCAGAAATTGCATCCCGTCCATGCCCGGCATCTTGATGTCGGAAATGACGATGCCCGGGTAATCCGGCCCCAATGTCTTGAGCGCGTCCTCGGCGCTGCCGAAAGTTTCCGTGTCATAGCCCGAAAGGGCCAGCCACTGGCTGATCGACTGCCGCATGTCCTGTTCGTCATCTACAATCGCGATTTTCATTGCCTGAGCCATGCGTTCACTCCGCCGCTTCTATCTTCGTTTCATCTGCCAATATGGGCAGCTGCATTTCAAATACAGCGCCACCGTTCTGTCCGTTGCGCGCCGTCAGCCTCCCGCCGAGGTCGTTGACGATCCCCGATGAAATAGCAAGACCCAGCCCAACGCCATCGCCGGGCTGTTTGGTCGTGTAGAAAGGTTCGAACAGCGCGTCCAAGTCTTCGATCCCCGGGCCATTGTCGCGCACGGTCAATGTCGCCGTCTCCCCCGCTGATAGTATAATGTCCACCTGAGGGTTTCGTTCCGATTTTGTTGCGTCTAATGCGTTTCTTAACAGGTTTACCATAACTTGTTCGATCCGCATACGGTCTCCCATCACCATGACGGGATTATCGGGTAGAATACGGCTGATCTGGACCTGTCGCTGGCGCAATTGCGGCTCCATCATCGACAGGGACGATGCCAGCGCCGCGCCCATGTCGACCGGAGAGAAAGCCTCCTGCCCCTTGCGGGCATAGGATTTCAGCTGCCGGGTGATCGCACCCATCCGTTCGATCAGATCGTCGATCCGCCCAAAGGACGACAGCGCCTCATCCTGCCGGTTGCGGTTGAGCAACAACCGCGCGCCCGCCAAATAGGTCTTCATCGCGGCAAGCGGTTGGTTCAACTCATGACTGACGGCGGCGGACATCTCGCCCAAGGCGGCGAGTTTCGATGACTGTTCAAGCGTTTGTTCGGCCACGGCAAGGGTCTGTTGCACGCGCTTTCGTTCGGCAATCTCACGTTGCAGGGCAAGGTTCAGCGCCCTGAGTTTTGCCGATTCCCGTTGGAAGATCGCCAGCCTTCCGGCCGTGCGGCGGCTGAGGAAGTAGAACGCCAAGGCCAGCAGGATCGCAAAGCCCATCACCTCAAGCGCCAGCACCCCGTTCACCTTTTCGCGCACGGAAGCATAGGTGGTGTAGCTGCTCATCCGCCAGCCCCGGAACGGAATCCGGTTTTCCAGACGCATCACCGCTTCGCCCTGCAAATAGGCATCGGGCGGCAGCGCGGTCCAATCGGTGGTGGCTTGGATGGCGCGCTCAATGGCGCTTTGCGGCGTGTGGTTGGCCAAGGCTTCGGGTTCGGTCAGGCCACGCCAGCGCGGCTCGGTGGCGAGGATGATCTGCCCGGTGCTGTCCATGACAATCACCGCATCGGAAATCCCGGCCCATGCGCGTTCGAACTTCTGCAAGTCGACCTCGACCGCGATCACGCCAAGGGTCGTGCCGCCCGACTGCATGCGCCGCGAATAGAGGAAACGATAGCCGCCCTGCTCCCGCTCAATCGTCGAAAAGATCGTCGCGTTGGAGCGGATGGCGTCCACGAAATAGGGCTCGGATTTATGCGCAGAGCCCAAACGGTTGCGGTCGGTCGCCGCAACGGTACGCCCGTCGATGTCATAAAGCATCAAAGAGGCCGCGCCAATCTCTTCCACGAAGGAGATAAGCCGCTGCGTCGATAGGGAATAATCCGCCGTTTGTAGCGCCCCGATCAAGGTTGGGTCGCGGGCCAAAAGCTGCGGGACGATGGCATTCTGGCGCAGTTCCGCCAACAGGTTGCCGCTATAAAGCGCGATGCGCAGTTCGGCGCGGTTGCGGGTGCTTTCGGTAAAACGGTCGGTCAGCAGTTTGTTGGTGATCGAAATGGTCACCACGGCGAGGATCATAAGCGCCGCGATGGCGAACCGCACCCGCCAGGATACGGCCATGCTATTGCCTTCGGAACCGGATGTATCACTCATCGCGGCAACCTACGCGCTCCGCGCGCCGCACTCAAGTCAGGCGGTTTGCAAAGCACCGGTCAATGCGCGGAAGAGCGCCGCCCCATCCGTATTGCCATGCGCCGCTTCCGCCGCCCGCTCAGGATGCGGCATCATGCCCAGCACCCGGCGGTTTTCCGACAGGATGCCCGCGATGTCATCGCGCGCGCCATTCGGATTCTCGGCATAGCTAAAGGCCACGCGATCTTCGCCGCGCAGTTTCGCAATCGTCTCGTCATCCGCGAAATAGTTGCCGTCGTGGTGGGCGATCGGAATGTCGATGACCTGACCGGCAGTGTAGCCGCTGGTGTAATCGCTCGCCGTAGTCTCGACCTTGAGACCCACGGTCTTGCAGATGTATTTCAATCCCGCGTTCCGCAGCAGCGCGCCCGGCAGCAGGCCGGTTTCGGTCAGCACCTGAAAACCGTTGCAGATGCCCATCACATAGCCGCCACGCTCCGCATGGGCGGCCACTGTGCGGCAGATCGGCGAATTCGCGGCGATGGCCCCGCAGCGCAGGTAGTCGCCATAGGAGAACCCGCCGGGGATCCCCACGATATCAACGCCTTGCGGCAGTTCGCTGTCCTTGTGCCAGACCATGGAGACCTTGGCACCCGCGGCTTTGAAAGCCACGGCAAGGTCGCGGTCGCAATTGGACCCGGGAAAGACAACCACCGCTGCGTGCATCAGGCCAGCTCCACCGAATAGGATTCGATCACCGTATTGGCCAAGAGCTTTTCGCACATGGCGTTCACATCAGCCTCGGAGGTGCCTTCGGCGAGGTCAAGTTCGATCACCTTGCCCTGACGCACACCGTTCACCCCGTCAAAGCCCAAGGCTCCGAGCGCGTGGCGAACCGCTTCGCCCTGAGGGTCGAGCACCCCGTTCTTCAGCATCACATGCACCCGTGCTTTCATGGCGCGACACCCCTTTGTAACATCTGCAAATTGAACGGCGAAGCCGCGTTAGTTGATCAGCGTCGGCTTGGTCACCGGCGCGTTGTTCTTGGGCATGACGCCAAGGCGTTTGGCCACTTCGGTATAGGCATCGGTGAGCGACCCCAGATCGCGGCGGAACACGTCTTTATCGAGCTTCTGGCCCGTTTCGATGTCCCACAGGCGGCAGCTGTCAGGGCTGATCTCATCGGCGACGATCAGACGCTGGAAATCACCGTCGTAAACGCGGCCAATCTCGATCTTGAAGTCCACCAGCTTGATGCCGACGGCCATCATAACGCCCGACATGAAGTCATTGACCCGCAACGCAAGGCTCAGGATATCGTCCATATCTTGCTGGCTGGCCCAGCCGAATGCGGCGATATGCTCTTCTGTCACAAGCGGATCGCCGAGCGAGTCGTCCTTGTAGCAATACTCGACAATCGGGCGCGGCAATTGCGTGCCCTCTTCGATGCCAAGGCGCTTGGACATGGAACCGGCGGCGTAGTTGCGCACGATCACTTCCAGCGGAATGATCTCAACCTGCCGCACAAGCTGTTCGCGCATGTTCAGGCGTTTGATGAAATGCGTCGGCACGCCGATGCTGTTCAGGCCAGTCATAAAGAACTCGGACAGGCGGTTGTTCAACACGCCCTTGCCTTCGATCGTGGCTTTCTTCTCGGCGTTAAAGGCCGTGGCATCGTCTTTGAAATATTGAACGATCGTACCGGGCTCGGGACCTTCATAGAGGATCTTTGCCTTGCCTTCGTAGATCTTGTTGCGCCGGGCCATGGGCATCCTTTCCAACAGGGGGCCGGGAACATCCCCGCCGCTTGCGCTTCTCTTAGTGCAAGCACCCCGCTGCTGCAAGCATGGCCCGCCACCTTTGCCCCGCCACTTGCGAGAACGGACCTGCGTTCGCATATCGAAAGGGTAACCGCAGCAATCGGAGACCCGCCATGAGCAACTTTGACGACCGTGCAAATGCCTTTGAAAGCAAGTTCGCCCACGACGCGGACATGCAATTCCGCGCCGAGGCGCGGCGCAACAAGCTTCTGGGTCTCTGGGCTGCTGAACTTTTGGGCAAATCCGGCAGCGATGCCGAGGACTATGCCAAAGAGGTCGTGAAATCCGATTTCGAAGAGGCGGGCGACGAAGACGTTTATCGCAAAGTCTCGGGCGATCTGGGCGACCGCGCGGATGAGGCGACGATCCGCGGCGAGATGCAAAGTCTGATGGCCGAGGCCAAGGCGCAATTGCTGAGCGAAACAAGCTGACACCCTGCGCCCCGGTCTTGGCACCGGGGCGCAGCCTTCCCGCCTGCCCTCATAATGAAGATGAATATTATGAGATTGCCCCCAAGTGGCCCGCGTGACATCAGGCGAAATTCCCAGACCCAACAGGAGCCCCCATGAGCAACGCATTCACCGATCTTCTCGCTGAAAAGGGCACATTGCTCGCCGATGGGGCCACGGGCACCAATCTGTTCAACATGGGGCTGATGTCGGGCGACGCGCCCGAATTGTGGAACACCGACGAGCCCGCCAAGATCACCAAGCTCTATCGTTTCGCGGTGGATTCGGGCAGCGATCTGTTCCTGACCAATTCCTTCGGCGCCAATGCCGCCCGCCTCAAACTGCACGACGCGCAGAACCGCGTGCATGAGCTGAGCCGCGTCTCCGCCGAACTGGCGCGCGAGGTGGCCGATACTGCCGAGCGTAAGGTGATCGTTGCAGGTTCCGTCGGCCCCACGGGTGAGATCATGGAGCCTGTGGGCACCCTGTCCCACTCCCTCGCCGTTGAGATGTTCCACGAGACCGCCGATGGGCTCAAGACAGGTGGCGCGGATATCGGCTGGCTAGAGACGATCAGCGCCCCCGAAGAATACCGCGCCGCTGCTGAGGGGTTCCAGCTTGCCGGTCTGCCGTGGTGTGGCACGATGAGCTTTGACACCGCGGGCCGCACGATGATGGGGCTGACCTCCGAAGGGATGGTCGACTTGGTGCATGGGCTCGACAACATGCCGCTGGCCTATGGTGCCAACTGCGGCACCGGCGCCTCTGACTTGCTGCGCACCGTGCTTGGCTTTGCCGCGAAAAACGGCACGCTGCCGATCATCTCGAAAGGCAATGCAGGCATCCCGAAATACGTCGAAGGCCACATCCACTATGACGGCACGCCCGAGTTGATGGCGCGCTATGCGGTGATGGCCCGCAACGCAGGCGCAAGCATCATCGGCGGCTGCTGTGGCACCCTGCCCGAGCATCTGGTCGCCATGCGTGAAGCGCTCGACAGCACCGAAAAAGGCCCGGCCCCCACGCTGGAGCAGATCCGCGAAGAGATTGGCGATTTCTCTTCCGAAAGCGATGGCACCGATGGCCAAGGCCCGACGCGCGCGCCGCGCCGCGGACGTCGCCGGGGCTGAGGCTCAGAATAAGCTCAATTGATCGCCCTTTTCGGAGGGCGGTCGAAACAGATCACAGCGCAGTGGCACGCCCGCGCGGGTCAGTCCCAGACGTTTGATTGCCAGATCAAAACGTTGCGCCACCATCTGCGCATATGGCCCCTCGCCCCGCATCCGCTTGTGCCAGCCCGCATCGTATTCCTTTCCCCCGTGCATATCGCGCAAGCGCGCCATGATCCGATCGGCCCGGTCGGGGTAATGAGTGGCGAGCCAGTCTTGCACCAGCGGCGACACCTCTCGCGGCAGGCGCAGCATGATCCAGCTTGCATGCCGCGCGCCGGCGTCGCGTCCGGCGGTCAGGATCGCCTCCAACTCCGGGTCGGTCAGCGCCGGGATCATAGGCGATGCCATGATCCGCACCGGGATCCCTGCTTCCGACAGCTTTCGGATCACCTGCAACCGCCGCTGCGGCGCGGGCGCGCGCGGCTCCATCAAGCGGCTCAGCTTCGCGTCCAGCGTGGTCACCGAAATGCCGACCGCCGCCAATCCGCGCCCTGCCATGTCGTCCAAGATGTCGATGTCGCGTTCAATCAGGCTGCCCTTGGTGACGATCGCCACCGGGTGATTGAACGCGGATAACACCTCAAGACATTCTCTCATGATGCCATGGGTCTTTTCGATCGGCTGATAGGGATCGGTGTTGGTGCCGATGGCGATGGGCGCGACCTGATAGCGCTTCGACCGCAGTTCCCGCGCCAGAACGTCCGGGGCTTCGGGGCGGGCGATCAACTGCGTCTCGAAATCCAATCCCGGCGACAGGCCGAGGTAGGCATGGCTAGGCCGCGCGAAACAGTAAACGCAGCCGTGTTCACAGCCCCGATAGGGGTTGATCGAGCGGTCAAAAGGCAAATCCGGCGAGCGGTTGTAGGTGATCACCCGGCGCGGCACCTCGATACTGGTCTGGGTGCGCAGCACCGGAAGCACCTCGTCACGCGCCCAACCGTCATCTTCGGCGACGCGGGTATGACGCTCAAACCGGCCCGCATCATTGCTGCCCGTCGCGCGGCCAAGCACGCGGAATCGCTGGTCTTCCCTATCCATGAAAGAAGGTTAGAACATTGCGCGAACATCGGCAAGTAACCTCGTGCAAACCCTTGTCCTTACACCGCAAAAAGCAGTAGTTTGCCCCCAAGGCGTCGCGCAAGGCGCGGCCGATGTCGCAAACCGCGACCCCGGCGCTAACATTCCGTGAGACAAGGGCTCAAGTGCCATGCACCTGCACGCCCAGCAGAAGGAAACACCATGTCGGAAGAAGACGATATCATCCTGGCCGAGTTGGACGACGAAGAACTGGTCCAGCAGATGTTCGATGACCTCTATGACGGTCTCAAGGAAGAGATCGAAGAAGGGGTGCAAATCCTGCTCGACCGCGGGTGGGAACCCTATGAGATCCTGACTAAGGCGCTTGTCGGCGGCATGACCATCGTCGGCGCCGATTTCCGCGACGGGATCCTCTTCGTGCCCGAAGTGCTGCTGGCTGCCAATGCGATGAAGGGCGGCATGGCCATCCTCAAGCCGCTGCTTGCGGAAACTGGCGCGCCGCGCGTGGGCAAGATGGTGATCGGCACCGTCAAAGGCGACATTCACGACATCGGCAAGAACCTCGTCGGCATGATGATGGAAGGCGCGGGTTTCGAAGTTGTCGATCTGGGCATCAACAACGCGGTTGAAGCCTATCTCGAAGCGCTCGAAGCGGAAAAGGCCGA
Organism: Sulfitobacter sp. 1A13353; assembly: GCF_043557255.1. NCBI lineage: Bacteria > Pseudomonadati > Pseudomonadota > Alphaproteobacteria > Rhodobacterales > Roseobacteraceae > Sulfitobacter > Sulfitobacter sp. 1A13353. The sequence continues at coordinate 217,126 of NZ_JBIFFS010000006.1, read as the reverse complement.
TATCCTTGGCATGTCCGCCCTGCTGACCACGACCATGCCCTATATGAAAGTGGTGATCGACACGCTGGTCGAACAGGGCAAGCGCGAAGACTATATCGTGCTGGTGGGTGGCGCGCCGCTGAACGAAGAATTCGGCAAGGCCATCGGGGCTGACGCCTATTGCCGCGATGCTGCCGTGGCGGTTGAAACGGCGAAAGACTGGATGGGCCGAAAACATAACTCTGCCAACGCCTAACCTACCTTCCCTGCTTTGCGTTGGCATCGCTGCCATGCGATGGTGACGCCATGAGCGACAGTAAACTGCCAGATGATCGGACCCTAACCCAAGACGGGCTCGCGCCAACCCGCGCGGGCCGTATCTTGCTAATCGCCTGTGGCGCGCTGGCGCGTGAGATTCTGGATTTGAAGGCCGCTAACGGTTGGACCCATCTGGACCTGACCTGCCTTCCGGCAAAATATCACCTCTACCCGGAAAAGATCACCCAAGCGGTGCGCGACACGGTCGCCAAACATCGCGCGGATTATGACGATTTCTTTGTCGTCTACGCCGATTGCGGCACGGGCGGCGGGCTGGAACGGGCCTGCGAAGAGATGGGCGTGCAGATGGTCGCAGGGCCACATTGCTACAGTTTTTTTCAGGGCAACGAGAGTTTCGCCAAAACCTCAGAGGATGAGATCACCACCTTCTACCTCACCGATTTTCTGGTGCGGCAGTTTGAGTCTTTCATCATCAAACCCATGGGACTCGACCGGCATCCCGAGCTGCGCGACATGTATTTCGGCAATTACGAAAAACTGGTCTATCAGGCGCAGACGGACGACCCGGCGCTGACCGAAAAAGCCCAAGACTGCGCCGCGCGGCTTGGCCTTGCGTTCGAGCGGCGCTTCACGGGCTACGGGGATTTGGAGAGCGCGTTGCGCGCCCTCTGAGCGTTACGCTTCCTGCGCTGCCGTCTCGCGCACCCGCTCGATCATCGCGCGCAACCCGTTTGAGCGCTGCGCCGAGAGGTGGTCGTTCAACCCCAGCCGCGCCAGTTCCGCCTTGGCATCGACGCCGCCCACTTCACTAGGTGTCAAGCCGTTGTAAAGCTTGCGTAAAACCGCAATTAGCCCTGAGACGATCATCGCATCGCTGGCGCCATCGAAATGCAGCTTCCCGCCCTCGAACTGTGCATGCAGCCAGACCTGAGAGGCGCAGCCATCGACCTTGGTCGCGGGGACGCGCAGCGGCTCAGGCAGCGGCTCCATCGCTTTGCCAAGGTCGATCACATGGCGATAGCGGTCTTCCCAATCGTCCAGAAACTCGAAATCCTCGACCAGTTCTTCAAAGGCGGGCGTGGCCATCTGTGCACTCTCTTCGGGTGAATTCCATTGCCTGACAGGTAGGATGCCCAGGGGCAAAGGTCCACCCCCTTCCCAAGGCTGGCGGGATGGGGTAGCACAAGGCAAGTAAACTTAACGGCGGTTCCCATGCGCAAGACAATCCTCGCTCTTTTGGCTTCGACCCTTTTGGTATCCGCCTGCGGCACGGTCCGTGACAGCCGCATCAACCCGCTGAATTGGTTCGGCCCCGCCCGTTCGGTTGAGACCGCCCCGGCGGAGAGCACGAACCCCCTGATTCCGCAGCGCAGCGGGCTGTTCGCGCGGCGCGCGGTTGAGGTCGACACCTATGAGGGGCGCCCCTTTGAACAGATCACCGATCTGACCATCGAGCCGGTGCCGGGCGGTGCGATTCTGCGCGCCACCGGGCTGGCGGCACGCCAAGGCATCTACAAAGTGCGCCTGACCCCCGCGACGCCGGATGAGATGCCCGTCGACGGTGTTCTGACCTATCGTTTGGAAGGGGTCCGCCCCGATAAGGCCACCCCGCAAGGCAGCCGCCCCACGCGCGAAGTGATTGCCGGGCGTCGCCTGACCGATCAGATGCTGGCCGGGGTGCGTGAGATTCGCGTCGAAGGGCAGCTGAACGCGCTGGTCTTTCGCCGCTAAGACGCCGCCTGCCCTCTATTGAGAAAGAGCCGCCCCTGATCGGGCGGCTCTTTTCGTTTCAGACTTTGACGGCCTTCACGTCATTTCCGTCAGCGGCCAAGGCGATCTTGCCTTCGCAGAGCAGCAGCGCATCGGCACCGAAGACCTCATGCCGCCAGCCGCGCAGCGCCTGCACGTCACGCTCCCCCGCCGAGAGCATGTCGAGATCGCTGGCCGAGGCGATGAGCTTGGCGGCAACGCCCGCGCTTTCGGTCTTGGCCTTGAGCAGCACGCGCAGAAGATCGGCCAAGGCCGGGTTGACTTGCAGCTTGTCGCGCTTGCGGTCGGGCTGGGGCATGTCGGCAGGCTTGCAGGCCACGCCTGCGGCGACCGCTTTCAGTATGCCTTCGGCAATTTCGCCTTTGCGGGCCTCGCGCAGCAGCAGCCGGGCGCGGTTCAACTCTTCGCCATTCGAGGGCTTGAGGCTCGCCAATTCGACCAGCGCGTCATCTTTGAACACCCGGTTGCGCGGGATGTTGCGGCTGCGGGCGTAATCCTCACGGAAAGCCGCCAACTCGCGGACGATCGCCAGAAACTTGGGCGAATTGGTCCGGGTTTTGACCCGTTTCCAAGCATCCTGCGGTTGGGTGACATAGGTGTCGGGGCTGAGCAGCGTCTCAAGCTCTTCGGCCACCCACCGCGCGCGTCCGGTCTGTTCAAGCTTGCGGGCCAGAAATTCGTAGATTTGGCGCAGATGGGTCACGTCGGCCAGCGCATAGGTCTTCTGCGCCTCGGTCAGCGGGCGGCGCGACCAATCGGTGAAACGCGAGGTTTTGTCGAGCGACTGATGCGCGATCTTGCGGACCAAAGTCTCATAACCCACCTGTTCCCCAAAGCCGCAGACCATCGCAGCGACCTGCGTGTCGAACAGCGGCTTGGGAAAGACCTTGGCATCGACATAGAAGATCTCGAGATCCTGCCGTGCGGCGTGGAAGACCTTGACCACCGATGTATCGCGGAACAGATCGTATAGCGGCTCAAGCGAGATGCCATCGGCCAAGGGATCGACCAGCACGGCGTTGCTGTCATCGGCACCCGGCATGGCAAGCTGGACAAGGCAGAGTTTGGAATAATAGGTCCGCTCACGCAGGAATTCCGTGTCGACGGTCACGTAATCATGGCGCGCAGCCTCTTCACAGAATTGCGCGAGGTCGGCGGTCGTGGTGATGGTTTTCATATATGCTCTTTGACATGTTGCACGCCCGGTCATCGGGCTTTGCCAAAGAGGTACATCACGCGAGAGGGTTTGACCAGCGTCAGCCCGTGAGCAGGACCGGCTCTCGCCCACCGGCGGCGAAACGGCGCAGCACGGCGGGGTAGAGGCGGTGTTCCTGCACCAGCACCCGCTCGGCCAAACTCTCGGCCGTGTCGCCGGGCAGGACGGGGATGCGCGCCTGACCAAGGATCGGACCGTCATCAAGTGCGGCGGTCACCTCATGCACGGTGCAGCCATGTTCGGTATCGCCAGCCTCGAGCGCGCGGGCATGGGTGTGCAGCCCGCGGTATTTCGGCAATAGCGAAGGGTGGATGTTGATCATCCGCCCCGTCCAAGCATCGGTGAACCCTTCGGTCAATTTGCGCATGAAACCGGCAAGGCAAATGATGTCGGGCGCATGGGCCTCAATCGCAGCGCTGAGCGCCGCCTCAAAAGCCGGGCGGTCCTTGCCGAAGGGGCGGTGATCGACCACTTCGGTCGCGATCCCCTGCCCCTGCGCCCAAGCGATCCCCCCCGCATCCGCGTTGTTCGACAGCACCAGACAGGGGCGGCCCGCATGGTCGCCAGTCATATCCTCGACCAGCGCCCGCATGTTGGAGCCGCCGCCCGAGACGAAAATCGCAACCCGCTTGGTCAAAGCAGCGCGCCGGAATAGGTGACGCCATTGCCAGTGGTGATGCGCCCGATCTCGATGGCGGCGTGGCCATCCTCGGCAAAGGCGGCTTTGGCGGCCTCGACCTTATCGGCGGAAACCACGGCGACCATGCCAATCCCGGCATTGAAGGTCTTGAGCAACTCGGCCTCGGCCATGCCGCCTTGGGCAGCCAGCCATTTGAACACGGGCGGCAGTTCCCATGTATTGAGGTCGATCTCAGCGGCGAGGCCCACGGGCAGCACGCGCGGCAGGTTCTCGGTCAGGCCACCGCCGGTGATATGCGCCAGAGCCGAGACGGCATCCGCGCGCAGAGCCGCCACAGCGCCTTTGACGTAGAGTTTCGTGGGTGTGAGCAGCGCATTGCCGAGATCACCTTCGCCCCATGGGCAATCGTCACCCCAGCCCAAACCGCTCCGTTCAACGATCTTCCGCACAAGGCTGTAGCCGTTGGAATGCACCCCGTCGCTCGGCAGACCCAAGAGCACGTCGCCCTCTTTCACGTCGCGCGGCAGCTCGGTTCCCCGCTCCATCGCGCCGACCGAGAAACCAGCGAGATCGAAGTCGCCCGCGTGATACATGCCCGGCATTTCAGCCGTCTCGCCGCCGATCAAGGCACAACCGGAATCGGCGCAGCCCTTGGCGATGCCTTCGATGATCCGCGCGGCGCTGTCGAGCTCCAGTTTGCCGGTGGCGAAATAGTCGAGGAAGAAGAGCGGCTCGGCCCCCTGACAGACCAGATCGTTGACACACATGGCGACCAGATCGATGCCGATACTGTCGACATTGCCCGTATCAATCGCGATGCGCAACTTGGTGCCCACGCCATCGGTCGCGGCGACCAGCACCGGGTCGGTGAAGCCTGCGCCCTTGAGATCAAACAGCGCGCCAAAGCCGCCGAGGCCGGACATCACACCGGGCCGCGCGGTGGATTTCGCCGCCGGTTTGATCCGCTCTACAAGCGCATTGCCTGCGTCAATATCCACGCCTGCTTCGGCATAGGTGATTCCGTTGTCGGATTTCGTCATGGTCATGGCCCCCGGCGCGCATTTTCCCTTGCGCGCGGAGTTAAAGTATTGCGCCGCCCACTGCAATCATTTGGTGCAGCTAATGTCTTGACGCTCGGCCTGCGGCGTCATACCCAAACGCCCATGGCGGGCCTGTAGCTCAATTGGTTAGAGCAGAGCGCTCATAACGCTTTGGTTGCGGGTTCAAGTCCTGCCGGGCCTACCATACTTCCGCCCCCCGCCTTTCGTGGCCGTCACCGTTTGGCGCTGACGTGCCAGTTCACCTGCATCTCGACCACCGTTTCACCCGCTTCGTTCTGGATGTCGACCGCCACGTCAAAGGCGACTTTTCCGTTTTCTTGCAGCGCGCTCAGCAGGTCGGACCCGGGGCGCGAGGTTTTGGCATGGGCGGTTAGCGTGCCTTCGGCGATCTTTTTAAAGGTGATCTGCCCCATGGCCGCCACGGGGCGCATGTCCATGATCACCGGCGCGATGGCCCCCGCCATGGCGGCCCCCGAGGCGGCTTCGCCCAGTGTGAACATCGCGCCCGCGTGCTGCGTGCCGATGTGGTTCGAGGTCTCATGCCGCTGCACCAATTCGGCGCTGGCGGTGCCGTCTCCGATCTCGAGCAGTTTCACCCCGACATGGGCGGCAAAGGGCACGGCCGTCTCGAGATGGGCTTTGATCATGTCATAGGGGGTCATCGCTGCGCTCCGTATTAGGGTCACCTCACTGTGACAAAGCCCGGCCCGCGGCACAATCATGCCGCCGGGTCACCGCGCGATGACGATATCGGCGCGCAGCCCGCCAAGGCGGTCCGATTCCCCAAGCCGCAGCACCCCGCCATGGGCGCGGGCGATGTCGGAGGCGATGGCAAGGCCAAGCCCCACGCCGCCGCCCTTGTCCTGGTTGCGCGCAGGATCAAGCCGCGAGAAAGGCCGTGTCGCCTCGTCCCGCCGCGCTTCTGGGATGCCGGGGCCGTCGTCTTCGACCCGGATGCGCAGGGTGCGATCGCTCAGCATGACCGAGACTTCGGCCTGCGTGCCATAGCGCACGGCGTTGGAAATAAGGTTGTCCACCGCCCGGCGCATCGCGACCCTGCGCAGCTTCACGATCCCCTCGCCCGCGCCCTCGGGCGGCAGCAGCGTGACCTTGCGCCCGGCCCGCTGCGCGTCTTCGACGATGGCGCTGACGAAACCATGCGGGGCCACCTCTTCAGGCACACCCTCGGCGGCGCCCTTGGCGAAGTTCAGGAATTCGTCCAGCATCCGCTGCATATCATCCACATCGGCCAAGAGCGGGGCTGCGTCCTCCTCGTCGATCATCGACAGGCCGAGGCGCATCCGGGTCAGCGGCGTGCGCAGGTCGTGGCTCACGCCTGAGAGCATCAGCGTGCGTTGCTCGATCTGCCGCTCGATCCGGGCGCGCATATCGACAAAGGCATTGCCCGCCGCGCGGACTTCGATGGCGCCGGTGGGGGTATAGGGCTCATGCCGCCCCCGGCCAAAGGCCTCCGCCGCGCGGGCCAGACGTTTGATGGGGCGCAGCTGATTGCGCAGATAGATCGTGGCGATATAGCTCAAAAGCACGCCGAAAAACACGGTGTAGACGAAGAGCTGATGCGGGTTCGAGGCCGATATGCGCCGCCGCTCGAACTGGATTCGCAGCGGCCCGTGCACGCTTTCGATATAGAGCACGACGAAATCGTCATCGCTGAGGTCGACCGCTTCGATCCCGTCCATCTTGCTGCGCAGCCGCGGGATGAGGACGCGCCCCGAGTAATCGTACCACAGCATGCTGTCTTCTTCGGGCAGCGGACGGTTGGCGGGGGTCACCACGAAATCAAGCGGACCCGCCCGTGCCTCAACCGCCGTGGGCACGGATTGCGCATCGGGGGCCGTGCCGACCGCCAGCATGACCAGCTCCAGTTCCCGCAGGACCGTATCGGTCATCTGGCCGGTGACACCTTCGAAATGCCTCTGCGCAAAGATTACCACGACGACCAACTGCAAAAACACCACTGGTAACAGCAGGATCAGCGCGGCACGTCCGTAGATGCCGCGCGGCACATATCGTTTGAGCCAGGCAAAATTCATGGCTAGACCTTAGCCAGCCCCCTGCCCCAGCGAAAGGTGAAACCATGCTGCCGCCCGACAACTTCGACCCCGAGATTGGCCTTGCCGAAACCTTGGAACCCGGGCTGCGGCGGATCGTGGCGCCGAACCCCTCACCGATGACCTATCGCGGCACCAATACCTATCTGTTGGGCGAAACCGACGTGGCGGTGATCGACCCCGGCCCCGACAGCCCCGCGCATCTTGAGGCGATTCTCGCCGCGATCCAGCCCGGGCAGCGGATCAGCCATATTATCGTGACCCATACGCATCTGGATCACTCCCCCCTTGCCCGCCCGCTGGCCGCGCGTACGGGGGCCGAGGTCTGGGCCTTTGGTGAGGCCACGGAGGGCCGTTCGACGGTGATGCAGGGGCTTGCTGAGGCGGGGTTGATGGGCGGCGGCGAAGGTGTGGACCACGGGTTTCGCCCTGATCACACTTTGGCCGATGGGGATGTACTGAAGGGGGACGGCTGGACGCTGAAGGTGCTGCACACGCCGGGCCATATCGGTAACCACATCAGCCTCGCTTGGGGGGATGCCTGTCTGACCGCGGATCACGTCATGGGCTGGGCGACCTCCCTCGTCTCGCCCCCTGATGGGGATCTGACCGATTTCATGGCCTCCTGCGATACGCTGGGCGCGCGGCAATGGCGGGTGTTCTATCCCGGTCACGGCGCCCCGGTGAGCGATCCCAACGCGCGGCTCGACTGGTTGGTGGCGCATCGTCGCGCGCGGGAGGTGTCGATCCTCGACGCACTGGCCGCCGGACCCGCGACGGCTGAGGACCTCGCCCGCGCCATCTATACCGAAACACCTGCCGCGCTTTTAGGCGCGGCCACCCGAAACGTGCTGGCGCATCTGGTCGATCTGACCGGCCGGGGGCGGGTGGCCCCAGAGGGCACCTTGCAGGCAGAGGCGCGTTTCACTCTCAACTCATAGGGGAATGCGGGCCCTTCCGTCGCAAAATCGCAACAAATGCCCCATTCTGGGCGCAATCTGGCCCCTTTATGGACCCGAACCGCGCCCAAGCTGGTTGCGGGGGTGAGAGACATCAAACCCCAGCGAGCAGCAAAGGAGCTACCCGATGGCCCGACTAGACAGAACGCCGCAACCGCAAAAACCGAAGCCCGCGCCGAAGCCGAACGGCACCTCGGCCCAACCACCGCAGCGTCCCACGCCGCTGATCACCGACTACGCCAGTCTTTGAACGGCGCTCCCCGCGCACCGGATGGGGCCGGTGGATGGGGGAACTTTGGGGCCGGACCATGCGTTTGCCGCCTAGAGCAACACGCAAGGACAGACATGAAACCCCATACCCCCTCTCACGAAGCTGACCTCGCCCGTCTGCGCCGTTTGGCCGTCAGCATGGACAGCGCCTATAAGCTGCCGATCGTCGGCGTGCGGATGGGATGGGATTCGATTCTGGGCCTGGTGCCGGTGGTGGGTGATACGCTCGCCCTTCTGCCCGCGGCCTACATCCTGAAAGAATCGCACCGCATGGGCGCGCCGAAAAGCGTACTGGCGAAAATGCTGGTGAACACCGGGGTCGACTATGTGATCGGCTCCGTCCCGCTGGTCGGTGACCTTTTCGATATCGGTTGGAAGTCGAAGCTGCGCAACGTCGACCTGCTGGAGCGTCACTTGAAAGACCAAGCTGCTAAAGCCCCGCCGCTGGGCAATGTCGAAGGGCGCATGTCCTCGCACCACCCGACGCTCAACAACTGATCGCCAAAGAAAAAGGGCCGCCCCAAGGCGACCCTTTCAGTCTTTCCGAAGAACGGGTGGCTTAGCCGACCAGCTCCAGACCGGAAAAGAAGTATGCGATCTCAACCGCTGCGGTTTCCGGCGCGTCGGAACCGTGCACGGAGTTTTCGCCAACGCTTTCAGCAAATTCTGCGCGGATGGTGCCCTCTGCCGCATCGGCAGGGTTGGTCGCGCCCATCACTTCGCGGTTTTTCGCGATGGCATTTTCACCTTCGAGAACCTGAGCCACGATCGGCGCGGAAGCCATGAACTCACACAGTTCGTCGTAGAAGGGACGCTCAGCGTGCACTTTGTAGAACTCGCCCGCCTGCGCTTTGGTCAGGTGGATGCGCTTTTGCGCCACGACGCGCAGGCCGGCGTCTTCGAATTTCTTGACGATGGCACCGGTCAGGTTGCGGCGGGTTGCGTCGGGCTTGATGATCGAGAAAGTGCGTTCGAGGGCCATTGGCTGTACTCCATAGCGGGTGTTGATTTGCGCGCTCCCTAGCATGGGGTCTGGCCCATGAAAAGCCGTGATTGACCTTCGGCCCCGCTTGCTCCAAACGGCTTTCATGTTACGCATTTCAGAAATCAACTACTCCGTCGAAGGCCGCCCCCTGTTCGAGGAAGCCTCCGCCGTGATCCCCGAGGGGCATAAGGTCGGCATCGTCGGGCGCAACGGCGCGGGCAAGACGACGCTGTTCAAAATCATCCGTGGTGAGCTGTCACTCGACAGCGGCGATATCTCTTTGCCCTCCCGCGCCAAGATCGGCGGCGTCGCACAAGAGGTGCCCTCGTCCGAGACCTCGCTGATCGACACGGTGCTGGAGGCCGACGTTGAACGCGCCCGGTTGATGAAAGAGAGCGAGACCGCCGAAGACCCTGCCCGCATCGCTGACATCCAGACCCGTCTGGCCGATATCGACGCTTGGTCCGCCGAAGGCCGCGCAGCGTCGATCCTGAAGGGGCTTGGTTTCGACGACGAAGAGCAGCAGATGCCCTGCTCCGCCTTCTCCGGTGGCTGGCGGATGCGCGTGGCGCTGGCTGCCGTGCTCTTTGCCCAGCCCGACCTGCTGCTTCTGGACGAGCCGACCAACTACCTCGACCTTGAAGGGGCGCTCTGGCTGGAAAGCTATCTGGCGAAATACCCCCATACGGTGCTGATCATCAGCCACGACCGCGGCCTGTTGAACCGCGCCGTGGGCGGCATCCTGCACCTCGAAGACCGCAAGCTGACCTATTACCAAGGCCCCTACGACCAATTCGCCCGCCAGCGCGCTGAGAAACGCGCGTTGCAGGCGGCGATGGCCAAGAAGCAACAGGCCCGGCGCGATCACATGCAGGCCTTCGTCGACCGTTTCAAGGCCAAAGCCAGCAAGGCCAAGCAGGCGCAATCACGCCTCAAGATGATCGAGAAGATGGACATGATCACCGCGCCCGAGGACGTGGCGCGCAAGGTCTTCACCTTCCCCGAGCCCGAGGAACTCTCGCCTCCGATCATCAACATCGAGAACGGCGCGGTGGGCTACAGCGACGACAACCCGGTGCTTACGCGGCTGAACCTGCGCATCGACCAAGACGACCGGATCGCCCTTCTGGGCAAGAACGGTCAGGGCAAATCGACGCTGGCGAAACTTCTGTCGGACCGCCTGCCCCTGATGGCTGGGCGGCAGATCAACTCCTCCAAGCTGCGCGTCGGTTTCTTCGCCCAGCATCAGGTGGATGAGCTGATCGTCGAGGAAACCCCGCTGCAGCACATGATCGCAGCCCGCCCCGGCGTGTTGCAATCCAAGCTGCGCGCGCAGCTTGCGGGCTTCGGCCTCGGCCCCGAACAGGCCGAGACCGAGGTCGGGCGGCTGTCGGGCGGGCAGAAGGCGCGGCTCTCGCTGCTCTTGGCAACGCTGCACGCGCCGCATCTGCTGATCCTCGATGAGCCGACCAACCACCTTGATATCGAAAGCCGTGAGGCGCTGGTGGAGGCGCTGACGCGCTACTCGGGCGCGGTGATCCTCGTCAGCCACGACATGCACCTGCTGTCGCTGGTGGCCGACCGGCTGTGGCTGGTGTCGAAAGGCACGGTCAAACCCTATGAGGAAGACCTCGAAGCCTATCGCAAAATGCTGCTGACGCCGGAAAAGCCGGTTAGCAAGAACCCCGCCAAGCCGAAAGAAGCGTCCAAGCCCAAACGCGCAAGCCGCGATGAGGTGTTGGCGCTGCGCAGCGAGGTCCGCAAGGCCGAAGCGCGGATGGAAAAGATCAACGAGATGCGCGACAAGCTCGCCAAGAAACTCGCCGATCCCGCGCTCTATGAGGACGCCAAAACCGGTGAGCTTGAGGTCTGGAACAAGAAATACGCCGAGGTGATGGAGGCGCTGGACCGCGCGGAATCGCTTTGGATGGGCGCACAGGAAAAGCTGGAGAAGGCCACGGCCTGACCCGGAAGCGTTCACTTTATCACATCGCAGGGGTCGCCTAAGGGGCGGCCCTCGTGCATTCTGGCAAGAAGCCCCGCGCCAAGGAAGTCCCATGACCCTCGACACCGCCTATATGATCACCGCCCTCGTCACGATGTTCGTGGTGATCGACCCCATCGCCATCGCGCCGGTCTTCCTCGCGCTCACTCGCGGGATGAGCAACGCAGAGCGGCGCAAGATCGCTTGGCGCGCGGTCGGCGTGGCCGGGTTGATCTTGCTGATCTTCGCAGCCTTCGGCGAGGCAGTGCTGGGTTTCATCGGCATCTCGATGCCCGCCTTCCGCGTCGCGGGCGGCATTCTGTTGTTCATCACCGCCCTCGACATGCTTTTTGACCGCCGCACCAAGCGGCGCGAAGACCGCGCAGATGAGGATGACCACGACGACCCTTCCGTCTTCCCCATGGCCATTCCTTTGATTGCGGGCCCCGGCTCCATCGCCTCGGTCATCCTGCTGACGGGGGAAAAACCGGGCGGCGAAGGGCTGTTGACCATCATCGTGATCACCGCGCTGACACTGGTGGTCATGGCGCTGACCATGCAGGTCAGCGGCGCGCTTGAGCGGGCGATGGGCAAGACGGGCATCAATATCGTGACCCGTCTGCTCGGCATGTTGCTGGCGGCGCTTTCGGTTCAATTCGTGCTCGACGGCTTGGCGGCCTTTGGCTTTGGCCCCGGCCCCACGTCCGGCTGACATTTCCGCGCGGCCTTCCTATATGAGATCTAAGGGGGCGCGTTCATGGCCGAAATCGACACAGCACATCTGATCTATCTCATCGTTCTTCTGGCGATGGTGGCGGGCTGGTTTTTCATGCACAGCCGCCCGAATATGAACAAGACCCTGCAACAGGCGGCGGTCTGGGGGCTGATCTTTACCGGCGCCGCGGCGGGCGTCGGCCTGTGGCAAGACATCACCCGCGACAGCGCCCGCAAACATCTCACCATCAGCGAAGAGGGTGACATCGTCCTGCCCCGCGGGCGCGATGGGCACTATTACCTGACCGCGCAGATCAACGGCGCGCCGGTGCGCTTTGTCGTCGATACCGGCGCGTCGGACATCGTGCTGACGAAATCCGACGCGACCCGCATCGGCATCGACCTCGAGGGGCTGGACTACCTTGGCCGCGCCGGCACCGCCAATGGCGAGACGCGCACCGCCTTCGTGCGCTTGGACGAGGTGGTGGTGGGCCATGCGGTCGATCACGACGTTCCCGCGGTAGTGAATGACGGGATCATGTCGCAATCACTGCTCGGCATGGGCTACCTGCAACGCTGGGGCCGGATTGAGATCAGCGGCGGAGAGCTACGCCTAAGCCGATGAGTGATTGAGGCAAGACCTTGCCGGAAATGCGCTGTAAAACATCAAACTCGCCGCGAAATAACGCCGCATTCGCCGCGAATTGAACAGGTTTCCGCCCCTTTGGCCGGATATCTGCAAGGCACAACTGTACCCAATTTTGGAGAAAGTGCTGCTATGCTGACGAACATTTTTGGTGGGTCATCTTCCTACCAACAAAGCAACAAACCCGCCAAGGCGGAGAAGGCTGAAAAGCCGGAGAAGGCCGAGAAGACCAAGGACAACAACGCGCAGGCGCAGGCGAAACCTGCCGGCGACGGGCAGACCACACAAAACAGCGCGGCGGCGCAAGAGGCGTCGAAACCTCAATCCGTGCAAGCGCCTGCCAAGACCGAAACGGTGCAAGCCGTGGCGCAGGCAAAATCGGTCGAGACGGCCCAAAAGGCCACGAGCGCGGATGACGAAGCCTTTGCCCGCGCCGCAGCACAGCGCAGCGTCGACAGCCAGCGCACCCGCGCCTTGCTGGATACGATCGCGCCGGTGAACAACAGCGCGGTCGAAGCCGCGAAGTCCTACGTCAGCAAGGTAGAACCCAAAGCGGCAGAGGCCGAAGCTGGCTCAGCCACCGGTGTCGCGAAACCCGCGCTCGACAAAGCGGCCTGATCCGCATTCAGGGGCGGCGGGCTTGCGGCCCCTGCCCCTGCACTGCCGCCCTTTAAGTCTCGGCCTTCTTTTCCCAGCGGCCGCTTTCCTCGGACCAATATTGGGCCGAGGCGCCGTCGGATTTCAGCCGCTTCCACAGGCCGCGCGCCTGATCCAGCGCGACGGGATCATGCTCGTCGAACAAGACGCAGACCCGCTGGTGCGCTGCCACTTCCGCAGCGGTGACATCGGCCCCATGCACCGTCATCAGACAATCCGCGCGATTGGGGGCACCATCCTCCAGCGTCAGCAGCACGGGCTGATCCGCGTCCTGCGGCCCGCCCGCCATGCCATGGGGCAGAAAACTGTCATCCGCATAGGTCCAAAGCGCCCGGTCCAGCGCCTGTAGCCCCGCCCGGTCCGTCCCGCGCAGGGCCACGCGCCAGCCATTGGCGAGCGACTTTTCCAGCAGCATCGTCAGCGTCTCGACCAGAGGTCGCTGGGTCAGGTGATAGAAGTAAGCCGCCCCCATCAGTCGCTCAGCCCTTCTCGAAACGATCGGCGACGAGACGGTTCAGCGCCGCCACGCCCCAGCCCGTCGCGCCCGCAGGCGCCAGCGTGCTTTCGGATTTCAGTGAGGCGACGCCGGCAATATCGAGGTGAATCCAAGGTGTCTCATCCTTGACGAAACGCTTGAGGAATTGCGCCGCGGTGATCGACCCCGCCGGACGCCCGCCGATGTTCTTCATGTCGGCCACGCGGCTTTTCAGCAGGTCATCATAGCCCTGCCCCAGCGGCATCCGCCACGCGCCCTCGCCTTCGCTCTCGGCGGCTTTTAGGAAATCGTTGCACAGCCCGTCGTCATTCGAAAAGACCCCGGCGTTCTCATGGCCCAGCCCGATGATGATGGCCCCGGTCAGCGTCGCCAAATCAATCATCGCCGCGGGTTTGAAACGATCTTGCGCGTACCACATGACATCGCAGAGCACCAAACGCCCCTCGGCGTCGGTATTGATCACTTCCACCGTATCGCCCTTCATCGTGGTGATCACATCGCCCGGGCGGGTGGCATTGCCCGAGGGCATGTTTTCAACGATACCCACAAGCCCCACGACATTCGCCTTAGCCTTGCGCAGTGCAAGTGTGCGCATCACGCCCGAGACGACGCCCGCGCCGCCCATGTCCATGGTCATGTCTTCCATGCCAGCCCCGGGTTTGAGGCTAATGCCGCCGGTGTCAAAGACCACACCCTTGCCGACCAGCGCCAGAGGGGCTGCGTCATCCGCACCACCTTCCCACCGCATCACGACCACTTTCGATGGGCTGTCCGACCCTTGGCCTACTGACAAAAGCGTGCGCATTCCGAGCTTTGCGAGTTCTTCCTCATCCAGAACTTCAACTTTCAGGCCCAAGCTCTCCATCTCGGCCAGTCGTTCGGCAAAATTGGTGGTGGTCAGGATATTGGCGGGCGCGTTGGTCAGATCGCGGGTCATGAAGGCACCCTCGGCCACGGCCATGAGCGGTGCGGCGGCCTCGCAGGCGTCATCGGGTTTGGAACACATGACGTCGACCGTGCCTTTGCGCGCCTTGGGCGCCGATTTGTGATCTTCGAACCCGTAGTCCCGCATTGCCAGACCAAAGGCCACATCGGCCACCCGGCGTGTCGCGGCGGCGAGCATCAGCAGATCGCTGTCACCCCGGCGCTTGGCCAGCGCGGCCCCGGCTTTGCGCGCGGTCATCACCTCGGCCCGGCGCGGCATATGAACCACGTCCACCGCCTCTGCCGCCATGCCTGCGGGGTAGCCCATGCTGAGAACCTCGCCGGGTTTCAGCGCCGCGAAACGCTCACTCTCTACCAGCCGCTGTAAAGCGCCTTTGGTCAGACGGTTCACCCGGCGCGCCCCGGCATCCAAACGGCCCTCAGGCTCCAGAAACACCGCAATCCGCCCGGAATGCCCCGCGATACGGTCGATGTCGGTCTCGGCGAAGGTGATGGGGGTCAGATCGGTCATGGCATGCCTCATGGTTGATTTTGCCCCAGACCTAGCGCGCCGCGCGGCGCATGGCCAGATAGCAGTTTTCCCGCCCCACGAATTGCTTTAAGATCCTCGCAAAGGCCGTCAGAGCATCTCGGGGGATCAGAGTGGCAAGAATTGACCGCTACATGCTGTCGCAACTTCTGGTTATGTTCGGCTTTTTCGCTTTGGTGCTGGTGGCGCTTTTCTGGATCAACCGCGCGGTTGTCTTGTTCGACCGTTTGATCGGCGATGGCCAATCCGCCTTAGTGTTTTTGGAGTTCACGGCCCTCGGCCTGCCGAAACTCATCGTCACCGTCCTGCCCATCGCGACCTTTGCCGCCTCGGTCTATGTGATCAACCGCATGTCGGGCGAATCCGAGTTGACGGTGCTCCAAGCCGCAGGCTCCGGCCCGTGGCGGCTGGCGCGGCCCGTCTTCGTCTTTGGCCTCTGCGTGGCGGCGATGATGACAGTGCTGAGCCATTTTCTGGTCCCCATGGCGCAGGGGCAGCTGAAGCAGCGCGAGGCCGAGATCTCGCGCAACCTCACCGCAAGGCTGCTGACGGAGGGGACTTTTCTGCATCCCTCCGACGATGTCACCTTTTATACTCGCGCCATCGACAGTGACGGCGTGCTGCGCGATGTTTTCCTGTCGGACCGGCGCAAGGCTGACGAAGGCGTGATCTACACCGCCGCCGAAGCCTACCTCGCCCGCAACGGCGACGACACGACGCTGATCATGCTCAACGGCATGGCGCAACGGCTGGACACCGAGAGCAACCGTTTGGCCACGGCCAAATTCCGCGACTTTTCGTTCGATATCTCCCCGCTGGTCAGCAGCGGAGACGAAATCGACCTGTCGGTCAGCGCAATGGTCACGCCTGATCTGCTTTGGGATTGGGACGGGGTCGCGGCGGCGACCGACACCTCGCCGGGCGTGGTGGCCGAAGAGCTGCACGGCCGCTTCGCGCAGCCGCTGTTCTGTCTCGTCGCCGCGATGATTGGCTTTGCGACTTTGATCCTCGGCGGTTTCTCCCGCTTTGGCGTCTGGCGCGAGGCGGTGATCGCTTTTGGCCTGCTCATCGCCATCGACGGGCTGCGGGGCACGATGGTCGTGCAAATCCGTGAGGCGGCGGCGCTCTGGCCGCTGGCCTATCTGCCCTCGCTCATCGGGGCCGTGCTGACGCTGGCGATGCTTTGGCAAGCCGCACATCCGCGCTGGATAAGGCGGCGTCTGCGTGGCAAGAGGGCCGCCACATGATCCTGCATTTCTATTTCGCCCGCCGCTTTTTTATGAGTTTTCTCGTCATCACCGGGGTGCTGGCCGCGCTGGTGATGCTGGTCGACGGTGTGGATCAGGCCCGGCGTTTCGCGGATGACGATGTGGGCTGGGATCAAGTGCTGGGCATGACGCTGCTGCACATGCCCCAGACCATCAACATGATCCTGCCGCTGATCATGATCCTCGCCACGGTGGCGCTTTTCATTGGGCTTGCCCGGTCCTCCGAACTGGTGGTGACCCGCGCCGCGGGCCGCTCGGCCCTGCGCGCGCTGGTGGCCCCGGTGGTGGTGGCCTTGATCATCGGCACGCTGGCCGTGGCCATGCTCAACCCCATCGTGGCGGCGACAAGTGAGCGGGCCGAGCAATTGACCCAAGAATACCGGTCCAATGGCCGCGCGGCGCTCTCGGTCAGTGACGAGGGGCTGTGGCTGCGGCAAGGCACGGAGGAAGGCCAATCGGTTATTCGCGCATGGCGCACCAACGCCGACGCCTCCGTGCTCTATAACGTCACGATTATCAGCTATGATGCCGAGAAGGGCCCGGTCCGGCGCATCGAAGCCGAAAGCGCAAAACTCAGCAGCGGCGACTGGGAGCTTACCGGGGCAAAGATTTGGCCGCTGGCGGCCGGGGTGAACGCTGAAGGCGCGGCGGAGGTGCATGAGACCCTGACGATCCCCTCTTCCCTCACCGTCGAGCGTATCCGCGAGAGCATTGGCCGTGTCGCCGCCGTCTCGATCTATGAACTGCCCGAGTTTATCCGACAGTTGGAACAGGCCGGGTTCAGCACGCGCCAGCATGAGGTCTGGCTTCAGGCCGAGCTTGCGCGGCCCTTCTTTCTGGTGGCCATGGTTCTGGTTGCGAGCGCATTCACCATGCGCCATACCCGCTTTGGGGGGACCGGCGTCGCTGTGCTGGCCTCGATTTTGCTGGGGTTCGGTTTGTATTTCATTCGCAGTTTCGCACAGATCCTTGGCGAGAATGGCCAGATCCCCGTGATCCTTGCCGCTTGGGCGCCGCCCGTGGCGGCGATCTTTCTGGCGCTAGGCCTGCTACTGCATGCGGAGGACGGCTGACATGCGCGCGGCCCTTGTTGGACTTGCCCTTTCATTCGCGCCTCTGAGCCTTGCCGCCCAGACCGCGCCTGCCAGCGACCGCCCCGCCGTTCTGGTGGCCGATCAGGTCTTCATTACACGCGATAAGGTCTTGGTCGCGCAAGGAAATGTCGAAGCCTTCCAGGGGGAGACGCGGCTGCGCGCCACGGCGATCCGCTATGATCAGGCCACCGGCGCACTTAGTATCGAAGGGCCGATTGTGCTGTCTGAGGGTGAGAATACCACGATCCTCGCCGATGCGGCCTCACTTGATGCGGGCTTGCAGTCCGGCCTTTTGCGCGGCGCGCGGATGATCCTTGAACAGCAGTTGCAGCTTGCCGCCGTGCAGATCAACCGGGTCGAAGGGCGTTATAGCCAACTTTACAAAGCCGCCGTAACCTCTTGCAAAGTCTGCGAAGATGGCGAAACACCACTTTGGCAAATCCGCGCGAAACGGGTGGTGCATGACCAAGTGGCGCAGCAGCTTTACTTTGACGAGGCGCAGTTCCGGATCAAGAACGTGCCCATTGCCTATCTGCCCCGCCTGCGCCTGCCCGACCCCACGTTGGACCGCGCGACTGGTTTTCTCGCGCCCACGGTCCGCTCGACCTCGCAACTGGGCGTGGGGCTGAAACTGCCCTACTTCATCAAGATCGGCGATCACCGCGATCTGACGCTGACGCCCTATCTTTCTGCCGAAACCCGCACGCTTGAGTTCCGCTACCGTCAAGCTTTCGTTTCGGGACGGATCGAGTTCGAAGGGGCGATCACCGATGATGAATTGGATCCCGGCAAGACCCGTGGCTACCTCTTTGGCACCGGCAGTTTCGATCTGCGGCGCGACTACAAACTGTATTTCGATATCGAGACCACGAGCGACAGTTCCTATCTGAGCGACTATGGCTATTCGGGTAAGGACCGTCTGACCAGCGAATTGACCGTCAGCCGCGCACGGCGCGATGAATATATGCGGGCAACCCTGCTGAACTACCAATCGCTCCGCGATGGTGAGGACAATGATCTGCTGCCCAACCTGGTCTTGGATGGTGAATTCCAGCGGCGCTATTTCCCGACTTCCGTGGGCGGCGAACTCCGCCTGACGCTTGAGGCCCATAGCCACCGCCGGTCGTCGGACCTCAGCACCGATGGTAATGGGGATGGCGAAGCCGACGGGCGCGATGTGTCGCGGCTTAACGGGGAGGCCGCTTGGCTGCGGCGTTTTACCTTCGGCAATGGTCTGGTGACCGACGTCGAAGCGGGGGCGAGCTTTGGTTTGTTCAACATCGCGCAGGATGCGGTCTATGACGGGCGCTACTCCGACCTCGTGCCCCATGCTGCCGTCACCATGCGCTACCCCATGCAGCGCCGGGAGGCCGCAGGCGTGGTGCAACAGCTTGAACCGCTGGTGCAATTGGGTTGGACCGGCGGTGATCGGCTCGATATTCCGAATGAGGAAAGCACGCTGGTGGAATATGATGAGGGCAACCTTCTGTCGCTCAGCCGCTTCCCCCGGCCCGACCGGCGCGAACGGGGTGCCGTGGCGGCCATCGGGGTGAATTGGGCGCGGCTCGATCCCAATGGCATGGATGCCAGCCTGTCTTTCGGTCAGGTGATCCGCGCCGATGTGGATGATGCCTTTAGCTTTAGCTCTGGCCTGCAAGGCACCTATTCCGATTTCCTGCTGGCCGGACAATTGCGCAGCGACAACGGTTTGGCGCTCATCGGGCGCGGGCTGGTCGATGATGACTTCGAGGTCGCCAAGGCCGAGCTACGCGGGGTTTGGGATTTCAAACGCGGGCAGATCTCGGGCAGCTATGTTTGGCTACACGAAGACGCCGCCGAGGACCGCAACGAAGACGTGTCTGAGATCACCTTCGACGGCAACTATTCGATCAACAGCCAGTGGCAGGCGTCCGCCGAATGGCGGTTCGACCTTGCTGACGAACGCGCGGCGACGGCGGGTCTTGGCCTGAGCTACAACAATGAATGCGTGCAGGTCGACCTTTCCGTGAACCGCAGCTATTCATCCTCAACAAGTGTTGAGCCCTCAACGGATATCGGTTTTAACATCGGCCTCAGGGGCTTTGCCGCAAACACCGGAACAGAAAGATACGTACGCTCATGTGGGAAGTAACGAAACAGACCGTCCGCGCCGGGATCCGTGGGACTGCGGCACTCGCCCTTGCTCTGGTCATCGGCCAATCCGCAGCGGCGCAGAACCTCTTTGCCCCCGTGGCCCGTGTCAATGACGAGGTGATCACCGGCTACGAAGTGCAGCAGCGCCAGCGCTTTATGCAGCTGATCGGCGCCCCCGGGGCCGATACCGACAGCGTGATCGACAGTCTGATCGACGACCGCCTGCGTGGGCAGATCCTTGATCAAGCCGGGCTTGAAGTCACCCCCGAGGGCATTCGATCCGGCATGGCGGAATTTGCCAGCCGCGCGGATCTGACGACCGAGGAGTTTCTGAAAGTCCTTGGGCAAGCCCAGATTTCCGAAGAAACCTTTCGCGACTTTATCGTGATCAGCGCCGCTTGGCGTGATCTTATTCGCGCGCGCTATAATGGCCGCGTTGACATCACCGACGAAGAGGTCGACCGCGCCCTTGGCAGCAGCCGTGGCAACAATGGTCTGCGCGTGCTGTTGTCGGAGATCATCATCCCCGCCCCGCCGCAGAACGCCGATCAGGTGAACGCGCTGGCCGAACGCATTTCGGAAAGCCGCTCTGAGGCCGAATTCTCGTCCTATGCCAGCAAGCATTCCGCAACCGCCTCGCGCGGGCGCGGGGGCCGGATGCCTTGGACACCGCTTGAAAAACTGCCCGCCAGCCTGCGGCCCATCCTCTTGGCCCTCGCCCCGGGTGAGGTGACAGCGCCGCTGCCGATCCCCAATGCCGTGGCCCTGTTCCAACTGCGCGGCATCGAAGAGACCGGCAAGCCGAGCGTCGAGTATTCCGAGATCGATTATGCCGCCTATTACATCCCCGGTGGCCGTTCCGAGACTGCCCTGTCGCGCGCGGCTGAGCTGCGCGGTCAGGTGGATCAATGTGACGACCTCTATGGCGTGGCCAAGGGCCAGCCCGCCAATGTGCTGGACCGTGGCACCAAGGCCCCGGCGGAGATCCCGCAGGACGTGGCGATTGAACTGGCGAAACTCGACCCCGGCGAAGTCTCCACCGCGCTGACCCGTGCCAATGGGGAGACTTTGGTCTTCCTGATGCTTTGCAATCGCACCACGGCGGCCAATGCCGATGTCAACCGCGAGGCAGTGGTCAGTTCGATCCGGCAGCGCAAGCTTGAGGGCTATGCCACACAGCTGCTGGAACAGGCCCGCGCCGAAGCCCGTATCACCCGCCAATGAGCCGCCCGTCCCGGCCGGTGGCCATCACCTGCGGTGAACCCGCCGGGATCGGCCCCGAGATCGCCGCCCGCGCTTGGGCGGCGCTCTCGAAGGACATCCCAATGGTCTGGATCGGCGACCCTCGCCATCTGCCGCAGGATGTCCCGCACCGCGTGATCGACAGCCCGGATGAGGTGAGCGCGCCGAGTGCCGATGCGCTGCCCGTGCTCCCCCATCCCTTCGACAGCGCTGCCCTGCCCGGCGTGCCGCAGCCCGGCCATGCGCAGGGGGTGATCGATGTGATCGCCCGGGCGGTCGATCTGGTGCAGACTGGCGCCGCCTGCGGCGTCTGCACCGCGCCGATTCACAAGAAGGCCCTGCAAGACGGGGCCGGTTTCGCCTATCCGGGCCATACCGAATACCTCGCAGCGCTGGCAGGTGTCGACGACGTGGTGATGATGCTCGCCTCTGACCAATTGCGCGTCGTGCCCGCCACGATCCATATCGCGCTCGATAAGGTGCCGCAGGCGCTGACCCCTTCGGGCCTGCGCCGCACGATTGAGATCACCGCGCAGGAATTGCAAAGCCGCTTCGGCATCCCCCGCCCCCGCATCGCCGTCGCCGGGCTGAACCCGCACGCGGGCGAAGGCGGCAGCATGGGCCGGCAAGAGATCGACTGGATCGCGCCGCTGATCCTTGAGATGCAGGGCGAAGGCTTTGCGCTGACCGGGCCGCTGCCTGCCGATACGATGTTCCACGCCCGCGCCCGCGAGGGCTATGACGCGGCGGTGGCGATGTATCACGACCAAGCGCTGATCCCGATCAAGACCTTGGATTTCGACCGGGGCGTGAACGTGACGCTGGGGCTGCCCTTTGTGCGCACCTCGCCCGATCACGGCACCGCCTTTGACATCGCGGGCCAAGGGCGCGCCAACCCGACCAGCATGATCGAAGCGATCAAATTGGCATGGCAGATGGGCAAGAAGACATGAGTGCAATCGACAATCTCCCGCCGCTGCGCGAGGTGATCAACACCCACGAATTGGCCGCGCGCAAGTCCCTCGGCCAGAACTTTCTGCTGGACCTGAACCTCACGGCCAAGATCGCGCGGCAAGCCGGGGATATGGCCGATTGCGACGTGTTGGAGATCGGCCCCGGGCCCGGCGGCCTCACCCGTGGGCTGCTGGCTGAAGGCGCGCGTCATGTGCTGGCGATCGAGAAGGACCGCCGCTGCCTGCCCGCGCTGGCCGAGGTGGCGGAACATTACCCCGGTCGCCTGACCGTGATCGAAGGCGACGCGCTTGAGATCGACCCGCTGAGCCATCTAACCCCGCCCATCCGTGTGGCCGCCAACCTGCCCTATAACGTCGGGACCGAACTGCTGGTCCGTTGGCTCACCCCGCCCGAATGGCCACCGTTCTGGCAAAGCCTGACGCTGATGTTCCAACGCGAGGTGGCCGAGCGGATCGTGGCAACGCCCGGCTCCAAAGCCTATGGGCGGCTGGCCGTGCTGGCGCAGTGGCGCAGCGATGCGCGGATCGTGATGCAGTTGCCGGCGGGCGCTTTCACCCCGCCGCCCAAGGTCTCGTCGAGCGTGGTGCATCTGACCGCCCTGCCCGAGCCGCGCTTCCCTGCCGATCCGAAGGTGCTGAGCCATGTGGTCGCGATGGCCTTCAACCAGCGGCGCAAGATGCTGCGCTCGGCGCTCAAAGGTGCCGCGCCGGATATCGAGGACCGTTTGACCGCCGCGGGGCTGAAACCCACCGACCGGGCCGAACAGGTGCCGCTTGAGGGGTTCTGCGCCCTCGCCCGCGAGATTGCCAAGAGGTAACCATGTTCTACCGACTATTGCTCGTCTTTGCCCTGTTGCTGGGGCTTTCCGCCTGCGCCCTGCCGCGCAACGGCCCACCGCCTCTGGGCACCGAGGGCGAGATCGCGGAACTCGCTCGCGCCATCGAAGACCTTTCTTCGGAGGTAAATCCCGAAGAGGCCGCCCGTGCCGCACGGATCGCTTACCGGCATACCCATGAACTGGCGATCGCCTATCAAATCACCGACCCACCGCTGATCCATAACGTGAAGGTCAACAATGGCAGCAAGCCGCGCGGCCTGTGTTGGCATTGGGCTGAGGATCTGGAGAACCGCCTGAAGGCCGAGGGTTTCGCCACGCTCGACCTTCACCGCGCCATCGCCAATGGCGACTCGCGGATCCTGCTGGACCATTCCACCGCCATCATCTCAGCCGGCGGGGCACCGATGCAGGCGGGGCTTGTCCTTGACCCTTGGCGGCGCGGGGGCGAGTTGTTCTGGTCGCCGGTCACCAGCGATCCGCGTTATGACTGGGCGCCGCGCGAAGAGGTGCTGCGGCGCAACGGGCGGATCAGATATGTGCAGGCGGGGATGGAAGGGTAAATCTGCCCCGCGCTGCCACCATCACCGCTTACGAAAAAGCCCCGCAAATCGCGGGGCTTTTCTTATTCTGCGACCTTTGCGGTGTCGCTCTTGCTGTCGCCACCCTCCTGCGGCTGTGCCTCCGCCACTTTCGGCTTGGGCTTGCGGCGCGGGGCGCGTTTCGGCTTTGGCTTGCTCTCGGGCGTGTCGACCAGCGTGCTCTCTTCGCTGTTCGGCTCGGCCTCGGCCTGCTGTTGCGCGGGCTCTTGCTGCTCGGGCTGTTTGTCGGCTTTCGGCTGCTCGCCCTGCGACTGGCCGCCCTGCTGTGCCTCGCGCTCCTGACGCTCGGCCCGCTCGCGATCCCGCTCGGCCTGACGCTCACGGTTCTGGCGCTCCTGCTCCTCGCGGCGCTGGTCCACTTCGCGCTGTGCCTCGCTCAGCAGGCGCAGGTAGTGCTCGGCATGCTGTTGAAAGTTCTCGGCGGCCACACGGTCATTGCTCAACTGTGCATCGCGGGCCAGTTGGTTGTATTTCTCGATAACCTGCTGCGGCGTGCCGCGCACCTTGCCCTCGGGGCCGGAGCTGTCGAAAACACGGTTGACGACATTGCCGCCGCCACCTTGCGACGAGCGTTTGCGGTTATTCTTCGACCGGGAGCGTGATCTGGGAGAATTCATGGAATGATGTCAGCCTTGTGTGCTGTGTGTCGTTCACCGGGGGTGCAAAGCACGTCTTGAACCCGGCCTAAGCGATATGTTGGGCATAGTGCCGCGCGGGACCGCCTGTGGCATCCACCGCTGCAACACCCCTGACTAACCATGCCAGAAAGGCTTGGGCAAGAAGAAACTGCCACTTAGCCCGCCAAATGGCGGTTTTTTCGCGATTTCACGCCGGTTTATCGGCTGAAACGACCCGTGGCCGCCCATCGAGATCATGCGCCAGCGTGACCCGGCCCCAGCCCGCCGCGGCAAAGATTTCCTGCACCGCTTCGCCCTGTTGCCAGCCGATTTCGACCATAACGCGGCCTTGAGCCGTGAGGTAGCCCTGCGCCTCGGCGGCGATAATGCGGTAGATGCTCAGCCCGTCTTGGCCATCGGTCAGCGCCATTTCCGGCTCATGCTGCCGCAATTCGGGAGAGACATCGGCCATTTCCTCGGCGGCCAAATAGGGCGGGTTCGACAGGATCAGGTCAAACCGCCCCTCAATGGCGCTGAACCAGTCGGACTGCCGGATATCGGCGCGGTCGGCCACCCCGTGCTGCACCGCATTGGCGCTGGCCTGAAGGCAGGCGGCTTCCGAGAGGTCCACCCCCAACCCCGTCGCCGCTGGCCGTTCTGCCAGAAGGGTGACGAGGATACAGCCCGAGCCGGTGCCGAGATCCAGAATGCGGGTGAAATCCTCGCCGAGCGCGAGGTCAATCAGGGTCTCCGTTTCGGGCCGCGGGTCAAGCACATCGCGGCTGATCGCGAAATCGCGGCCATAAAAGGCCCGCCGCCCGATCAACTGCGAGACCGGCACGCGCACGGCGCGCAGGGAGATGAGCTGGTCAAAGCGTTCGGCAACCTCGGGGGCGATTTCCTCGGGCGCGATGAGGGTCACGCGGGCGGCATCGACAGCGGCGGCATGGGCGAGCAACAGCCGCGCATCCCGCGCCGGATCCGGCACACCGGCGGCACGCAACCGTCCGGCGGCGGCGGCCATGGCTTGGGCGGCGGTTTGGGGGCTCACCCCTCCATCTCCGCCAGCTGACGCGCATGGGCATCGGCAGTGAGCGCGTCGACGATCTCATCCAGATCGCCCTGCATCACGGCTTCGAGCCGGTAGAGGGTCAGGTTGATCCGGTGGTCCGTCATACGCCCTTGGGGGAAATTATAGGTGCGGATCCGCTCAGAGCGGTCACCGGAGCCCACCTGCGCTGCGCGGTTGGCAGAGCGCTCGCTGTCCATCCGGCTGCGCTCCATATCATAGAGCCGTGCTTTGAGCACCTGCATCGCCTTGTCGCGGTTGCGGTGCTGGGATTTCTCTGACGAGGTGACGACGATCCCGGTCGGGATATGGGTGATCCGCACGGCGGAATCGGTGGTATTGACGTGCTGCCCCCCCGCGCCGGAAGAGCGCATCGTGTCGATCCGCAGGTCATTTGCGTTGATCTCGATATCCACGTCTTCGGCCTCGGGCAGCACCGCCACGGTCGCCGCCGAGGTATGGATACGCCCGCCGCTTTCGGTAGTGGGCACGCGCTGCACGCGGTGCACGCCGCTTTCGAACTTGAGACGGGCAAAGACATTCTGACCGGTGATATGGGCCACGACCTCTTTCACGCCGCCGAGTTCGGACATCTGGCTTTCGATCAGGTCGAACCCCCAGCCCTGCGCCTCGGCATAGCGTTGGTACATGCGCAGAAGGTCACCGGCGAAAAGCGCCGCCTCATCGCCGCCCGTGCCGGGGCGGATCTCCAACATCGCGGGTTTCGCATCCGCCGCATCGCGCGGAAGAAGTGCAAGTTGCAACCCCTGCTCGACCTCCGGGAGACGGGCGCGCAGGCGCGGCAGTTCATCCCGCGCAAGCTCGGCCATCTCGGGGTCTTTCAGCATCTCTTCGGCCTCTTCAAGGTCGCGCTGGAGCTGCTGGTAGAGGTCGATCTGATCGACCACGGGCTTGAGATCGCTGTATTCTTTCGCGAGGGCTGCAAAATCGGCCCCATCAGAGCCCGCAGACATGCTGGCCTCCAGAAACTGGAAGCGTTGCGAGATTTGCGCGAGGCGGTGCATCGGGATCATGGGGTTCCTGTCGCTTATGCAAATGCTTTGGTCAAGAGGCGGCTTGTGCTATCATCGGGTATGACACGTCTTATGCCGCTCATCTGCCTTATGGGCCTGACGGCCCTGCACCCTGCCCTTGCTGATGTCAAAGCGCCGGGCGGCAAGACAATTGATTGCTATTGCACCAACAGCAGCGGCGCCCGTGTGGAACTGGGTGAGACCATTTGTCTACAAGTGGATGGGCGCATGTTCATGGCGCAATGCCAGATGTCGCTCAACGTGCCGATGTGGCGGGAGGTGCAGCAAGGCTGCCTGTCATCGCGCCTCGATCTGATCAAGCCATCCGTTGACCCGCTTGGCGTTGACCCCCAGATCTGATCGGCCAAAGCGCGAGCGGCCATAGACTTCGACATAGCGCGGGTTGTCACCGTAGACGCCGATGGTGGTGAAATCAGGATAGCCCATCAATTTGGTGCGGGTGACATAGGTGACCTGCCCCTCGGCGAGCGATCCGGCGACGACTTCGGTGCGCGGCGTTTGCAGGATCACCCGGTCAAGCTGGGCCAAGGTCTCGGCCCCGTCGCCCTCGACGGGCACGCGCCAGATATAGCTGTTGGTGCCTTGGGTCTTGCCCATCTTCTGCCCTTCGGCCTGCGCATGCCAACGCGCGGTGTCGATGGGCGCAAGGCGGACATAGGCCACCAAGGCGACGAGGGCGATCACGATGATCCAGAACAGCATTTTAAGCACCTTTCAAAGCTCGGCGGTCAGGGGCGACGGAGGTCGCAGTAAGCAAGCCGGCCCGCCTTTCAGCGGACTGGCGCGTGATGTCGTGGCTCTCGCTCACGCGGTTCTCATGCGGTGACCCAGCAGCGACAGGATCTCGGTCGCGACATGGGCACCCGCCACCGCCGTGGCGCCGGTGGTGTCGAAGGGGGGCGAGACTTCGACAACGTCACCGCCCATGATGTTGATCCCCGCCAGATCGCGCAGCATGATCGACGCCTGCGCCGAGGTCAGCCCGCCCCACACCGGGGTGCCGGTGCCGGGGGCAAAGGCCGGATCCAGCGCGTCGATGTCAAAGGTCAGATAGCAGGGGCGATCGCCGAGGATCTCCTTGATCTTGGCAACGGTGGCCTGCGGCCCTTTCTCATGCACCTCACGCGCGTCGATGATATTGACGCCCATCGTGTCCTCATTGGTGGTGCGGATGCCGACCTGCACGCTGGTCGACGGGTCGACGATGCCGGACTTCACGGCCTTGTAGAACATCGTCCCGTGATCGATCCGGTCCATGTCGTCGTCTTGCCAAGTGTCCGTATGCGCATCGAACTGTAACAGGCTGATAGGCCCGTATTTTTCCGCATAGGCCTTGAGGATCGGGAATGAGATATAGTGATCCCCACCCAACACGACCGAGGCCGCGCCAGCATCCAGAATGGTCTTGATATGGGCGGTCAGGGCGGCGGGAAACTGGCTGACATGACCATAGTCGAAGGCCAGATCGCCATAGTCCGCGATGGCAAATTCGCTCAGCACGTCGAAATCCCAGCCATAAGGCGCGTCGGGCGCTTGCAGCGCGCTGGCCTCGCGGATGGCGCGGGGGCCAAGGCGCGTGCCGGGGCGGTTGGTCACCGCTTGGTCGAAGGGCACGCCGGTCACCGCGATGTCGACGCCGGTCAGATCCTTGGTGTATTTCCGTCGCAGGAAGGAGGTCGCCCCGCCAAAGGTCAACTCATAGCTCGGCCCTTTGAGGTCCTCGCGGGTAAAGGCCATATCCATCTGTTTGGCCGCGTCTTCCAATGCCATTACTTGCCTCCTGCTGGCTGTGCCCGCTCAACGATACGGGCGAAAAAGGATGCGCCAAGCGGCGCGATCTCGTCGTTGAAGTCGTATTCCGGGTGGTGCAGCCCCGCGCCTTCCCCGGCTCCGAGGAAGAGATAGGCGCCGGGGCGTTTTTCAAGCATGAAGCTGAAATCCTCCGCACCCATCTCGCGGCCATAATCGCCGTGCACTTGGGCCGCGCCCACCACTTCGGTCGCCGCCGCGATGGCGGCCTCGGCCTTGGCCGGATCATTGACCGTGGCGGGATAGCCGACCTCATAGTCCAACTCGGCGGTGACGTCATAACTCGCCGCCTGCCCGTCCACGATCTGCTGCATCCGGCGCATCACCATGGCCTGCACCTCACGGTCAAAAGTGCGCACGGTGCCGTTGATATAGGCGGTTTCGGGGATGATGTTATCGGCGGTGCCCGTGTGAATCTGCGTGACCGAGACCACCAAATCCTGCGCCGCGACATGGTTGCGGCTGACGATGGTCTGAATGGCCGTGGCGATGCCGCAGGCCGCCACAACGGGGTCGCGGCTCTCATGGGGCATCGCGCCATGACCGCCCTTGCCCTTGATATGAATGTGGAATTCATCCACCGCCGCCATGATCGGCCCCGGCGTGGTATAGAATGCGCCTTCGTCAAAGCCCGGCACGTTGTGGATGCCGTAAACCTGCGCGATCTCGAACCGCTCCATGATGCCCTCTTCGACCATCACGCCCGCGCCGCCGCCCGCCTCTTCGGCGGGTTGAAAGATCAGCGCCACCCGGCCTGCGAAATTGCGTGTCTCGGCCAGATATCGCGCCGCGCCCAGAAGCATGGTGGTGTGCCCGTCATGGCCGCAGGCATGCATCTTGCCCTCTCGCGTGCTTGCATAGTCCTTGCCCGTCGCCTCTTGGATCGGCAGCGCATCCATATCGGCGCGCAGGCCGATGGTCGGGCCTTCGCCCTGCCCCTCGATGATCGCCACGATGCCGGTTGTCGCGATGCCCTCGTGCAGCTCATCCACACCAAATTCGCGCAGCCGCTCGGCCACGAAAGCTGCCGTCTTATGGCAGTCGAACGCCAGTTCGGGAATTCCGTGCAAATGGCGCCGCCATGCTGTCATATCCTCCGCAAAGGCGTTGATGCGGTTCACCACGGGCATGGGCTGGACTCCTTGGGGTTGGTTTGGTCAGGGTGCATCTGACACCAGACATACGGGGCCTGCAATGCCGGACAACACAAAAGCCGATCTCATTCACGATTCAGATGCCGGGATCGAACGGTTGCTCGAAATCATGCGCCGCCTGCGCGACCCCGAGACGGGCTGCCCCTGGGATATCGAGCAAGATTTCGACAGCATCGCCCCCTATACTATTGAAGAGGCTTACGAAGTTGCCGATGCCATCGCCCGGCGTGATTGGGGCGAGCTTGAGGGGGAATTGGGCGATCTGCTGCTGCAATCGGTCTATCACACGGCGATGGGTGAAGAAGCGGGGCATTTCACCTTTCAATCCGTGGTGCGCAACATCAGCGATAAGATGGTGGCGCGGCACCCGCATGTCTTTGGCGACGAATCCCGCGATAAGAGCGCCGAACAGCAGACCGCCGATTGGGAAAAGATCAAAGCCGCCGAACGCGCGGGCAAGGCACAGAGGGGCACCTTGGACGGGGTGGCAATCGGCCTGCCGGCGCTGTTGCGGGCGATGAAGCTTCAAAAACGCGCGGCACGGGTGGGCTTTGACTGGCCCGAAACGACGCAGGTGCTCGACAAGATCACCGAAGAGGCCGGCGAACTGGTCGAGGCGAAAGACCAACTCAGCCAAGCGGAAGTCGAGGAGGAATATGGCGATCTCCTTTTCGTCATGGCCAATCTGGGCCGCCATCTGGGGCTGGACCCGGAGGCCGCTTTGCGCGCCGCCAATGCCAAATTCACCCGCCGGTTCGAGGGGGTCGAGGCCCGGCTCGCCGCCATGGGCAAAACCCCGCAAGACAGTGATCTGGCCGAGATGGACGCGCTGTGGGATGCGGTGAAACTGGCGGAACGCGGCTAATCCCCCGGGCAGCGGCTGGACAAAGACCCGCCCCTCCGGCAAGGCTCTGCCCCAAGCAATTTGACGAAAGTAAGCCCATGACCCCGCGCAAAATCATCATCGACACCGACCCCGGCCAAGACGACGCCGTCGCGATCCTCCTCGCGCTAGCAAGCCCCGAAGAGATCGACGTTCTCGGCATCACCTGTGTCGCGGGCAACGTGCCGCTGGATCTGACTTCGAAAAACGCGCGGATCGTTTGCGAATTGGCGGGGCGGGATGATGTGAAAGTCTTTGCCGGTTGCGACCGCCCGCTGGGGCGTGATCTGGTGACGGCGGAACATGTGCATGGCAAGACCGGCCTCGACGGCCCCGACCTGCCCGATCCAACCATGCCGCTGGTCGAAGGGCATGGGGTGGATTTCATCATCGAACAGGTCCGCGCCCATCCCGCAGGTAGCGTAACCCTTTGCCCCTTGGGGCCGCTGACCAATATCGCGACTGCCCTGCAAAAAGCGCCCGACATCGCCGAGAAGGTGCAAGAGATCGTGCTGATGGGCGGCGGCTATTTCGAGGGGGGCAACATCACGCCCACGGCGGAATTCAACATCTACGTCGACCCCCATGCCGCTGATATCGTTTTCAAATCTGGCATTCCGATCGTCGTGATGCCGCTCGATGTGACCCATAAGGCGCTGGTCACCAAACCGCGCAACGATGCCTTCCGCGCACTTGGCACCAAGGTCGGCGTCGCCGTGGCCGAGATGACCGATTTCTTCGAGCGGTTCGACAAAGAGAAATACGGCTCCGAAGGCGCGCCGCTGCATGATCCTTGCGTCACCGCCTATCTGATCAACCCCGATCTTTTCCAAGGCCGTCATATCAATGTCGAGATCGAAACCCAGTCGGAGCTGACCATGGGCATGACCGTCGCCGACTGGTGGCGCGTGACCGACCGCACACCCAACGCGCTTTTCGTAGGCGACCTTGATGCCGACGGGTTCTTTGCCCTGCTCACCGAAAGGCTGGCCCGCCTATGAGCGCCCATCTCACCCTCGGCGCGCCTGAGCATCTCGACAAGCTTGTAGCACTTGTCGCGGCATTCCACGCCGAAGCGGGGATCGAGATGAGCGATGAACAGCGCCGCCGCGGGCTGGCCCCGCTGCTGGATGGTATCCCCCATGGCGCCGCCTATCTGATCGGCCCGCCCCGCGCGCCTATCGGCTATGTGGTGATCTGTTTCGGCTGGTCGGTTGAATTCGGCGGGTTGGACGCCATCATTGATGAAATCTACGTCCGTCCCGGCGTGCGGGGTCGCGGCATCGCCTCGGAGGCGCTGATCGCGCTGCCCCGGGCGCTGGCGGCGGGCGGGCTGCGGGCCGTCCATCTTGAGGTGGATCGCAACAATGCCGCGGCGATGAAACTCTATACCCGGGCGGGCTTTCGCCCGCGCGAGGATTACATGCTTATGTCCCGGATCCTGTGATGCGTATTCCTTTCGATAATAGCTATGCCGCCCTGCCAGAGGGGTTCTTTACCCGGCTGGCTCCCACGCCTGTCAAAGCGCCCCAGCTTTTGGCATGGAACGCCGAATTGGCGGCGGAACTGGGTATCGAAGGGGCGGAGCCCGCGGAAATCACGCAGATCTTTGCCGGCAACGATGTGCCTGCGGGGGCCGATCCCCTGGCGCAGCTTTACGCCGGGCATCAGTTTGGCAACTTCAACCCGCAGCTTGGCGATGGCCGGGCGATCCTGCTGGGGGAAGCCGTCGATCAGAGCGGCCAGCGCCGTGACATCCAGTTGAAAGGCTCAGGCCCCACGCCCTATTCGCGGATGGGCGATGGCCGCGCATGGGTCGGGGCGGTGCTGCGCGAATATCTGGTGAGCGAGGCGATGCATGCCCTTGGCGTGCCCACCACCCGCGCCTTGGCCGCCGTCGCCA
The DNA here is from genome assembly GCF_043557255.1 of Sulfitobacter sp. 1A13353. Lineage (NCBI taxonomy): Bacteria > Pseudomonadati > Pseudomonadota > Alphaproteobacteria > Rhodobacterales > Roseobacteraceae > Sulfitobacter > Sulfitobacter sp. 1A13353. The sequence goes on along the minus strand of NZ_JBIFFS010000006.1, from coordinate 185,285 downwards.
CCGGTGAGTCGATCCTGCGCGAAAGCGGCCCCCTGCCCGGTGCCATCGTGACCCGCGTCGCCGCCAGCCACCTGCGCGTCGGCACCTTTCAGGTCTTCGCCCATCGCGGGGAGACCGAAGCGCTCAAAACCCTCACCGACTATGCCATCGCGCGCCATTACCCCGAGGCCGATGGCCCGCTTGGCCTTTTGCGCGCGGTCTGTGCTGCGCAGGCGGAACTCGTGGCGCAATGGATGTCGGTGGGCTTTATCCACGGCGTGATGAACACCGACAATTGCAGCATCTCGGGCGAGACGATCGACTATGGCCCCTGCGCCTTTATGGATGCCTTCCATCAGGGCCGTGTTTTCAGCTCCATCGACCGGCAGGGCCGCTATGCCTATGGGAACCAGCCGCAGATCGTGGTCTGGAACATGGCGCAGCTTGCGACCTCGCTTTTGCAGCAGATGGACGACAAAGAGAGCGCCGTCGAAGAGGCGACCGAGATCGTCCACGATATGCCCGACTTGATCGAAGCCGCATGGCTGCGCCGTTTTGCAGCCAAGGTTGGCATCTCGACACCGCGGGCCGAAGATGTCGACCTCATCAACGAATTGCTGGGGCTGATGCAAAAGGATGGTGCCGACTTCACCAATGCCTTCCGCGCGCTTCCCACAGATCAAGCCCGCGACCAGTTCACCGACCGAGACGCTTTTGACACATGGGCCAAAGGCTGGCGCGCACGGATCGAACGGGAACCCGATCCGCAAGCGGTGATGAATGCGGCGAACCCCGCCGTGATCCCCCGCAACCACCGGATCGAAGAGATGATCGAGGCCGCCGTCGCGGGCGACATGGCCCCTTTCGAGCGGCTGATGAGAGCGCTGGCCACCCCCTTTGTCGAGACGGACCCCGAGCTTCAGCGCCCGCCGACCGAGGACGAGATCGTGCCCGCCACATTCTGCGGCACCTGAGCTTAGTGGCTGCGGGGTTTACGATTAATCAGGTAAATCCCCGCCGCCACCAGCAGCAATGCGGCCCAAATGCTCAGCCCCACTTCTTCCGAAAGGATCAGCCAGCCCAGAAGCACGGCAAAGACCGGCGACAGAAAGCTAAACGAGGCGACAGAGGCTGCGGGATAGATTGTCAGCAGCCAGAACCACGCCAAAAAGCCGAAGCTCGCCACCGCGATGATCTGATAGGCAAGCCCCGCCAGATGCACCGGGGCCACTTCGCGCAGCAAGGGACCGAAGAGCGGCGCAAGCAGCAGAAGGATCGGGGCAGAAATCACCAGTTGCATCATCAGTTGCTGCGCGGGCGGCACTTTGGCCAGCGGCGTGACACGAACGCAAAGCGCGATGCCCGCCCAGCAGAGTGCTGCGAAAAGCGCCAGAAGATCGCCCAGCCAATGCGCCCCTTCGGTTCCGCCATCGCTCAACGCCAGCACCACGCCGCCCATGGCCAGCCCCATGCCGATGAGCCGCGCCCCGCTTAGCCGCTCTCCCGGTAGCCACAGATGCGCGGCGATGCCAAGCCAGACCGGCATGGAATAAAGCAGGATCGACGCGCGGCTGACCGTGGTCAGGTCGAGCGCGAGGAACAGGCAGACAAACTCTAGCGTAAAGAAAAGCCCCGCCGCCACACCGCCCCATAGCGCAGCACGTGGGATCGACAGGCTGACGCCCCGCCGCCGCATCCAGATCAGCAGCAAAAACACCGCCCCGAGAGAGCGCAGCCCGGCCAGAAAGACCGGGTTGAAGCCGCCAGTGCTGACCTTGATGACGACTTGGTTAAAACCGAGGTTCAGCGCGAAGAGCACCAGCGCCACGGCGCCGAATGTATCAATGTGTGATTTGCGTTCCATCCCGCCAGAAGCGCTGCCCGGATCAGATAAGTCAATGGCGCGCCGCGGTTTTCCGGGCGCGCCATTTCGCTGTCCTAGGGAGGTGCCTCGGCTCAGGCCGCCTGCTGGCCGCCCGGCTTGCCACCGCCGCCACCGCGCCTGCGACGCCGCCCGCCGCTTGGCTTGCCCGCGCCTTCACCACCGCCGCCGCCGCCACCGGGACGACCGCCACCACCACCGGGGCGGCCACCGCGTCTGCGGCCCCGGCCCTTGGGTTTCGCAGGCTCATCAATCACTTCCCAAGGACGGCCCGAGGCCACGGGGATCGAAATGCCCATGGTCTTTTGGATCGCCTTCAGTTCGCCCATTTCATCGGGGGCGCAGAAGGCCACGGCGGCCCCATCCTTGCCCGCCCGCGCGGTCCGGCCGATGCGGTGGACGTAGTTGTCCGGCACATTCGGCAGGTCGAAGTTATAGACGTGTTTCACATCCGGAATGTCGAGGCCCCGCGCCGCCACATCGGTGGCCACCAACACGGTGATGTCGCCATTCTTGAACCCCGCAATCGCGCGGTCCCGCTGACCTTGGCTTTTGTTGCCGTGGATCGAAGCGGCGTCAAACCCGGCCTTCACCAGCGTCTTCATCAGCCTTTCCGAGCCGTGTTTCGTGCGGCCAAAGACCAGCGCGCGTTCGCCCTTGTGCTTGGCCAGCAGCTCTTTCAGCAGTTCGGTCTTCTCGGCCTTGGCGATGAAATGCACCTCTTGCGTCACCTTATCCGCCGCCTTGCCCGGAGGCGAGACTTCGATGCGGATCGGGCTGTTGAGATAGCTGTTGGCGATCTCGTTCATCAGCTTGGGCATGGTCGCCGAGAAGAGCATCGTCTGCCGCTCTTTCGGGATCATGTTCGAGATTTTGCGCAGGTCATGGATGAAGCCCATGTCGAGCATCTGGTCGGCCTCATCCAGCACGAGGAAGGTCGTCGTATCGAGTTTGACCGCGCGCCGGTCGAGCAGGTCCAGCAGACGGCCCGGTGTGGCGATCAACAGATCGACACCACGCTCCAGACGCTTGATCTGCGTGTTGATCGACTGGCCCCCCACCACCATCGCCACTTTGATCGGCGTGCCTTCGGCATAGCCGCGCAGGTTCACGGCGATCTGCTGCGCCAGCTCGCGCGTAGGCGCAAGCACCAGCCCGCGCACGGAACGCGCTGCGGGGCGGCCCTCGATCTCCATCATCTGGGCCAGCAGCGGAACGCCAAAGGCGGCGGTCTTGCCGGTGCCGGTCTGGGCAAGGCCCATCACGTCGCGCCCGTTCAGCGCATGGGGGATCGCCTGTTTCTGGATCGGGGTCGGCTCGTTCAGCCCCATCTCTTTCAGTCGGGCCACCAGTTTGGCAGGCAGGCCCATCATGTCAAAATCGCTCATTCGTTCACTTTCCGGCCCGCGAAAACACGCGCCATGTTCTTTCGCCGCGCCACTCAACAGGCGCCACGGGGTCGCGCAAGCCAGATCGCGGGCGCAGGCCACATGCCTCACACCCGTCTGTCGCGCTTGGCCCCACGCGTGATTTTGGGAACATCGGCGGGCCTTGTCGTCAGCGTCCCAGAGACCCCTCATGGGGCTTGGCGCTGATACTGCTCACGCGGCAGAAGGCTTCGCTTGATCCTCACATGGGCGCTACGTGCGCAAAAGTCAACCGGCGCGGTCAATTCCGGTGGCGTCCGGCGGTGCTAAAATGCTAGGACCGTAGTCCGACGGACGAAGGGCGAGACGATGCGCAACCCGATCATCAAACGCTGCGAGGCGATGGGCCTGCGCATGACAGGTCAACGCCGGGTCATCGCTCAGGTGATTCACGACAGCGAAGACCACCCCGATGCCGAAGAGATCCTGACCCGCGCCAGCGTGATCGACAGCGGCATCTCCATCGCCACGGTCTACCGCACGGTGAAGCTGTTTGAGGAAGCGGGCATCCTCGACAAGTTGGAGTTCGGCGATGGCCGGGCGCGTTACGAAGATGCACAGCGGGCGCATCACGATCACCTTATCGACGTGAACTCGGGCGAGGTGATCGAATTCGTCGATGCGGAAATCGAAGAGCTTCAGGAACGGATCGCGCGCAAGCTGGGTTACAAATTACAGGGCCACCGGATGGAACTCTACGGTGTGCCGATCAAGAAGGATGACCCATGACAGAACGTGACCGCCCTTTGCTGGCCGTGTTGATCGACGCCGATAACGTGCCCGCAAAACATGCCGCAGCCATCATGCGGGAGGTCACGACGATTGGGGAGCCTGCCCTGCGACGGGTCTATGGCGATTGGTCGAATGACCACCTCAAGGGCTGGAAAGCGCCGATCCGCGAGTTGGGTTTGGTGGCGCATCAGGAAACCGCGAACACCAAGGGCAAGAACGCCAGCGACATCGGGCTGGTCATTCAGGCGATGGACATCCTGCACAGCCGCCGCTTCGATATTATCGTGATCGTTTCCTCCGACAGCGATTTCACCGCGCTGGTGAACCGCCTGCGCGAAGATGGGGTGACCGTTATCGGCATTGGCGAGAAGAAGACCCACGATTCGCTGCGCAATGTCTACAACCGCTTCATCCTGATCGAAAACCTCGACGAGGTAGAGCCCGACACCCCCTCGCGGGCCAAGGCCAAGGTGGGCGATGCCCTGCCCCTGTTCAAAGCCGCGATGGACAAGATCGACACCGAAGACGATTGGTATAACCTCGGCCAGATCGGCCAGACCATTCAGGCAGCGCATCCCGATTTCGACAGCCGTACCTATGGTCATGGCAAGCTGAGCGCCTTGGCCGCCGACCTCAAAGCCTTGGAAACGCGGAAGGACGGCAACCGCTTGATGGTCCGCCTAAAAAGCTAACGCCGGATCACTCGGCGGCGCGCTGCTCTTGCTTCGCGACGCGGGCGAGCATGGCCGGCAGCAGTACGCTCAGCACCACCAGACGCATGATGTGGCAGGCGGCGACAAAGCCCGGCACCACCGCCAGCACCGCGCCAAGGGCGATCATCGTCTCCAGCCCGCCGGGTGCGAAGGCCACCAGCACATGCCCCAGCGGCATGCCAAGCGCCCAGGCCACCGGAACGGCGCCAAGTCCCGCCAGCCCCACCGCAACGCCCGTGATCGCCAGCCCCGCGCCAAGCCCGCTTGCCAGACGCGCAGGCGTGATGCCGGAAAACCGCGTACCGATGAGGCTGCCGAGCACGAGATAGGCGACAAGGGTCAGCCAGCCCGGCAGAACGCCAGTCTCTAGCCCAGTCAGATGCGCGATGGACGAGACCACCATCGCCCCCATCAAAAGCGGCGCGGGCACGGAAAGACGGGCAAAGATCATTCCCACGACGACGGAGACGCCGATCATCACGAGGATCGACAGCAGGCTCATCCCCGCCCCCGCGGGGGCGATATTGCCGGTCATGTCGACGCCCATCAGAAGGGCGGCGAAAGGCACGACGATGGTCAGCGCCAAAAGCCGGACCGACTGCGTGATCGAAATGCGCGGCATGTCCGACCCGCTGTCGCTGGCAATCGCCATGACGAAACTCAGATGTCCGGGGGCCGAGGCCAGAAGCGCGGAACGTGCGTCAAAGCCAAAATACCGCGCGAGCATCCAACGGCAAAGCGCCATGATTCCCCAAATCACCCCGGTCATAAAGACAAAGGCCAGTGGCCAGCGCAGCATGGCGTTCACCGCATCTTGGTTGAACCCTGCCCCCACGGCGATGCCCAGCACGACGAAACAGGCATCCCGCAGCCGCGGATCGACCGCCGTGCGCACCCCCATCAGGCCTAAGACACTCACCGCGATCACCGGGCCAAGCAACATATAGACCGGCGCATTCAGCCACCAGAACAGCAGCGCACCAAAGCCCCCGGCCGCAAGGGTCAGCACTGTGTCGCGCGGGGCGAGCGAGGGGATCGGCCATCTCATGCGGTAGGGCTAGCACTCCGGTAGAGCCTGCGCCAGTGGCACACGCATGACGCGCATCGCGCGCCCTTGCCCTTTCGTCGCAAAAGGTTCATGGGCGACTGGCAATACCACGGGATGAAGGGGCGTGATCATGGACAATCTGCGCGGCGCGATGCTGATGGTGCTGGCCATGGCCGGTTTCGCGGTCGAGGACATGTTCGTCAAACTGACGAGCGATGCGCTCCCCGTCGGCCAGATCATCGCGCTTTTGGGCGCGGGCGGCGGGGCGATCTTTGCCGTGACCCTGCGCATTCAGGGAAAGCGCCTGTTCTCTGCCGATATGCTGACCCAGCCGATCCTGCTGCGTGCCGTGGGCGAAGTGCTGGGCACGCTTTGTTTCGTCACCGCCATCGTGCTGACGCCGCTCTCTTCGGCCTCAGCTATTTTGCAGGCGACCCCTCTGGCCGTCACCCTCGGTGCGGCGCTGTTCCTTGGCGAGCCGGTCGGCTGGCGCCGCTGGAGCGCGATCATCGTGGGCTTCCTTGGCGTGCTCTTGATCGTGCGCCCGGGGCTGGAGGGGTTCAACGCGCTGTCGCTTTTCGCCGTGGCCGGTGTCATCGGCCTCGCCTTGCGGGACTTGGCGACGCGCAAAGTTCCCAAAAGCATCAGCTCCATGCAGCTTAGCTTTCTGGCCTTTATCGTCTTGGTCCCCGCAGGGCTGATCCTGATGCTGGCCGCAGGCACGCCCGCCGCCATGCCCGGCGGGGCCGAGGTGCTCTATCTCGCCGGGGCGATGGTGATCGGGGTGCTGGCCTATTACGCCATCGTCGCCGCCATGCGTGTGGGCGAGGTGAGCTTTGTCACCCCCTTCCGCTATACCCGCATGCTCTTTGCGCTGGTGGCGGGGATCGTGGTTTTCGACGAATCCCCCGACACGCTGACGCTGGTCGGGGCCGCGATCATCATCGCCTCGGGGGTCTATACCCTGCTGCGCGAACGCAAAATCACCCCCCGGCCCCGCCGCGGTCTTTCCAAGCCGGGCCTGCCGGGGTAAACCGCCACAAACCCGAACATGAGGACAAAGCCCATGAGCACGATCATCGACATCCACGCCCGCGAAATCCTCGACAGCCGGGGCAACCCGACGGTCGAAGTCGACGTTATCCTCGAAGACGGCACCATGGGCCGCGCCGCTGTCCCCTCCGGTGCCTCGACCGGTGCCTATGAGGCGAACGAGCGGCGCGATGGCGACAAGTCGCGCTATCTGGGCAAAGGCGTGCTCGAAGCCTGCGCCGCCGTTAATGGCGAGATTGCCGAGGCGCTCGTGGGGGTCGAGGCGACGGAACAGGTCGAGATCGACGAGATGATGATCGAACTCGACGGGACCGAGAACAAATCCCGCCTCGGCGCCAATGCGATCTTGGGCGTGTCGATGGCCGCGGCCAAGGCGGCGGCGGACTACTGCGCGCAACCGCTCTACCGCTACATCGGCGGCACCACCGCCCGCGTTCTGCCGGTGCCGATGATGAACATCATCAACGGCGGCGAACATGCCGACAACCCGATCGACATTCAGGAATTCATGATCATGCCGGTCGCCGCGGAAAACATCCGCGAAGCCGTGCGCATGGGGGCCGAGGTGTTCCACACGCTGAAGAAAGAGCTTTCCGCCGCTGGCCTGTCGACCGGGATCGGCGACGAGGGCGGCTTTGCCCCCAACATCAACTCCTCGCGCGATGCGCTTGATTTTATTCTGAAGTCCATTGAAAAAGCGGGCTACAAACCGGGCGAAGACATGTATCTCGCCCTCGATTGCGCGGCGACGGAATACTACAAAGACGGCAAATATGTCCTCTCCGGCGAAGGCAAAACCCTGTCGAGCGCAGAGAACGCCGACTACCTCGCGGCGCTGGTGAACGACTACCCGATCATCTCCATCGAAGACGGCATGGCCGAAGACGATTGGGACGGTTGGAAGGCACTGACCGACCTCTTGGGCGGCAAGGTCCAACTGGTGGGCGATGACCTTTTCGTCACCAACCCTGCGCGTCTGAGCGATGGCATCCAGCGCGGCGCGGCGAACTCCATGCTGGTCAAGGTCAACCAGATCGGCACCCTGACCGAGACCCTCAAAGCCGTGGATATCGCGCATCGCGCGGGCTACACCAACGTCATGTCGCACCGCTCGGGCGAGACCGAAGATGCCACGATTGCCGACCTTGCAGTCGCCACCAACTGCGGCCAGATCAAAACCGGCTCGCTGGCGCGTTCTGACAGACTGGCGAAGTACAACCAGTTGATCCGTATCGAAGAAATGCTGGGCGAGACCGCTCAATACGCGGGCCGCTCGATCCTGCGCGGCTGATGTCGGACCTCACCATCCGCCCTGTCACCACCGCTGCGGACCTCGCGGCGGTGGTGGACCTCTGCTGGGCCTATCGCGACTTTCTCTATCACTTCGGCCCGACCGAACAGCGGATCGTCGAGACTTTCTACCCCCAAGACAAATACAGCGCCCTGATGGCACGCCTGGCCGAGGAACACGCCCGCCCGCGCGGCATCATCCTCTTGGCCGAGCGGGGTGGCATCCCCCTGGGCTGCGGCATGTCCCATGCGCTGACCGAGACGGAGAGCGAGATCAAACGCGTCTTCGTCGCCGACGCGGCCCGTGGCACCGGGGCGGGCCGGGCGATCTGTCAGCGCCTTGTCGATCAGGCGCGGGAAGATGGGTTCGAGAAGGTCTATCTTGATACCTCCGTGGGCTTTGCCCCTGCCCGCGCGCTTTATCGCTCGCTTGGGTTTGTTGAGCGCGGGCCCTATCAACCGATGCCGGATTTCACGCGGGATGCGATCTGTTTCTTTGAGATGCCGCTAAGGGATGTGGCTGCGCCAGCCGAATAACGCAAACGGGGCGGCCAGATTGCCGCCCCGTTTTTCATTGCCGCGCGGTTTACCCGGCGAAGAGTTGTAGGAACTTCTGCTTCGAATACCCCAGCTTCAGCGCCCCACGGTCCGACAGGCGCGGCGCGATGCGCATGCGGATGATGTCCCGGTCCGTATCGAGCGCCGCGTTGAGGCGCAGCACCGCGTCGACCTTGCCGTTTGGCCCCGGGGCGACCTCTTCGATCATGCCGACCAAGACACTGTCTTTGCTCCAGACCGGCGCGCCGATGAGGGTCGCGATGTTGATCGGCCTTGGGGTGGTGGCACTGTTGTCGCCGCCGGTGATCGCCCGGCCTGCGGTCGCCGTGGGGGTACTATCGGGGTCATCCGTCCCGCTGTGCCCGCTGCCCCCGCCGACCGAGACGCCAGCCCCGGCCCCCAGACCGTCACCGCCGCCCACCGAAGCGCCGACGCCTGCGTTCACACCGTCGCCCCCACCGACCGAAGCACCAACTCCGGCCCCGATGCCATCACTGCCGCCGACCGAAGCGCCAACTCCGGCCCCGATGCCGTCACTGCCGCCAACCGAAGCACCGACACCGACATCCGCGCCCCCATGGTCGCCATGGCCCCCGACGCTGACCCCAACCCCGAGGCCGATTTCGGCCTGCGCTGCGGGTGCGAGCATGAGCGTCACTGCCGTAACGGCGAGGCTGTTTTTGAAAGCACCTGTGTGAAAGATAGTCATAGCGAATCTCCTTCTCTAAGCCGGTCGAATGCCTTCGACCCTTGGCCCCCACAGGGAACCTACGCGGGAAGTCGCAACGATGTTTCAAGAAAATTGCGCTGTAGGTGTATTTTTCGCAACTTTGTTAGCAAGTTGGCGTTCTTGCCGATATGACGGCATAGCGGCTGCACGCTGGGGCCTTAAAATCCTTCTCCGGCACCTTTCCGTCAAAGTTAGGCAACGCCCCGGCCACCTCACTCCCGGCTGACGGTGCCCCCGCCCACGGCGGCGCGGACGCCTGTCGTGCCGGGGCACGAGGTGGGCAGCCCGCGCGCCACGCGTACTGCCAGATAGGCAAAGGCCTGCGCCTCCAGCATATCGCCATCGAGCCCGATCTCCTCCACCGGGGTGACGGGGCAATCGAGGCTGACATCCAACATCCGCATCAGCACCGGATTATGCCGCCCGCCGCCCGTCACATAAACGCGTTCGGGCGGGGCTGGGCAATGCTGCATCGCCTCGGCCACGCCAGCGGCGCACATGGCGGTGAGGGTGGCGCAGGCATCGGCATCGGAGAGCTCACCCACAAGGGCCACCATCTCGGCAAAATCATTACGGTCGAGGGATTTGGGCGGCATGCGTGCGAAATAGGGCTCGGCCAGAAATAGTTCCAAGGCGCCCTGCTCCACCCTGCCCCGCGCGGCCAGCTTGCCGCCTTCGTCATAGTCTTGGCCAAGGCGGGTCTGCATCAAATCATTGATCGGCGCATTGGCGGGGCCGGTGTCAAAGGCCAGCAGCGCGCCGTCCTCCTCCGGGCGGGCCACGCGCGGGTCGACCCACGTGAGGTTGCCCACGCCGCCAAGGTTGAGGAAGGCCACCGGCCCTTTTTGCCCGGCGTAGCGCGCGCAGGCGTGGTGAAAGAAGGGGGCGAGCGGTGCACCCTCGCCGCCCAGTTCAACATCGGCGCTGCGGAAATCCCAGACCACGGGCAGGCCAATCTCTCGCGCCAGCAGCGCCCCGTCTCCGACTTGCAGGGTGCCCTGCATGCGTGGGGCATGGGCGAGTGTTTGGCCGTGAAAACCGATGAGGTCGACCTCAGGCGCATATTTCAGCAGGTCGGCCAAAAGCGCCAGATGCGCGGCCTCCACCGCCTTGGCGGCTTCCTCAACCTCGGCCCCGTGCCACTTGCCGAAGCCCGCGGCGATCACGCGCCGCTCTTCGGCGGCATAGCTGCGGTAGCCGCTTTGGCCAAAGCTGGCGATGTCATGCCCATCGGTGCGCAAAATCGCGGCGTCCACCCCATCCAAAGAGGTGCCCGACATCATTCCCAAAGCCGTCACCACTTCGGTTCCGGCATCTTGCCTGTGCTTGGCCCTATTCATGGCCTTTTCCTTTGCCGCTCGTGCGCATATAGATTGCCCCGCAATACAGTTTTGAGGCAAGTCACCATGACATACCATCCCAAATCGGAGTTCATCCACACGATGATGCAGCGCGGCTTTCTGGCCGATTGCACCGATTATCAGGGGTTGGACGAAGCCCTGCTGAAAGGCGCGGCCCCGGCCTATGTAGGCTATGACGCCACGGCCAAATCGCTGCACGTGGGGCATCTGGTCAATATCATGATGCTGCGCTGGCTGCAGAAATGCGGCGGCAAGCCTATCACCCTGATGGGCGGCGGCACGACAAAGGTGGGCGATCCGTCCTTCCGGTCGGATGAACGCCCGCTGCTGACGCCCGAGGCGATCGACGACAATATCGAAGGCATCCGCCAGGTCTTTGCCCAATACCTCGATTACGGCGAGGGCGAGAATGGCGCCTTGATGCTGAACAACGCGGAATGGCTCGACGGGTTGAACTACCTCGATTTCCTGCGCGACATCGGGCGGCATTTCTCGATTAACCGGATGCTGAGCTTTGAGAGCGTGAAGTCCCGTTTGGACCGCGAGCAGTCGCTGTCTTTCCTTGAGTTCAACTACATGATTCTCCAAGCCTATGACTTCATGGAGCTGCACCGCCGCTATGGCTGCATTCTTCAGATGGGCGGGTCGGATCAATGGGGCAATATCGTCAACGGCATCGACCTGACGCGCCGGGTGATCGATGGGGAGGTTTACGGCCTAACGTCACCGCTCTTGACCACCAGCGACGGCAAGAAGATGGGCAAATCGGCGGGCGGTGCGGTCTGGCTCAATGGCGATATGCTGAGCCCTTATGAGTTCTGGCAGTTCTGGCGCAATTGCACCGATGCCGATGTGGGCCGTTTCCTCAAGCTCTATACCGAGCTGCCGGTCGATGAATGCGACCGTCTGGGCGCGCTGGCGGGGTCCGAGATCAACGAGGCGAAGGTGCGTCTGGCCAATGAGGTCACTGGCCTCCTCCACGGGGAAGAGGCCGCCCGCAACGCCGAAGCCACCGCGCGCGAAGTTTTTGAAAAAGGCGGTGTGGGCGATGACCTGCCCACCCTGACCCTGTCGGCGGCTGATGTGGGCGATGGGGTTTCCATCGTTCAATTGCTGGTGAAGTCGGGCCTTGCCGGCTCTGGCAAAGAGGCCAAGCGCCTGATTGCCGAGAACGGCGCACGGATCGACGACAAGCCGCTGACCGATGCGGGCATGATGCTGGATGCGGGCGCGTTGTCCTCTCCGGTCAAACTCAGCGCGGGCAAGAAGCGCCACGCGCTGGTGCAGGTCGGCTAATCTCTCACGGGGCGGGCTTCGGTCTGCCCCGTCTTCCCCACTCCCGCCGCCCTACAGCCGCCGCAACGGCATCCCTTGCATGGGGTGAGACTTCGTGCTGAACTGAACAAGTGTTCATATCGGGGGGGAGCCATCATGAAACTAGACAGTACAGCCGCCATCATCACCGGGGGCGCCTCGGGGCTTGGCGAAGCCACGGCGCGCTATTTTGCGTCGCAGGGCGCGCAGGTCACCCTGTTGGACCGTGACGCCACCCGGGGCGAAGCCATCGCGAAAGAGATCGGCGGCCACTACGTCCTAACCGATGTAACGGATGAGACCTCGGTGCAGGAAGCGGTGGACTATGCCCAAGAAAAGATGGGCTGGATCACCGCGGCGGTGAATTGCGCGGGCATCGCACTTGGGATCAAAACCACGGGGCGCGACGGGCCGCATCCGCTGGACGCCTTTCAACGCACCATCGACATCAACCTCGTCGGCAGTTTCAACGTGGCGCGGCTGGCGGCGGTGGCCATGGCCAAGAACACCCCCGAAGACGACGGCGCGCGCGGGGTAATCATCAATACCGCCTCCATCGCAGCCTTCGACGGGCAGAAGGGCCAAGCCGCCTATGCTGCCTCCAAGGGCGGGATCGCGGGCATGACCCTGCCGATGGCGCGGGATCTGGCCAAGGAAGGGATTCGCGTGATGACCATCGCGCCGGGCATCTTCAAAACGCCGATGCTGGCCGGGCTGCCGGAAGAGGTGCAGGCCGAATTGGCCAAGGATGTGCCCAACCCGCCGCGCCTTGGCGATCCTGCGGAATACGGGCGGCTGGCCGGGTTCATCGTCGAAATGGGCTATCTTAATGGTGAGGTGATCCGCCTCGACGGTGCGCTCAGGATGCGCTGATGCCGCTGCAAAACCGCGTCCAACCGGATGGGGAGATCATCGCCCACCCGGCGCGGGGCAGCTTCATGGGCAACCGTGGCATCCTGCATGACGATCACGGACTGCACCTCAAACGCCGTTGGGCGCATCAGAATTGGGTCTGTTGTCGGCTCAGTTTCTAGGGGCGTCGCCGCAAGCTGATGGCGCCGCGCCATTACACCGAGCTGTTCTTTCTTGACGAGGCCGTGGCCTTTGCCGCCGGTCACCGCCCTTGCGCGGAATGCCGTGCTGCGGATTATCGACGGTTTCGCGCGTGTTGCGACCTCCCCGGCCCCGCCGCGGATTTTGACCGTCAGTTGCACGCCGAACGGGCCGTGCCGCGCGTTTTTCGTCAGCGCCGCCATGGGGATGTAGAAGCGCAGGACCTGCCCGACGGCAGTTTCGCCTTGGATCGCGATGGCCAGAGCGGCATGCTTCTCGGCGATGCCCTTCACCCCTATGCGCCGGAGGGCTACGGGGCTGTGCAGCGACGCCCGCAGGGCCGCGTCACCCTGCTCACCCCGCCGAGCATCGTCGCGGCATTCCGCAACGGTTACCGCCCGCAGATCGCTTTGGCAGAAGCGCGGGGTTAGCCCTGCGCTTTCTCCTCAAGCGCCATCCACTCTTCTTCGGCGTTAGAGAGCTTTTCATGCCGCTGCACCAGCGCATCGGTGGCTTTTTGAAACTTCACCGGCTCACGGGTGAAAAGCTCCGCATCGCTAAGCAGTTCTTCGAGCTTGCCAATCTCGGCCTCCAACCGCTCGATCTCAGCAGGCAAGGCTTCGAGCCGGTGCTTTTCGGTAAAGCTGAGCCCGCCCGCGGATTGCTTTTTCTCCGCTTTCGGCTCGGGTTTGCTCGGCTTGGGTTTAACCACGCTTTGGGCGAAATCATCCTGCCCGCGCTGTGCCAGATAATCGGACCAGCCGCCCGCATAGACCGTGGCGCGGCCATCCCCCTCCATTGCGATGGTGGTCGCCGCCACCCGGTCGAGGAAGTCACGGTCGTGGCTGACCAGCAGCACGGTGCCGTCATAGGTGCCCAAGAGTTCCTGCATGAGGTCGAGCGTCTCAACGTCGAGATCGTTCGTCGGCTCGTCGAGCACCAAAAGGTTCGAGGAGCGCGCCATGATCTTGGCCAAGAGCAGCCGTGCCTTTTCGCCGCCCGAAAGCGAGCGGACCGGCGCGCGGGCCTGTGCCTCGTCAAAAAGGAATTCCTTGAGGTAGCCGACCACATGTTTCGGCTGACCCCGCACCAGCACCTGATCGGCCTTGCCCGAGACGCGCATTTCAGGATCGCCGGTGAGGCTGTCCCAAAGGGTCATGTCCCCGTCAAGCTGCGCGCGCGCTTGATCGAACAGCGCGAGTTCCAGATTGGTGCCCAGTTTGATCTCACCCGCGTCGGGTTCTTCTTTGCCGATCAGCATGTTCAGAAGCGTGGTCTTGCCCACGCCGTTTGGCCCCACCAGCGCAATCCGGTCGCCGCGCTGCACGGTGATCGAGAAGTCGCGCAGGATCTGTTTGTCACCGAATTTCTTGGCGATGCCGCTCGCTTCGATCACCTTGCGGCCTGACTTCGGCCCAGCCTCCAGCGCCATGGCCGCGGTGCCTTGCCGTTTGATCTGCGCCGAGCGTTCGGCGCGCAACTCCTGAAGCGCGCGCACGCGGCCCTGATTGCGCTTGCGCCGGGCCGAGATCCCCTCGACCGCCCAACGCGCCTCGGCCTTGATCTTCCGGTTCAGCTTGTGGCGCTGCATGTCCTCTTCTTCCCAGACCTGATCGCGCCATGCCTCAAACCCTTCAAAGCCGATGTCCTGACGGCGCACGGTGCCGCGGTCGACCCAGAGGGTCGCGCGGGTCAGCTCGCGCAGGAAGGCGCGGTCGTGGCTGATGATGACAAAGGCGGTGCGGGTGCCCTTTAGCTCGGATTCGAGCCATGCGATGGCTTCGATGTCGAGGTGGTTGGTCGGCTCGTCCAGCAGCATCAGTTCCGGCTCTTCGGCCATCAGCCGCGCAAGTGCCGCGCGGCGACGCTCCCCGCCCGATGCGGTGGCCACAGGGCGTGCGGGGTCAAACTTCAACCCCTCGCCAGCGCGCTCCACCTTATACATCTCACCCGGATCGAGCCCATGGGCCGCGAAGTCGCCAAGCGTCTCGAAGCCCGAGAGGTCCGGCTCCTGCTCCATATAGCCGACCGAGACGCCGGGCCCGGCCACAACCGCCCCGCTGTCGGGCTCTACCAGCCCGGCCATGACCTTCATCAGCGTCGATTTGCCCGAGCCGTTGCGGCCCACCAAGGCCAACCGATCGCCGGTCTGAACCACGAGGGAGAGGTCTTCGAAAACAGGATCGCCACCAAAGGTCAGCGAAATGTCGGTGAGTTGTAAAAGGGGTGCGCGTGCCATGCCTGCCAGCTATCTTTCGGCGCGGGCAAGGTCAATGTCCAAAGGCGGTGCGGCTTCAGGCCAGCGCCCGCAAAAGCCGCGCGCGGTTGGGCGGGATCCCGGCGATCTCCAGCCCGGTGAAGACATGCAGCGTGCCCATTTGCCGGTCGATCACGGCGTGGTCGCTGACCCAACCGCCCATCGCCAGATAGCTGCGCAGCAGCGGCGGGATTTGCTGGCGCGCGCGCCGGGGATCGGGGCTGTGGCGGTGCCGGGCATAGAGGTGGACCTCAGCTGCCCTGACGCGGGGGCGCCATTCCGCGGGGGCAAGATGCTGTTGTTTCAACAGGGCAAAGGCATCGCGGTAGCGGGTCGGATCGGTGCCCGTGAAAGAGGAACAGCCAAACAATAGCGCCGCCCCGCTGCCATCGACTTCCCGCGCCAACTGCCCCCAAGCGAGGCGCTGAATGTCGGGGTCTTGCCATTCTGGGTGGATACAAAAGCGGCCCAGTTCCAGCATGGCGCCTTGCGTACGCCCCAGACGGCTCAGATCGTAAAACTGTGCGGCATAGCTCTGGGCCAGCTCCGCGCCCTGAAACAGGGTCAGGCGAAAGCAGCAGACCAATGTGCCGCTGTCGCGATCCTCTATCAGAAAATGCCGTGCTGCCGCGTCGAATGCATCACGGTCGACGGTCCCGGTCTGAAAACACTGCGTCCGCAGCGTGTGCGCCCGGGTGATGTCCCCGGGCGTGAGGGCTTCGCGCGTCAGATATCGGCCCGGGGGCGCTTGGGTCATCTGCGAGGTCGCCTTCGCTTATCCGCGGCCCTGCCCCGCTGCCGGGGCATGGCAAGGGGAACTTAGCTGCCGAAGGCCGACGGGCTGAAGCGGCCGAGGTTGCCCAGAAGCTGGCGCAGGAAGGTGTTGTCGGCCACAGGCGATGTCGTCACGCGGCGCGACAGCGGCACAACCTGCCCGCGTTCAAGCCCGAAGCGTTCGACATTCGACACCACACCGGCCTCGTTGAAACTGACGGTCACCACCTCACGCTCGATCTCTTTCGGGGCCATGAAGCCAAGAGCGCGTTTGCGCATTTTAACGTAATAGTAACTATCATCGCTCAAAACACCCGAAACCGTGGGCACACCGATCTTCTGCGCGACGCTTTCCTTGGTATCGCTGCCCACAACGACCTGCTCAAGCTGGTCTTGCGGCGGCACATAGCCGTGGTTCTCATACTGCGGGCTACAGGCGGTCAGAAGCAGTGCAAGTCCCATACCCGCGATCCGGAGGTGCGTCTTGCCGGTCTGTTTGGTTTTGCGCATTTGGTCTGCCCTCTTGCCCTGACGGATTATGGCTTTTATTTCGCATACACCAAGGCACCCCAAGTGTACAAGAAACGAAAGTCGGATCTCATGTCGCGCAAATCACCTACGCCAACCGCTCTTCGGGTCGCGGACCTGTCCCAGACGGAGCCAAACGCGTTCGCGCTGCGCCCTGAGGCGGAAGCGCTGGCGCAGATCGCCGAGGAACTTGATCTCTCGGCCCTGCGCAAACTTAGCTTTTCGGGCAGCATCAAACCGCTCGGCAAACAGGACTGGCAGCTTGACGGGAAACTGGGCGCGACCGTGGTGCAGCCATGCGTCGTCACGCTTGAGCCAGTGACCACGCGGATCGACGCCGATATTGCCCGCCGCTTCATCCATGATTTCGAACTCCCCGACGAAGAGGAGGTCGAAATGCCCGAGGACGATACGACAGAGCCTTTGGGTCAATGGATCGACCCCGCGCAGGTCATGATCGAGGCGCTGGCGCTGGAAGTGCCGGAATATCCCCGCAAGGGCGACGCCGAACTGGGCCAGATGGTCCATGCCGAACCGGGGCAGAAGCCAATGACGGACGAAGACGCGCGGCCCTTTGCGGGGTTGGGCGCGCTGCGCGATGCGCTGAAGAAAGACGAAACCTAAGGAAACAAGCGGAAAACCGCGGAAATTCGCGCTTGCATCGCGCCGGTTTCGCGTTATTTTGCCGCCCTCACCCGAATTAAGGTTGGACATTGCGCGGCTGCGGCCCTAAAGCGTCGTCACGCCCGAAACGGGGTCCGAATTGAAACACGGTTGCGGCCTGCTTTGCCAAGTCAGCAACCCCGAAGGCAAAGGCACCAGACATGGCTGTCCAACAGAATAAAGTATCCAAATCCCGCCGCAACAACCGCCGCGCCCACGATTCGCTCTCTGCGGCGAACCCGAACGAATGTTCGAACTGCGGTGAGCTGAAGCGCCCCCACCACATCTGCGCGGCTTGCGGTCACTATGACGACGCCGAAGTTGTCGCCCTGACCGAAGAAGTGGACTTGGAAGACGACGCAGCATAAGCTGCGGTAGTTTTTAAGGTTTTCTCTTAGGCAGTGAGGCATTCGCACTGATGACGGCCCAGCCCGATCACCCCAACGCGAAAGCCGGACACACCCTGATCTCGGTCGACGCGATGGGGGGTGACGAAGGCCCGGCAGCAGTTGTTGCCGGGTGTGCGCTTTCTGCGACAGCAAATCCCGATATCGGTTTTATCCTGCATGGTCCCCGTGATCAGTTGGAGCCTTTGATCGCCAAACGTGGTGAGTTGTCGGACCGCTGCGAGATACGTCACGCCACGGATGTCGTCACGATGGACGACAAGCCCAGCCAAGTCGTGCGCACCGGCAAAGACAGTTCCATGTGGTCTGCCATCGAATCCGTGCGGAGCGGAGAGGCGGCTGTGGCTGTCTCTTGCGGCAATACCGGCGCGCTGATGGCGATGTCGATGATACGGCTGCGAAAATTGCCGGGCGTGAATCGCCCTGCGATTGCCGTGCTCTACCCCTCTTCCAACCCGCAGGGCTTCAACGTGATGCTCGACGTGGGCGCCGATGTGCGCGCCGACGCCG
Source organism: Sulfitobacter sp. 1A13353 (assembly GCF_043557255.1). Classification (NCBI taxonomy): domain Bacteria; kingdom Pseudomonadati; phylum Pseudomonadota; class Alphaproteobacteria; order Rhodobacterales; family Roseobacteraceae; genus Sulfitobacter; species Sulfitobacter sp. 1A13353. The sequence goes on along the minus strand of NZ_JBIFFS010000006.1, from coordinate 167,006 downwards.
ATGATCTGTTACGTTTCGCGCTGATGGGCACCTCCTACGCCCGCAACGGTATGGATTTGCAGCGCCCCCGCGTGGGGCTGCTGAATGTCGGCACCGAAGAGCATAAGGGCCGCACCGAACTCAAAGAAGCCTATGATTTGATTCGCGCCCAAGGTGATGCCACCGGGTTTGAATTCGTCGGTTTCGTTGAGGGGGGCGATATCTCGGGCAACCGCGCCGATGTTATCGTGACCGATGGTTTTACCGGCAATGTCGCGATCAAAACCGGCGAAGGCACGGCCAGCATGATTGGCGACAGGCTGCGCGAAGCATTCAAATACTCACCCCTGTCGCGGCTCGCCTCGCTGCTGGCCTATACCTCTCTGCGCCGTCTCAGCAAAAAGATCGACCCGCGCCGTGTGAACGGCGGCGTCTTTCTGGGTCTGAACGGCACGGTGGTGAAATCGCACGGCTCCGCCGATGCGACCGGCATCTCCGCTGCGATCAAACTCGCCGCGCAGTTGTCGCAGAATAAATTCAATGACAAGCTAGCCGCTCGCGTCGCCGCGACGCTGCCAGCTGAGGAGTCCGTCAAATGAGCCTGCGCGCCGTTGTCACTGGTTGTGGCCACTACCTGCCCGCCCGTGTCGTGGAAAATGCCGAATTTGAAGCGACCCTCGACACGAATGACGAATGGATCCGCTCGCGCTCGGGCATTGAACGCCGCCACTTCGCCGCCGAAGGTGAAACGACCTCTTCCATGGCCAGCGCCGCCGCACGCAAGGCGCTCGAAGACGCGGGGCGCGATGTCTCCGATGTTGACGCGATCGTCGTGGCCACCTCCACCCCCGACCTGACCTTCCCGTCGGCGGCAACCATGGTGCAAGCCGAATTGGGCATGACCAATGGTTTCGCCTTTGACGTGCAAGCGGTCTGCGCGGGCTTTGTCTATGCGCTGGCCAACGCCAATGCGCTTATCGTTTCCGGTCAGGCGCGCAACGTGCTGGTGATCGGGGCCGAGACCTTTAGCCGCATCATGGACTGGACCGACCGGTCGACCTGTGTGCTTTTTGGCGACGGCGCGGGCGCGCTGCTGCTTGAGGCGCAAGAAGGGCAAGGCACGCCAGAGGATCGTGGGATCCTCGCGACTGACCTGAATTCCGATGGGCGCTACCGCGAGTTGCTCTACGTCGATGGCGGCGTCAGCACCGGCACGACAGGCTATCTGCGGATGCAGGGCAATCAGGTGTTTCGCCACGCGGTTGAAAAGCTGGCCGCCACGGCCAATACCGCCATGGAGCGTGCCGGCGTCAGCGCCGAAGACGTCGATTGGATCGTGCCGCATCAGGCCAACATCCGCATCATCCAAGGCACCGCGAAGAAACTGAACCTGCCGATGGCGCGCGTTGTCGTGACCGTACAGGACCACGGCAACACCTCTGCCGCCTCGATCCCGCTGGCGCTGTCGGTGGGCCGTGAGCGTGGTCAGATCAACAAGGGCGATCTGATCGTCACCGAAGCCATTGGCGGCGGTCTGGCTTGGGGCTCTGTTGTCCTGCGCTGGTAAGTCCCTGAGCTAACGCGGAAAATCTCTGCCGAATCGTGCTCGATCCGGGCATTGATGTTGACTCTAAAAATCTGAGCAGCATATGCTATTGGAAAGCATGGGGGATATAATGCCGAACAAGACATTGACGCGCATGGATTTAAGCGAAGCTGTATTTCGTGAGGTCGGTCTGTCTCGCAATGAGAGTGCTCAGCTGGTCGAAGCCGTGCTTGAGCATATGTCCGACGCTCTGGTCGACGGGGAACAGGTCAAGATTTCCTCTTTCGGCACTTTTTCGGTACGCGACAAGACCGCGCGTGTGGGCCGCAATCCGAAAACCGGCGAAGAGGTTCCGATCAACCCGCGCCGGGTGCTGACCTTCCGCCCCTCGCATCTGATGAAAGACCGGGTTGCCGAAGGCAACAAGTCCTGACCCATGGTCAAATCGCCGGACGCTTTTCGCACCATCTCCGAAGTCGCTGACTGGCTCGGTATCCAGGCCCATGTTCTGCGGTTTTGGGAGAGTAAGTTCACCCAAGTGAAACCCATAAAACGGGCGGGCGGGCGGCGCTATTACCGCCCCGCCGATATGCTGCTGCTTGGTGGGATCAAGAAACTGCTGCATGACGATGGGCTGACCATCAAAGGCGTTCAGAAGATCTTGCGTGAGGAAGGGATGACCCATGTCTCCTCCCTCTCCGCCCCGCTTGATGAGTTGGATTTCGTGGAGCCGCGCCCTGCGCCGAAGCCCGACATTATCCGGCCCGAGACCGGAGTGGTTCTGAACTTCGGCGCGAAGACGGAAGCGCGCGGGGATGAAGTGAGCGCTGAGACGGTTGAGACGGTCCACACGCGGCAGGAGAACACGGCGGAGGTAGAAGAAACCGCCCCTGCGGTAGCACAGCGCCCCTCGCCCATGCCGCCCGCCGACGATCACCCACGGGCCACGCCCGATCCGCTGGCACCCTCTGACAGCAACACGCCCGACGCGCCGCAACTCCCTGCGTCCGAAGCTGAGCCCGAAGAGGAACCTGCATCAGAGACCGGCCTGCCCGAGTTCCTCAAGCGCCCACTGGCGGCTGAGCCGGAGGAGACCGCAGAGGTTTCACGCGCCCCTGCCGAAGCCGAGGCGGAAGACCCCGAAGACGACACGCCGAAACCCGCGATCATCGACCTTCCCGATTTCACCCCAGAAGCCGATTTTCCCGCCCGTCCGGGGCTGCTCAGCGTAGGTGCGCGTGTCCATCGCCTGCCCCGTGACGTGCAACCGCAGGTCGCCGGTCTGTTGTTGGATTTGGCTGAATTGCGCGCGCGCATGGCCGCAGAAGCCGGCGCGGAAACAAATTTCTAATCGCGATGAAAAGATTGGCAATTCCCTCTTGCACCCCCTGCGAGATCGGGTATGAAGCCCACGTAGTCGGGCTATGGCGCAGCCTGGTAGCGCGTCCGTCTGGGGGACGGAAGGTCGCAGGTTCGAGTCCTGCTAGCCCGACCAACCGACTACAACAAAACGCCCGCGCCGGTAACGCGCGGGCGTTTGTCATTTAAGAAGGCCGCGCCCGATGCCCAATGCGATGAACGGGGTGCTCCCCAACCAGCAGATTGCAGCGATGATCGAAAGCGGCGCCATTGCCGCCGATCCCGCGGTCACCTCTGCCCAGATCCAGCCCGCCAGTCTTGACCTCCGCCTCGGCAGCGTCGCCTATCGCGTCCGCGCGTCTTTCCTTGCCGGGCATGGGGCCAAGGTCTCGGATCGTCTAGCGGAATTTGAGATGCACCGCGTCGACCTCAGCGAAGGGGCCGTACTGGAAAAGGGTTGTGTCTATGTGGTGCCACTGATGGAGCAGTTGGCGCTGCCCGAGGGTGTCTCTGCCGTGGCGAATGCCAAAAGCTCCACCGGGCGGCTTGACCTGCTGACCCGCACCATCACCGATGGTGGCACCGAATTCGACCGCATTGCGCCGGGCTACACTGGCCCGCTCTACGCCGAGATCTGCCCGCGCTCTTTCTCGGTGCTGGTGCGGCCCGGGATGCGGCTCAATCAGATTCGTTTCGGCAGCGGGGATGCGACCCTCGACGACGACGCGCTGCGCGCGCTGCACGATAAGACACCGCTCGTTGACGGGACCGCCGTGATCGATGAGGGCTTGGGCTTCTCCGTCGATCTACGGCTGCCCGGCACCAGCCTCGTCGGTTACCGCGCGAAGCCGCATGCCGGGGTGATCGACCTCGACAAGATTGGCCATTACGATCCCGCCGCCTATTGGGAAGAGGTGCATAGCACCAACGGTCAAATCATCCTCGACCCCGGCGCCTTCTATATCCTCGTCAGCCGCGAAGCGGTGACGATCCCGCCTGCCTATGCCGCTGAAATGGCACCCTATTTGGCGATGGTCGGAGAGTTCCGCGTGCATTACGCGGGCTTCTTCGATCCGGGCTTTGGCCATGCCGAGGCAGGCGGCGCAGGCTCACGCGGGGTGTTGGAGGTGCGCTGTCACGAGGCGCCCTTCGTGCTGGAGCATGGGCAAGTCGTGGGCCGTTTGGTCTATGAGCATATGGCGCAGATCCCCAGCCAGCTTTACGGCGCCGACATCGCGTCGAACTACCAAGGTCAGGGGCTGAAACTGTCGAAGCATTTCCGCTCCGCGTAAAGACGCGGCGCCGGTCAATCCTCGAACAGCTCGCTCTGCCCTTCGGTCGCTTCCGGCTCGTCCTCGCCATCGCCCACGGTGGGCAACAGACCGGCGGGCGGACGGTTCTCCAACAACCCGGCAGAGCGCAGCTCTTTCAGCCCCGGCAGGTCCCGCGCGCTTTCCAAACCGAAGTGATCCAAAAACTCCTGCGTGACGACAAAGGTTACTGGACGGCCCGGGGTCATCTTGCGGCGGCCAAAGCGGATCCACTCCATCTCAAGCAACTGATCCACCGTGCCCCGCGACACCGATACGCCGCGAATCTCTTCGATCTCGGCGCGGGTGACGGGCTGGTGATAGGCGATGATCGCCAAAGTCTCGATCGCCGCGCGGCTGAGCTTACGGGTCTCGACCGTTTCCTTATGCATCAGGAAACCAAGGTCGGGCGCGGTGCGAAAGGCATAGGCATCGCCAACTTTCATCACCTGCACGCCGCGCCCCTGATACCGGTGCCGCAGGAAGGCCATCGCCTCGCCCACGTCTGAGCCGCGCGGCAAACGCTCTTCGAGTTCGCGCAGGGTGATCGGCTCGGAACTGGCGAAAAGCACGGCTTCGATCATACGCTCCTGCTCGGCGAGCGAGGGCGCGTCGAACAGTTTCTTTTCTTTGGTTTCAATCTCTTCCGACACGCATCAATCCTTCTTGCGCAGTTGGATGGGGGCGAAAATCTCTTTTTGCCGGATCTCCATATGCCCCTCTTTGACCAGTTGCAAAGAGGCGGCAAAGGTCGCCGCCGTGGCCGAGCGGCGGCGTTCTGGGTCGCTCTCCCAGCCCTCGGGCAGGTAGCTGTTCAGATCGCCCCAATCGCCCGCATAGCCGATCAGCCCGCGCATGCGGTCCAGCGCCTCTTCCATGGTGAAGACCTTGTCGCGGTCCATCACGAAGGGGCGGAAATCCTCACGCGTGCGGGTGCGCGCATAGCCCTGCATCAGGTCCAACAGGGTCGCGGTATAAGTGACCTTTTTGACGCTGGTGATCTCTTGGGTCTGGCCGCGGGCAAAGAAGTCCCGGCCAAGCTGATCCCGCGCCATCAGACGCGCGGCGGCGTCGCGCATGGCTTGCAAACGTTCCAGTTGGAAGGCCAGATGCGCGGCCATTTCCTCGCCCGATGGGCCCTCTTCGGTCGGGTCCGGGGGCAGCAGAAGACGCGACTTCAGGAAAGCCAACCACGCCGCCATGACGAGGTAATCCGCCGCCAGTTCCAGCCGCAGCTCCTTGGCACGCTCAACAAAAGCCAGATACTGCCGCGCCAGTTGCAGCACCGAGATCTTGCGCAGATCGACCTTTTGCGTCCGGCTCAGCGACAGCAGCAGATCAAGCGGCCCTTCATAGCCTTCGACATCGATGATGAAGGCTTCGGCGGCCAGCCGGTCGGCCACGGTGCTGCCAGCCCCGGCCCGGTCTTCCTGAAATGTCGTGTCAGCCATGCAATATCCCGCCCAGAAGCGTCTCAAGCTGGGCGCTGAGGGCGTCGATGTCAACGTCATCGGGGGTTTGCCGCGCATCCATCGCGCGCAGGGCGCGGGTCTGGGCGGCGGGGGTCATCTCGCCCGCGGCTTCGGCCACGGCGCGGCGCTCTTCGAGCGGCCCGTTGCAGAAAAGTGCCACGTCACAGCCCGCCGCGATGGCGGCGCGGGTGCTTTCCGCCGGGGTCATTTGCAGCGCTTTCATCGAAATGTCGTCGGTCATCACGAGGTTGTCGAAGCCGATCTCTTCGCGGATCAGCCGCATCACCTCGGGCGACAGGGTCGCCGGGGCATTGTCCAGCGCGTCATAGACCAGATGCGCGGTCATCCCCATCGGCAGGTCGCGGAGGCTGCGGAAGGGGGCGAAATCGACCGCTTCCAGATCGATCCGGCGGGCCGCTACCCGGGGCAGATCGTGGTGGCTGTCAAGCGTCGCGCGGCCATGGCCCGGCATGTGCTTCATCACCGGCAAGACCCCTCCGGCCAGCAGCGCATCCGCCACGGCGCGGCCAATCTCGGCCACCTGCCCCGGCGTTTCACCGTAGCAGCGATTGCGCAGAAAACGGTGGGTGTCCGGCCCGGCCACATCGATCAGTGGCGCGCAATTGCTGTCGATCCCGACACTGTGCAGCTCATGGGCGATGATCCGGTACATCAAGTGGAAGGCTTGGCGCGCTTGATCGCCGGCGCGGGCGGCGATGTCCATCGGCGGCATCCAATCCCGCCATTGGGGCGCGCGCATGCGTTGCACGCGGCCGCCCTCTTGGTCGATGGTGATGACGGCATCATGCCCCGCCGCCTCGCGCATCTCTTCGCAGAGCGCGCGGAGCTGGTCGGGGCTGTCGATGTTGCGGGCGAATAGGATAAAGCCAAAGGGCCGCACGTCCCGAAAGAACGCCTTTTCCTCGACGCTGAGCCGATGGCCCGTCGCGTCGAGGATCGTGGCCCCGAAGGGGGGCATCAGCGCATCACCACCGGGATGCAATCCGCGTTTTCGGCCACGAGGGCCGAGCAGAAGCGGCGCGCATCGGCGATGTCGTTAAAGCCCATGGCGCGCAGGCGGTAGAATACCCGCCCGCCGCTGGTGGCCTTTTGCACGACGCGGCTCTTGCCTTCGAGATAGGCACCGAAACGGCCCTGCAAACGGTCCCATTGTTCGCGCGCCACCTCGGGGCTGTCAAAGGCGCCAAGCTGGGCCATGCGGGTGCCAGCGGGCAGCGATGCGGGATCGACTTCTTGGGTGGCCGCGGCCACTGGATTAGGTTGCACGGCGGCGGGTGTCACAATGGCACCGCCCGCCGGGCGGCGGCGCGGGCGCAGGGAGTTGCGCACGCCGGGCGCGTTCAGCACGGCCTTGACCACCTTGGGCTGCACGGATGTATCGGCCAGCGCCATCGCCACGGCGGCATCGACAGGATCGCCAGCGGCGGCCTCCTCACCGGTGAGCGGTGCCACGCCATTGGTCAATTGCGCCACGAGGTCTTGCACATTGCCCGAGCGGATCGCTTCGGAGGCGTCGATCAGGTCGCCGTCATCCTCACGCGCCACGGCTGGCGTCGCCGTACCCTGTGTCTTCGCGGCAACCATTGCCACTTTGACAGGCTGGTCTTCGTCTTGCAATTCGATCTGGCGCGGCGCGAGACGCAGCTCATCCGCCGGGCGCCCGGCGCTGCCTTCGGCGGCGACCACATTGACCGAAAGCCCCTGATGACGGGCCAATTCACCGCCCGGCTCTTCGGGGCGCACGCGCATCTCGCCTTCGATCGCGCGGACCACCGGGATGCCGGTCACGTCGCGGACAAGCAGTTTGTAGCCCCAGACACCGATTCCCGCCACAAGCGCCAAGGAAACCACCGCGCCCGCAATATTTGTGAGCGTTGTCAGGGTCTTGGGCGCGCTGCCCACTGCGTAGCTATGCGCGGAATCGGGCGCATAGCCCGCCGTCGTCGGGGAAGACGTGAAATCTGCCATCTCTGCCTCTTTGCCCGGCGTGATACATCGCCACGCGGGTCTGGTCATGGGGTTGCCTGTTTTCGGCGCGCTGGTGCGGTTACCGCATCTCTTGCGCCGGTGTGACCCCGAGAATACCAAGACCCGCCGCAATTACAATCGCAACGGCACGCGACAGCGCGATTTTTGCCTGCGACGTGGCCGCGTCCCCTTCTTGCAACGCACGCAAGCCGTCTTCGGACCGGCCCAAGTGGTAGAGGCTGTGGAAGTCGGAGGCCAATTCATAGAGGTAGAAGGCCACCCGGTGCGGCTCATTGCTGCGCGCGGCGGTCTCGACCAAACGGGGCCATTCGGCAAGCTTGCGCAGCAGGCCAATCTCGGCCTCGTGGTCGAGCTTGGACAGGTCCGCGTCCAGCAGCGTGGCATCCGCCACCTCGATCCCCGCCTCTTCGGCTTTGCGCAGGATCGACGCGACACGCGCATGGGCGTATTGCACGTAAAAGACCGGGTTCTCGCGGCTTTGCTCCAACACCTTGTCGAAATCGAAGTCGAGCATCGCGTCGTTCTTGCGCGTCAGCATGACAAAGCGCGTCACATCCGGGCCGACCTGATCCACCACATCGCGCAGGGTCACGAAAGTCCCTGCCCGTTTGGACATCTTGAACGGCTCGCCGTTTTTGAAAAGCTTCACCAACTGCGTCAGCTTGATGTCGAGCGGTACATGCCCGTCGCTCAGCGCCGAAACCGCCGCCTTCATCCGTTTGACATAGCCGCCATGATCCGCGCCAAAGACATCGATCAGCATGTCGAAATCACGGCTAACCTTGTCATAGTGATAGGCGATGTCGGGGGCGAAATAGGTCCAAGACCCGTCGGACTTCTTGACCGGGCGGTCGACATCGTCGCCATGTTCGGTAGATTTGAACAGGGTCTGTTCGCGCGGTTCCCAATCGTCGGGCTTCTTACCCTTCGGCGGCTCCAACACGCCTTCGTAGATCAACCCTTTGGCTTCTAGCGAGGCGATGGCCGCTTCGATCTGACCCGTGCCATAGAGCGATTTTTCGCTATAGAACACGTCCATCTCGACACCCAGTGCCGCCAGATCGTCGCGAATGAGGTTCATCATCGCGTCGGTTGCGAATTCGCGGATATCGTCCAGCCATTCGCTTTCCGGCTGGTCGACCAGCTTGTCGCCGTACATCTTGGCCAGCGCCTCGCCCAGCGGGATCAGGTAGTCGCCGGGATAGGTGCCATCGGGGAAGGCCACCTCTTTGCCATTGGCTTCAAGGTAGCGCAGATAGACCGAACGGGCGAGCACATCGACCTGCGCACCGCCGTCGTTGATGTAGTATTCCCGCGTCACGTCATAGCCCGCGAAGTCCAGCAGGCTCGCCAGCGCATCACCAAAGACCGCGCCACGGGTGTGGCCCACATGCAGCGGCCCCGTCGGATTGGCCGAGACATATTCGACGTTCACCCGCTGACCGGCGCCAAGGATCGCGCGGCCAAAGTCGGTGCCTTGGTTCAGCACCTGACGGGCCACGTTCTGCCAGACCGAAGGCGCAAGGCGCAGGTTGATGAAGCCCGGCCCCGCCACTTCGGCGGAGGTGATGCGCGGATCGTTTTGCAATTGCGCGGCCAGTGCTTCGGCGATGTCGCGCGGCTTCATGCCCGCAGGTTTGGCCAGCACCATCGCGGCATTGGTGGCCATGTCGCCATGGGCCGCGTCACGCGGCGGCTCAGCGGTGATCGGGTCAAAGTTCAGGGTCGCAGGCAGGGCTTCCTGCGCGACCATCTGTTCCAGCGTCGCAATGATGAGATGGCGAATTTCGGCAAATAGGTTCATGTCGGGTATCCTTGTTCCCCGCCCGTTTATCATGTGCGGGGGTGCAGTCAATCAAGCGTCGGGCCGTCGCGGCCCAAGATGGGGAGTGGCGTTTGAAGCGGCGCGTTCAGCCGAGGTCCAAACGCCCAGATCGGAGCCGTCGACCCGCCTCGGAGCCGAGGAACAGCGCGCTTTCCGCTGCAAGCTCTGCCTGCCCCTCGGGCACGGTGATGAGGTGGAAATGCAGCCCCCGCGGCCCGAACACCTTGTCGAGCGCGGCATTGGCCGCTTCAAACGCACCGATCATGGCATGCCCGGCCAGCGCCAATGGTTGGCTTGGCCGCGAAAGAACAGTCACCACCGCCCCCTGCCCGGCCACCAGACCCCGGCCCAAGGCACGCATCATGGCTGAAAGCCCGCGGATCTGCGCATCCGTGCCTTTGCAGCAATCGTCGGGGTCGAGCGGCATCAGGTTTAGCACCATATGCAGCGGCGTGCCGCCCCAATTGCGGTGCAACGGCTCAAACCGCGCGACAAGATCGCCGGCCAGCGCCAGCGCTTCGACACGTTCTGTCGATTGGCTCATCAACCGCGCCAGGACCGTAGGGTCGCGGTCCATCGCCACGACTTCCGCCCCCAGTTCTGCCGCGCGTTTGGCCACCGCAGGCCCCGGCGCTTGCCCCGCCGAGAGGATCGCGAATGTCGCGTCACCGGCCAGACTTTCCGGCAGAACGGGGGTTTGTATCATGTCATCTCACCTATGGATCATCAAAAGAAGACTACCATGCCGCGAAGCCTAGCGGAAGCTGCGCAGGTCGCTGTCGAAGAGACGCGCGTGTTCTTGCAAGGCGAAACGGTCGGTCATGCCCGCAATGTAATCAGACACCATCCGCGCCAGCGCGGTTTCATCCTCTGCCGCCTCGATCGCCGCCGCCCAATGGCGCGGCAAGAGGCTGGGCTGGGACAGGAACAGCGGGAACAGGTCCTCGACCACCTTGGTCACCTTCTCGCGATTCTCCATCACCGAGGGGGCGCGATACATGCGGGTGAAAAGAAACTTGCGGATCTCGCGCAGGTCTTGCCAGACCGGGTCTGAGAAACGGATCACCGGGCGGCCCAGATTGCGGATGTCGTCAGGGGATTTCGCCCCCGAGTCTTTCAGCAGTTTGGCCGAGGTTTCGATCACATCGCCGACCATCACCCCAAAGACCCGCCGCAGCGCCTCATGACGGCGGCGGTAGCGGTCGGTCTCGGGGTAGAGCCGGTCAACCTCGGCATAGGCGGGGCCGACCATGGGCAGTTCGGCAATCTCACTTTCGGTAAACAGCCCTGCGCGCAGACCGTCGTGCAGGTCGTGGTTGTTATAGGCGATGTCATCGGAGAGCGCGGCGACCTGCGCCTCGGCGCTGGCATGGGTGTGCAGTTCCAGATCGTGCCGCGCGTCGTAATCGGCCAGCGCATGGGGCACCTCGCCCGTCACTGGCCCGTTGTGTTTCGCGATGCCTTCCAGCGTGTCCCACGTCAGGTTCAGCCCGTCGAATTCGGCATAGTGCCGCTCCAGCGTGGTGACGATCTTGATCGCCTGCGCGTTGTGATCGAAGCCACCGTAGGGTTCCATCAGCTTGTGCAGCGCATCTTCGCCGGTGTGGCCAAAGGGCGTGTGGCCCAGATCATGGGCCAGCGCCACCGCCTCGGTCAGCTCGCCATTCAGACGCAGCGCGCCTGCGATGGTCCGCGCGACCTGCGCCACCTCAATCGAATGGGTCAGACGGGTGCGGAAATAGTCGCCCTCATGCTCCACAAAGACCTGCGTCTTGTGCTTGAGCCGCCGAAAGGCAGAGGCATGAATGATCCGGTCCCGATCCCGCTGATAACAGGAGCGAAAAGTGCTTTCCTCTTCCGGCACCAACCGTCCCTTGGCGGTGTCCGGATCAGAGGCGAATTCTGCGCGCATCACGGCTGGTCCTCTCTCGCGGTCCTTGTGACCTGTCCTTGTGCTTTCTATATGTTAGAGGAACGCGAAAGAAAACCGATGCATCGGAGCCCGCAGATGAACCTGCCCCCCAAAGTCACCCCCCGCGCCTTTGAACGCCTCGCCGAGATCGGGGCCGCAGACGAAGGCAAGGCCCTGCGCATCGCTGTCGAAGGCGGCGGCTGCTCGGGCTTTCAATACGAAATCGCGCTGGACGAGCCCGCCGAAGATGATCTCATTCTCGAAGGCAGCGGTCAGAAGGTGGTGGTCGATAGCGTCTCCCTGCCGTTTCTGGCCGACGCCGTGATCGATTTCACCGAAGAGTTGATCGGCGCGCGCTTCACCATCGAGAACCCCAATGCGACGGCGGCCTGCGGCTGCGGCACGTCCTTTTCCATGTAAGTCTGTCGTGCGCGTTTAACCGCGCGCCCGGGCAAACCCGTCGAAGAATTCGTCGAAATAAGGCCCGGCGCGTTCGGCGCGCAGCAGGGTCGCGTGGCTTTCCGCGCAAAGATACGACAGCACATGCGGGCGCATATGCCCCCAGTCAGCCCGGCGGTTCGCCCCCATGTCGTTGAGGCAAGCCGCCAAGGGGCGCAGGGCCCCTACCCCCTTTCGGCCTTTGTGAAAACGCAATGCGCCTTTTGGGATATCGGTGGATCGCATCGGGCGGCCCGCAATTTGCATGGCCCAGCCAGTGACGAGCCATTCGTGGTAATCATCCTGCAAAGGCGCGCCTACGTCGGCGTAGACCCTCATGACACGGTGGCTGGCGGCAAGGGCATCCTCCCACAGGGGGATGGGGGCCTGCCCGGCAAAACACAGCGCGGCGCAGACCTCGGCCAGCAGGTCCATATCTTGATCGAGAAAAGCCAGCAGCCCCGTGAAATGCAGGCTTTTCAGCGCGGCCTCCGGCAGGTCTGGGGGCTGGCGGCCATAGTCCGACAGGTAGAAAACGATATGGGTCAACTCATAGGCCGCCTTCCGATTGGGCATGGCGAAGGTGGCACTGCGGGCGATAAAATCGCGCAACCGTTGACCGAGCGCCCCATCCTCCACCCGTGGCCCGACGCCCCGGCGACGCAGCAGACGGCGCGCCTCGGCCCGTTGTAGATCCGACAGTTCCGCCCCCTCCAACCCTGCCCGCGCAACCTTGGCGCAAAGGGCCGCGCCCTGGTGCTGTGGCAGTCCGAGGTCTTCGAGATCGAGGCAGATCGACAGGATGAAACGGTAATACTGCGGAAAATCGCGCAGCAGGTTCCGGCAGCCTCGATGGAAGGCCGCGAGTGGCTGAAGCGCCGCAGTGTTAAGCGTGGCCCCCGTGCTCGCCAGCGCCCCGAGCAGTTCGGCGTTTTCCTTCAGCCAAAAAACATCCCCCTGCGTGCGACGCCCCTCTGCAAAGGCTCGGATCAGCCGGGCCGTTTGCACGGTCGGGTCTTGGCTTTCGTCAGGTTTGAGCAGAACAACATTGGTCATCGCATGGCCTCCGACAGGGGGAACGGCGGGCGACAAAGCCGCCCGCTTGAAAGGGCTTCAGCCGCTGAAGGGCAGCACCTCAGCCGGGGCGAGGCCAGTGGTGAACAGGCCGACCCCGCCGCCTTGCGTGATGCTGCTGCCGTCCTGCTGTAGCCCAGTGGTGAAGATCTCGACCCCTTCGCCCAACAACATGTCACCGCCCCCACGGGTGAGGCCGGTGGTGAAAAGGCCAACACCGGCGCCAAGCGCCATGGGATTGTCCTCTGTCTGAGGGGCTGATACGGGGGCGAAGTCGCGTGCAAAAATAGCAGTCATAGTATGGTCCTTTTCAGAGGGCTTTGCAATTTAAAGATGTAGTTCTTCGACTGACGCACGTTAAGCGTGTCAATCCAAGCATTTTTCGGCTAACACATTGTACTGAAAGATTTTTCCACATTCAGGTCGCGCCGCAGTTTCGCCTGAATTCTCGAATTCTCTTGCGCCCTGTGGAGAAAAAGAAATGCCGCCCACAGGGCAGGATCGAGACAATACGGGCAACCGCCTCGCGGACTTTCTAAAATAGCGAGAAATCTGACCCGAGAATCACCTTAAGCGCGCAAGCCTTCCCCTTGCTCCGCGACGCCAATTGCGCGATAGCAGTCGGACGTCGAAAGAGGGCCGGATATGAAGATCGCGAGTTTCAACATCAACGGTATCAAGGCCCGTGCGGCGGCCCTTCCCGATTGGCTAGACGAGGCGCAGCCGGACGTTGTCGTGCTGCAAGAGATTAAGTCAGTGGATGAGGCCTTCCCCCGCGAAATGCTCGAAGAGCGCGGCTATAACGTCGAAACCCACGGGCAGAAATCCTTTAACGGCGTGGCGATCCTGTCGAAACTCCCGCTTGAGGATGTGACCCGCGGCCTGCCGGGCGATGATGCCGATGATCAGGCCCGCTGGATCGAAGCGACGGTTGTGGGCGACGATATGGCGCTGCGGGTCTGCGGGCTCTACCTGCCCAATGGCAACCCGGCGCCGGGGCCGAAATATGACTATAAACTCGCATGGATGGCGCGGCTGCAAGCCCGTGCCGAAACGCTGCTGGCCGAGGAAACGCCGTTCCTTATGGCGGGGGATTACAACATCATCCCGCAGGCCGAAGACGCCGCCAAACCCGACAGCTGGCGCGAAGATGCCCTCTTCCGCCCCGAGTCCCGCGCCGCGTGGCGGCGGCTGGTGAACCTTGGCCTTACGGACGCCTTCCGGGCGCGCACCCAAGGGCCGGGGCATTACTCCTTCTGGGATTATCAGGCCGGGGCGTGGAACCGCAACAACGGCATCCGCATCGACCACTTCCTATTGTCGCCCACCGTGGCCGACCGGCTGCGCGATTGCCAGATCGACCGCGACGTGCGCGGGCGCGATAAGCCGTCGGATCACGTGCCCATCTGGGTCGAACTGGATATCTGAGGTCAGGCCTCCAGTTCGGCATCCCAATAGAGGAAATCCATCCAGCTTTCATGCAGATGGCCGGGCGGGAATTTGCGGCCCATGTTGCGCAGTTCTTCTGCGGCGGGTTGCCGCGGCGGTTTGCGCAGGGCAAGCCCCGTGCGGTGCAGGGGCCGCGAGCCTTTGCGCAGGTTGCAAGGGCTACAGGCGGCGACCACGTTTTGCCAGCTTGTCACCCCACCGGCAGCGCGCGGCACCACATGGTCAAAGGTCAGATCGCCCTTCGCGCCGCAGTATTGGCAGCGGAATTCATCCCTCAGAAATAAATTAAAGCGCGTGAAGGCCACGCGCTTTTGAGGTTTGACATAGTCTTTGAGAACGACAACCGAGGGGATCCTGATCACCGTAGAGGGGCTGCGCACCACCTCGTCATATTCGGCGACGATCTCGACCCGGTCGAGCCATTTGGCCTTTACCGCCTCCTGCCATGGCCAGAGCGACAGCGGGTAATAGGATAAAGGTCGGTAATCCGCGTTGAGCACCAGCGCGGGGTGGTGTTTGAGCGCCGCCGGTTGGCGGGTAAATTCGGTCCTGAAATCGCCGTCCATCTGGTCGCGTCCTCTGCCCGTTTTAGTCACTATATCTCGCGGTTTCGCTCTGGCAAGACAAAGGTGAACCACTAGATGTCGCCGGTTTTGCCCAAAGATTACGACAGAGGCGTGACAGATGGGCAGAGTTTGTTAACCTTGTGGCATGTCGAAAAGCCCCCTCCCCGATGCGCCCGCCCCGCAATCCCTGCTCGAAGCCGCCGTCTATGTCGATGATCTGGACGCGGCGCGGGGGTTTTACCGCGACATTCTGGGGCTGAAACTGTTTCAGGAGGTGCCGGGTCGGCATATGTTCTTTGCGCTCGGGCCCTCGGTCTTGCTGGTCTTCAACCCGACCGCCACGGCGCAGCCGCCCGGCAATCCGAAAATGCCTGTGCCGCCCCATGGCGCGCGCGGCCCGGGGCATGTCTGCTTTGCGATGAAACGCGATGAGATCGCCACAATGGAGACGCGGCTGCAGGCCGCCGGGGTCGAGACCGACACCAGTTTTGATTGGCCCAACGGGGCGCGCTCGCTCTATGTGCGCGACCCCGCTGGCAATTCGGTTGAGTTCGCCGAACCCTGGCTTTGGGACGAGATGAAGGGTTAAAGCCCCAGTTTGTCGCGCATGAAGGCCAGCGCCACGCTCAGCCCATCGGGCGCGATGCCATGGCCGGTGCCCTTCATCACATGGGCGTAAACGTCTTGCCACCCCGCCTCTTGCAGCGCTTCGGCGGCCTGCGGCAAGGATTGCGGCGGCACCACGTCATCGGCATCCCCATGAACCAGCAGCACCGGCGGTTTCACCTGCGCCTCTTCGGCCAGCGCTTCGGGGTTGAGCAGACGGCCCGAGAAGGCCACGATCCCCGCCACGGCATCTTCGCGCCGTGGGGCCACATGCAGCGACATCATCGTGCCTTGGGAAAAGCCGAAGAGCACGACCTGTTCGGGCAGCACGTCTTCGTCGACCATCAGCGCATCGAGGAAGGCATCGAGGTCTTCGACCGCGCTCATCATCCCGCGCATCGATTCCTCTTCGGACGACCCGTCGATCCATGGGATCGGGAACCACTGATAGCCCATCGGCGCACCGGCGCAGGCCTCGGGCGCGTCGGGAGCGACGAAAAGCGTGTCGGGCAAATGCTCGCTCAGCGGATCGGCAAGGCCCAGCAAGTCAGCGCCATTCGCGCCATAGCCATGCAGGAACACCACCACCGACCGTGTGGTGCCAGAGACCGGCGCGCGGCGCTCGGCGTTCAAAACCCGTGTCATGACAATCCTTCCTTTTGTTTCAACACCCGGTAGTAGGCAAAGAGCAGCCGCGCCGCAACCGACCGCCAAGGTGACCATGCGGCGGCCATCGCGGAGAGGTCTTTCGGGCTGGGACGGGCAGGCAGATCGAACAGCCCCCGCGCCGCCTCTTGCAGCGCAAGGTCGCCGCTGGGAAAGATATCGCGGCGGCCAAGGCAGAACATCACATAGATCTGCGCCGTCCATGGCCCGATCCCCGGCATGTCGACCAGCGCGGCGATGGCCGCGTCATCGGGCAGCCCGTGCAGCGCGTCGAAGTCGAAATCGCGTTCCGCCAAAGCCAGCACATAGCGCGCCTTGGGGCGGCTCAGCCCCGCAGCACGCAGGCCGTCGTCACCGGCGCGCAGGACGATTTCGGGCCGATCCAACCCCGCCGCGACAAGCCGCGTATAGATCGCCCGCGCCGAGGCCACGCTCACCTGCTGCCCCACAATGATGTCGAGCAGCCCCGCGAAACCGGGTGGGCGCAGGCGCAGAGGCAGCGGGCCGGTCTGGGCCAGCGCCATGGCGAAACGCGGCTCCCGTTCGGCCAGCCATGCCGCGCCTTCGGCCACATCGGCGTCGCAGGTGATCGGGGGCGCGAGGCTCATAGCTGTGCCACCCAATCGAGCATCGCGTCGAGATCGGCCAGACAGGGCGCGCCCTCTGGCAGTGGCGGTCTGTCGATCAGGATCACCGGCAGGCCGAGCGACAGGGCAGCGTCGACTTTCGGGCGGCTGGCCTGCCCGCCGAGGTTGCGGCAAATCAGCAGGTCGACGCCGAGGTCGCGGAACAATGCCGTTTCACTCTCAACGGTGAACGGCGGCTCGCCAAAGATCAGATCTACAAAGTCATAGGGCGCGGCGCGGTCATGGCGGCTCGTCTGCCGCAGCATGAGGCGCGCGCCCTTGAACGGTTGGAACGCTGGCAGGCTGGCCCAACCGGTCGCGGCAAAGACGCGGGCGGCGAGCGGTACGGCGCGGGCGGCGGCCGCGACATCCGGCACCGATTGCAGCAGCGGGTTGTCCAGCGGCCAGAGGGGCCGCGAAAAGCTGACGAAGGGTTTGCCCAAAGACGTGGCGGCGGCATAGCCTGCGTGGCTCAGCCCCGCATCGAACCCGTGGCTGAGATCGAGCACCGCGTCGAAGCCCGCCATATCGCGCCGCAGCGCCGCGGCATCCCCGGCATCGCGCATCTCAAAGGCCATCGGCATCGGATTGCCGCCGCGCGGCGGCTCCGTCAGCCAAGCGGTGACCCGGTGCCCGGCCTGCGTCAAGGCGCGTGCAAGCTGCCGCGCTTCGGCGGTGCCAGCGAGCAGAAGAAGGGTCAGCGAAGGGCGATCGGGGGCGGTCATCGGCGCGATCATCGGCGAGCTTGCCGCCGGGCGCAAGCGGGATCGGCGGCGCAAAAACCGATGCCGGGCTTGCCCTTACCCAAGGGCAGGGCTACCCCTTGGCGGGAAGTGAGGAATTCAGACATGATCGACGACAGACGCGCGCGGCGCAACGTAGCGGTGCTGGTGGCAGCACAGGCCTTTCTCGGTGCGCAGATGCCGATGATTTTCCTTGTCGGCGGTCTTGCCGGGCAGTCGCTTGCGACGAACGTCTGTCTTGCCACCCTGCCGATCTCGATGATCGTTCTGGGCTCCATGCTCTCGGCCACGCCGGTCTCGGCCATCATGCAGCGCTATGGCCGCCGGGCGGGGTTCTTTCTGGGCGCGGCGGGCGGTGCCTTGGGCGGTGCGGTCGCGGCCTACGGGCTTTATCTCGCGTCTTTCCCAGTCTTTTTGCTGGGGTCGCTTCTGACGGGCATCTATATGTCGGCGCAGGGTTTCTACCGTTTCGCCGCCGCCGATACCGCCTCGGATGATTTCCGGCCCAAGGCGATTTCCTATGTCATGGCAGGCGGACTTGTCTCGGCCACCATCGGGCCGCAGCTTGCCACGGCCACGTCGATGAGCCTCGTGGTGCCCTTCCTTGGCACCTATATGGCCGTGGTGGCGGTTAACCTCATCGGGGCGCTGTTGTTTCTCTTCATCGACATTCCGAAACCGCCGATCCCGGCCCATGACGCGCCCAAGGGCCGCAGCCGGTGGGAGCTTTTGACCACGCCGCGCATCGCCGTCGCGGTGATCTGTGCCATGGTGTCCTATGCCTTGATGAACCTTGTGATGACCTCGACCCCGCTGGCTGTCGTCGGCTGCGGCTATAGCCAAGACAGCGCGGGCTATGTGGTCACCGGCCATGTGCTGGCGATGTTCGCGCCTTCGTTCTTTACCGGCCATCTGATCAACCGTTTCGGGGTTGAGCGGATCATGGGCCTCGGCATCGCGATCCTTGCCGCCGCCGGGCTGGTCGCGCTTCAGGGGGTGGAACTGGGCAACTTCTTTGTCGCGCTGATCCTGCTTGGATTGGGCTGGAACTTTGGCTTTATCGGGGCCACCACCATGCTTGCGGGCGCGCATGAGCCGCATGAGCGCGGGCGGATGCAGGGCTTGAATGACCTGCTGGTGTTCGGCGGCGTGACCGTAGCCTCGCTGGCCTCGGGCGGGCTGATGAACTGTTCGGGCGGCACGGCGCAGGAAGGCTGGGCGGCGGTGAACCTTGCCATGGTGCCCTTCTTAGTGCTCGCGGGCGGGTCGCTGATCTGGCTGGTGCTGCGCAGCCGCAAGGAGACGCAGCTGAGCTAAGCGCCTACCAGCGCGACACCAAGGCCCGCAGCGCGAAATGGCGGCGCGGGTCAGGCAGCGCAGCTTGTGAGACCTTTTCCGGCGCATCCACCGCGGCCCGCAACACCGGACCCGCATGGGCGGCAGGCAGCAGCGCCGCGCGCGCGGCTTTGGGGATCCTGCCTCGATTGGCACGCGCCGATTTCAGCCGGTCGAGCGCCCCCTTGGCAAGGGCCGAGACCCCCTCTGCCGTACCATCCAGCAGCGGCACGCGGCCTGCCTCTTCCAAGTTCGGAATGGCGCAAAGCCATGCGGCGATGCCAGTGGCGTAGGCCGCATCGCGCACCACCGCTTCATCCGTCGCCCCAAGGCGGCGGGCGGCGACCCACATCAGATGGCCTGCGGTCTGGTCGATGTAGCGCTCGAAATGCGCGGCATCCTCAAAGGGGTCTTTGTAGATGTCCCATCGCCGCGCGGCGACGAGTTCATCGAGCAGTTCGGCATCCTGTGGCGCAATCGCACGGGCCAGCGGCGTGGTTACCTCATGCCGCCTGACGGGGCCGCCCTTGGCGACCTCTTCCAGCGCGTCGCGCCACCATTGCAGGCGCATCTCGGCGATCATCGTCTCTTGCGTGACCCATGGGGCGCGGGCAACTTCGACGTTGAAGGCGTAGAGCGGGAAGAGCAGCTTGCGCGTCTCGACGGGGGCGGCCATGGCGGCGCGAAAGCGCCAAGGGTCGGCGCGCTCTACCATGGCGGCGCAGGCGTTTAGATCAGCGTCGAAGGTCATGTGGGGCGTGCCACCGTCAGAAGATAGCCGAACTCATCCCGATGCGCGCGCCAACAGGCGATCTCCGCCTCGGCGGCGTCGAGCATTTGAGCCAAATCATCATCCGCACCCGGGCGCAGCTTTTCAATCCGCGCCTCCAGGGGGGTGTAGTAATTCTCCCAAGCTTCATCCGACAGGACACGGGTCGCCACGACCTCATAGCCCGCCGCGCGGACCCGCTCGGCAATGCCGTTTGCGTCGCTCATCGCGGGGTAGTCCGCCCATTGCGCGCGGGCCTCTTCCGACGGGCTATCCGTCAGCCAGCAGGGTTCGGAGAATGCCACAACCCCGCCCACCCGCAGCGATTTGCGCCAACGGGTCAGCGCCTCGGTCACACCGAGGAAATAGACCGCACCGGCGCACCAAATTAGATCATAGTCATTGGCGATCGCGGCCATATCCGCGCGCAGCAGGGTGACATTGCCATCGGCCACGAAACGGCCCCGCGCGGTGTCGACGAAATGCGCAGTTTGATCGAGGGCCGTCACATGGCCCTGCGGGATCGCCGCGCGCAGGGCGCCGATGTCGCTGCCGGGGCCGCAGGCCACATCGGCAATCTCGGCCCGCGCGGGCAGATCGACCTGTTCCACGGCCCAGCTCACATCCGCAGGCTCCCCCGGCCCTTCGCGCGGCAGATCACGATGGAGAGTGAAAAAGGCGGTCATATCATCTGTCATTGGGCGCGGTCCCGGATCAATTTCCAACGTATCGCATCAAGCAGCGCTTCGAATGAGGCGTCGAGTATGTTGGCGCTGACGCCTACGGTGGACCAGCGCCGTCCCTGCCCGTCTTCGCTGTCGATGATGACGCGGGTGGTGGCTTCGGTGCCGCCTTGGGTGATGCGCACCTTGAAGTCAACCAGACGCATGTCATCCAACAGGCTGCTGTATTTGCCCAAGTCCTTGGCCAGCGCCTTGGACAGCGCGTTAACCGGGCCACGGTCCGCGCCATCCTCGTCCAGCGATTCCGAGACCGAGAGCCGTTTTTCCCCATCCACATCAATGACCACGACCGCTTCGGAAAGGCTGACCATCCGGCCTTCGGCATTGCGGCGTCGTTCGACGGTGACGCGGTAGCGCTCGACCTTGAACAGATGCGGCAATTGGCCCATCACGTCGCGGGCCAGCAGCTCAAAGCTCGCCTGCGCGGTGTCATAGGCATAGCCCTGCGCCTCGCGATCTTTGACCACTTCCAAAATCCGGCCAAGCGCAGGGTCGCCCTTGGCGACCGAGAGGCCCGCATCGCTCAGCCGTTTGCGCAAGTTGGATTGCCCGGCTTGGTTCGACATCGGAATGACGCGCGTATTGCCGACCAGCGCGGGGTCGATATGCTCATAGGTGCTGGGGTCTTTGGCGATGGCACTGGCATGCAGCCCCGCCTTATGCGCAAAGGCCGAAGACCCGACGAAACCCGCCTGTTTCATCGGCACGCGGTTGAGGATCTCATCCAGCATCCGGCTGGTGCGCGTGAGCCCGCGCAGCGCCTCGGGGCTCACCCCGATCTCATAGCGGCTGGCATAGGGCTCTTTCAGCAGCAGGATCGGGATCAGGGTGGTAAGATTGGCGTTGCCACAACGCTCCCCCAGCCCGTTGAGCGTGCCTTGGATCTGCCGCGCGCCCGCGTCGACGGCGGCCAGCGTGCAGGCGACGGCGTTTTCGGTGTCGTCGTGGGTGTGAATGCCCAGATGATCCCCCGGGATGCCTGCCGCGATCACGGCGCGGGTGATGCGGCCAATCTCATCGGGCAGCGTGCCACCATTGGTGTCGCAAAGCACGATCCAACGCGCGCCCGCGTTATAGGCTACGCGGATCGCTTCCAGCGCGTAGTCTGGATTGGCCTTGTAACCGTCAAAGAAATGCTCGGCGTCGAAGAGCGCCTCGCGCCCTTGGGCGACAAGATGGGCGACGGATTTGGCGATGTTGTCGGTGTTCTCGGCCAGCGTGATGCCGAGGGCGGTTTTGACGTGGAAGTCATGGGTCTTGCCGACGATGCAGACGGATTTGGTGCCCGCGTTGAGCACGGCGGCCAGCACGTCGTCATTCTCAGCCGACATGCCCGCGCGTTTGGTCATGCCAAAGGCGGTGAGCCTTGCCTGCGTCGGCGGCGCGGCGTCGAAAAAAGCGCTGTCGGTCGGGTTGGCGCCGGGCCAGCCGCCTTCGATGTAATCCACGCCAAGCGCGTCGAGCGCGCTGGCGATCTGGCGTTTCTCATCGGTGGAGAACTGCACGCCTTGGGTTTGCTGCCCGTCACGCAGGGTGGTGTCGTAGAGGGTGAGGCGCGCGCGGGTCATGGGAGATTGCCTCCTTCCGCGTCACACTCCCGTTCGTGCCCTCGGCACGAACAGCGCCCGACCGCCCCCATGGGCGGGCGCTTCGCTTCCGCCCGCGGTCGAACGCCGTTCTTGGGACGGCGACACATCACAACAACCCCTCCAACTGGCTCCGATCAAAGCCCGGCGGCGGCGTCAGCTTTACCCCATCCTTGCTCATCTGCACCTCGATCCCGACCGAGGTCAGCGCTTTCTTGATCCGGTCCACCTCGGCGAAATCCTTGGTCTCCATCGCAGTGGCGCGGGCATCGCCGAGGAAGGCTTCGATATCGGTCAGATCCAGCGCCTGAACCGCGGCCCATTCGGGGATCAGTTCGTCCAGCAGCCCCAAAAGCGACAGCGCCCCGCGCAAGCCTGCCGTATCACCTGCGTTGGACAGCCGGTGGCATTCGGTCAAAGCGCCGTGGGTGTTGAGATCATCGGCCAATAGCGCCACCAGTTCGGGCCCGGGCGTCGCGGCCTCGGCCTCCGCCGCCTGAAGATACCATTTGCGCAGGGTCTTTTCGGCTTCCTCACGCTTCTTTTCGGTCCAGTCCATCGGCTTGCGGTAATGGGTCGAGAGCATCACGAAACGGATGACCTCCCCCGGCACGCCTTGGTCCAGCAAATCGCGGACGGTAAAGAAGTTGCCCAAGGACTTGGACATTTTCTTGCCCTCGACCTGCAACATCTCATTGTGTAGCCAGTAGTTGGCGAACCCGTGGCCCGCGCATTTCGACTGGGCGATCTCATTCTCATGATGCGGGAATTGCAGGTCGATGCCGCCGCCGTGGATGTCGAAACGCTCCCCCAACAGGTCATGCGCCATGGCGGAACATTCGATATGCCAGCCCGGACGCCCCTCACCCCATGGGGAATCCCAGCCGGGGGTGTCTTCGTCCGAAGGCTTCCACAGCACGAAATCCATCGGGTCTTCTTTATAAGGCGCCACCTCGACCCTTGCACCAGCAATCATATCGTCGACCGACCGGCCCGAAAGCGCGCCATATTCGGCATATTTGCGCACCCGGAACAGCACATGGCCCTCGGCCTCATAGGCATAGCCCTCCTCCATCAGCCCGCGGATCATCGCGACCATCTGGGGGATATACTGTGTCGCGCGAGGCATGTGATCGGGCTCCAAGGCGCCCACGGCGGCCATGTCGTCCAGATACCACTGCGTCGTCTCGGCGGTGATCTCTCCAATGCTGCGCCCGCTCTCAGCGGCGCGGGCATTGATCTTGTCGTCCACGTCGGTGAAATTGCGCACGTAAGTCACATGCTGCGGCCCATAGACATGGCGCAGCAAGCGGTAGAGCACATCGAAAACGATCACAGGCCGTGCGTTGCCCAGATGCGCCCGGTCATAGACGGTGGGGCCGCAGACATACATCCGCACATTCTGCGCATCGATCGGGGTGAAATCCTCTTTCTTGCGGGTGGCGGTGTTGTGCAGCTTGATCGTCAGGTCACGGGTCATGGGCAGGCGTCCTTGCGCGGGTGTGACGCGGGCTTGGCATAGTTTTGTCAGAATGGGAATGACGTGAACAGCGGCCCGCGAGGATGTCTCAGCGGGTAATGCAGCAAATAATGAGCGTTGCGGTGTTCATGACCGGGTTGTAGCAAGCGCGCCGCCCTGCGCCAAGCCCCTTGTCCGGTTAAGTTTTATGCAACCCTGCCTTCCGCCTTGCCGGCGCGGATTGACAAAGCCCCAAGGCTCTGCCCCCTTGTGCGGAGAATTTCGGAGGCATCATGGATAGATCATCGCGCATCAAAGGGGTTCTGGCCGGAGGGTCCGACGGTTGGGAAGTGTTTCACAAATCGCGCGCCATGATCGCGGCGGGGGTGCCGGTGACCGAGCTTACCATCGGCGAGCATGACATCCGCACCGCCGCCCCGATCCTGCAAGAGATGCACCGCAGCGCGCTCGGCGGCCATACCGGCTATGCCGCCGTGCCGGGCACCGATGCCCTGCGCGACCGGATTGCGAAACGTGCCGAAGAGCGGACCGGCGTGCCAACGATGCGCGACAATGTGGTGGTCACCCCGGGCGGGCAAGCGGGGCTATTCGCGGCGTTCATGGCGGTCTGCGACCCCGGCGATGCGGCGCTCTACATCGACCCCTATTATGCCACCTACCCCGGCACCCTGCGTGCTGCCGGGGCACGGGCCGTGGCGGTCGAAGCACGGGCCGATCACGGGTTCCTGCCCCGCAGGGCGGATCTGACGGCCGCCGCCGAGGGCGCAAAAGCGCTGTTGATCAACACGCCCAACAACCCGACCGGCGTGATCTATGGCCGCGAAACCTTGGAAGAGATCGCACAGGTCTGCCATGATCACGACCTTTGGCTCGTCTCGGATGAGGTCTATGACACGCAGATTTGGGAGGGCGCACATCTCAGCCCTCGCGCCCTGCCCGGCATGGAGGAGCGAACGCTGGTCATCGGCTCCATGTCGAAATCCCACGCGATGACCGGCAGCCGCTGTGGCTGGATTATCGGGCCTGAAGACATCATTGCCGACCTGATCGACCTTGCCACCCATACTAACTACGGCGTGCCGGGCTTCATTCAGGACGCGAGCGACTATGCCCTCGCCCAAGGTGCCGCTTTCGAAGAGGAAATCAGCGCCCCCTTCGCCCGCCGCCGCGCGCTGGCGCAGCGGGTCTTGAGCACTCAGAACGTGGTGCGTTCAGTGCCCTCGCAAGGGGCGATGTATCTGATGCTGGATATCCGCGCCACGGGCCTCAGCGGCAGCGAATTCGCCGATGCCCTGCTGGAAGATCAGCATATTGCAGTGATGCCGGGCGAGAGTTTCGGCGCGGCGGCGGCGGGCCATGTGCGCGTGGCCATGACGATCGAAAACAGCGCGTTTGAGGCGGCCCTGCGCGACCTCTGCCGCTTTGCCGAAGGGCGCGCCAGCCGCGCCGCGTAAACAAAAAAAGACCGGCCTCCTTTCGGAAGCCGGCCCTTCATCAAAGCGGGTCATGCCGCCAAGACAGATCAGAAGCGCATGGAGCCGCGCAGGGAGATCGTGGTCGCGTCCAGATCTTCGCCTGTGCCGCCTACGTCATCGAATTTGTGCTGCAGCACTTCGCCACCAACGGTGTAGCGGTCAGTCACTTTATAGGTGACGCCCAGACCGGCGAAGGGGCCGGTTTCATCGCCAACGCTTGTGTCGGCACGGGCTGCACCGGCTGTTGCATAGACAAGTGTCTTGCCGAAGTCGTAGCCAGCCTTGACCTTGGCGCGTGCCACGGAGTCCACATCGCCTGCGCCGTTGCCCAGATCGATGTCGGTCTTGTCGTAGTCAAGTTCGCCACCCAGAACGAATTTGCCGAAGTCATAGTCGTAACCGGCGTGGAAACCGTAGGACGTGTCGTCGCCGTCAAGGTTGCCGCTGTCGCTGTCGACGTCGGTCTGGCCGACCTGAAGACCGGTGTAGAAGCCTGTCCAGTCGCCATCAACGGCCACGGGTGTCGGCGCCGGTGTGAAAACCGGTGCTTCAACGGTGGTGTCTTCCAGCGAACCGGCTGCTGCTGCACCCGCGAAGGCGCTGGATGCGATCAGGGCGATGCTGGCGATTGTTGTCGTGCGTTTCATGTTCTGCTCCTTAAATACAGGTGACCCCGCGATCCTCGCCGCAGGGTCACTCACGCAACGCCCCATTTAGGATTGGGTTTCAGGTTTTTCACATCACAGAATTGCGATGCGCTGATTGTCGCACATTTGCAACACACCCTCGGCTAGGGGCCGCTTAAGTTATGTATCATGTGTCGAATTAGGCGCTGCGCAGATGCATTTTGCCTCGTTAAATCAGAGAGTTGATGCCGCAACACGAATTCCCGGCCATGTCTGCCCTCACCGCAGCGAAAGTTCCGCCAGAGAAACGACCCAGAGACAACCGCGCGAAAGAGGCTCCCCGATCGAAAACCGCTAAAACGCCCCCGACCCCGCACCATTCCCTCACGGTAGACCCCGTCCGAGGCTTGCTGTCACCACTGAACGCGTTATCTGCTCGTATTGTCAGCAAGAAGGAGCAGGCCCCACCCCATGTCTTGGATCACCACCCATCTGGAAGTCGTCATTATCGTGATCCTGACGCTGCTGGCGGCAATCGTGATCTTGCAACAACGCCGCACGCCGCAATCCACCGCCGCTTGGCTGTTGTTCATCATCGTGCTGCCCTGGGTTGCGGTGCCGCTGTTTCTGGCGCTCGGCTTTCGCAAACAATCCTCGCGCTACACGCCGGTGCATTTTCTGAAAGGCGATACCGGCGGCCCGCCGCCCCGCCCTGTGCATACGCTTGACGCGACGATGCAGTATTTCGGTCTGCCCGCCGCTGTCCATGGCCAAGACCTGCGGCTCTTGGGCGACCCCACGGCGGCCCATGAAGCGGTCATGGCACTGATCCAAGGGGCCGAGAAACGGCTCGACGTGCTCTTTTACATCGTAGCCAATGACGACACCGGGCGCATTTTCGTCGACGCGCTAACCGAACGGGCCAAGGCGGGCGTGAAGGTTCGGCTGCTGATGGACCGTTTGGGCACCCTGCGCGGCCCGACAGCCGCCCTGCGCCGCCTGTGCGACGCGGGTGGCGATGTGCGCTTCTACTCTCCGCTGTTGCAACTCCCGGGCTCGGGCCATCTGAACCTGCGCAACCACCGCAAAATGATCATCGCCGATGATGCACGGGTCTTTTCCGGGGGCATGAACATCGGCGCGCATTACCTCGGACCTGCGGCCTTGGAGGATGGCTGGACCGATCTGGCCTTTCTGCTCGAAGGCCGCGCGGTGCAGAGTTTCGGCGATGTGTTCCGCTCAGACTGGGGCGTCGCCAGTGGGGAGGCTTTGGACCCGGCCCCCTCGGTCGCGGCCCATACGGGCGGGACAGCGACAGTGCAGCTCGTGCCCTCCGGCCCCGACATCGCCGAAGACCCGCTGCATGATGGTCTGATCCGCGCAATACATCTGGCCGAGGCACGGATTTGGCTGGTGACCCCCTATTTCGTCCCGACCGAGGCGCTCGGTTCGGCTTTGACCACTGCGGCCCGGCGGGGTGTGGATGTGCGGGTTCTGGTCCCCGAACGCTCAAACCAACGGATGGCCGATTTTGCGCGGGGTGCCTATCTGCGCGATCTGCATGAGGCGGGCGGCCATGTGCTCTATTACCAGCCTGGCATGATCCACGCCAAAGCCGGGATCATCGACGACATGGGGCTGGTCGGCACGGCCAATTTCGACGTGCGCAGCATGCTGCTGAATTTCGAGGTCACGCTCTTTGTCTATGACGCGGCCTCGGTCGCAAAGCTGCATGACTGGTTCGAACATCTCTCGGAGCATTGCGCCATGGAAAGACCGCCTAGCGGGATGTTCCGCAAGGTGGCCGAAGGGCTGTTTCGTCTGGGAGCGCCCGTCCTATGATCCCCGCCGTCGCCCCGCAATCGCTGCGCATCGTCAGCTATAATATCCGCAAGGCCATGGGCACCGACCGGCGCCGCGATCCCGAGCGGATCATGCGGATCATCCGCAGCCTGCATGCCGATGTGGTGGTGCTGCAAGAGGCCGACCGCCGCCGTGCCCCCCGCCCTTCGGCCCTGCCTCTCGACCGGGTCGAAGAGGTGACGGGCCTGCGCCCTGTGCCCACGCCGAGCGACGTGAGCATCGGCTGGCATGGCAATGCCGTTCTGGTCCGCCCCTCGGCCAAGATCGACCGGGTGGCGCATCTGACCCTGCCGGGGGTGGAGCCGCGCGGCGCCATGGTGGCCGACCTGCATCTCGGCGCGCGGCAATTGCGCGTGATCGCCTCGCATCTCGGCCTGCTGCGTCCGTCGCGCAAGGAGCAGCTGAGCGCCATGATCGCCCATCTCGACGCCTGCGCCGCCTGCCCGACGCTGATCGCGGGCGACCTGAACGAATGGTCGCAAAAGGTGGGTCTCGGGCGTTTGGCGAAACGGTTCACCATTCATGCGCCGGGCAAGAGCTATCACGCGCGGATGCCCGTGGCCTTCCTAGATCGCATCGCCTTGGACCAACATCTTACCGTGCGCCAAGGCGGTGTGATCGAGACAGCCCAGACCCGCCGCGCCTCGGACCATTTGCCGATCTGGCTCGACGTGGCGCATCGCTAGACGTCCTCACCCCGTGGCCCAAGCCAATTCGCCCACCATCATGTTGCAGGCCTGCTGCGGGGTCGAGAAAGCGACCTGCATATCAAAGGCCATGCGCACATCCGCCCGCGCCTTGGCGATGGTGGCATCCGTCGCCCCAAGCCGCCGCGCGGTGGCAATATTCTGGTTCGCGTCATGCCGCAGCTTGCGCACGCTTTCATAGCCGCCCGCAAAACCCGCACATTGTTTCGCCGTCAACTCCGCCGCCGCCGCTTTGCGCGCCGCGGCCTCCATCGGTGAGGCCGGAGGCTCCACACAGCCCGCCAGCGATCCGGTGAGAAATCCCAATATAACAAGACGTTTCATCAAATTCTCCCTTTCATGACCTTGATAGGGAGAGACTGGTTTAATTTTGGTTAACGCAGTTTTGACGAGGACGCGGAAATTAACGCTTTGGTAGAGCTACACGCCGACTTCGTCGGGGCGGGCCTTTTGGCCCTGCCCCTGCGCGCCCCTTTCGGGATACATCTTATCAGCTACAGCCCGAAGTGCCGCCGCAGGTGTTGCACTTCATGCAGGTGCCGTTGCGAACCAATGTGTAGTTGCCACATTCACCACAGGCTTCGCCCTCATAGCCCTGCATCTTGGCCTTGGCCCGCGCATCGAGACTTACCGCGCCGGTCGCGGCCGGAGCTGCGGGCTGCACCGCGACCGCCATATCGCCATTGCTGACTTGGGCTGCGTAGGCGGAGCTTGTTTCGACGTTTTGCCCGCCTTGCAGCACAACCAACTCTTGCGGCAGCCGGTTGCGCAGATAGCCGGTGGAGCTGATTTGCTTCAGCACTTCCAACGATTTATTCGCGGCCCCTTCGCTCAACTCGCTGACGTTCGAGAGGTTCTCTTCCTCGCCCCGGCCCAGATCGTCAAAGGTCGCGCCCTCGGGCTTCACATGCGCCAGATCGGTGCGGTCGAGGTAGCTCACCGCCAATTCACGGAACACATAGTCGAGGATCGAGGTCGCCTGTTTGATGCTGTCGTTGCCCTGCACCATGCCCGCCGGTTCGAACTTGGTGAAGGTGAAGGCGTCAACGAATTCCTCCAGCGGCACGCCGTATTGCAGACCGACCGAGACCGCGATGGCGAAGTTGTTCATCATCGCCCGGAAGCCCGCGCCTTCCTTGTGCATGTCGATGAAGATCTCGCCCAGCTTGCCGTCCTCATATTCGCCGGTGCGCAGATAAACTTTGTGACCGCCCACGTTGGCCTTCTGGGTATAGCCCTTGCGGCGCTGCGGCATCTTCTCGCGGTGCGACTTGATGATCTCCTTGACGATCACCTTCTCGACGATCTTTTCGGCCAACACGGCGGCTTTCTCATGGGTGTTGCCGCTTTCCAGCGTCTCGGCGGCGTCTTCGTCGTCCTCCACGAGGGCCGCGGCCAGTGGTTGGCTCAGTTTCGAACCATCGCGATAGAGCGCGTTGGCCTTGATCCCCAAGGACCAGCTGAGTTCATAAGCCTTCTGGCAATCCTCGATCGTCGCGTCATTGGGCATGTTGATCGTCTTAGAGATCGCCCCCGAGATGAAGCTCTGCGCCGCCGCCATCATGTGGATGTGGCTGTTGACCGAGAGATAGCGTTTGCCCTTCTTGCCGCAGGGGTTGGCGCAGTCGAAGATGCCGTAATGCGCCTCGCGCAGATGCGGCGCGCCTTCGAGCGTCATGGTCCCGCAGACGTGGTCATTGGCCGCTTCGATATCGGCCTTGCTGAAACCGAGGGAGCGGAGCAGATCAAAGGTCGGGTCGTTCAGCTTTTCGGTCGGAATGCCCAGCACCTGCGTGCAGAAAGCTTCGCCCAACGTCCATTGGTTGAAGACAAAGCGGATGTCGAAGGCCTGCTTTAGCGCGGCGTCGATCTTGGCCAATTCATTGGCGCCAAAGCCGTGCCCTGCCAGCGTGGTGTGGTTGATCGCGGGCGCATTGCCGATGGTGCCGTGGCCGACGGCGTAGCTGACGATCTCTTCGATCTGGGCCGACCCGTAGCCGAGCTTTTCCAGCGCGGCAGGCACGGATTGGTTGATGATCTTGAAGTATCCACCCCCGGCGAGCTTCTTGAACTTCACCAGCGCGAAGTCGGGCTCGATGCCGGTGGTATCGCAGTCCATCACCAGACCGATGGTGCCGGTGGGCGCGATGACGGAGGTCTGCGCGTTGCGGTAGCCATGGGCTTCGCCCAGTTTCAGC
Source organism: Sulfitobacter sp. 1A13353 (assembly GCF_043557255.1). Lineage (NCBI taxonomy): Bacteria > Pseudomonadati > Pseudomonadota > Alphaproteobacteria > Rhodobacterales > Roseobacteraceae > Sulfitobacter > Sulfitobacter sp. 1A13353. The sequence continues at coordinate 136,643 of NZ_JBIFFS010000006.1, read as the reverse complement.
GCCTCGTCCCAGCAGGATTTGGCGATGTCGACCAGCCCCGCCTGCGGGCAGTTGGCGTGATCCAGCGGGACCGGCTTGACCGACAGCTGCTCATAGCCGTCGGCCTTGCCATGGGCCGCGGTGCGGTGGTTGCGGATGATGCGGAGCATGTGTTCGGCGTTCTTGGCATAGCCCGGGAAAGCGCCTAATTCGCCCGCCATCTCGGCGGAGGTCGCATAGGCGACGCCGGTCATGATCGCGGTCAGGGCACCGCCCAAAGCGCGGCCTTCGTCGCTGTCATAGGAATAGCCCATGTTCATCAGCAAGCCCCCGATATTGGCATAGCCCAGACCCAGCGTGCGGAAGTCATAAGACCGCTGCGCGATTTCCTTGGAGGGGAACTGCGCCATCATCACGCTGATTTCCAGTGTCACGGTCCACAGGCGCGAGGCGTGCATGTAGTCCTCGACCTGAAAGACACCGTCCTTGAGGAAGGTCAGCAGGTTCATCGAAGCCAGATTGCAGGCCGTGTCGTCGAGGAACATGTACTCCGAACAGGGGTTCGAGCCGCGGATCGCGCCGTCTTCGGGACAGGTGTGCCAGTCGTTCACGGTGTCGTGGTATTGGATGCCCGGATCGGCGCAGGCCCAAGCGGCGTGGCCGACCTGATCCCAGAGGTCACGGGCGCGGACGGTCTTAACAACCCGGTTCTCGGTGCGGCTGATCAGCTCCCAGTCGGCATCCTTCTCCACGGCCTTCAGAAAGGCGTTGGTGACGCGGATCGAGTTGTTGGAGTTCTGGCCGGAGACGGAGTTGTAGGCCTCAGAATCCCAGTCGGTGTCATAGGTCGGGAACTCGATGCCGGTGTGGCCCTGCTTGGCGTAGTCCAGCACGCGCTTGACGTAGGTCTCGGGGATCGCGACCTTCTTGGCCTCGCGGATCGCCTGTTTCAGCGCGGCGTTCTTGGCGGGGTCATAGGCATCCGCCTCGGCCCCGTCCCATGTCTTGATCGCGTCGAACAAAAGGTTGAGCTTCTGCTCGTGCATCTTGGAGCCGGCGACGATGGAGGCCACCTTCTGCTCTTCGAGCACCTTCCAGTTGATGAAATCCTCGATATCGGGGTGGTCGGCGTCGACGATCACCATCTTGGCCGCCCGGCGGGTGGTGCCGCCGGATTTGATGGCGCCGGCTGCACGGTCCCCGATCTTGAGGAACCCCATCAAACCCGACGACTTGCCGCCGCCCGACAGCTTCTCGCCCTCTCCACGGAGCGATGAAAAGTTGGTGCCCGTGCCCGAGCCGTATTTGAACAGACGCGCCTCGCGGACCCAAAGGTCCATGATGCCGCCATCGCCCACCAGATCGTCGCCGACGGACTGGATAAAGCAGGCATGCGGCTGCGGGTGCTCATAAGAGGATTTCGACCGGGTCAGTTTGCCAGTCTTGTAGTCGACGTAGTAATGCCCCTGCGCCGGACCGTCGATGCCATAGGCCCAGTGCAGACCGGTGTTGAACCACTGCGGGCTGTTGGGGGCCGCGCGCTGGCTGGCGAGCATGTGGCGCATCTCGTCGTAATAGGCGCGGGCGTCTTCCTCGGTGGTGAAATAGCCGCCCTTCCAGCCCCAATAGGCCCAAGCGCCCGCCAGACGGTCGAAGACCTGCTTGGAGGAAGTCTCACCGCCCATCTCGGCACCCTCGGCGGGCTCGGAGCGCCACAGGAACTCGGGCACGTCCTTTTCCTTGACCTTGCGGGTCTTGCTGGGCACGCCTGCCTTGCGGAAATACTTCTGAGCGATCACGTCGCTGGCGACCTGGCTCCAGGATTTGGGCACTTCGACGTTGTCGAGCTTGAACACCACCGAACCGTCAGGGTTGCGGATCTCTGACACCGTGGTGACAAAGTCCAAATCCGCATAGGCATCCTGCCCGGCCTTGGTGAAATTCCGTTCAATCTTCATCGTCGCTGCCCTTTTTCAAACTCTCAAAATCCTGAGCCGACATGCCCACGGCAGGCCGTCTCACCCCTATTGCTGGCAGTTTGAACAAAGCTTCCCCGCGCCACCTGCTGACGCAAGCGGCCCGAAAACGATTAAAACGCTGGTTCTATACTCTGTCCCCGCCGCCGAAGCGCCCCGTTGCGTTAACCACAACATATTGTGGCGCTTTACTTGACCCCCACAAACTGACGTAGATCGCACTAATTGGTCAACGGTTTTTTTCGGAATTATTTCGGGGCGGGTAGTTGACCGAAGCCCCCCGATTTGCCCCGCGCCCTACCCCAGTGATTCAGCCTCAGGATATCCCCAAAGATACCCGCAAGCCCGATTGGTGGGCGGCTTTGAAATAATCCATTGCCGGGGCCGGGTTAGCGGAGGTGTTTGAGAGATTGGTTGAATTCATCCACAGCCCAAGACCACCCGCCGGGCGACAGGCCGCCGCAAGTGAACCCTGTGCCACGATCACCCGGCCCAAGCCCCCTGCCCCATGTCCGCGTCAAGAACCGCGGCAGAATCATCACGATCTTGGCGCGCACAGGCGCAAACCTGCCAATACGGCGGCGGTAGCTACTATATCTTGTGCAGAATGAGGATAGAACAACGGGCGCGCCTCAACCAAAGCGGGAAGCGCTACATCAGCGATGTTAGAAGAAAGTGGTCGGAGCGAGAGGATTCGAACCTCCGACCCCCTGTACCCAAAACAGGTGCGCTACCAGGCTGCGCCACGCTCCGACTGGGGCTTCTTTAGCCATAAGCCCGCCAATTGAAAAGCCCCGATTGACCTTAAAATCGGAAAATCCGCGAAGTCTTTAGCAGGGCCAAGCCGGAGCGTTGCTGGCAAAGGCCGGATGGCGGATTTCGCTGCCTTCGGTGATGCCGAGGCGTTTTGACAAGCCGCCGTTAATCTCCAGCACCGACAGCAGATCGTCGCCGCCCGGGATCGGTGTTTCGTCAAGCGGTTTGGCGGAGTGATGAATCTTCTGCACCACACCCCTTTCGTCGATGAACAGCAAGTCCAGCGGGATCAACGTGTTGCGCATCCAGAAATTCAGGGGCTGAGGTCTTTCGTAGATAAAGAGCATGCCCGCGCTCAGCGGCAGCGAACGGCGGTGCATCAGCCCCTTGGCGCGTTCCGCCGTGTCATCGGCCACTTCGACAGAGAAGCGGGCCTTCCCCCACTCCCCGCGGAGCGTCACAGAATCGATACGGCAAACCTCGGCCACCGCCGCGCCGGTCAGCAGCAGGCCAGCCAGTGCCGCCCCTGACATATACCTTGCCAGTCGCCCGACCTTTAGCCGTCTATCACCGCGTCCCATGAGCTTACCTCCGCCGCCAGATGGCCCCGATCGCCAACAATCACACGCATGGCAAGTGCTTCGCCCGGTTGCAAATCACAAAGTCCGGATTGGCGCAGCACGTCGATATGCAAAAACACATCTTCCGCGCAGCCAAAGACATTTGCAAACCCGAATCCCTTGGCCTTGTCGAACCATTTGACACGGGCGGGCTCAAACTCGGCGGTGGCCAGCTGCTCAGGGTCGAAACCGGCGAATTCCACCACGGCGGCGGGCAATTCACTGGGCGCCTCTACGGAAAGCACTTCGACCGCCTGCGCCCCGCGCTCGGTCTGTTGGACGCGCACCGCCACCCGCGCTCCATCCGCGACAGAGCTTTGGCCGTAATTGCGCAGGACATTGACGTGCAGCAGGATGTCCGCCCCGCCCGCATCCGCAACGACAAAGCCGAAGCCCTTGACCGGGTCGAACCATTTGACCACGCCTTCGAGAGGGTCATCTATCGCCGCTGGTTCCGCTTGGGTTTCAGACACATCTTTCATGGGGTATCGCGCCGTCAGATCAGGGGTTGAGCCGGGTCACGGCCCAGGGTGCCGCGACATCTGCGCGCCGCCATTGGAAACGGTCATGCAGGCGAAACTCGCCATCGGCCCAGAATTCGATTTCCAGCGGGGTGATCCGGTAGCCGCCCCAGAACGGGGGACGCTCAGGGTTCACCCCCTTCTGCGCGGTCACCTTGGCCACCTCGGCCATCAGCGCACCTCGGCCCGAGAGCGGCTGCGATTGGCGCGAGGCCCAAGCCCCCAGACGGCTTTTGAGCGAGCGCGAGGCGTAATAGGCATCGGCCTGCGGCCCGTCCTCTCGGCTGATCAAGCCGCGCACCCGCAGCTGGCGGCGCAGGGATTTCCAATGCATGACAAAGGCCGCCTTGCCCGCGACGTCAAGTTCCTGCGCCTTCTGGCTTTCGTAATTGGTATAAAAGACAAAAGCCTCCGGCTCGATCTCTTTTAGCAGCACCATGCGGGCGTTGGGCAGCCCTTGCGAATCTACCGTGCTGAGCGCGATGGCATTGGGATCATTAGGCTCGGTCGCCTCTGCTTCGGAAAGCCAACGCTGCGCAATTGCAAAGGGATCATCCCCCGCAAAAATACCAGTCCGCGTCTCCATTCGGCATCTCCTTCAGAGTGCTTTGCCTGTCACCGGTTCTACGCCGGGGTCCGATCTCTTCGGTATGGCATTTGTTAACAATCGGCAACTCAAAGGACAACCTCACCCGATTTCCGACAGTTAGCCGCCGATCTTATGGCAATTCTCGGGGGTGAAGGCGCCTGTGCAGTCTTGATGGTAGCGCTGCAATCGCCTAGACCAAGACAACCTCAACGGAACATAGACAAAAACATAGACAAGGCGGCGGAATGGGAAACGAACTGATGCAGGGCAAGCGCGGGCTCATCATGGGGCTGGCGAATGACAAATCCATCGCATGGGGCGTGGCCAAGGCACTGGCCGATGCGGGGGCGGAGCTTGCTTTTTCCTACCAAGGCGAAGCGCTGAAGAAACGCGTAGGCCCGCTGGCCGAGCAGCTTGGCAGCGACATCGTTCTGCCCTGCGACGTGGGCGATGAAGCGTCGATTGATGCGTTGTTCGAGAGCCTGAAAGAACGCTGGGGTGAGTTGGATTTCATCGTGCACGCCATCGGCTTTTCCGACAAGGGCGAGCTGCGCGGCCGCTATGTTGACACCAGCCGCGGCAATTTCGCCATGTCGATGGACATCTCCGTCTACTCCTTCACCGCCGTGATGCAGCGCGCCGAGAAGATGATGTCGCCCGGGGCAAGCGCGCTGACGCTCACCTACTACGGCGCCGAGAAGGTGATGCCGCATTACAATGTCATGGGCGTGGCCAAGGCGGCGCTGGAAGCGAGCGTAAAATACCTCGCCGAAGATCTGGGCAAGGACGGCATCCGCGTCAACGCGATCTCGGCGGGGCCGATCAAGACGCTGGCGGCTTCCGGCATCGGCGACTTCCGCTACATCATGAAATGGAACGAGTATAACTCGCCCCTGCGCCGCAACGTCACCACCGAGGACGTGGGCAAGGCCGCGCTGTTCCTGCTGTCGGATCTGGGCAGCGGCACCACGGGCGAGAACCTGCATGTGGACGCGGGCTATCACGTCGTCGGCATGAAGGCGGTTGACGCGCCCGACATGTCCAAGGAATAAGCCGCCCAAATTAATTCGCGCGGGTGCCCGCGCCAGCTGCTGCAAAGGACCACCATGACCAAATCCAAGGACGCCTCGCGCCTGCCCCATGAAAAGGGCTTTCACATCTCCTGGGATCAGATCCACCGCGACAGCCGCGCGCTGGCCTGGCGGCTGGATGGTCTGGGCCCCGACGATGGCGCTTGGCGTGCGGTGGTGGCGATCACCCGCGGCGGCATGGCGCCCGCGATGATCGTCGCGCGCGAACTCGACATCCGCACCGTCGATACGATCTCGGTCATGTCGTACCACTCGGGCGGCGGCGCCGCCGACCAACGCCGCGAGGCGAAGGTGTTGAAATCCCCCGATGCCGAGATGATGGGCGACGGCACTGGCATCCTGATCGTCGATGACCTCGTCGACAGCGGCAAGACCATCGAACTGGTGCGCGAACTTTACCCCCAGGCCCATTTCGCCACCGTCTATGCCAAGCCCGAGGGCGAGCCGCAGGTCGATACTTTCATCACCGGCGTAAGTCAGGACACATGGATTTTCTTCCCGTGGGACATGGCCCTGCAATACGTCGAACCCTACCGCGGCAAGGACTGACCGGCCCCGCGCCACCTGCCCTGCCTCTATCTGACCGGATACCCCCATGACGCTTCCGCGCACCGCCACCACTTTCTTTCCTCCGGTGATGGAGGCGCGGCGTTGGCTCGACGGGGTCGACTTCCCGCCCGACCGACCGCTGATCAATGTCAGCCAAGCCGCGCCCGTCGATCCGCCCCCCGAAGGGCTGCGCCGGGCGATGGCCGAGGTCACGCTGAACAACGATGAGGCGCATCTCTACGGGCCGGTGCTGGGCCTGCCGGAGCTGCGCGCCGAACTGGCGCGGCAGACGGCAGAGAAATACGCGGGCGTGGTGACCGACGAACAGGTCTGCATCACCTCCGGCTGCAACCAGGCTTTCGCCGCCGCCATCGCCACGCTCTGCGGCGAGGGTGACGAGGTCATCATCCCGACGCCCTGGTACTTCAATCACAAGATGTGGCTTGACATGAGCGGCGTCACCGCGGTGCCACTGCCCGTCGAGGCCGACATGCTGCCCGACCCCGAGAAGGCCGGGGCATCCATCACCCCGCGCACCCGTGCCATCGCGCTGGTCACGCCGAACAATCCCGGCGGCGTGGAGTATCCCGCCGCCCTCGTCCAGGAATTCTTCGAACTGGCCCGCCGCCACGGCATCGCGTTTATCCTTGACGAGACCTACCGCGATTTTCACAGCCGCCCCGGCCCGCCACACGCGCTGTTCCGCGACCCCGATTGGCATGACACGCTCATCCACCTCTATTCCTTCTCCAAGGCCTACCGCCTGACCGGCCACCGCGTCGGCGCGCTGATCGCCAGCCGCGCACGGCTGGCCGAGGTCGAGAAATTCCTCGACACTGTCGCCATCTGCCCCGCGCAGATCGGCCAGCACGGCGCGCTTTGGGGGATGCAGAACCTCAGCGCATGGCTTGCCGAAGAACGCGAGGAAATCCTCGCCCGCCGCGCCGCCATTGCCGACCTGATGCCCCGGCTTGAACCGCTGGGCTGGGAGCTTCTGGGGCTGGGTGGCTACTTCGCCTATATGCGCCAGCCTTTCAGCGTCTCTTCGGCTGATCTGGCGCGCGATCTGGTGCGCGACGCTGGCGTGCTCTGCCTGCCCGGCACGATGTTCCAGCCCGAGGGCGACGCCCGCGGCGAAAGCCAGCTGCGCATCGCCTTTGCCAACCTCGACGCCGCCGGTCTGAAGGTGCTTTTCGACAGGCTTGCAGCCCTGCCACGCAACGCATAGACAGGTCCGAAATCAACGAGGGACCGTGTCATGGCCAAAAAGGGCTTCAGCTTTTCGAAAACCGCCGTCTGGGCCTTGATGGCCCTTTTGATCTTGGGTCTGGGCGGCTTTGGCGCGATCAACCTCAGTGGCAATCTGCGCAGCATCGGCACCGTCGGCGACAAGTCGATCTCGGTCGATCAATATGCCCGCCAGTTGCAGCAGGAAATCCGCGCGATCGAAGCGCAAACGGGGGAGAGCCTGCCCTTCGCCCGCGCCCAAGAGATGGGGCTAGACCGCGCCGTGCTGCAACGGATCGTGCGCAACCGCGCGTTGGACCACGAAGCCGACGAAATGGGCATCTCCATCGGTGACGCCACCCTGCGCGATGAGATCGTGGCAATCTCGGCCTTCCAAGGGATCGACGGCAACTTTGACCGCGAAGGCTATCGCTTTGCCCTTCAGCAAAGCGGGATGAGCGAGGCCGAGTTCGAACGCTCGATCCGCGAAGAAGCCGCGCGTGGCCTGCTCCAACGCGCCATTCTGGGCGGCGTCTCAATGCCCGACACCTATGCCCGCACCCTGGTCGACTATGTCGCCGAAGAGCGCAGCTTCACTTGGGCCCGGCTGAGCGAGGATGACCTCGACGCGCCCCTGCCCGCCGCCACCGAAGACGAATTGCGCGCCTATTACGACGCCAACACCGACGACTTCATGCTGCCCGCCAGCAAAAGCATCACCTACGCTTGGCTCGCTCCCGAAGACCTGCTGGACGAAGTCGAAGTGCCCGAAGAAGAGCTGCGGGCCGAATATGACGCCCGCAGCGACGAATACGACCAGCCCGAGCGGCGTTTGGTCGAACGTCTGGTCTTTGCCGATCAGGAGGCCGCAGACCGCGCCGCCGCAGCGCTTGAGGTCGACGGCACCACTTTCGAGGCGCTGGTCGAAGAGCGCGGCCTGGCCTTGGCGGATGTCGATCTCGGCGATGTCGCGAAATCCGACCTTGATGATGCAGGCGATGCGGTCTTTGCCGCCGAAAGCGGTGATATCGTAGGCCCGCTGGCCAGCTCGCTCGGGCCGGCCCTGTTCCGCGTAAACGCCATCCTCCCCGCGCAGCATGTGCCTTTCGAAGAGGCCCGTGACGTGCTGGAAGAGACCCTCGCCATCTCCCGCGCCACCCGTGCCGTCGAAGCCCGCGCGCAAGAGATTGACGACCAGCTTGCCGGGGGTGCCACGCTCGAAGACTTGGCCAAAGAGACCAAGATGCGCCTTGGCACCATCGACTGGACCCAAGACAGCAGCGAGGGCATCGCCGCCTATGGTGCCTTCCGCGAGGCCGCAGCGGGGCTGAGCGCGAATGACTTCCCGCAGATCGATCAACTCGAAGACGGCGGCATCTTTGCCATGCGGCTGGATGAGACCAAAGAGGCGCGTCCCGAACCTTTCGAAGAGGCCCGCGACGCCGTTGAGACCGCATGGCGCAACGCCCAAATTGTCGAGGCGCTGACCGAAAAGGCCGAGAGCCTGACCGAGACGCTGGCCGAAGAAGGGGGTTTTGAGGCCGCCGGTCTTTCGCCTCAGCTTGGCGAAGGCCTGACCCGCAGCTCCTATGTCGACGGCACGCCCGACGACTTCATGGATCAGGTCTTTGACCTCGACGAAGGCGGTGTGGCCGTCCTGCCTGCGGGCGATAGCGTCGTGGTTCTGCGCCTTGATGCCGTGACACCGGCGGGCGAAGACGACCAGACCCAAGCGCTGATGGACCGCCTTTCGCAGCAGTTGGATCAGGCGCTGGCCCAAGGTCTTTTCGATATCTACAGCAATGCCGTCATGCGCGACGCCGATCCCCAGATCGACCAGCGCGCGATCAATGCCGTGCATGTGAACTTTCCCTGATAGGCAATTTTGATGGCCCTGACCCCGGATTTCGATAGTTTCGCCCGCGCCTATGAGGCGGGCGAGAATCAGATCGTCTACACCCGCCTTGCCGCCGATCTCGACACGCCTGTGTCCTTGATGTTGAAACTCACCGGCGCGGCGGAGAATGCTTTTGTGCTGGAATCCGTCACCGGCGGCGATGTGCGCGGGCGGTATTCGATCATTGGCATGAAGCCCGATCTGATCTGGCGCTGCCGGGGCAAGACCTCCGCACTCAACCGTGCGGCGCGCTATGATGCCGATGCCTTTGAGGATATGCCCGGTGACCCGCTCGACCGTCTGCGCGACGTGATCGCGGAATCGCGGATCACCCTGCCCGACGATCTGCCGCAAGCCGCCGCCGGGCTTTTCGGCTACCTCGGCTATGACATGATCCGGCTGGTGGAACATCTGCCCAATGTGAACCCCGACCCTCTGGGCCTGCCCGATGCCGTGATGGTGCGCCCTTCGGTCGTCGCTGTGCTCGACGGGGTCAAAGGCGAGGTCACCATTGTCTCCCCCGCTTGGGTGTCCGAAGGTCAAACCGCTCGCGCGGCCTATGCCCAAGCCGCCGAGCGGGTGATGGACGCCGTGCGCGATCTGGAACGCGCCATGCCCCAGACCTCCCGCGATTTGGGAGAGGCCGAAGACGCGCCGGAGCCGGTCAGCAATTTCACCCGCGAGGGCTATAAATCCGCCGTGGAAAAGGCGCGCGACTATATCAAGGCGGGTGACATCTTTCAGGTGGTGCCAAGCCAGCGGTGGGCCCAAGGTTTCACCCAACCGCCCTTCGCGCTCTACCGCAGCCTGCGGCGCACCAACCCCTCGCCCTTCATGTTCTATTTCAACTTTGGCGGCTTCCATGTGGTGGGCGCCAGCCCCGAGATCCTCGTCCGGGTCTTCGGCAACGAAGTGACCATTCGCCCCATCGCAGGCACCCGCAAGCGCGGCGCGACCCCGGAAGAAGATCGCGCGCTAGAAGCCGATTTGCTCAGCGACCCCAAGGAGTTGGCAGAACACCTGATGCTGCTGGATCTGGGCCGCAACGACGTGGGCCGGGTTGCCAAGATCGGCAGCGTGCGCCCGACGGAAGAGTTCATCGTCGAGCGCTACAGCCACGTCATGCACATCGTCTCTAACGTGGTGGGTGAGTTGAAAGAGGGCAAGGATGCGCTCGACGCCTTCTTCGCCGGGATGCCCGCAGGCACCGTCTCGGGCGCGCCAAAGGTCCGCGCGATGGAGATCATAGACGAATTGGAGCCCGAGAAACGTGGCGTCTATGGCGGCGGCGTGGGCTATTTCAGCGCGGGCGGCGACATGGACATGTGTATCGCCTTGCGCACCGCCGTGGTGAAAGACGAGACGCTCTACATCCAAGCAGGCGGCGGCGTGGTCTATGACAGCGACCCCGAGGCCGAATTCATGGAAACCGTGCATAAATCCGGCGCAATCCGCCGCGCGGCTGCGGATGCGTCGCGGTTCGGTGGCAAGGGCAACGGCTGACCATGGCCCCCCGCGCGCCTTTCCAGATCGCGGGGCATTCCGTCGCCCCCGGCAGCAGCCTTGCCGTTGATCTGCCCGTTTCGATCCTGCCGGACCACACGCCGGTGCATCTGTCGCTGGAAATCTTCCACGGCAAACGGCCCGGGCCGACGTTGTTCGTTTCAGCGGCGGTGCATGGGGATGAGGTGATCGGCGTGGAGATCCTGCGCCGCCTGCTGCGCGCGCCGCAGCTTTCGGCCTTGCGCGGCACGCTCATTGTCGTGCCTGTCGTGAACTCCTTCGGCTTCCTGAACCGCTCGCGCTACCTGCCTGACCGGCGTGATCTGAACCGCTGCTTCCCCGGCTCGCCTACCGGCAGCCTCGGCGCGCGCCTGGCGCATATCTTTCTGCAAGAGGTGGTGCTGCGCTGCGACTTCGGCATTGATCTGCATTCGGCGGCGATCCACCGCACGAACCTGCCGCAGGTGCGCGTCTCTCCGGCGGATAAGGTGACCCAGAAAATGGCGCTGGATTTCGGCGCGCCGGTGGTGCTGACCTCCCCCCTGCGCGACGGATCGCTGCGCGCGGTCGCCGCGAAACAAGGCACGCCGATCCTGCTCTACGAGGCGGGCGAAGGGCTGCGCTTTGACGAGATGGCCGTGCGGGCGGGTCTGGCGGGCATCTTGCGGGTCATGCGCGGGCAAGACATGCTGCCCGCCAAGGGCATCGCCCGCGCCCGCAGCGCGCCCTATATCTGCACCGCTTCCCATTGGCTGCGCGCCCCCGCAGGCGGCCTGCTGCGCACCTTCCGGGCCGAGGGGGAAACCGTCGCCGAGGGCGATCTTCTGGCCATCGTCTCGGACCCATTCGGCAAGGAGGAGGCCGAGCTTCTGGCCGATGCGCCCGGCATCCTCATCGGGCGGGCGATGCTGCCCATCGTTAACGAAGGGGATGCAGTCTTTCACCTTGCCAAACTTAGCCCCCGCGCGGCGGAGGCGACGGTGGATGAACTCGCCAGCCAGTTGGAGGAAGACCCGCTCTTCGACGAGGACGAGATCATCTAGCGCCACGGCGCGCACCGCGCGGGGTCACTACTCCTCGCGCAGCAGCACCGCCGAGATTGGGACCAAAGCCACGTCGCTCGCGCGGTCTTGCAGCCCCCAGAGCAACAGGGCGGAGACGGTATCGGGGCGCAGGCGGCCCAGCATGATCACAGCACCCTCCTGCCCCGCTTTGAAGGCCGCTTGATCCAGAAAACGCCGGATCACCCGGGCCGATTGATCCTTGCTGTCGAAGTCACGAAACACCGGATCGGCAGGCACACCCGCCTTGCGCGCCAGCTTGGGCATGGTGTTAAGCCCCTTGTCCTGCGTCACCAGCCCGTGGCCGGATTGCGCGAGGATATCGGTCACCTGATCGGCCAGTGCGCGGCTGCCTTGGAAGCCGCTCTCCGTGCCTTCTAACACCCCCACCACCGGGCCAATCTGGTCGAGCGTGGCGCCAAATGTAGTCTCGGCATCGCTTGGCTGCGCGCCCTGCGGCAGGTCGACCATGGCCAAAACCTCGAACCCAGCCTCGCGGTAGGTTTCCACCCGCGCGGCGGCGTCCGGCAGGGTGCTGTCGACGGCGAAACTCAGCGGATAGGGAAAGCTGCGCAATGCGGCCAACCCGGCGCTGCCAGCGGTGACCGAGGTACCATCGTCGATCAGCACCACGCTCATCAGCGGCTTGCCCTCGGGCAGGTCCACGGCGCGGCTGTTGGCCACCACGGGGCGCGGGTCTTCGTTCACGATTTCGTCAGCTTCAGCGGGTTCTGCCGCCACCTCTGCGCCGGGGCGGTTGATCACGACGCCTGTATCTCGCTCGGTCAGGCTGGTCGCGGGCGTGCCGATGGCCGGGCGGCTGTCTGCTTCGGTTTCAGTGGGCTCTGGAGTTGCTTCGGCAACCTCCGTCTCTTCCAGCGGCGCGGGGCTTGCCCCCTCGATGCTCTCCGGCTCAGGCACCGGGGAAGACAGGTCAGCTTCAGCGGCCTCCGCCTCACCGTCAGGCGCGTCTTCAAGCGCATCGGCTTCAACCTCCGGCTCTCCGATCACGACCTCTTCCGCCGGCAGGGTGATCGCCTCCTCCTCTTCGACCTCCGGCGCTTCCATGCCCAGTGGCGCGTCAAATGCCCCTTCGATATCCGCCACATCCGGCGCGGGCGGCTGCGCGGGTTCGGTGCTGATCGAAAGCTCATCCGCCGCGGGCGGCGCATCCGGCGCTGTGGCCTGCGGATTGGGCATGACAGGCTCTTCCGCGCCAGGGGACATCGGCGTCTGCCCCTCGGGGGCCGCGGGGGTGCTGAGCCCCTCCGCACCGCCGGTCTCAGGCAAGCTGGCCGAGGTCTGCGTGTCGGGGTCGAGCGCGGCGAGGCTATCCTGCTGCGGCACATCGGCGCGCGGCGCGGGGGCATTCAACACCGGCGCGCTATCGCGGCTTCGCGCCCGCTCGCCGGCGTCCGTCACATTGATCCGCGCCGGGGCGGGGCCGGATCCGGGCGCATCGCCCACCTGCGGCGGCAGCGGCAAAGGCATCATCAGCGACACCGCACCGGCCACACCGATGCTTGCCACACCGCCCCAAATCAGCCCGCTCAGAACTCCGCGTGCCATCTGCGCTACTCCTGCTGTCTGCGCCATGGCCAGAAAGCCCGGCGTTCCCCTCAATTGGCTTGCCCCAAACTCTTGACGATGGGGTTCAAGCCTGAACATGTATGCGAAAACCTATACCGCGCTCCGGCGCGGTTTCTCCAGTCCTAATACAAAGAAATGCCTGCCTGTGCTGCTGCTCATCGATAACTACGACAGCTTTACCTATAACTTGGTCCACTATCTGGGCAGCCTCGGGGCGGATGTGCAGGTGCACCGCAACGACGCGCTCAGCGTGGGCGAAGCGATGGCCATGAACCCCGCCGGTATCCTGCTGTCTCCCGGCCCCTGCGACCCCGACCAAGCGGGAATTTGCCTAGAGCTGACCCATGCCGCCGCCGCAGCGCGCGTGCCGCTTCTGGGGGTCTGCCTTGGCCACCAGACCTTGGGCCAAGCCTTCGGCGGTAAGGTCGTGCGCGCGGATGATATCGTGCATGGTAAACTGGGCCAGATGCAGCACGACGGGCGCGGCGTTTTCGCCGGGCTCCCCGCGCCCTTCGGGGCCACGCGCTATCACTCGCTGGTGGTCGAACGCGCGAGCCTGCCCGATTGCCTTGAGATTACCGCAGCGCTTGAAGACGGCACCATCATGGGCCTACAACACCGCGAGTTGCCCCTGCACGGCGTGCAATTCCACCCGGAATCGATCCGGTCCGAGCATGGCCACGCCCTGCTGCAAAACTTCCTGAACGAGATGAAGGTCCCGGCATGAGTAGCGCGCTGAAACCCCTGCTTGATGCCGCCGCGAACGGGCCGCTGACCTCGGATCAGGCCGTTGAAGCCTTTGAAATTCTGTTCGAGGGCGAAGCGACCCCCAGCCAGATCGGCGGGTTCCTCATGGCGCTGCGCACGCGCGGCGAAACGGTCACCGAATATGCCGCCGCGGCGCAGGTCATGCGCAGCAAATGCAACGCCGTCCGCGCGCCCGAAGGCGCGATCGACATCGTTGGCACCGGCGGTGACGGCAAGGGTACGCTGAACATCTCGACCGCCGCCGCCTTCGTGGCCGCAGGCGCAGGCGCTGTCGTGGCGAAACATGGAAACCGCAACCTCAGTTCGAAATCCGGCGCTTCCGACGCGCTGTCGCAACTGGGGATCAACGTCATGGTCGGCCCCGCGGTGGTCGAGCGTGAATTGGCCGAGGCAGGCATCGGTTTCATGATGGCGCCCATGCATCACCCTGCCGTCGCCCATGTCATGCCGACCCGGTCCGAACTTGGCACCCGCACGATTTTTAACATCCTCGGGCCACTGACTAATCCGGCAGGGGTCAAACGGCAGCTGACCGGCGCCTATACCCGCGATCTGATTGAACCGATGGCGCTGACACTCAAGCAGCTCGGTTCGGAAAAAGCATGGCTGGTGCATGGCTCCGATGGCACGGATGAGCTGACCATCACCGGTGTCAGCTGGGTCGCAGCACTGGAAGACGGTGTCGTCAACCTGCGCGAATTGCACCCCGAAGACGCGGGCCTGCCGGTCCATCCGTTCGAAGCCATCGCCGGGGGTGAGCCCGCCGAAAACACCAAACATTTCAAGGCGCTCCTTGACGGAGTTCCATCAGGCTACCGCGACGCGGTGTTGCTGAACGCGGCCTCTGCTTTGGTGGTGGCCGATGTGGCCCCGGATCTGAAAACCGGCGTCGAGATGGCCCGCGAAAGCATCGACAGCGGCGCGGCGCGTGAGCGGATCGAGAAAGTGGCGCGGATCAGCCAGTCGGCATGACGCTACCCAGCCTCACCGCCCTTGGCGCATGGGCCGAGCTGCCCTTTTTTGCCGAGGATTGGCCGCGTATCGCCGAACAGCTTGCCGCGGATACGAGGGTGGTCCTACCGCCCGCCCCGCAGATATTCGCCGCACTTGAGCATCTGCAACCATCGGCTGTGGAGGTGGTGATCCTTGGCCAAGACCCCTATCCGACACCCGGCCACGCCCATGGCTATGCCTTTTCGGCCGAGCCGGATGTGCGCCCCATTCCCCGCTCCCTTGTTAATATATTCAATGAGTTAGACGCCGATCTTGGCGCATCACCGCAAGACCCAGACCTGCGGTTCTGGGCCGATCAAGGGGTTCTGCTGCTTAACAGCGTGCTGACCGTTCCGGCGGGCTGCGCACATGGGCACGCCAGGCTCGGATGGCAAAGGTTAACCGCTCAGGTGCTCAACCGTCTTTCTGATCGCCCCCGCGCCTACCTGCTTTGGGGGGCGCATGCGCAAAAGGCGGCGGCAGAGGTCGATCCGGCGCGCAACCTGAAGATAGAGACGCCGCACCCTTCACCGCTGTCAGCAAGGCGCGGCTTCTTCGGCTCACGCCCCTTCAGCCGCGTGAATGACTGGTTGCAGGGCCAAGGCAAGCCCGGCATACATTGGACAAAGCCGTGAGGAAGCCATGACCGCCACAATTCTTGAAAAAATCAAAGCCTACAAGCTGGACGAAATTGCCGCTGCCAAGGCCGAAAAATCGCAGGCAGAGGTCGAAGCTGCGGCCCGCGCCGCCCCGCCGGTCCGCCCCTTCGCGCAGAGCTTGCACAAAGCCTCCCGCGAAGGCTATGGCCTGATCGCCGAGATCAAAAAAGCCAGCCCCTCCAAAGGTTTGATCCGCGAAGATTTCGAACCCGCCGCCCTCGCCCGCGCCTATGCTGCGGGCGGCGCGACCTGCCTCTCGGTCCTTACCGACACCCCGAGTTTTCAAGGCGCGAAGGAATTCCTCGTCGAGGCCCGCGCCGAATGCGATCTGCCGGTACTGCGCAAAGATTTCCTCTACGACCCCTACCAGGTCGCCGAAGCGCGCAGCCTTGGTGCCGACTGCATCCTGATCATCATGGCCTCCGTCTCAGACGCGCAGGCCGCGGAACTTGAGCAAGCGGCAGATGAATGGGGCATGGACGCGCTGATTGAGGTTCATGACGCGGAGGAACTCGCCCGGGCCGAAAAGCTCAACAGCCGCATGATCGGGATAAATAACCGCAATCTCAACACCTTCGAGACCTCTCTTGATGTGACGCGCCAACTGTCAGAGGCCGTCCCTCACGACCGTATGCTGGTCTGTGAATCCGGCCTCTACACCCCCGCAGACCTCGCCGATATGGCTGTCTACGGCGCGCGCTGCTTTCTGATCGGCGAAAGCCTGATGCGCCAGCAAGATGTCGAACAGGCCACCCGCGATCTGCTCGCAAACCCGCTCGTTCCCGGAGGGATGTAATGGCGCTCACCCATTTCGACGCCGAGGGCGACGCCCATATGGTCGATGTCTCGGAGAAAGCCGTGACTTCGCGGGTAGCCAAGGCTGAAAGCTACATCAAGATGACGCCGGAAACGCTTGATATCATTACTGAAGGGCGCGCTAAGAAGGGTGATGTTCTTGGGGTCGCAAGGCTTGCCGGGATTATGGCGGCCAAACGGACGGCAGACCTGATCCCGCTTTGCCACCCTCTGCCGATCACCAAGGTCAGCGTCGAACTGACCCCCGACACCGCACTGCCCGGCATCCGTATTCTCGCCACCGTCAAAACTACTGGCCAAACTGGGGTTGAGATGGAGGCCCTCACTGCGGCCTCCGTCACCGCCCTCACCGTCTATGACATGGCCAAAGCGGTGGATAAAGCGATGGAGATTGGCGGCACGCGGGTCGTTCTGAAAGATGGCGGTAAATCAGGCCGTTACGAGGCGACATGATCAGCGTCGAAGCGGCTTTGGAAGCCGTCCTGAACCTTGTCGATCCTCTGAAAACCGAAGAAGTCGCCCTTCGCGGCGCCAATGGCCGTGTCTTGTCGCAGCCCGTGCGCGCGCAGCGCAGCCAGCCGCCTTTCGCCGCCTCCTCTATGGACGGCTACGCCCTGCGCCGCGCCGAAGTCGAACCGGATGCGATGTTCAAAGTTGTCGGCGAAGCCGCGGCGGGCCATGCTTACGTGGGCACGCTGCGAGCCGGACAAGCCGTGCGCATTTTCACCGGCGCGCCTGTGCCCGAGGGCGCCGATTTCGTGGTGATCCAAGAGGATGTGACCCGGCGCGGCGACCTTATCACCCTCGGCCACCATATTGACGACAAAGACAATATTCGCCCCGCTGGCGGAGACTTCACCAAAGGCGAAAACCTAACCGCCCCGCGCATTTTGCGCCCCGCCGATGTGGCGCTGCTGGCTGCGATGAACGTGGCACAGGTGCCTGTCACCCGCAAACCCATCATCGCGATCCTCGCCACCGGGGATGAATTGGTGCAGCCCGGTGAAAGCCCCGGCCCCGACCAGATCATCGCCTCCAATAGCTACGGCCTCGCCGCGATGTTCGAAGAGGCGGGCGCCGAAGTGCGCATGCTGCCCATCGCGCGGGACACGACAGCGTCGCTCAAACAGGCCTTCGCCTTGGCCCGCGGCGCGGATTTGATTGTCACCATCGGCGGCGCGTCGGTGGGTGATCATGACCTCATCGCGCCCGTGGCGGCTGAGCTTGGCATGGAGCAATCATTTTACAAGGTCGCGATGCGGCCCGGCAAGCCGTTGATGGCAGGCAAGATCGGTGATGCCGCGATGATCGGGCTGCCGGGAAACCCCGTTTCTGCAATGGTTTGCGGTGCGATCTTCGTGTTACCTATGCTACGGCGCATGCTTGGGCTGACCGTAGTCCATGCTGTCAAGCGCGAAGCCCCCCTTGGGCGCGAGATTGGCCCGAATGGGCCGCGTGCGCATTACATGCGCGCCTATCTTCGCGATGGCGCGCTCTACCCGGACGATCGGCAGGATTCGTCTCTTCTATCCGTGCTCGCGCAGGCTGATGCGCTGATGATCCGCCCGCCTAATGAACCGGCGCGCAAGGCGGGCGATTTGCAAAAGTACATTTTGATTTAACGCCAACCCACGGTTGACACAAAACAAGAACATCCCTAGAACAAAAGCAATAAAAGCTTCAGGGGCCGCGCGATGCTGACCAAAAAACAACTCGATCTGCTTTCTTTCATTCACCAACGCGTGCAGCGCGACGGCGTCCCGCCCAGCTTTGATGAGATGAAAATGGCGCTCGACTTGCGGTCGAAATCCGGCATCCACCGGCTGATCACGGCATTGGAGGAGCGTGGCTTCATCCACCGCCTGGCCCACCGCGCCCGTGCGATCGAAGTGGTCAAGCTACCCGAGAGCCTAGGCGGTGCGCCCGGTTTCGCCCCCCGCGTGATCGACGGGGATCGGCCCGACGCCCCGCCGCCGCCTGCGGCGCAACCGGTCACCGCGCATCACGCGTTCGATGTGCCGGTCATGGGCCGGATTGCTGCCGGTGTCCCGATCGAGGCGATCTCCCAAGTTTCCCATAGCGTTACGGTGCCCGGCGGGATGATCGCTGGTCAGGGGGAGCATTACGCCCTCGAAGTGCGCGGCGACTCGATGATCGAGGCGGGTATCAACGATGGCGATATCGTGGTGATCCGTGAAACCTCCGTCGCCGATAATGGTGATATCGTGGTGGCTTTGGTCGAAGATCAGGAAGCGACGCTGAAGCGTTTCCGCAGGCAAGGGTCTTCGGTGGCTCTGGAAGCCGCCAATGCCGCCTATGAAACGCGGGTGCTGCCTTCGGACAAGGTGAAGGTTCAGGGGCGACTGGTCGGGTTGATCCGCACTTACTGACTCTGCGGGCGGCTGTTCCACAAGCGTGTCCCGGCGCGGTCTTTCGCGGTGGTGACTTCCCGACCCTGCGCCGATTTGTTCAGCGCGATTGCGCCAGTTTTCCGCAGCCGCAGGGGATCGTAGACTTGGCAGCCCCAATCTCGGTCGGTCGCCATATCGGCGGACGCGACCACGACATCCTCGGGCTGGCAGCCGCTGAAGGCGGCGACCGCCCGTTTTCCTGACAGATGGATGATACCCTCCTCTTGGCCCGCCCATCTTTGGGCGGCCACGGCTTGATCCGCGCCGTCGCCATCATTCTCCAACCAATTGCGCGCGACGAAACCTGCGGCTTTGTCTTTGCTGAGCGCCCTGCCCGCCGGGGTCATGACGCCCACGAGCGTTCCCGTGTCGGCGACAAGCACGTCCGGGCGTGTGGTTCCTTGCCAGAGGGCGAAAGACAGCACGATCGCGGGCAGGCCGAACCAACGCAAATGCCCTTGCCACAGGACGAGCCAGAGAAACCCGAGTGACAGGAGCGGCAACACCCATCCCCCCGGCCCCGGCACGAAGCTGCGCGCGCCGGGCAGATGTGCCACTACATCCGCGACCGATAGGATCCACTCAAGGCCCAGACCCATCGCCCAAAGCGGTATTCCTTCACCGCCGAAGGGCGCAAGGATCGCCGCCAGCACTGCGGCGGGGATGACCAAGCCCCCCATCAAGGGAACCGAGAGCAGGTTCGCGACCAATCCGTAATGCGCGATCGTGTTGAAATGCGCGGCGGATATGGGCGCGGTGGCAAGCCCCGCAACGGCCGAAGAGATCACCACCGCGGCAACGGGGCGGAGACGTTTGGGAATGACCTCACCTTCGATATCGCGGATCCAGCCAAAGACGGCGACAAGCGCCGTGGTCGCGGCGAATGACATTTGGAACCCCGGCCCCATCAGCGCCTCTGGCCGCAGGGTCAGGACGATGATGCCCGCAATGGCGACGGCGCGCAGAGAGATCGCCCGCCGCCCGATCATCAGCGCGCATAGCGCCACGGCGCACATGACATAGGCCCGCTCGGTCGCGACATTTCCGCCCGACAGCGCGAGGTATCCGGTGGCGGCAATCAGAGCGGCCCCCGCGGCTATGCTTCGGCTGGGCCATCGGGTGGCGGTGACCGGATGCAACGCGAGAAGCAGGCGCGCTGCGCCGAAGACAACTCCGCTGAGCAAGCCCATATGCAGGCCCGAGATCGCCAATAGATGCGCCAAATTGCTGCTGCGCAGGTCTTGCAGGGCGTCTTGCGAAATGGCGCTGCGGTCACCGGTGGTGATGGCGGCGGCGAAACCACCGATATCGCCGGGAAGATGGGCGCGCACCCGCGCGGAGGCGGCCATGCGCAATCGGAAAAGGATCAACGCGATGCCCCCTTCCACAGGGTCCGCCATGCCCAAAAGCGGCACGCGGGTGTAGCCCACCGCACCCAACTCGGCAAACCAAGCATGGCGCTGGAAATCAAAGCCGCCCGGCTCGACCGGGCCTGCGGGCGGCGACAGATGCGCCGTGGTCATCACCTGCATGCCGGGCCGTGGCGTAATTGCGCCGGAGAGCGTCGAATGGAGTGAGACGCGAACCCGGGGCGGCGTGCGCGCGGGCGGCACCCGGTCCAACCGCACCTGATCGAGCGTCACGCGGGGCGCGTCGGACTGGCTTCGGTCAAGTGCCACGACACGCCCCTCGACCGGGCCATAGTAACGCCAGCCAAGAACCGGGGCCGCCACCGAATGCGCCCGAAACGCCGCCAGCAGCACTCCCAGCAAGACCAAAGCCGCGGCGACAGCAAAGGGGGCCGTGACCTCAGGCAGCGCTCGCGCGACGACCGCCAGCACGACCACGACACATGCGACCGCCGCCAACATCACCCCCGAAGGCTCAGCCCGCAGCGAAAAATACCAGCCGATCCCCAAGGCGAGGCAGACCGGCACCCAGCAAAATAGATGCCCGCGCTGGCGCAGCATCACGGCGCTGAACTGGTTCCAAAGGCCCATGCTTGCCCCCGCGGATCGCACTGGGTAGACAGGCGTCAAATCCTAGGACCGGGATGGTTACCAATTGGTAAACGCCGCTCCAAACACCATATCTCTGACCGAAAGGCCCTTCGCCATGAACGCCCCTGTTGTGACCCGTTTCGCCCCTTCTCCCACCGGGTTCCTGCATATCGGCGGGGCGCGGACCGCCCTATTCAACTGGCTCTATGCGCGTGGCCGGGGGGGTAAATTCCTGCTGCGCATCGAAGACACCGACCGCGCGCGTTCCACCCCCGAAGCGACGGCGGCGATTCTTCAGGGCATGTCGTGGCTCGGCCTCGACCACGATGGCGAGATCGTGAGCCAGTTCGAAAATGCCCCGCGCCACGCGGAAGTCGCGCAGGAACTGCTGGCCGCCGGCAAAGCCTATAAGTGCTTCGCTAGCCAAGAAGAAATCGCCGCCTTTCGCGAGGCGGCCAAGGCCGAGGGGCGCAGCACGCTCTATCGCTCCCCTTGGCGGGATGCCGATCCGGCGAGCCACCCGGACGCGCCTTACGTCATCCGCATCAAGGCGCCGCTGGAAAGCACTACCGTGATCCGCGATCAGGTGCAGGGCGATGTCACCATCCGCAACGACCAGCTCGACGATATGATCCTGCTGCGCTCGGACGGCACGCCGGTCTATATGCTGGCCGTGGTGGTGGACGATCACGACATGGGCGTGACCCATGTGGTGCGCGGCGACGATCACCTCAACAACGCCGCCCGCCAGATGATGATCTATGAGGCGATGGGCTGGGACGTGCCGGTTTGGGCGCATATCCCGCTGATTCACGGCGCGGACGGCAAGAAGCTGTCGAAACGTCACGGCGCCTTGGGTGCGCAGGATTATCAGGTGATGGGCTATCCTGCGGCGGGCATGCGCAACTACCTCGCCCGTCTGGGCTGGAGCCATGGGGATGACGAATTCTTTACCGATGCACAGGCGCAGGAATGGTTCGATCTGGACGGGATCCGCAAAAGCCCCGCGCAGTTTGACCTGAAAAAGCTGGAAAACCTCTGCGGTCAGCATATCGCACAGGCCGATGATGCCGCACTGCGGCGCGAGATTGAAGCCTATCTTGAAGCGGCAGGAGAGCCCGCGCTGACCGAAGGTCAGGCCGAGGCGTTGGAACGGGCGATGTACTGTCTGAAAGATCGCGCGAAGAAATTCCCCGAACTGCTTGAAAAAGCGACCTTTGTCTTGGCCGATCGCCCGATCACCCCAGATGAGAAAGCGGCAAAGAATCTCGATACGGTATCCCGTGGCATACTGTCGGAATTGACGCCGCAATTGCAAAATGCTAGCTGGAACAAAGAAACGCTGGAGGAGGTACTGAACGGCTTTGCTGCCGCGCATGACACCAAATTTGGCAAGCTGGCGGGGCCGCTTCGGGCGGCCTTGGCTGGCAGGGCAGTCACCCCATCGGTTTTTGACATGATGTTGGTGCTGGGGCGCGATGAGACCCTTGCCCGACTGACGGACGCCGCGGCCTAAGTTTTGGTTCACCACTTCTTTGGGCGGCAGGTATAACTGAACGGGACAGCCCCATATGGGGCTAGGCCCAGACGGCGGGGGCATCTCCGCAGCCTACATTCGGGAAGGGATTTCATGACCAATAACAATAAAACCGCAACGCTGACGATCGACGATCAAAGCTTCGATCTGCCGATTCACAGCCCCACTGACGGGCCCGATGTTGTCGATATCCGCAAGCTCTATGCGCAGGCGGGTGTCTTTACCTACGACCCGGGCTTCACCTCGACCGCGGCTTGCGACAGCACGATCACTTTCATTGATGGTGACAAAGGCGTGCTGCTGCACCGCGGCTACCCGATCGAGCAGCTGGCGTCGAAGTCGCATTACCTCGAAGTCTGCTACCTGCTGCTTTATGGTGAGCTGCCCTCTCCCAAGGCGCTGGAAGATTTCGAATGTCTGGTGACCAACCACACCATGCTGCACGAGCAGATGATGAACTTCTTCCGCGGCTTCCGTCGCGATGCGCATCCGATGGCGATCATGGTGGGCGTGGTTGGCGCGATGTCGGCCTTCTACCACGACAGCACCGACATCAACGATGAGCACCAGCGCGAGGTCGCCACGATCCGCCTGATCGCCAAGATGCCGACGATCGCGGCGATGGCCTATAAATACACCATCGGCCAGCCCTTCGTCTATCCGCGCAACGATCTCGACTACGCGTCGAATTTCCTGCGCATGTGCTTTGCCGTTCCGGCCGAAGAGCATGAGGTCAACCCGATCCTCAGCCGCGCGATGGACCGGATCTTTACGCTCCACGCCGATCACGAGCAGAACGCCTCGACCTCGACCGTGCGTTTGGCGTCGTCTTCCGGTGCGAACCCCTTCGCCTGTATCGCCGCTGGCATCGCCTGCCTCTGGGGTCCGGCGCATGGTGGTGCGAACCAAGCTTGCCTTGAGATGCTCAAGGAAATCGGCACGCCCGATCGCATTCCTGAGTTCATCGCCCGCGCCAAGGACAAGAACGACCCCTTCCGCCTGATGGGCTTTGGCCACCGCGTCTACAAGAACCACGACCCGCGCGCGACCGTGATGAAGGAAAGCGCCGACGAGGTTCTCGAACTGCTGGGCGTGGAAAACAACCCGATCCTTCAGGTCGCGAAGGAGTTGGAGAAAGCCGCGCTGGAGGATCCGTATTTCGCGGAAAAGAAGCTCTTCCCGAACGTGGATTTCTATTCCGGCATCATCCTCGAAGCGATGGGCTTCCCCACGTCGATGTTCACCCCGATCTTCGCGCTGGCGCGGACCGTGGGCTGGATCTCCCAGTGGAAAGAGCAGATCAGCGATCCGCAGCTCAAAATCGGCCGTCCGCGTCAGCTGTACCTCGGCGAGGACAAGCGCGACTACGTCGATATCGAGAACCGCTGAAGCGACCTTCAGAGACCATGCAAACGCCCCGGATTTCCGGGGCGTTTCGCGTTTCTCCCGCCACTGCCCGCAATACCTATGATTGAGGTTGTTGACCTAAGGGCAACAATGGCGCCGCCGTCGGGGTGACTGATTCCGCGCGCCCGAATCGCGAAAACCGGTGCCCTTATATGCACTGTCAGCAATGGCGTGAAAAATCAGTGAATGTTTCCAAGCGTTTTGCCGGACGCGAAACACCGGAGCCGAAAATACGGCCAAATTACGGCACTGTTTCGCACCTCGTGACAATGCCCCCGCCCCGCTTGACGGGATTCCCCCCGCGGCGGTAGCCTCCTTTCACGATGTCTTTTCGGGGTGGGAAGGGCATCATTGTGGCACTGCCGAAGGGGTTCGCTCTTTCGCAGTCCGGCCGGCGTCCACCCCATTGTAGACGCCCAGCAGTACAGCCGGGCCGCGACGAGAGGATGCAGGATGACCGCAATGGACCGGACCAAAGGGCTTCGCTGGGACTGCGCCACCGGTCTGACGCCTGCAAAGGCCGACGATGTCCCCGGCCCTCAGGGTGCGCTCGTCCCCGATACATTGCATGATTGCGACCAGATCGCCGTGGTCTATGACAAGGGCCAGACCCCGCCGCGCATCACCATCGCGCAGGTTTCGAACTCGGTCCATACGGTTTTGGCGGACGGCGTCGCTGTGGCGGTCGTGGCGCGGGCCAATGGCCCGGCACCTTCGGCCAGCGATGTGCTGCTGGTCGAGCGGAGCTGCTAGCGCTCAGCGCCCCTGAAACTTGGGGCTGCGCTTTTGGGTAAAGGCCGTCACCCCCTCGGCGAAGTCCTGCGACTTGCCGCAGCGGCCCTGCGCTTGGGCCTCCAGCGAGAGTTGATCCTCAAGCCCATTGTCCCATGACGCGCGGATCGCCTTCTTGGCCTCGGCATAGGCAGCCGTGGGGCCACCGGCCAATTGCGCGGCCTTGGCGCGCCAATGGGCATCGAATTCCGCATCCGGCACGGCCTGCCAGATCATCCCCCAATCATCTGCCTGACGGGCGGTGATCTTATCGGCGAAGAGGGCCGCCCCCATTGCCTTGGCCATGCCCATCTGCCGAGGCAACGCATAGGTGCCGCCCGCGTCGGGGATCAGGCCAATGCGGGTGAAAGCCTGCATGAAATAGGCGCTCTCGCTCGCAAAGACGACATCGGCGGCCAGCGCGATATTCGCCCCTGCCCCTGCCGCCGGGCCGTTCACGGCGGCAATGGTCGGCACTGGGCAGTTGATGATGGCGCGCAGCAGCGGGGCATATTCTTCGCGCAGCGTCTTCTCCAGATCGGCCACGCCGCCCGCACGGTCGGCCAAGTCTTGGCCCGAGCAAAAGGCACGCCCCGCCCCCGTCAGGACCACGACCCGCGCCGCGCGCCCGCCTTCGGTCACTGCATGGGTCAGCTCCGCCCGCATCTGCGTGGTGAGCGCGTTCATCTTATCGGCGCGGTTCAGCGTGATCAGCGCGACATCGTCGGTCAGCGCATAGGTGATCGTTTCATAGTCCATCTTGCTATCCTCGATTGCTTGGCCGCAGCATATCAAAGCAATGTGCCGCTGCCAGTGCAACGGGGCGTCAGCGGTCGAGAATATCGCGCAGGCGGGCTTCTTCCTCTGCCGAGAGGGGCGCTTCGCTTGGGGTTTTGCTGCGGGCGCGGCCGCGCAGATAGATCACGCCCAGCCCCCCGGCCAGCAAGAGCATCAGCGGCCCCGCCCCCCAAAGCAGCCAATTGGCCCCCGTCGCCTGCGGGTTCAGCAGGACATATTCACCGTATCGGTCGACGATGAAATCCACCGCCTCTGCGTCGCTGTCGCCCGCTACCAGCCGCTCGCGCAGCAAGATGCGCAGGTCACGCGCAAGGCTCGCGTTGCTCTCATCAATGCTTTCGTTCCGGCAAACGAGGCAGCGCAGACCTTGGCTCAACTCCCGCGCGCGGGCCTCCAACGCGGGATCGTCGAGCACTTCGTCAGGCTGCACCGCCCATAGGGGGCTGGCGAGCAGGGTCAGGATCAGCAGCAGCCGTTTCATTCCGCAGGCACCCCCGCCGGTTGCTTGCGCGCACCCGCCGCGACCCGGAAGCGCCGGTCGCTGAGGCTTAGCACCCCGCCAAGCGCCATGAGCGCGCAGCCGATCCAAATCCAATTGGTCATCGGCTTGATATAGGTTCGCACCGCCCAACCGCCGCCGTCCTGCGCATCGCCGATCACCACATAGACGTCCCGCGCGAGGTTATAGTCGATCGCCGCCTCGGTCGTGGGCATCTGCGCCACGGGGTAGAACCGCTTTTCAGGCCGCAGGGTCGAGATCACCGCGCCGTCCTGCGCCAGCGTAATCTCCGCCATGGTGCTGAGGTAGTTTGGCCCCCGAACCTCGCTCACATCCCGCAGGGTCAGCGTGTAGCTGCCCACGTCAAAAGGCTCACCAATCCGGGCCACGCGGATGTCATCCACGGCCCAAGCCATTAGCCCCGCGATCCCGGCCATGGTGACGCCCAGCCCGCCATGCGCCGTGGCCTTGCCCCAATCCGCACGCGGCAGGCGGCGCAACCGGCGCAGCTTGCCCGGGCCGCGCCCAAGACGTTGCATCACATCCACCACGGTGCCCATCACCAGCCATGCCCCAAGGAACAGGCCCACAGGCCCCAGCAGGCCGCGCCCGGCCTGCATGGCAAAGGCCAGCCCCCCAAGCGCCAGCGCTAGCAGGAAGGCATAGCGCAACGGGTAGAGCGCACGCATGATCTTGGCCCGTTTCCATGGCATCGCGCTGCCAATCGGCAGGATCAGCCCGAGCGCTACCATGAAAGGGGTAAACGCGGCGTTAAAGAACGGCGGCCCGACGCTGAGTTTTCGGTCGAGGAACATCTCAGCCACCAGCGGCCACATGGTGCCGACGAAGACAACGAAACAGGCCACTGCGAGCAGCAGGTTGTTCACCACGAGGGCCGTCTCGCGGCTCAGCAAGCCAAAGACGCCTTTCGCCTCCAGCGCCGAGGCGCGCAGCGAATAGAGCACCAGCGCACCGCCGGTAAAGACCCCCAGAATGGCCAGAATAAAGACCCCCCGCTCGGGGTCATTGGCGAAGGCATGGACGGAAGTCAGCAGGCCAGAGCGCACAATGAAAGTCCCGATCAGCGAAAAGCCGAAGGCGAGGATGGCCAGCAGAATGGTCCAGCTTTTCAAGCTCTCGCGTTTCTCGACCACAATGGCGGAATGCAACAGCGCCGCCGCCAAGAGCCAGGGCATGAAGCTCGCGTTCTCGACCGGATCCCAGAACCAGAAACCGCCCCAGCCCAGCTCGTAATAGGCCCACCAAGACCCAAGCGCGATGCCAATGGTCAGAAACACCCAAGCCGCCAGCGTCCACGGCCGCACCCACCGGCCCCAAGCCGCATCCACGCGCCCCTCAATCAGCGCCGCCACGGCAAAGCTGAAGGCCATGCTGAGACCGACATAGCCGAGATAGAGAAACGGAGGGTGGAAGGCCAAACCGGGGTCTTGCAAAAGCGGGTTCAGGTCTTGGCCATCAAAGGGCGGCGTGCCCATGCGCAGAAAGGGGTTCGAGGTGAAAAGAATGAACGCCAGAAAGGCCACTCCAATCGCCGCCTGTACCGAGAGCACCCGCGCGCGCAGGCGCGGCGGCAGGTTGCCGCCAAACCACGCGGCCATCGCCCCGAAAAGCGCCACGATCAACACCCAAAGCAGCATCGACCCTTCGTGATTGCCCCATGTGCCGCTGATTTTATAAAGCATCGGCTTGGCGGAATGGCTGTTGGCCACCACCAATTGCAGGCTAAAATCCGAAGTGACGAAGGCCCACATCAGCGCGCCAAAAGACAGGGCGATCAGAATAAATTGCGCCGCCGCCGCCGGTTCGGCCACCGCCATCAAGCCCGCGCGGCCCCGCCAAGCACCCCACATCGGCACCACCATCTGTACAAGCGCGACGCCAAAGGCGAGCACAAGCGCGAAATGTCCAAGCTCTGTAATCATGGGCCGGACTATAGGGGGCCGAAGCCCCCTAAGCCATGGCAAATCAAACGTGAAAAACGGTCAATCGGTCGCAGTCAGCCCCGGCTGCGACGCCAAGCATCAAGGGCCGCATTCTCCGACGGCGCGACCGCGGCGAGGGCCAGACAGCTGTCGGCACCGGTGTCGGCCACCTGAGGGCTGTCGGCGCGCATCTCGCGCAAGGTTTCGATATTCTCGACCACCTGCGGCACCCGGGCGATGGTGCCAACGATGGCCCGCTGAAACTCCTGCGATTTCACCTGCTGCCGCGCGCCGAAATAGAAGGAGACGATCACCCCCAACAACCACCAAAGCGGCTCGGGCACCAAGGCGATGCCCTGCATCCGTTCGGCGAACCACAGCGGATTGACCATGGCGGTGACGAAAAGCCCGAGCGTGCCGAGCGCCAGCATCGGGCGCGGCAGCCGGTTGACTCCATCCATGAAGCGGTCAAAGCCACCTTGCCGCGCTTGGGCGAACTCGGCCCCATATTGCGCCATGGCTTGGCCTTGCACCGCATGGGCGCGCTGCGCTCCGGCCTCGGCATTCTCGCGGAACACTTCGACCGTGTCCCGGATGACGTTCCGCTCACCGCCGAAGATTGCCGTGAAGATACGTTCGATCAGCCCCATTGTGCCACCCTCCGTGCAAAATCGGCCTCGCTCATGTGATAGCGCGGCGCGATGAACTCCTCCGCGCGCCGGATCCAGCCGCCCTTGCCCCCTGTCCGGCTGCGCGCGTATTTGCGGCTCGCGGGGCGGCGGTCAGCAAGGCGGAAGTAGTAGTTGCGCCGCGCGATGCCGTAAGCATCCACCAGATGATCCGGGGCGGCCTGCCAGGCGGCATGGGCGGCGCGGATCGTCTGCGGGCCGATGGCTCCGTCAACGGTGATGTCCTGCCCCATCTCGCGCAGCAGGCTTTGCAGGATTTTCACCGCGTTGCTGCCAGCGTTGACATACATGTCGAAAACGCTCGGCTGCAAAGGCGCGGGCAGTTCGGCGATACGCGGCGCGTTGAAGTAATGCCGGACAAAGATATCCACCGCCTGCGCGCGGCCAAGGCGGCGCACATCCGCCACATCGACCGCCCCATCGCCGGTCAGGTCCAGCCCCAAGCGGCGCATGGTATGGATCGTCACCCCGTATTTCGTCGCCCCGCCGGGGTCGTCGGGGTCATTCACAAAGCCGCCCTCGCGGACGACGATGGCGCTGGCGATCTCACGCACGGACTGCATCGCGGCTCTCCTGTTTTGCATGCAAACAGGCTCCGCCGGATTGGTTAACCGATGCTCACGCCCCCGCGCGTTGCGCAGCGGTCAGCCTTCGGATTCGCGATAAACGCCCTGCTCTTTCAGCGCGTCCGTCACTTCCTTAGGCATGTAGGTCTCATCATGCTTTGCAAGGATTTCAGTGGCTTCGAACACGCCGCCGACATAGCTGCCGGTGCCGACCATGCCTTGGTTCTCTTCAAAGAGATCGGGCAAAACGCCGGTGAAAACCACCGGAACAGAGGCCCCGCCATCGGTCACGGCAAAGCTTATCTGCTCCCCCTGCCCGCGCTTGAGCGATCCTTCTTCGACCAACCCGCCGATGCGGAACACCTCTGTCGGGCCGGGCGGCTCGGCGATGACTTGGCTCGGGGCGCGGAAATAGTTGATCCCGTCGCGCAGCGCATAGCCGATCAGTGCGGTCGACAGGACCAAGGCCACCGCCGCCACGGCGATGATCTGGATCCGGCGCTGTTTCTTGAGGCTCTTCATGGGAAGAGCGGGGCCATCATCAGCCCGTCGGTTTCTGGCAGTCCCAGCATCAGGTTCGCGTTTTGCAAGGCTTGCCCGCTGGAGCCTTTGGTCAGGTTATCGAGCGCTGCAACCACCGTCGCCCGCCCGGTCTGGCGGTCGGCCACCACGCCGATATGACAGAAGTTCGAGCCGCGCACATGCCGGGTGCTGGGCGCCTCGCCGAAGGGCAGCACTTCGATAAAGGGTTCATCGGCATAGGCTTTTTGCATTGTCTCATAGATCGCCTGCGCATCACCTTTGACATAGCAGGTCGCCAGAATGCCGCGGTTCGCAGGCACCAGATGCGGGGTGAACTGCACCTGCACGGGCCGTCCTGCAAGGGCCGAAAACTCCTGATCGAACTCCCCCAGATGCCGGTGTGTGCTGCCAAGCGCATAGCCGTGATAGCCCTCGCTCAACTCCGCATGCAGCAGGTTTTCCTTGAGCGAGCGGCCAGCACCGGAAACGGCGCATTTCAGGTCCAGAATGATATCGTCCAAGTCAATCACCCCCGCCGCGATCAGCGGGCGCAGGGCAAACTGCCCCGTGGCCGCATTGCAGCCCGTCCCCGCCACCAGCCGCGCGGCGGCAATCTCTTCGCGGTAGAATTCGGTGAGGCCGTAGACCGCCTCTTTCTGCTGCTCAAGGGCAGCATGTTCATTGCCGTACCACTTGGCATAATCCTCAGGGTCGCGCAGGCGGAAGTCGGCGGAAAGATCGACGATCTTCAGGTCTTTGGGCAGCGCCGCGATCACCTCTTGGCTGGTCTTATGCGGCAATGCGCAAAAGCACAGATCAATCTGCGAAAAGTCGATTTCATCAATCGTGACCAATGTGGGCAGATCGAGATGGCGCAGATGGGGAAAGACCTCGGCCATGGTCTGGCCGGCCTTGGAGTTCGCGCCCAAAGCCTTGATCTGCATAGAAGAATGGCCAGCAATCAGCCGGATGAGTTCTGCCCCGGTATAGCCGGAGGCGCCAAGAATGGCGATGTTCTGGGTCATGGTCTGTCCCCTTGTTCGGAACGAAATGTAATTGGAGTTCAGGCGGCGGTGAATGTGATCTGTCGTCGCAGGAACTGCGTCGCGCGGTCGCTCACCCGGGCGGGATCACCAGTGGTGAGAAAAGCCGCCTCACCCGTGCCTGTCATATCAGGATGCCGCTCAAGGTAATCGGCCAAGGAATCCGCCACCAACTCGGCCTGACTAAAGACTTTGACCTGCCCGCCCAAGGCCGCCTGAAAAGCCTCCTGCATCAGCGGGTAATGGGTGCAGCCCAGGATCGCCGCATCGGGGTTGGGCATCTTGCGCTTCAGCGCGTCGACATGGCTGCGCACCAGCGCTTCGGCAAGGATCATGTCGCCTTCTTCGATGGCATCGACCACCCCGCCGCAGGCCTGCGCCTCAACATCCACACCGATGGCGCGGAAAGACAGTTCACGCTGAAACGCGCGGCTTGCCACCGTGGCAGGCGTGGCGAAGAGCGCCACATGGTTAACCGCCACCTCGCGCGGGGGGGAGTTGTCGCCCCACTGCCGCTCGGTCATCGCTTCGATCAAGGGCACGAAAACGCCCAGCACCCGCTTGTCGCGCGGGATCCACCCCTCTTGCATCCGGCGCAGCGCGGCGGCAGAGGCGGTGTTGCAGGCAAGGATCACCAGATCGCAGCCCGCATCGAACAGCCGCTGCACGGCGGCGCAGGTCAGCTCATAGATGTCATCGGCGTCGCGCACGCCATAGGGCGCATGGGCGCTGTCGGCGAGGTAGACAAAATCCACCTCCGGCAGCCGTTCTTGCACCTTGTTCCAGACGGTCAGCCCGCCCAGCCCCGAATCGAAAATACCAACTGCCATGGTCTGTCGTCACCTGTCGGCTCTATGCCGTTCCTCAAACTCGTAACCGAGGCCCTGATACTGGCCCGGCTTTGGTGACAACTCATAGGTGGCTTTGCGCAGGAAATCCATCATCGCTTTTGCGTCCCCCGCCAGAGGGTCGAGCGTGGCGCGCGGGATCGGCGCGCCGATGGCCACGCGCACGGGCGTATCGACACGGGCACGGAACTCTTTGATCAGCAGGCCCATGCGCAGGTTGGCGTGCAGATGGCTGGCGATCTGGAACAAGCGGCTGGTGTGACCGTCAAAGTAGATCGGCACCACAGTGGCGTCAGACTTGGCGATCATCCGCGCCGTGAAGCTGCGCCAGCCGGGGTCCATCGGCTGCGAAAAGGGCCGCGCGGCGGTGCTGACGGTGCCCCCGGGAAAGATGCCAATCGCCCCGCCCTGCGCCAGATAGTTCAACGCGGTCCGGCGGGTGGCGAGGTTTAGCGCAAGTGCGGCGCGATCTTCGGCAAAGCTGATGGGCAGCAGATGATGCGCCAGATCCGGCGCTTGGCTGAAAACCGCATTGGCCATGATGCGAAAATCGCCGCGCGTCTGGCTCAGGATATGGCCCAAAATCAGCCCGTCCAGAATGCCGTAGGGGTGATTGGCGATCAGAATGACCGGCCCCCGCGTCGGGATATCCGACAAAGCGCCGCGCATCACGTCGAGCGTCAGACCACAGCGCTGCACCATCGCATCGAAGAACCCTAGCCCCGCGGCCAGATCATCTTCGTAGCCTTCGGCCCGTTTCAGCAGGAAAACACGGCCCGTGGTGTTTTCCATCAATCGAATGAGCGCCCTCCCGCCCCGGGTTCGGGCGGAATGGGCATAGCTTATGTCACGGGCGTAGGTCACATCTCGGCCTCAGGGTCGTCTTGGCGGACACTTTAGGGCAGAGATGTAACAGCGATATTACTCCGCCGCCTTGGCCGTGGCCGTGCCGCCCGCGCGGATCACCGCCAGCAGTTCTTCGCGCCGTTTTGCGGCCTTGGCCTCATTGGCTTGTTTGACCGGCCCGAAGCCGCGGATTTGCAGCGGCAGTTCGGCCAGCGCCACGATGGCGTCGCGGGTCTGGTCGGTCAGCTTTGGCAGCACCTCGGCCATATCGGCCTCATATTGCTTGATCAACGCACGCTCCATCTTGCGCTCGGCGGTATAGCCGAAGAGATCGAGCGGCGTGCCGCGCAACCCTTTGAACTTCGCCATGACCCGCAGCGGCCCTTCGAGCCACTGGCCGAACTCGCGCTTCTGCGGACGGCCATTCGGCCCCATCTTCGAGATCAGCGGCGGCGCCATGTGGAAGGTCATGTTGAAATCGCCATCGAACTGAGCCCGCGCCTTGTCCCGGCTGGTGATCAGCAGGCGGGCGACCTCATATTCGTCCTTGTAGCTCAAGAGCTTGTGATACCCCAAGGCCACCGCCGCCTTGACGTCACGGTCCTCGATACCATTAAGCATCTTGGTATAGCGTTTGGCCAAGCCCTTGCCCTGATAGTCGGTCAGGTGGTTCTCACGGAAGGCGATCTTCTCCCCCAGCGATTTGGGCAGTTCGACCACGTTGTCGGGCTGGCTCACCTTCCGCGCGTCCTCGGGGTAGAGCACGGCCCAGCGACCGATCTCGAAGGCCCGTTTGTTGCGCTCCACCGCCGCGCCGTTCATCTCGATCGCCTGCATCAGGCTCTCGAACGTCAGCGGCAGCAGGCCGCGCTGCCACGCGGCACCGAAAATCATCATGTTGGAGAAGATCGAGTCGCCCAAAGTCGCCTTGGCGAGATCCGAGGCATCGAACATCGCCACGTCATCCTTCAGCCGCGCTTCCAACGCGAGGCTCAGCCGGTCATAGGGCATCTGGAACTCGGTATCGCGGGTGAAGTCGCCGGTGATGATCTGGTGCGAGTTCACCACGGCACCGGTGCGCCCGGCGCGCGTCAGCCCCAGCGTCTTGTGGCCAGCCGAAACCACCAGATCGCCACCGATGAGCGCATGCGCCTCGCCGGTAGCCACACGGATCGCGCTGATATCTTCGGGGCGTTCGGCCAGACGACAGTGTATATGCACCGCACCGCCCTTTTGGGCGAGGCCTGCCATTTCCATCATGCCCGCGCCCTTGCCGTCCAACTGTGCCGCCTGCGCCAGCAGCGCGCCGATGGTCACGACGCCGGTGCCGCCCACGCCAGTGATGACGACGTTATGGGTGCCGTCGATC
This sequence comes from Sulfitobacter sp. 1A13353, assembly GCF_043557255.1. NCBI lineage: Bacteria > Pseudomonadati > Pseudomonadota > Alphaproteobacteria > Rhodobacterales > Roseobacteraceae > Sulfitobacter > Sulfitobacter sp. 1A13353. Next base: position 102,799 of record NZ_JBIFFS010000006.1, on the reverse strand, counting down.
TTGGGCAGGTCGGGCATCGGCAGGTCGGGAATGCTGAGATCGGTTGTCGGGTCCTTGCGAATCTTAGCGCCCTCCAGCGTCACGAAAGAGGGGCAGAACCCGTCGAGGCAGGAGAAATCCTTGTTGCACTGCGACTGGTCGATGGCGCGCTTGCGGCCCAGTTCGGTCTCGTTCGGCACCACGGCCACGCAGTTCGACTGCACGCCGCAATCGCCGCAGCCCTCGCAGACGTCTTCATTGATAAAGACGCGCTTGTCGGGGTCCGGGAACAGCCCGCGTTTGCGGCGGCGGCGCTTCTCGGCAGCGCAGGTCTGGATGTAGACAATAGCGCTGACGCCCTTGTGCTTGCGGTAGGCCTTTTGCACGTTCGGCATCTCGGCACGTTCATGCACCTCCACGCCCTTGAAGCGGGCAAGGTCCACGTCTTCCTTCTGGTCATAGACCACGGCGACGTTCTTCACGCCCATGGCCTTGAGTTCTTCGACGATGCGGTAGGCGTCCAGATCGCCCTCGTTGTGCTGGCCGCCGGTCATGGCGACGGCATCGTTGTAGAGGATTTTGTAGGTGATGTTGGTGCCCGCCGCGATGGCCGCCCGGATCGCCAGCACGCCGGAGTGGTTATAGGTGCCGTCGCCGAGGTTCTGGAAGACATGCTCGGTATTCGAGAACGGCGCCTCGCCGATCCAGTTCGCGCCCTCGCCACCCATATGGGTGAAGCCCGTCGTCTCGCGGTCCATCCATTGCACCATGTAGTGACAGCCAATGCCCGCATAGGCGCGGGAGCCATCCGGCACCTTGGTCGAGGAGTTATGCGGGCAGCCCGCGCAGTAATACGGCAGGCGTGCCGCGATATCCTCGGCATTGTCCGAGCGGCGCGCTTCGTTGAGCGCCTCAAGGCCTGCGCGGATGCCATCGGTCTCGCGGCCCTCCTCCAAGAGGATGCCGCCGATCTTCTCGGCGATCAGGATGGGGTCGAGCGCGCCGCGTGTGGGGAACAGCTCTTCGCCATGCTCCATGCCCGCACCGCCCTTGTGCCAGCCATAGACGCGGCGGTGGGTGTCGTTGAACAGCGCTTCCTTGATCTGCACCTCGATCAGCTTGCGCTTCTCCTCGACCACAACCACCAGATCGAGCCCATCGGCCCAGTCATGGAAGCCCTGCATGTCGAGCGGGAAGGTCTGGCCGATCTTGTAGGTGGTGAGCCCGAGCCGCTCGGCCTCATTCGCGTCGATGTTCAGAAGGCTCATCGCATGCACGAGGTCGAGCCAGTTCTTGCCCGCCGCGGCAAAGCCGATCTTGGCGCCGCGCTTGCCCCAGACGCGTTTGTCCATCTTGTTGGCATGGGAAAACGCCTCGGCCGCGAAGCGCTTGTAGTCGATCATCCGCGCTTCCTGCAGATGCGGCGTGTCGTTCAGCCGGATGCTGAGGCCGCCGTCAGGCATGTCGAAGTCAGGGATCACCAGCTTCATCCGGTTCGGATCGCCGTCAACCACGCTGGTGGCCTCCACGGTGTCCTTCATGGTCTTGAGACCGACCCAAAGGCCCGAGAACCGGCTCAGCGCCCAGCCGTAGATGCCATAGTCGAGGATTTCCTGCACACCGGCCGGGGAGACCACGGGCATATAGGCATCGACCATGGCCCATTCGGATTGGTGCAGCACGGTGGAGGATTCGCCGGTGTGGTCGTCGCCCATGGCCATCAGCACGCCACCATGGGGCGAGGTGCCCGCCATGTTGGCATGGCGCATCACGTCGCCGGTGCGGTCCACGCCCGGCCCCTTGCCGTACCACAGGCCGAAGACGCCGTCGTATTTGCCCTCCCCGCGCAGTTCCGCCTGCTGGCTGCCCCAGAGCATGGTCGCCGCGAGGTCTTCGTTCAGCCCCGGCTCGAAACGCACGTTGTAGTCGGTCAGGAACTTCTGCGCGCGCTGCATCTGCAGGTCCACGCCCCCCAGCGGGCTGCCGCGGTAGCCGGTCACATAGCCCGCGGTATTGAGCCCCGCGGCGCGATCCCGTGCCGATTGCATCATCATCAGCCGGACCAGCGCCTGCGTGCCGTTCAGCAGCACCGGGCTTTTCTCAAGGTCGAAACGGTCGTTCAGTGAAATCTTTTGCGTCGTCATGGCGGGCCCTCCCTAGCACGTCAGTCTTGCATGATTGCCCGGATTATAGGTCACAGTTGCTGACCTGTATAGCAGTTATTCCGCAACGGCAGTCCCGCAGGCGACGGTTTGTGCTGTTTTCTCCCGGCTATTAAGGTAGGAGAAAGGCTGGGCAAGGAAAGTACGGGCCATGGATTGGGACAAACTCAGAATTTTTCACGCCGTGGCCGATGCGGGGTCGCTGACCCATGCGGGGGACAAGCTCAACCTCTCGCAATCCGCCGTCAGCCGACAGATTCGCGGGCTGGAAGAGCAGCTTAACACCAACCTCTTTCACCGGCATGCGCGCGGGCTGATCCTGACCGAACAGGGGGAGCTTTTGTTCGACGCAACCTCGGCCATGGCCAAACGCCTTGACGCCGCCGCGGCGCGCATCCGTGACAGCGAAGAAGAGGTTTTTGGCGAGCTGCGCGTCACGACGACGACCGGCTTCGGCACCCTCTGGCTCGCCCCGCGCCTGCCCAAACTCTACGAGCAATATCCCGACCTCAAAGTCGATCTGATGCTCGAAGAACGCGTGCTCGACCTGCCCATGCGCGAGGCCGACGTGGCGATCCGTATGAAAGAACCAAGCCAGGCCGATCTGGTCCGCAAACGGCTGATGTCCGTGCGCATGGGCCTCTACGCCAGCCCGGAATACCTCGAAAAACACGGCACGCCCGCGCGTATGGAGGATATGACTGATCACCGGCTGATCTGTCAGAACACCGACAGCGATCAGGTCGGCGCGGGGCTGCAACTCGTCAAAGAGTTAATGATGTACGACCTGCGCTCGCTTTTGACGGTGAACAACTATTTCGGCGTGCTCCAAGGCGTGGTGCACCACCTTGGCCTCGGCGTGCTGCCCAACTACCTGATCCAAGACTTCCCCCATATCGTGCAGGTGATGCCCGATATCGAATCCGCCGAAGTGCCGGTCTACCTCGCCTATCCAGAAGAACTGCGCCAATCCAAACGCGTCGCCGCCTTCAAGGATTTCGTTCAAGAAGAGATCATTACCTACCGCAAGCAATGGCGCGAACGGGTGGAGGGCGAAGGCTAAACCGCAACCCATGGCTAGCCATGCAATAGGCGCATATCGGCCATGATGACTTGCCATGTTAATTAGCCTTGATTTGAGCAGCCCTGCCTCCTATTTCACCATCATGAAGATTGACAGCCTGAGGGCGCGTCGCTTCATACCTCCCTGTTGGACTTGGCCGAGCTTTTAGCTCGGCCTTTTTTTTGGCCCATCGCCTTCTTTCAGCCTGCAGGCGGCCAAAGCCACTTCCCCCCCGGCATTTCCCCTTGTATGAGGGCGCAAACGCGCCAGCCGGGGAATTTCCATGCAAGATCCAGCCATCACGCCCGACCTTATCGCCAGCCACGGGTTCACGCCCGAGGAATACGCCGAGGTCGTCAACATCCTCGGGCGCGAGCCGAACTACACCGAGATGGGCATTTTCTCGGCCATGTGGAACGAACACTGCTCCTATAAATCCTCCAAGAAATGGCTCCGCACCCTGCCCACCGACGGCCCCCAAGTGATCTGCGGCCCGGGCGAGAATGCGGGCGTGGTCGACATCGGCGATGGCCAAGCGCTGGTCTTTAAGATGGAAAGCCACAACCACCCCTCCTACATCGAACCTTACCAAGGGGCCGCGACCGGTGTCGGCGGCATCCTGCGCGATGTCTTCACCATGGGCGCGCGCCCGATCGCCGCGATGAACGCGCTGAGCTTTGGCCGCCCCGATCACCCCAAAACACGCCAGCTTGTGCACGGCGTCGTCGAAGGCGTCGGCGGCTATGGCAACTGTTTCGGCGTGCCAACCGTTGGCGGCGAAGTGCGTTTCGACAAAGCCTATGACGGCAACTGCCTCGTGAACGCTTTCGCGGCAGGCTTAGCGGATGCCGACAAGATCTTCTACTCCGCCGCCTCCGGCGTGGGCATGCCCGTGGTTTACCTCGGTGCGAAGACGGGCCGCGACGGCGTTGGCGGCGCGACCATGGCCAGCGCCGAATTCGACGACACCATCGAAGAGAAACGCCCAACCGTTCAAGTCGGCGACCCCTTCACCGAAAAACGCCTGATGGAAGCCACGCTCGAGCTGATGGCCACCGGCGCCGTGATCTCGATCCAAGACATGGGCGCTGCGGGGCTGACCTGCTCTGCCGTGGAAATGGGCGACAAAGGTGGCCTCGGCGTGCGCCTCGACCTTGAAAAAGTTCCGACGCGCGAGCCGCATATGACCGCCTATGAAATGATGCTCAGCGAAAGCCAAGAGCGCATGCTCATGGTGCTGCGCCCCGAGCTTGAGGCCGAGGCCAAAGCCGTCTTCGACAAATGGGACCTCGACTTCGCCATCGTCGGCGAAACCCTCCCCGAAGACCGCTTCCTCATCTGTCTCGATGGTGAGGTCAAAGCCGACCTGCCGCTGTCGAAACTCGCCTCCACTGCACCCGAATACGACCGACCTTGGGTGGAAACACCCGCCGCCGCCGCGCTGACCGATGCGCCCAGCATCGACCCCATCGAAGGCCTGCGCGCCCTGATCGGCTCCGTGAACCACGCCTCCAAAGACTGGGTTTACGAACAATACGACACGATGGTCATGGGCGATACGGTCCGCCTGCCCGGCCTCGGCGCGGGCATCGTGCGGGTGCATGGCACCGACAAGGCGCTGGCCTTCACCTCCGACGTGACCCCGCGCTACGTCAAGGCCAACCCCACCGAAGGCGGCAAACAGGCCGTCGCCGAAGCCTACCGCAACCTCTGCGCCGTGGGCGCCAAACCGCTGGCGACGACCGACAACCTCAACTTCGGCAACCCCGAAAAGCCCGAGATCATGGGCCAATTCGTCGGCGCCATCAAAGGCATCGGCGAGGCCGTGGGCGCGCTCGACATGCCCATCGTTTCCGGCAATGTGTCGCTCTATAACGAGACCGACGGCAAGGGCATCCTGCCCACGCCCACCATCGGCGCGGTCGGCCTGATCGACAGCCTCGATCAGGTCATCAGCAACCAACTGCGCGACGGCCATGTGGCTCTCCTGATCGGCGCGACTGGCAGCCACCTCGGCCAATCCGCCCTGCTCGCCGAAGCCTTCGACCGGGCCGAGGGCGACGCCCCCCATGTCGACCTCGCCACCGAACGCCGCCACGGCGAATTCATCCGCGCCCAAGCCAGCCAAATCTCCGCCTGCACCGACCTCGGCGACGGCGGCCTCGCCCTCGCGGCCTTTGAGCTGGCTGAAACCGCAGGGATCGGCGTCGAAATCGAAAGCGAAGACACCGCCACCCTCTTCGGCGAAGACCAAGCCCGCTACCTCGTCGCCTGCACCGCCGACGCCGCGGAAACCTTGATCGCCGCAGGCAAGGAAGCCGGCGTACCGGTCACCGCCGTCGGCGCCTTTGGCGGCGACAAGATCAGCTTCGGCAACACCTCCGCCACCCTGTCGGACCTGCGCACGATCTACCGGACCACTTTCGCCCAGACCTTCGCCTGAACCTCTGGTTTCGGAGCCGCCCTTGCTTGAGACCAAACGGTCGCGCGCAGGGCGGCGGGGCAGGCTAAATCGCCGAGGGGCCCCTTTAGGGGATACGGCTATTTCGCTTGAACCGACGACAGGCGGGTGACAGGCCGGGATCAATCAAGGGTGGGTCCGAGACCCCTCTGGTTTTGGAGAGACCCGCAGCCCTCCGCCCTCCCCTCATTGGCTAAACCTCTGCGTTCAACCCAGCCAACATCCGCGCCTTCTCCCCCACATCATCGGGGCGCGAGATCGCCTCGGCCAGCGCTTCCAAAGATGCAATCGAATGCCCGGCGCGAAAACTATCGACATGGGGCAGCATCGCGCGAATACCCGCCGCCTTGGGCGCGAAACCGTCCCAGCGAAGCAGCGGGTTCAGCCAGATCACCCGCCGCGCGGTCAGATGTAGCCGCTGCATCTGCCGCGCCAATTCTGCCGGGTCGTCCCGGTCCAGCCCGTCGGTGATCAACAAGACCACCGCCCCCTGCCCCATGACCCGCCGCGACCAGTCGCGATTGAAGGCCGCCAGCGCCGCGCCGATGCGCGTGCCGCCCTCCCAATCCTGCGCCTGCGCCCCCGCCGCGGCGAGCGCCGCATCCACATCGCGGGTGGCGAGATGCCGGGTGATATTGGTCAGCCGGGTGCCAAAGGTGAAACCATGCACCTGCGCCCAGCCTTTGCCCTTGCGGTTGGCCACCGCATGCAAAAAATGCAGGATCACCCGGCTGTATTGGCTCATCGAGCCGGAAATATCGCACAGCACGACGAGGTTGGGATAGCGCGCGCGCGGTGTCTTCCGATAAAGCCGGTCCGCCTCTCCGCCCCGCCGCAGCGCCGCTTTCATCGTGCGCGCCACATCGATCCGCCCCCGCGCCGCGGCCACATTGCGGCGGCTTGGCATCGGCGGTACCGGCAGGTCGAGTTTGGCCAACATCCGTCTCGCCTCAGCCATTTCCGCGAGGCTCATCTGTTCGAAATTCAATGTCCGCAGCCGCTCCCGCGCGGACATGGTCAGGCTTGCATCCACCTCGACGAGACTCTCCTCGGGCTGAGGCGCGTCCTCCCGCTCCGGTGCCTCGGCCCCGTCCAACAGGGCCTCTGCCGCGCGTTTCTCGGCGGGCGTGGCGGGGCGATCCTCTTGCACGCCGCGGATCGCAGGCAGCATCGCGGCCATCATATGCTCCAAATAGCGCGGGTCACGCCAATAAAGTCGGAATATCTGCGCAAAGACCCGCGCCTGTTCGGGGCGGCTCACGAAACAGGCGTGGAGCGTCCAATAGAAATCACGGCGGCTGGTGAAGCCCACGGCAGCGACGGCCTCCACCGCCTCTACCACCCGCCCGGGCCCGATTGACAGCCCCGCCCGGCGCAGGGCGCGGGCGAAATGGGTGATATTCCCCGCCAGCTTGGGGTCCTCGGGCAGGTCCAAAGGTAGGTCTTCGGCCATCGGTTCAGGCAGGCGCCAGCGATGCGCGGGCCTGGTCGAGAATGCGCGCCGCCTCGGAGCCTTGCAGCTTGGCGATGTCATCTTGATACTTCAGCACGGCCCCTAGCGTATCGGCGATAACCTCGGGGCTGAGCGTTGTGACATCCAAAGCCAGCAGGCATTTCGCCCAGTCAATCGTCTCCGCCACGCCCGGCTTCTTGAACAGATCCTCGGTCCGCAATTGCTGGACAAAGGCCACCACCTCGCGGCTAAGCGCCTCTGCCGCCTCAGGCGCGCGAGCCGCAAGGATCGCCATCTCGCGCGAGACATCCGGGTAATCGACCCAGTGGTAAAGACAGCGGCGTTTCAGCGCGTCATGCACCTCACGCGTGCGGTTCGAGGTCAGGATCACGATTGGCGGCTCGGGCGCGCGGATCGTGCCAAGCTCGGGGATGGTCACCTGAAAATCGCTCAACGCCTCCAGCAAGAACGCCTCGAAAGGCGCATCGGTGCGGTCCAACTCGTCGATCAGCAGCACCGGGGCGCCGTTCTCATCCGGGCGCAGCGCCTGCAACAGCGGGCGTTCGATCAGGTAGTCGTCACTGAACAACTCCTGCGTCAGTGCGCGCCGGTCAGCGCCGCCGCCTGCCTCCGCCGTGCGGATCGCCACCATCTGAGCGGGAAAATTCCATTCGTAAACCACGCTGGAGGCGTCGAGCCCCTCATAGCATTGCAACCGGATCAACCGCCGCCCCAGACCGGCAGCCAGCGCCTTGGCGATCTCGGTCTTGCCGACGCCCGCCTCGCCTTCCAGAAACAGGGGCCGCCCTAATGTGAGGCTGAGGAACACCACGACCCCAAGCGCGCGGTCGCAGACATAGCCCTCAGCGCTCAGCATCTCTTGGACCGCGTCGATCGTATCAATGTTTTTCATGGCCCCAGTGGTGCATCCTCGCCCCGCCCCGTCAAGAGGGCAGACCGCGCGGCGGCAGATTGACGGGATTTCCCCGCGCTGGCATAGTCCCACGCAATAAACGACGGCTTCCGGCAACAAGGGGGCCACAGGGGCGGATATGGGACAGAGCATTATCATCGCGATCCGGCGCGGCGGGGTCTGACATGCGCATCACCGCTGTCACCTGCGTCAAGAACGAAGGCCCGTTTTTGCTGGAATGGATCGCCTTCAACCGGGTGATCGGGGTCACGGATTTCCTATTTTACTCCAACGATTGCAGCGATGGCACCGATGCGCTGCTCGACGCGCTTGCCCGCCACGGTCTCGTCACCCATCTGCCCAACCCGGCCACCAATCGGAACTACCAGATGCAGGCGCTCAAGGATGCGCGGCGTCACCCCATCGTCACGCAGGCCGATTGGGTCTGGATCGCCGATGTGGATGAGTTTCTGAACATTCATGTCGGCGACCACCGACTGCCCGCCCTGATCACGGCCTGCAACAACCCGCAGGCCGTTTCGCTGCATTTCCAGTTCTTCGCCAATGGCGGGGTCGAGGATTTTGCCGACGCCCCCGTCATCGGGCAATTCACCCATAGCCATAACCCCGACATTTGGTGCGCCGATACGGCGATTGAGGTTAAGACCTTGGTTCGGAAAGACTTTCCCTTGGGCTACTACGGGGCGCACCGGCCCTTCCACGACGACACGAAGCACCAGCCGCATTGGACCGATGGCGCAGGCCGACAGGTGCCTAAGCCCTTCCGCAGTGCCGCCACCAAACGCCGCATCCGCGCCTTTCCCGCTCGCGGCGCACGGCGCTTTGCCACGCTGAACCACTACGCGCTGCGCTCGCTCGACAGCTATCTCGTCAAGAACGACCGTGGCGACGTGAACCGCGAACACCGCGCTTTTGATGACAGCTATTGGCGCGACCGGAACGATGCAGCTTGGGAGGATCGCTCGATTCAGCGCTACCTGCCCGCCTTGAATGAAGAAATCGACCGCCTGAAAGCGCTGCCCGGCGTCGCCGATCTGCATGCCGCCTCCGTGGCCGCCCACCGCGCCCGCCGCGACGCGCTGCTGACCGATCCGAGCTACCGCGCGATGCAGGCGCAACTGCGCGCAGCCAGCCCGTTCTGCGCCGCCGAGGCGCGGATCCGCGCCGAGATCGGCCTCACATGACGGGGCCGCGGATCGTCAACCTCGGCCTGCCCAAGACCGGCACCACCACGCTCACGGATGCGCTGCGCCACGCCGGGCTCAAGGTCGCGGATTGGCGCATTCGCAAGGGCCAAAGCAACTCGCCCGAGATCACCGGCGCGCATGTAGGGCGGATCATCTATGCCGATTTCTTTGCCAGTGGCGACCCGCTGGCGCGGCTGCATGAGTTCGACGTGATCAATGAGATGAGCGCCGTGCGCCATGACCGCAGCCTTTGGCCGCAGACCGATTGGGGTGTGCTGAGCGCCATCCAGCACCACCACCCCGAGGTCAAGTTTCTGCTTTCGCACCGTGATCCGGCCAAGACGGCCAACAGCATGATGCGTTGGAATAATCTGGGCCGCCGACGCTTGCCGCAGGCCGATGTGCCGGGGCTGCCCCGCGGCTTTGGCCGCGACGAGGCCGAGCTTGCCCGGTGGATCGAAGGACATTTCGCCTTCTGCCGCCGCGTCTTCGCCGGTTGTGCCAACTTTCTGGAGTTCGACATCGAAGACCCCGAGGCGCGCGACAAGATCGCGGATTATCTTGAGATCGACTTGCCGTGGTGGGGCCAAAGCAACACCGGCAAGGCGGAGGCCGGGTGATGCGGCTGACCCTCTTCATCGGTCCGACCGAACGCGCTGCCGCCCGGCTGCGCAACATCCTGCAACAGCAAAAGAACGCGTTGCTCAAGGAGGGGGTTCTCGCCGCTGACTGGAACCACGTCCGCCTCTATGCCGCTTGCGCCGCCCCGGAAGCGGTGGGTCTGCTACGGCACCGCCGCGGCTTGGACAGCCCCCTGATCGGCACGACCCTGCGCGATGAATTTCACGCGCTGATCCCCCATGAGCTGGCCGCGACCCGCGCCGATCATGTGGTGCTGAGCGCGGCGCAACTGGGCAATCTGCTGTCCCGGCCCGAGGAGCTGCGCGCCCTACACGATCTGCTGCGCCCCTATTTCGACGACATCCGCGTGGTCGCGCATCTGGATGAACAGGCGCGGACGCTGGTCGCACATTACGGCTTTGCCGTGGCCGAAAGCCGCCGTCATCCGCTGACGCAGGAATTGGCCTTGGCCGAGCGCGACGACTGGTGGCATGGCGCGCTTGCTCAGAGAGAGACCGCCCCGGATTTCGGCCTTTTCCCCGAGGTGCAAGCCCCGCCCTTTTGGCTCGATTATCAAGCGCTGCACGCCCATTGGGCCGCCGCCTTCGGCGCAGAGAAAATTACGTTTCGCCCGCTTGACCTGCCCCATCTTATGTCCAAGTCCGGGGCCACGGAGATCACCGAGAGCTTGGGCCTTTCCACGCCCCTCGGCCCGGTCGATCCCGGGCGCGCCCTCGCGGCCCTGCCCGCGCCTTGGCTGACGCGGATGCGGCAGTTCAACGATGTTCTGATCCGCTATCAACAGGCCCATGACCTCGCCTGCCCGCGCAGCACATGGAGCCAGATGTTGCAGGCGCTGCAAATCGGCGGCCCCGTGATCAAACCCGGAAGCCTCGCCGTGATCTCCGACCATTTCGCCCGCGACAACGCCGCACTCATCGCCCGTTTTCCCACGCTGGATCAGGCGCTTACCCCCGACGCGCCCGAGGCTCCGTGGCAAGAAGCCGACCCCCAGTTCGGCTTTCGCGCCACCCAATACCTCGCCGCCTTCGCCCACCGCATCCGCAGCACCGCGACCCCGCTCGCGCAAAAACGCGCAGATGCCGAGGAGGCCCGCCGCTCTGCCGCGAGGTTCGAGGCGCTGTTGCACGATCCCGACGCCCCCGAAGAGACGCGCGCGGCCAATGATCGGCTCCTCACCCGGCTAAAGGTCAACCACGAAACCATTCTGCGCGGCCCCTTCCGCCCCCACAACGGCGCGGCCCCTGCGGGCGAAGACGAGCCCGCGCCCGCCTATACCGCCGTGCCCCCGCGCGCATTGCCGCCCGGCAACAGCGGCAATGTCATCGTCGCCTGCATGAAAAACGAAGCGCCCTATATCGTCGAATGGGTCGCCTATCACCGCGCCGTGGGCTTCGATAACTTCCTGATCTACACCAATGATTGCAGCGACGGCACCGATGCCGTTCTGGGGCGCCTGCAAGACATGGGCATTCTCCAGCACCGCAACAACGACGATTGGAAAGGCAACTCCCCCCAACAACACGCGCTGAACCAAGCGCTGGAGGAACCGCTCGTCCGCCAAGCGGAATGGATCGCGCATATCGATGTGGACGAATTCGTCAACATCCGCACCGGCAACGGCAGGCTCGAAAACTTCTTCGCCGCCGCCCCCGAGGCCACGAATATCGCGATGACGTGGCGCCTCTTCGGCCACAACGGCGTGACCGCCCTGTCGGAGGCCCCCGTGATCGACCAATTCAACCACTGCGCGCCGAGCTTTTGCCCCAAACCCCATACCGCATGGGGGTTCAAAACGATGTTCCGCAACCTCGGCGCCTATGGCAGACTGTCCTGCCATCGACCAAACAAATTGGACGAGGCCGCGGTATCCGAGGTCAAATGGGTCAACGGTGCGGGCCACGGCATGACACGTGATGCGCTGCGCAATGGCTGGCGGTCCTCGCGCAGCAACGTCGGCTATGATCTGCTACAGTTGAACCATTATGCCCTCCGGTCAGCCGACTCCTTCCTCATCAAACGCCAGCGCGGGCGCGCCCTTCACGTCGACCGCTCCATCGGGATCAACTATTGGATCCGGATGGACTGGAATGACCACCGCGACCTGTCGATCCAGCGCAATTTGCCCCGTCTGCGCGCCGAGATGGACCACCTCCTCGCCGACGCCCAACTCCGCAAACATCACCAAGCGGGCCTCGACTGGCACCGCGCCAAGGCCGAAGACCTGCGCCAGACACCGGAGTTCCGCGATCTCTACCGCCAAGCGCTTAACATCAAGTTAACCGCGACAGAGCGGGCCGCCTATGCCCTTGCCCTCGATATGGAAAGCTGAGCCGTGACACAGGCCGCGCCCCCGTCTGAACCCAATTTCATCCACTCCCGCGGCATGAAGTTTCCCGACGATCCGGCGATCCTGCGCGGGCGGATCCGCAAGCTGCTGCGACAGAACGCCTATGAAGCCAAGGAGAGTGAGGCTGCGCTGCGCGTCGTCCGCGAAGGCGACAGGGTGATCGAACTGGGCGGCGGGGTTGGCTATATGTCGACGCTGGTGGCCAGCAAACGCAATGTCGCCTCAGTCCATAGCTTTGAGGCGAACCCCAACCTCATCCCCTATGTCCGGCGGGTCCACGCGGCCAACGGGCTGTCCAACGCCCATGTCACCAACGCGATCCTCGGCCCCGCCCCCGGCAAGGCGGATTTCTATGTGCGCGACCGCATCCTGTCGTCTTCCCTGACCCGTTTCAAAGACGAAGACCCGCCTGAGCCCCATCAGATCGACGTGCTCGACGCGGCTAAAGTCTTTGCCGATCTCACCCCAAGCGTATTGATCTGCGACATCGAAGGGGCCGAGGTCGATCTCATTCCCACCCTGCCCCTCGACACCCTCCGCGCCGCGATCATCGAATTGCACCCGCAATGGATCGGCCCCGATGGCGTCAACAAGGTCTTCGCCGCCTTCATGCAGGCGGGCATGGCCTATTATCACCGCGGCTCGCACAACAAAGTCGTGGCTTTCCGCCGTAGGTGGTAACGCGCCTTCGACAACCGCGCCCCCGGAAAACCGTCACATTCTCTTCAATTTCTCACGGATTTTCCGCATTTTCGCCCTAATATCCGGCTACACCCAGCTGAAACGGCGGTTCTGCCCCGCCCCGACAAGCCCGAGGATGCCCGATGCCGCGCGAGACGCCCACGATCGAAAGCTCACTGGCCGATATGCCCAAACGCAAATGGCTGCGCGCGATTGAGGCCGTCGCCGAAGAAGACGGCTATTTCCAATCTCTGGGCAAAAGCCACTTCTCCGCCTTCATCGAGCGTGAGACGACCCTGCTCGTCACCTTCGAGACCTACCAAGGCATGCATGCGCTCTCTGACAAGGCGCAGCCCTTGGGCTGGGACATGGTGCGCAATCACGACTGGTCGCATCTGTGCCTTGCCAGCGACGGTGACACATGGTTCCGCGCCGAAGAGGTCTATGCCTATTTCGACCGGCTGATTGACGACGGCTTCTTCGACGAATTCGATCAAGTGCTCTTCTACGGCGCGGGCCCCTGCGCCTATGCTGCCGCCGCCTATTCCGTGGCCGCGCCCGGCGCGGCAGTGGTGGCGATCCAACCGCAGGCCACGCTGAACCCGCGCATCACCGAATGGGATGAGCGTTTCGCCGATATGCGCATCCTCGATTTCACGTCGCGCTATGGCTATGCGCCCGATATGCTCGACGCCGCCGAACGGGTCTTCGTCCTCTATGACCCGCGCGAGAGGCTCGACGCGATGCATGCGGCGCTCTTCACCCGTGCCAATGTCACCAAATTGCGGATGCCCTTCATGGGCGATGCGCTGCAAACCGACCTGCTTGAGATCGACCAGCTCGACCCGCTGTTGCAAGCCGCCGCCGAGGGCACGTTGGACGCAACCCGCTTCGCCGCCCTCTACCGCGCGCGGCGCGATTACCTGCCCTATCTGCGCAACCTCAGCCAAGCGATCAACACCCAAGGGCGCGAACTGCTGCTCGAAGCGCTCTGCGCCAATGTCTCGGCCCGGATGAAAGCCCCCCGCTTTGCCCGCCGCCTCGAACGCATCCGCGCCAGACGCAAGGCCCGCGTGGCCGAGGCCGCGACCGCCACCGGATAGGTTTTCAATCTGGCGCGCGGCCCCGCTCTGTGCTAGCCCCGCGCCCATGACACAAAGCCTCACGATCCGCCGTCCCGATGACTGGCACCTGCACCTGCGCGACGGCGACATGCTGCGCGCCGTGGTCCAGCACAGCGCCCGCGACTTTGCCCGCGCCATCATCATGCCCAATCTCGTGCCCCCTGTGGTGACAGGCGCCCAGGCTGCTGCCTACCGCGACCGGATCATGGCCGCCCTGCCCGAGGGCGCGGATTTCACGCCCCTGATGACCCTCTACCTGACCGAGGAGACGGACCCCGACGATGTCGCCCTCGCCCATGCCGAGGGGCTGATCCACGCCGTCAAACTCTACCCCGCAGGCGCCACCACCAACTCCGCCAGCGGCGTGTCGAACTTCGACAATGTCGCGCCGGTGCTCGACCGGATGGCCGAAATCGGCCTGCCCCTTTGCACCCATGGCGAGGTCACCGACAGCGAGGTCGACATCTTCGACCGCGAGGCCGTCTTCATCGACCGTGTGCTCGACCCGATCCGCCGCGCCCACCCCGCGCTGCGCGTGATCATGGAACATATCACCACCGCCGAGGCCGCCGACTACGTCCGCAGCAACGACAGCGGTCTTGCCGCCACGATCACCACGCACCACCTCGTGATCAACCGCAACCACATCCTCGCCGGTGGCATCCGCCCGCATTATTACTGCCTGCCAGTCGCCAAACGCGAGACCCACCGCCGCGCCCTGCGCCAAGCGGCCACCTCTGGCGATCCGCGCTTCTTCCTCGGCACCGACAGCGCGCCCCATACCGATGGCGCCAAGCTGCAACCCTGCGGCTGCGCGGGCTGTTTCACCGCGCCCAACACGATGGCGATCCTCGCTCAGGTGTTCGAAGAAGACGGCGCGCTCGACAAGCTCGAAGCCTTCACCTCGCTCAATGGCCCCGCCTTCTACGGCCTGCCGCCAAACGAGACACAGATCACCCTACGCCGGGAAGCGCCCCAACACCCCGACAGCATCGACACGCCCGACGGCCCGGTCACGGTCTTCGACCCCGGTTTCGATCTGCACTGGACCACCTGATCTTCATCCTTTCTTAAATACCGCTCCGACCTCTCCCCACCCAAGGACGCCTGCCATGATCCCCACCAGCCACCCAAGCCCCCAAGAAATGGCCCGCCTCACCGCACGCATGCTGCTAGAGATCGGCGCGGTGCATTTCAACGCGGAGGAGCCCTTCACGCTGGCCTCTGGCCTGCCGTCGCCCACCTATATCGACTGCCGCAAGCTGATCTCCCACCCGCGCATCCGGTCCACGCTGATGGATTTCCTCGCCGTCACCGTCATGCGCGACGCGGGCTTTGAGGCCTTCGACAATATCGCCGGGGGCGAGACGGCGGGCATCCCCTTTGCCGCCATGGTCGCCGAACGCATGGCCCTGCCGATGACCTATGTCCGCAAGAAGCCCAAGGGCTACGGTCGCAACGCGCGGATCGAAGGTGAGATGACGCCGGGCCAACGCGTGCTGCTGGTCGAAGACCTGACCACCGATGGCGGCTCGAAACTCAGCTTCGTCGACGCGATTCGCGAAACCGGGGCGACCTGCGCCCATACGGCGGTGATCTTCCACTACGGCATCTTCCCCCAGACCGAAAAGACCCTTGGCGACCATGGCGTTACGCTCCACGCGCTCTGTACCTGGTGGGACGTGCTAGCCGAGGCCCGCGCCCAAGGGGCTTTTGACGCCGCCACGCTGACGGAGGTCGAAGCCTTCCTGAACGCCCCGCGCGATTGGCAGGAATCCCGCAAAAGTTAACCGAATTTTCGCAAGATGTTGACCGAAGGCCCCACCACAAGGCAAAATGTGGTGGGGCCTTTTGTCGGTAAAGATATCCACAAAAGATACAATTTGCGCCGGACGCACCCACTGGCTATGAGGTCCATCTGGGTAGAAATGGGTGAGGTCATGAACGAGATTACATCGCTGAACGCGAACCAATTGGCCGTGCAGGCACCGGAATCGATGCCGCATTCGATCGAGGCCGAACAGCAGCTTTTGGGCGCGATCCTGACTAACAATGACGTCTACGACCGTGTCGCCTCGGTCATCGGGCCCAAGCACTTCTACGAGCCGGTCCACGCCCGCATCTTCGACATCGCGGCCCAGCGGATCGCCAAGAACAACCTTGCCTCCCCGGTCACGCTCAAGGCCTTCATGGAAGACGACGAGGGGCTGAAGGAGCTGGGCGGCCCGGCCTATCTGGCCCGTCTCGCCGGTGCAGCGATCAGCGCCTTCGCCGTGCGTGACTACGCGCAGATGATCTATGACCTCGCCGTGCGCCGGGATCTGATTCAGCTGGGCCGCGACATCTCGGCCAAGGCCGCACAGGTCGATGTCTCCTCCGAGCCGCGCGAGCAGATCGTTGAGGCCGAGCAGGAGCTTTACAAGCTGGCCGAACAGGGCCAAGTCGAAAGCGGCTTCCAGTCCTTCCTGAAGGCCGTCACCGACGCGGTGAACGTGGCAAATGCCGCCTACCAGCGGGATGGCGGCCTTTCCGGCGTCTCCACCGGTTTGATCGACATGGACAAGAAACTGGGCGGGTTGCACCGCTCTGACCTTCTGATCCTCGCCGGGCGCCCTTCGATGGGTAAGACCTCGCTTGCCACCAACATCGCCTTCAACGTGGCCAAGGCTTACAAGCGCGGGATGAAGCCCGACGGCACCGAGGGTGCTATCGACGGCGGCGTCGTGGGCTTCTACAGCCTCGAGATGAGCGCCGAACAGCTTGCATCGCGGATTCTCTCGGAAGCCGCCGAGATCCCCAGCCACCAGATCCGCTCGGGCGACATGACCGAGGCAGAGTTCCGCCGTTTCGTCGATGCCGCCAAGGCGCTCGAGGCCTGCCCGCTCTTCATCGACGACACGCCCGCCCTGCCGATCAGCCAGCTTGCCGCCCGCGCGCGGCGCTTGAAGCGGACCCACGGCCTCGACGTGCTGATCATCGACTACCTCCAGCTCGTGCGCGGCACCGGCAAATCCGAGAACCGGGTGAACGAGATTTCCGAGATCACCATGGGCCTCAAGGCCATCGCCAAGGAACTCGACATCCCGGTGATCGCCCTGTCGCAGCTCTCGCGTCAGGTGGAAAGCCGCGACGATAAACGCCCGCAGCTCTCGGACCTTCGGGAATCCGGCTCGATCGAACAGGACGCCGACGTGGTGATGTTCGTGTACCGCGAGGAATACTACAAGGAACGCGAGAAGCCGGGCGATCACGAGCTCGACAAGATGGCGGTCTGGCAGGAAGAGATGGAGCGTCTGCACGGCCGCGCCGAGGTGGTGATCGGCAAACAGCGTCACGGGCCCATTGGCACGGTGGACCTCAGCTTCGAGGGCAAGTTCACCCGCTTCGGCAACCTCGTGCAGCCTTGGCAGCAGGGCGGCGGGGACGATCAGGAGTTTTGAGGGGAGAGCCTTCCGTTTTCCCTGAGGAACGATTTTAAAGAACCTAGGGCCATCGCCTGCCCGCGGGTGGGCGATGCAACAAAAGTTCGGTACCACTTTATCTTTCAACTATGATGTGCGTGCCGCGAGGTCTCACCCAGCCTAGCCAAATCGCCTACCCGTCCGGGCGGGCAGGCGATGGCCCGGCGCCTGCGGCTTGATTCCGGGCTGCGTGGCAACCTCGACTGGTGCTTTTGCCGCCATGATCGGTCTTAAGGAACGCCATGCCGAACTTCACCTAGTAGCCCCCCTTTCGCCAAGCAGGCTATGGCCCGGCGCCTGCGGCCTGATTCCGGGCCCGGTGGCAAAAGGGCCCGGCAACGCTACCGGGCCACGCGTTTCACTCAGCCGCCGATTTCTCCTCATACATCAGCCCCTTCGCGGTCCCCTCCGGAAAACCCTTCCAATAGCTGTGGTCCTCCTTCTCGGTCCCATCCTCCTCGACCGACCAGACGCCGTCGTTCGAGTTCTCTACCAGATCGAGATACGCAGCCTTCGCCTCCTCACCCTTCAAATGACTGTCCATCCACGCGGTCACGAAATGCTGCGCGATATTGTTCATCCGCGCTGTGTCCCAGACCGCGTCCGTGTAATGCTCGGAAATGTTGAAGCCCTTGTCCTCGCTGAAGTAATAGGCCTCCTCCGGCGCCGGCATGGGCGCGCCCGCGTTATGGCCCGCGTTCATGTAGGTCAACAGCGCGCGGTCCACGTTCGAGGTGTTCTCCCAGATCGCTCGGATGCCGTTCTCGTAGAGCGAGACATCATCCTGCGAGCCTGCGATGAAGAGCATTGGGATCTGCACCCCCGCCAGCCCCTCGGCATCCCAAAAGCCGCGGTTCATGCCCCAGGGGCCGAAGGCCACGGCGGTCTTGATACGCGGATCGGGCAGCGCGTCATGCGTCTCGGAGCCCGCCTGATGAATGCCCAGCGTTCCATGCGGACCGCCCCATGTATAGCCAACCGATGCCTCCGTCACCCCGCCCCCGGCGGTGATGATCGCGCCGTAGCCGCCCATGGAATAGCCGATCAGACCGGTGTTCTCGGCGTCATAGAGCCCCGCGAAATCACCGCCCTCCGCGGCCTTCTGCGCCATCTGCTCTAGCACGAAAAGCTGGTCCAGCGAGCGGTTCACCAGCGTCGAGCCAAAGGCCGCCTGCGTGCGGTAGGTGCTGTCGGTATGGTCGATCGAGGCCACGACATAGCCTTTAGAGGCGAGGTTCTCTGCCAGATGCGACATGAGGTAACGGTTGCCCGGATAGCCATGGCTGATCAGCACGAGCGGAAAGGTCTCGCCCTCCGCCGGATCGACGTCGCGCATGGCCTGTCCCTCGAGCGTGACCTCGGTGGTGCCGTCGCGGAGATAAGCCTTGAAGGAGGTCTCGCCCTCCGCCCCCTCGGCGGCGGGATAATACATCTCAACCGTGAGCGGCCGGTCATAGCGCGGCATCTCCTCGGGCTTGTCGGCGGCGGGGTCGATGGCGAGGATGTCGATCTGGTCGGGGTTGACCATCTCCAGCGTGCGCACCCCCACGGCATGATCGCCATAGGCCGCAAGCTCGGGCGCATTCGGCAATTGCCGGTCGATCCGGTTCTCCGCCTGCGCCGCGCCAGCGGTAAGGCCCGCGGCAAGCAAGGCTGTGGTGGTCATATGTCGGTGCATGGTTCGTCCTCCCTTGAATTGGGCCAAGCCTACCCGCGCCACGGGGACAGGCAAGCGCCCTTCGGGTAACGTTACGGAAGTTTCACATCTACCCCCGCGCGGCCCGGGCCACTTCGGCCTCGCTCAGCCCGTATTTCCCAGCGTACCGCGCGCGGGCGGCCAGCAACCTCGGGTCATCGGGCTGCATCCCCAAGGTGCGGATAAAGGCGATGCGCTGCTGCTGTTTCAAAGACTCGGTGTCGATATCGGTGCCCATGGCCCGGTCGATGATTTCTCCGCCCGGGCTGACGTGGAACCACTTGTTGAAGTCGCGAAAGTGATGCTGATTGTGCAGCCGGGTGACATGCCGCTCCACCGCAGTTTTCGGCACCGTCAGATGCGCCGTCATGTGAAACCACTCATAGCCCAGAAAGGTCAGCACCCCGCCCAGAGGCACGATCGCCGTGGCGATCCAGATGCTCGCCTCGACCCCCAAAAGCGCCGCGATGCCCCAGACCAGAAGGAAATTCCCCACGAGCATCGGCAGCGCGACCCAGACCGGCACGAAAAACAGCCCGTGATTGGTCGGGAAGTCATGGTGCCCGTAATGCGCGCGGTACAGCAGATCAAAGGCCCACTGCCGCTTCGGCGGGGCAAGGTGAAAGACATGTCGGTGCAGGTTATACTCATTAAGCATCTGCGCCGCGACCCCCAGCGGCACCAGCGCCCAAGACCACAGCGGCGCCCCCCAGAGCATGGCAACGAAAGCCACCACAGCGGCCAGCGCCATGAGCGACACGCCCGCATGGCCGAACATGATCTTGATCCGTGACATCCGTCTGACCTCCCCATCCTGCGCATCCGGTAGGCAAAACTGTAACAAATCCCCCGCCTGCCTGTCGCGCATGACGTTAGGTGCCCTTGGCCGCTTGACCTCCCCCCTCATTCCGGCCCACATCCGCGCATGAGCAAAGCGACCCTGACCATCGACCTACAAGCCATCGCCGACAACTGGCGCGCCCTCGACCGTATGACAAAGGCCGAGACCGCCGCCGTGGTCAAAGCCGACAGCTATGGGCTGGGCGCCGCCCGTGTGGCCAAGACATTGGCCGAGGCCGGGGCGCGGCAGTTCTTCGTGGCCCTGACCGAAGAGGGGGTGGCCCTGCGCCAAGCCTTGGGCGAAGGCCCGGTGATCAATGTCTTTTCCGGGCATATGCCGGGCGATGCAGAGGCGATTGCCGGTGCCGCGCTGACGCCGATGATCAACTCGACAGAGCAGCTGCTGCGCCAGTTTGAGGCCCTGCCCGGCCATGCTTTCGGCATCCAACTCGACAGCGGGATGAACCGGCTGGGGATGGAGCCTGCGGAATGGGCAGCCCTGCGCGACATCGCGCTGAGCCAGAACCCCACGCTCATCATGTCGCATCTGGCCTGCTCGGACGCGCCGGATCACGAGATGAACGACGCGCAACTGCACAGTTTCCGCGACATGACCCAAGGGGTCGAGGTGCCGCGCTCGCTCTCCGCCACGGGGGGCATTCTGCTGGGGCCGGAGTATCATTTCGACGTCACCCGGCCCGGCATCGGTCTTTACGGCGGGCGCCCATTCACAGAGGCGCGGCCCGTGGTCACCCTCGACGTGCCAGTGATCCAGACCCGCAGCGTCACCCCCGGGGAAACTGTGGGCTATGGCAACACCTGGACGGCGGAGAGCACCGTGACGCTCGCCACCGTGGCCGCGGGCTACGCCGACGGCCTTCTGCGCGCGATGGGCAATGCGACCGGCACCGCCTGTTTCCAGCATGAGGGTGTTACCCTACCCATCCTCGGGCGCGTCTCAATGGACCTGATCACGGTGGATGTCTCTGCATTGGACGAGGTGCCCGCGACCTTGCAACTGCTGGGGCAAAGCCAAGGCGTTGATGATTTGGCGGATTGGGCGGGCACGATCGGCTATGAGGTGCTCACCTCTTTGGGCGCAAGATATGCGCGAAACTACGCCGGTTAGGTCGGCGATTTTCCCCCGCATCGCAGCACGCCGCCGAGAGAGTCGCTGCGCGACTCACTGGCGTTCCCCCACGGTACGCCTCGCCCCTGCCCTGCGCTGCCGATCACGAATTGCACGGCGCAGGCGCAAATAACTTCCGAAAAACCTGCGGTTGTGCCATAATCTCGGCAAAACTAGGTTAAATCCTCAGCATAATCCCACAGGGAATGGGAACAAAGAAGGATAAGGAGGCGTTGGTCGGCAGAAACTTGCTTAGTAGCTCTTCCAGGGGGGAGAAAGTATGTCCCAGCTTCGTTCCTTTGCCTACCTCGTTCAATTCGCCTTTCAACGGCTTGCGGTGGTGGTTTTCGCCCTCGCGGCCCTTGCCCTTACCGGTGCCAGCATCATGGCGGCGCTCGGCCTTTGGGATTGGATCAGCCTTGATCTGCAATACGCCGGTGAGCCTGTCGAAAACGCCGGGATGTACGCCCAACTGGCGCTGACCGTCCTTGCTGTGGGCCTGTGCTTTTTCCTGCCCACTAACCGCCGTGTCATGCAGCTTGAGACCTCGCACCGCCAATTCAATGTCGGCATGCAGGACGTGGCCCGCGCCTATGCCGCCGTGCACGCCGCCGACCGGGCCGAAACCTTTCAGATGAGCTCGGAATTCGATTCGGTGCGCGAACGTCTGGCCTATCTGCGCGATCATCCCGACCTCGCCACGCTGGAGCCTGCCGTGCTGGAAATGGCCGCTCAGATGAGCCACGTGGCCCGCGATCTGGCCGAAGTCTATTCGGATGAGAAACTGGCCCGCGCCCGCAGCTTCCTCAAGCAGCGTCAAGAAGAGGTCGAGCTTTTCAATAGTCGTCTCGATCAAGCCAAAGCGATCTCGACCGAGATGAAACATTGGCTGCACGAAGTCGAACTCGAAGAAAGCGTCGCCGTGGCTCAGCTTGAGCGTCTGCGTGAAGAGATGCGTGAGATTATGCCTGAGCTTGGCCTTGAACGTGTGGTCCAGACCGAAACACCCGAGCGCAAGCCTGAGACGACATCGCTCGACAATATCGTGATCGACCTGCCGCCCAAAGCCGCTGAGTAATGCCAGCGGCGGCATCCGGCCCATTGGGTTCCCCCCCGGGATCATCACCCAAGGGCCGGATGCTTTTCCTTTGACGCCATCGGGCACCTGCGCGAAAAGGGCCCATGGCCAAATCCTCCTCCAGTTTTTCCTGTGCCGAATGCGGCGCGAAACATTCCAAATGGTCCGGGCGCTGCGACGCCTGCGGCGCGTGGAATTCCATCGTCGAAGACAAGGGCATCTCCGCAGGCCCGCCCAGCAAATCCTTGGGCGCAAGGCGCGGCTCTGCCATTGAACTCACCGATCTTGCCACACAAGAAACCCCGCCCCCGCGCGCACAGTCGGGCATTGCGGAGTTGGACCGCGTGTTGGGCGGCGGGCTGGTGCCCGCCTCGGCGATCCTCGTGGGCGGCGATCCCGGCATCGGGAAATCGACCCTTCTGCTGCAAGCCGCCGCGCATTTCGCCAACTCCGGCCTCAAGACGATCTATGTCAGCGGCGAAGAAGCCAGCGCGCAGGTCCGCATGCGCGCGCAGCGTCTTAGCCTTTCCGAAGCGCCGGTGAAACTCGCGGCGGAAACCAATCTGCGCGACATCCTGACCACGCTTGAGGCCGAGCGCCCGCAGCTTGCCATCATCGACTCGATCCAAACCATGTGGGCCGACAACGTCGAAAGCGCGCCCGGATCGGTCAGTCAGGTCCGCGCCGCGGCGCATGAGTTGACCAGTTTCGCCAAACGCCGCGGGGTCGCGGTGATCCTCGTGGGCCATGTCACCAAGGAAGGCCAGATCGCTGGCCCCCGCGTGGTGGAGCATATGGTCGACACCGTGCTCTATTTCGAAGGCGAGCGTGGCCACCAGTTCCGTATCCTGCGCGCCGTGAAAAACCGCTTCGGCCCGGCGGATGAGATCGGCGTTTTCGAAATGACGGGGGGCGGTCTGTCAGAGGTGATCAACCCCTCGGCGCTGTTCTTGTCGGAACGCGGACAACCCTCTCCCGGTTCGGTCGTCTTTGCGGGCATCGAAGGCACCCGGCCTGTCTTGGTCGAACTTCAGGCGCTCGTGGCCCCCTCGCCCCATTCCCAAGCGCGCCGGACGGTGGTGGGCTGGGATTCGGGGCGTCTGGCGATGATCCTCGCGGTATTGGAAGCGCGGTGCGGAATTCCTTTCGCGGGGCTGGATGTCTACCTCAATGTGGCGGGCGGGATGAAGATCTCCGAACCCGCCGCCGATCTCGCCGTGGCCGCCGCGATCCTCTCGGCGCGGGAAGACGCGGCCCTGCCCGCCGAAACCGTTGTTTTCGGAGAGATTAGCCTCTCCGGTGCGCTGCGCCCCGCCAGCCAGACGGAAAACAGGTTGAAAGAGGCGCAAAAACTTGGTTTTACGAGCGCTATTGCACCGCGCGGCGGCAAGGCTGTGGGTGTGACCGGAATTGCGCTGAATACGATGAGCGATCTGACCGGATTTGTTGGCGAAATTTTCGGGGCGGGCTGATCCCCCCTTAGACGAGGGCGAGAACGCGCATGGACGGTTTTACCATTATTGACGGGGTGGTCGCGGTTGTCATCGTGCTATCGGCATTGCTGGCCTATGGCCGCGGGCTGGTGCGCGAGTTGATGGCGATTGTCGGCTGGATTGCAGCGGCTGTGCTGGCCTTTCTCTTTGCGCCGCAGGTCGAGCCGCTGGTGCGTGAACTGCCCTATGTGGGCGAATTCTTGGCCGATAGCTGCGAACTGTCGGTGATTGGTGCTTTTGCGCTGGTCTTTGCCGCAGCACTGATCGTGGTCTCGCTCTTCACGCCGCTCTTCTCCTCGCTTGTGCACCGCTCGATGCTGGGTGGCGTGGACCAAGGGCTCGGCTTCATCTTTGGCGTCGTGCGCGGCGTGCTTTTGGTGGCGATTGCCTTCTTCGTCTACGACACCGTCATCACCGGTGAGCGGACCACCATGGTGGAAAACAGCCGTTCCGCCGCCGTATTCTCGCGCTTCACCGGCCAGATCGAAGAAAAAGACCCGCAAGAGGCGCTCGGCTGGATCACCAACCGCTATGAGGCGCTGGTGGGCAAATGTAGCGCCTAAGGCTTTCATAATCTCTTAACACAATCCTTTTAGACAGGCGGCCAGAGCATAATGGCCGCCTGTTTTGCGTTTGGGCTTGGCAGGTTACGGGGGCCGCCTCCTCGGCGGGCAATGCGGCGCTTTATCCTGCCTCATGCCCCCCGCAGGCGACATGCGGGGTGACAGCCGCTTACGAAGCCCCTACATAGGCAGCGACCTCACCCGGATTCGGAGTTGCCCCGTTGTCCAAGCACATGCCGCCCGCCCATCCCTTTGACACTTCCTATCTGCGCGACAGCGGAGATGAGGATAAACTGAAGGAGGAATGCGGCGTCTTTGGCGTGGTTGGCGTTGCCGATGCCGCCACTTTCGTGGCCCTTGGCCTGCACGCCCTCCAGCACCGTGGACAAGAGGCTGGCGGCATCGTCAGCTACGATCCCGCCGCCGGTTTCCAATCGGCCCGCCGCTTTGGCTATGTCCGCGACAACTTCACCTCGCAGGATGTGATGCAAACGCTCCCCGGCGAGCTGTCCATTGGTCACGTCCGCTATTCGACCTCTGGCAACAAGGGCCCCACCGCGATCCGCGACGTGCAGCCCTTCTTTGGTGAGTTCGCCATGGGCGGGGCCGCGATTGCCCATAACGGCAATATCACCAATGCCAACGCCCTGCGCCGTGAGTTGATTGAGCGGGGCTCGATCTTCCAATCCTCATCCGACAGTGAGTGTATCATTCACCTGATGGCCCGGTCCTTGCAGCAAAACATCCCCGAGCGGATGGAAGATGCGCTGCGCCGGGTCGAGGGGGCCTTCTCTGTCGTTGCCATGACGCGCACCAAGCTGATCGGCGTGCGCGATCCGCTGGGCGTGCGCCCGCTCGTGCTAGGCCGTGTCGGCGATGGCTGGGCGCTGAGTTCGGAGACCTGCGCGCTCGACATCATCGGCGCGGAATTCGTCCGTGAGATCGAACCGGGCGAGATGGTGGTGATCACCGAGAAAGGGGTCGAAAGCCATTTCCCCTTCCGCCGTGTCGCCTCGCGTTTCTGTATTTTTGAGCATGTCTACTTCAGCCGCCCCGACAGCATTCTCGGCGGTCGCTCGGTCTATGAAACGCGTGAGAATATTGGCCGCGAACTGGCCAAGGAAAGCCCCGTGGAAGCCGATCTCGTCTGTCCCGTGCCTGACAGCGGCACCCCGGCGGCGATTGGCTATAGCCTTGAATCCGGCATTCCCTACGCCATGGGCATCATCCGCAACCAATACATGGGCCGGACCTTCATCGAGCCGACCGAGCAGATCCGCAATATGGGGGTCCGCCTCAAGCTCAACGTCAACCGTGCGCTGATCAAGGGCAAGCGGGTGATCTTGGTCGACGACTCGGTGGTGCGCGGCACGACATCGCGCAAGATCAAAGAGATGATCCTCGACGCGGGCGCGAAAGAGGTGCACTTCCGCATCGCCTCCCCCCCCACGGCTTGGCCCTGTTTCTACGGCGTCGACACCCCGCAGCGCGAAAAGCTGCTGGCGGCGACCATGTCCGAGGATGAGATGCGCGACCACTTGCAGGTCGACAGCCTCAAATTCATCTCGCTCGACGGTCTCTACCGCGCGGTGGGCGAAGCCGAAGGCCGCCACGCCGACTGCCCGCAGTATTGTGACGCCTGCTTCTCTGGCGACTACCCGGTGACCCCTGCCGATCAGGTTAAGGAAGGTTTCCAGATGAAGCCCGCCGCCGAGTAACCCACCAGAGGGATCAAACCAAAGCAAAGGCCGCGCCCGGTTCCCCGGTCGCGGCCTCTGCTTTTCCGCATTGCGCGGAGCCGCTTAATTCTGCGCCGCAGGCTCCGCCGCGTCATTGGCGCTCTCGGTTGCGTCATCCACGGCATCGCTGATCGCCTCCCCGGCGGCATCCACGCTGCCCGCGATTGCATCGGCGGCGTCTTCAGCGGCGTTGGTCATATCTTCGGCCACCTCGGGCGCATTGATCGCCTCGGAAGCTTCGATGGCCACTTCCTGCGGCCCCTTGCCGGTGAAAAGCATATAGCCCGCCAGCGCAATCAGCGCCGCCACGACCAACCAGACCAGATTCTTCATTCCATTCCCCTTAATCTACGCCCCGCGAGGTTAAAGATTTCCCCCGGAGCCGCATAGCCGTGAATTGCGCTACAATCGCCCCAGATCAAGGGTAAATCGCCCCAAACCCCACGCATAGCGTGATTTTGCGACTTGAAGATGGCCCCACGCGGGTTTACCTTGCATTCTGGAATTAGGTAACAATCAAAGGACCATCACCATCGCTCGCAGACCTCATAACGCGCCGCCCCAACGTGACACCGGCCCGCGCGTCAACGACAAGATCCGTGCCCCCGAAATCCGCCTGATCGGTGCCGATGGCGAAAACGTCGGCGTTGTCTCGCCGCAGCGTGCCATGGAAATGGCCGATGACGCCGGCCTCGACCTTGTTGAAATTTCGCCCAATGCCAAGCCGCCCGTGTGCAAGATCATGGATTTCGGCAAGTTCAAATATGAACAGCAAAAGCGCGAGAGCGAAGCCCGCAAGAAACAGAAGATCATCGAGATCAAAGAGGTCAAGTTCCGTCCCAATACGGACAAGAACGACTACGATGTGAAGATGCGCAATGTCTTCAAGTTTCTTGAAGGTGGCGACAAGGTGAAGGTTACCCTCCGGTTCCGTGGCCGTGAGATGGCGCACCAGAACCTCGGTCGTGAGCTTTTGGAGCGCGTCGCTGCCGACACCAAAGAGATCGGCCGGGTGGAGAACTTCCCCAAGATGGAAGGCCGCCAGATGGTCATGGTGATCGGGCCCCTGCCCAACAAGTGATCAGGCTCAATCGAGTCCGCATAACGGGCCCGACTGACACATGCACTATCCAATAACGCAAAACGCCCCCGGATCGCTCCGGGGGCGTTTTCTGTTTGGGGTGTTGGTCTGCTTAGCGCAGCAGACCTGTAATGTTGCGCACCACGGCACGACGGTTCGCAGGTTCCGCCGACGTGGTCGGCACGCGCAGCTGGCTCTCGCCATAGCCCTGCGTGATCAGGTTGGCGGGCGGCACATCGAAGTACTCGGTCAGCGCCAGCGCCACGGTTTCGGCACGGCGGTCCGACAGGGCGAGGTTATAGCTCGCATCGCCAACCGCATCGGTGTGACCTTCGACAAGGATCACGGTGCGCGGGTCCTTCTGAATCAGGTCACGCAGTGTGGTACCGATATTGGCCAGTGCGCGGGCCTGTTCCGGCTGGATCGCGGCAGAGCCGGTGGGGAAGCGTACGGCATCGAGTTCCAGCTCCGGCGCGAGGGAGCGTACCTCACGGATTTCACGCACCTGACGCAGGGAGAATGTCCGCCCCTGATCGTTGCGCATCTCAGCTTGCAGCGCCTGACGCAGCGCGGCTTCGTCTTGGGTGCTGGCGCGCTGTGCTTGCTGGGTCTGCTGAACCTGCGGCAGATCGTTCACGACAACTTCGCGCTCTTCCACGAGGTCATCTACCAGCACATATTCACGGCCCTGCGCATCGAAGTTCGTCCGGCGCAGCACGGTGCCATCGCGCGAGCGGATGGTCTCGACCCGGCTTCCGTCGCTTTTGGTCACGATGGTCCGGGTGGAGCCGTCGTCGAAGGTCTGGGTCTGCACCTCGTCACCAGGGCGGCGAAGCAGAGCGTTATCGTCCTTCAGCACGCGCAACTCGCCAGTGTCGTCCTGCACGACCACACGGTCACCGGAGCGGCTGACGATCTTCTCACCATTGTTCAGAACCGAGCCGACAGCCACGGCCCCGAGGCCGAGCAGCAGCGCTTTTTCGAAGTCCGACATCCCGCTGTCGTCGTCCTCAGCGGCGGCGGCATCGGCTTCGCCTGCGGCAGTCACTTCGGTCTCGAAGTCTTCGTCCGAACTGCGCACGTCTTCTTCGGTAACTTCTTCGGTCACGACTTCGGCGTCCGCATCGCTTTCGGCAGCAGCAGCGGCGGCGGCGGCAGCTTCACGCTCGGCGCGGCGTTGCTCACGGCGCTCTTCGCGGCGTTCGGCACGGCGGGCTTCGCGGCGCTCTTCACGGGCTTGGATCTGCTCTTCGGTCAGACCGGCGTTGTCTTCCTCGCCGACTGCTTCGCCGCTGGTTTCGGCTTCCATTTCGGCCTCGGCTTCTTCCAAGGTCTCGACGGCAGTCTCATTGGCTTCCGCATCTGCCGCAGCTTCGGCGTTTTCGTCGGTTTCTACGTTCTCGGTCACCTCAGCATCGGACTCGGAGGTCAGCTCGGCATCAGCTTCGGCGGTCGCTTCAGCTTCAGCTTCCACGTCCTGCGCGGTCTCAGCCTCAACGTCTTCTGCAATCTCGGCCTCGGCTTCTTCTTCAACCTCGGCTTCTTCTTCAACCTCGGCTTCGCTATCCTGCTCGGCTTCAACTTCCGCCTCGGTCTCAACCTCTTCGTCGACTTCGACCTCGCTCTCAGTCTCGGCGGTCATTTCGGCTTCGGCCTCGGCGGCCTCCGCTTCCGCTTCGCTTGCGGTTTCCTCTGCCGCCTCGGCTGCGGCTTCAGCCTGCGCTTCCGCTGCGTCGGCGGCCTCTTCGGCCTGTTCGGTCACGTCGTTCACAGCAGGCGCGGCCGCCTCACCCGTCGCTTCAACCGCGCCGGTCGCCTGATCCAGCAGCGAACCCGCCTCGGCTTCGGTTTCTGCCTCGGCCTCGACCTCTGCTTCACCTTCCGCTTCGACTTCCGCCTCGGCCTCACCGCTCAGCCCGGCCATAACACGAAGCTCTTCGGCACTTTCTACCGTCTGATCGTCGAATGCGCAGGGGAATTCGGTCGCTTCGCCCACGGGGCCGCATTCATTCAGATTTTGCTCCTGCGCAAAGGCGCCATGCGGGAAAGCCAAGGCAAGGCTCAGACCCAGCGAAGTCGTAGATCTCAGTAGGTTTTTCATGTTCACGTCCTCATCATTACGGGAACGCCGTTCGGGCAGCGCTTGTCACCCAACGCATGATGGGGGCGCTGGTTCCGCTATCCAATATCAAGAGCTTACCCCATGAAAATACCGCGCCCCCTATAAGGACGCGGCAAAAGTTTACGCTGCTGTTATCGGCTATCAGGCGATGGCGGCCACGGCGCGGCGGGTCATCACGCCGCACAGATGGGCGCGGTAGGCGCCGCTGCCGTGCAGATCGCTGATCATGTCACCCGCGTCGAGTGTCAGCCCCTCCAAGGCTTCCGGCGCGAACCGTTCCGACAGGGCAGTTTCGGCTTCACTCCAGCGGAAGACACCGTCGTTCGACGCACCCGTGATCGCCACGCGCACCCCATCGCCGAGGCGCGCGACATAGGCCGCGACCAGCGGGAAGCGCGAGGCGGGCTGGATAAATTTCTCGTAATGCGCGGCCTCAGGGATGGGGAAACGGACGCCGGTGACGATCTCCCCTTCCTCCAACGCGGTGGTGAACATGCCTTGGAAATAGTCATCCGCGGCAATCTCGCGGCGGTCGGTCTCAATCGTCGCGCCACTGGCCAGAGCGCCCGCCGGGTAGCAGGCAGAGGGGTCGTTATTGGCAAGCGATCCGCCAATCGTGCCCCGGTTGCGCACCGCCGGGTCGCCGATCCGTGCGGCGAGGCTGGCGAGCGCCGGGTAGCTCTCCGCCGCCTCGCGCATGACCGTGGCATGGGTCGTGCCGCCACCGATCCACAGCGCGCCATCGCGCATCTCAACCCCTTTGAGCGCATCGATCCCCGCCAGTGATACCAGAACTGAGGGCATCGCCAGCCGCGCCTTTAGCGTGGGGATCAACGTCTGCCCGCCGCTCAGCGGTTGCGCATCCTCCTGCCCCAAAGCCTTGACCGCATCCGCCACGCTGCCGGGGCGCTCTACTTCGAAATCATACATCTTTCATCCTTCCCAGAGGCCGCCCGAGCGTCGCCTCTTTTCTCAAACCAATCTTCAGCAGGCCCTTAGCCATTCATCGCCTCCCAGACCCGCGCGGGGCTGACCGGCATGTCGATATGGCCGATGTCCTTCCCGCCCGAGCGCATGGCGTGAAGGACCGCGTTAACCACCGCAGGCGGCGAGCCGATGGCCCCCGCCTCCCCGCAGCCTTTCACGCCCAAGGGGTTGTGGGTGCAGGGCGTCTGGCAGGAGTGATCCACGTCATAGAACGGCAAATCGCTGGCGCGCGGCATGGCGTAATCCATGTAGGACGCGCTGAGGAGTTGGCCGTCTTCATCGTAGGCGCAGTTCTCCAACAGCGCTTGACCGATACCTTGGGCCAGACCGCCGTGGACTTGGCCCGTCACGATCATCGGGTTCACCACATTGCCAAAATCATCGGCAGCGGTGAAACGTTCGACAGTGACATGGCCGGTTTCGGGGTCCAACTCGACCTCGCAGGCATAGGCCCCCGCTGGATAGGTGAAGTTCGACGGGTCATAAAAGGCAGTTTCCTCAAGCCCCGGTTCGATCTCTTCCAACGGGTAGTTATGCGGCACATAGGCGGCAAGCGTCACATCGCCCCAAGCCACGGATTTATCCGTCCCCGCAACGCTAAAGGCCCCATCCTTCAACTCGATATCCGCTTCCGAGGCTTCGAGCAGGTGGCTTGCGATCTTCTTGGCCTTGGCGATAATCTTTTCGGTCGCGCGCACCATGGCGCTGCCGCCCACGGCCAGCGAGCGCGAGCCATAGGTGCCCATGCCCATCGGCACCTTAGAGGTGTCGCCATGGACGATCTCGACCATATTCTCGTCGATGCCGATCATATCGGCCACCACCTGCGCGAATGAGGTCTCATGCCCCTGCCCGTGGCTGTGACTGCCGGTCATCACGACCAGCCCGCCGGTGGCGTTGACCCGCACCGTCGCGCTTTCATAGAGCCCTGCCCGCGCGCCGAGTTGGCCCACAAGGTTCGACGGGGCAATGCCGCAGGCCTCGATATAGCAGTTCACGCCGAAGCCGCGCAGCTTGCCCTTCGCCTCACTCTCACGGCGCCGCGCTTCAAAACCCGCGTGGTCAGCGATCTCTTCGAGCTTGTCCATCGTGGCGTTGTAATCGCCCGTGTCATATTCCACCGCCACCGGGGTGGCATAGGGAAACTCCGTCACGAAGTTTTGGCGGCGCAGTTTGATCGGGTCGACCTGCAACTCATGCGCGGCCTTGTCGATCAAACGCTCCAACTGATAGGTCGCCTCGGGCCGACCGGCCCCGCGATAGGCATCTACTGGCACGGTATTGGTAAAGACCGCCTTAACGTTCACGTAGATCAGCGGCGTTTTATAGTTCCCCGCCATGAGCGTGCCGTGCAGCCAAGTCGGCACCGAAGGCGCGAAGGTCGACAGGTAGGCCCCCATATTGGCATAGGTATCGGTGCGCAGGGCGGTGAAGTTGTTCTCTGCATCCAGCGCCAGTTCGATCTTGGTCACATGGTCGCGGCCATGGGCGTCGGACATGAAGGCTTCCGACCGGCTCGACGTCCATTTCACCGGACGCCCCACCGCCTTGGCGGCGAAGGTGCAGAAGGCCTCTTCCTGATAATGGAAGATCTTGGTGCCGAAGCCGCCGCCCACGTCAGGTGCCACCACGCGCAGCTTGTGCTCGGGGATGCCCAGCACGAAGGCGCCCATCAGCAGGCGGATCACATGCGGGTTCTGGCTGGTGGTATAGAGCGTGTGTTCCCCGTCCGAGCGGTTGTAGTCACCGATGGCGACGCGCGGCTCCATCGGGTTGGCGACGAGGCGGTTGTTGACCAGTTCCAACGTGGTGACATGGGCGGCCTCGTCAAAGGCTTTGTTCACCGCCTCCTTATTCTCTTCCACGAAACCCCAGTCGTAGCAGAGGTTGCTGGTCAGGTCGTCATGCACCTTGGGCGCATCGTCTTTCACCGCGTCTTTCATGTTCACCACGGCGGGCAACTCGTCGATATCGACGACAATCGCCTCGGCGGCGTCCCGGGCCTGTGCCAGCGTTTCGGCCACCACGGCGGCGATGGGCTCGCCCACATGGCGGACCTTTTCATGGGCCAGCACGGGGTGTTTCGGCTCCTGCATGGGTTGGCCGTGTTTGTCGGTGATCTGCCAGCCGCAGGGCATCCCGCCCACTTCGGCGAAATCCGCGCCGGTGAAAATCTTCAGCACGCCGGGCATGTCTTCGGCGGCAGAGGTATCGACCCCGGTCAGCCGCCCATGGGCCACATCCGAGCGCAGGAAAAACACATGGGTCTGGCGGCGCAGGTTGATGTCATCGGTATAGCGCCCCGCCCCGGTGAGAAAGCGCACATCCTCCCGCCGTTTGCTGCTGGCCCCAATGCCGCTCGTCGGTTCAAAATCCTTTGGCATAATATCCTCCCGTTTGGTGGCGGTGCGATGCACCTGATCCGTCACGCGGCCTCCGGTTCTGGCGGTCCTCCCTCCGCCATCACCGGCCTGCCCGGCGTGACGCCGTTACTCTGCCGCCAGCGCGCTGACCTCTTGGCCGCTGGCCGCCATGATCGCTTTGACGATATTGTGGTAGCCGGTGCAGCGGCAGATGTTGCCGTCAAGGTAATGGCGTACCTCGGCCTCCGAAGGTTTCGGGTTTTCCTTGAGCAGGGCCGCCGCCGACATCACCATCCCCGGCGTGCAAAAGCCGCATTGCAGCCCGTGGTGATCTTGAAACGCCTGTTGGATGGTGCTGAGCGTGCCATCGGGGGCCGCCTGCCCTTCGATGGTCTCGACTTCGGCGCCATCGGCCTCGACCGCGAACATGGTGCAGGCTTTGACCGCATTGCCGTTCACATGGACCACACAGGCGCCGCATTGGCTGGTGTCGCAGCCCACATGGGTGCCGGTCAGTTCCAGATCATCGCGCAGGAAATGCACCAGCAGCGTGCGGCCCTCGACCTCTCCCGACGCGGGTTTGCCGTTCACGGTCATCTTGACCTGTGTCATGTTCTTCCTCCCAGTCTGACGCTTGTTGAGATCAGTTAAGCACGACAAGCCCTAGTTGAGAACATATATTTTCCTAAGGTTTTGCCTCAGCCGTTGCCCGCGCTTTTGCCGGGGTTGCGCGGCTGCGGGCGCGTGGGGATCTCTTTCAGCAAGCCGCCCACCCCCATCGCCGCGATATCCGCGCTGGTGACGGGAATACCGCAGACCAGCCGCGACAGCACCCAATCCGCCCCGTTGAGCGCGGGCGAACGGGCGCAGCCCGGCAGGCCGATCACGGCGCGGGCGCCAAGTTGGCCGAGAAAGAGCAGATTGCCCGGATCGACCGGCATGCCAAAGCGCGTCACCTCGCCCCCCGCCGCGCGCAGGGCGGAGGGGGCGACGTCATTGATGTCCGACGTGGCGGAGGCGGTGAGGATCAAGACCAGATCGGTCTCTGCCGCCGCAATCGCCTCGGCCAGCGGGGCGCTACGGTGGGGAACGGTTACGACATCGCGAAGGGTCACGTTGAGCGCTTTCAACCGCCCCTCCACCGCGGCGCGGCCCTTGTCCCCGGCCCCGCCGGGCACGTCTGTGATGATCAGCGTGGCATCGCGCAGCACAGGCGGCGCGAGGCGCAAGGCGCCCTCTCCCGCCGCCGCGCAGGCGGCCTCGACTGTGCTTTCAGGCAGGGCGTAGGAGATGATCTTGATCGTCGCCACCATGCCGCTCTCGCCCATCTGCTGATAGGGTGGCACGGTGGCCAGCGTGATCATCGGGTCCACCGCATTGACCGCCTCAAGCGCCGCGCGGTCCATCACCACCACCCCCGGCCCATCGGCCAGCAGGTTCACCCGCCCGGTAAAGGGTTTTGACATCCGCAGGCCCGAACCGCAGAGGCTTTCGGCCAATCGCGCGGCACCTGCGTTCTCGTCAATATCACCGGGGCCGAGCCGGGCGACGATCACCTCTTCGATGCCTGCGCCTTCCAGTGCTGCGATATCCTCTTGGGTCAGCACGCGGCCCTTGCGCAGCCGCCCCGCCGTCACCGCGACGGAATGGGCCAGCGTCGCGCCCAAAGCCGCGCTTAGAGGGACCGGGCCAAACCTCATGGTCGGCGCAGGCTTTGGATCATCTGGGCAAGGATCGACACGGCGATTTCAGCTGGGCTGGCCGCACCGATATCGAGGCCGACCGGCCCGTGGATACGCGCCGCTTGCTCTGCCGCCACACCTGCTTCCGCCAGCCGATCAAGCCTGCTGGCCTGCGTCCGGGTCGAGCCGAGCGCGCCGATATAGAAAGCCCCGGACCCGAGCGCCACATGCAGCGCCGGATCGTCGAGTTTCGGGTCATGGGTCAGCAAGACCACGGCGGTACGCGCATCAACCCCGATCTCCCGCAGGGCGGCGTCGGGCCAATCGTTCACCACTTGGCAATCAGGGAAGCGGGCGGGTGAGCCAAAAGCCTCCCGCGGGTCGACGACGATCGGGTCGAACCCCGCCTCTGTCGCCATGCGCACCAGATGCTGCGCGATATGCACGGCGCCCACGATCACCAGCCGCAGCGGCGGGTTGTGGATGGCGATGAACCGCCCTGTGTCATCCTCGACGCCAGAGCGGTCGCGGCGAAAGCGGTCGTCATGCCCCGCCTCTGTCAGCCGACGGTCGCTGCCGTCCAACGCCACCTCATAGGCCACCGGCTTACGGGCCGCGCGCCTTGCCACCAATTCGCGCAGCATCTCGAGGCTCAGCGCCTCCGACCCCACCGGCTCCACCAGCACCTTGATCGTGCCGCCGCAGGCCAGCCCCACGGCAAAGGCATCGCCATCGCTGACGCCATATTCCAACAGCCGCGTGCGGCCATCCTCCAGCGCCTCCAAAGCCTCGACCACCACCGCCCCTTCGACGCAACCGCCCGAGACGGACCCCATCATCGTGCCATCGCCCGCCACGACCAATTGCGCGCCAGCGCGCCGGGGGGCGGAACCCCATGTCTCCACCACCGTGGCAAGGGCCACGGGCTGTCCGGCTTCGGCCCAGTCGAGCGCTTGTTCGGGGATCCGGTCCATCGGTTGTCCTTTCAACGTGAGGGCGCAAAGTGTGTCGCAATAGGGGCAAAGGTCAATGGCCGATCCGGCCTTCGGCTTCGCCTTGCACGCCGTGGCCTGCGGCACTACATCTAGCCCAAGCACTCACAACAGCCGGAGCCACCCCATGCCCATGCAAGCCAGCGAAATCGAAGATTTGATCCGCGCGTCCTTTCCGGATGCCAAGATCACCGTCGAAGGCAATGATGGCGTGCATATGGCGGCCATGGTCGTGGACGAAAGCTTTCGCGGCATGAACCGGGTCCAACAGCAGCGCGCCGTCTATGCGGCCCTCAAGGGCAAGATGGACGGGTCAAACGGCGAATTGCACGCGCTGGCGCTGACCACCCGGACCCCGGACTAACCATGTGGGGCTGGGTCGCTGCGGCTGTCGTGGGCGGGATCGCCGCCACCGCCTATGCCCAGCACCGCGCCCGGCGCGGCCAGCATGTGCCGCTGTCGCAGCGCCAGCCACCCCGGCCTGAGACCGGCAAGGTGCCGCTGGGGATGGAGGCGCTGGATTTGGATGCCGTGGCCCGCACCGCGCGGCGCAACGAAAGCCTAGAGCGCGGGCATACGAATTGGACCAAGAAACGGGGCGGCTTTTTCCTCGGCGGGGCCGAAGTTGAGGTCAAACCCTGGGCCGACGATGAAACCTATGCGCGGCGCTATCACGCTGCGTTCAAGAAACCAGATACGAAGGACGAATGACATGAGCGATGCCGCAAGCCAGATTAAGGAACAGATCACCGAGAATGACGTGGTTCTGTTTATGAAAGGCACGAAAGAAATGCCGCAGTGCGGCTTCTCCAGCCGCGTGGCCGGGGTGCTGAACTACATGGGCGTGAACTACAGCGACGTGAACGTGCTGGCAGATGAGAACCTGCGCCAAGGGATCAAGGATTTCTCCGACTGGCCAACCATCCCGCAGCTTTACGTCAAAGGCGAATTCGTCGGCGGCTGCGACATCATCACCGAGATGACGCTGTCGGGCGAGTTGGACACCCTGTTCGACGAGAACGGCGTCGCCTTCGACAAGGAAGCCGCCGACAAGATCCGCGAAGCCAACGGCTAAGCCGGGCGCCCGCGTCAAACAAAACACCCCGGAGCGGTTTCGCGCTCCGGGGTGTTTTTGTATGTAAGGCCGGGGGGCAGCTCAGTCTTCGATGGCCGTGATCATATCGACACGGCGGCCATGCCGCCCGCCTTCGAATTCGGTGTCGAGAAAGGCATCCACGATCTCAAGCGCGAGACCGCCGCCGATCACCCGCGCGCCCATCGACAGCATATTCGCGTCGTTATGCGCCCGGATCATCTTGGCCGAGAAGGTATCGCTGCACACGCCGCAGCGGATGCCCTTGACCTTGTTGGCCGCCATCATGATGCCCTGCCCCGTGCCGCAGATCAGAATGCCCAGATCGAACTCCCCCGCCACGATGCGCCGTGCGGCGGCTTCGCCATGTTTGGGGTAATCGGTGCTTTCCGCCGTCGCGGGGCCGATGTCTTCGACAGTGAACCCGCGTTCGACCACATGGCGCGCGATGTCTTGGCGCAGGGCGATGTCGGCGTGGTCACTTGAGATGATGATGCGGGGTTTGGTGGTCATCTGAGGGCTTCCTGATTTTGCGTCATGGAGGGTCGCCCCGTAGGGGCGCGTTAGGTGGTCGCCCCGTAGGGCGCGTTTGGTGGTCGCGTCGAAAGGGGCACTTTTCGCGCCCCCCAGAGCATATTGCAGCCCGCGCCGCAATCCCGCCCCTTCAATCTTGCGGCAAACAGTCAGTGTAGATCGGGGTCACTTCGCCATCGGTCGTTGCCCGCCAAGCCAGCGAAGCGCGGCCCTGATGCTCCCACCACTCATAGCCCGCGCCGTCCGAGGGCCAGCCATAGCGCGCGCCAGAGGCGGACGGCAGGCGGCCCAACTGGATCAACCGCCCCTCGACATAGAGCACCACCACGCCCGGATCGGCACCGGGCACATAGACCACCGGCACCGAAACCCCGCGCTCACAAATGTAAGTAGCGGCGGAGGTTTCGGCGCCCGCAGGCGCGGCCCAGAGCAGCGCGCAAAAGGCTGCCCTGAGGACCCGGCTCATTTGCCCGCCTTCTCCTCGATCTCGGCGGCCAGCGCCTCGGCCCGGGCGGCGATTTCAGCAAGGGTGTCTTTCACCCCCTGCGGCACCACCGGCACTTCGATCCGCTCAGGCTCGACCTTGACGTTGCGCAGGCTGGTGAGTTCGGCCTCACGCTCGGCCAGTTCCGCGCGCAGCTCTGCGATGCGATCCTCGACGCTGGCGGTCTTGTCGGCCAAAAGCAGGCCCGCCATCAGCAACATCCGCGCCTCGGGCATGCGGCCCACCTGATCGCTCAGCACGCGGGCTTCGTCGTCCAGCATCTTGGCGGCGGCTTGCAGATAGCTTTCTTCACCCTCCTGACAGGCGACTTCGAAATGGCGGCCGCCAATGGTGATCCGTACCTCGGGCATCAGTCGGCCCCTCCTGACTTGGGTTCTTCTTCGGCGCTGTCGTCTTGCGCAGCGCTCTCGTGCGCGGGCGCTTCGGCTTTGGCCTCTGCCCCCGTTTCATCCGCAGCTTCAACTTCCGGCTCGCCTTCTTCGACCAAGGGGGCCAGCGCGGTCAATACCGCGTCGATCTCGGCCATCTCGATCGCGCGGGTGGCGCGCAGGCTCTCCAACTCTGCAATCACGGCGGTGTCGATCAGTTTGGGATCGGCCAGCCCCTCCGCATTGGCCAGCCGCAACTGCTCGCAAGCCGCCGACAGCTGCTCATTCGCCTGACGCAGACGCTGCACGTCCATATCAAGCTGGGTCACCCGGTCGTTGTTGAAGTCCATCTGCGCGCGCAGGTCGTTCAATTCGTCCTTATGGCTTTCCTTCAGCGTCTTGACCCGGTCGGTCAGCTGAGCGTTGGCTTGACGCTCCTCTTCCAAGGCCTGCACAATATCCTCATCCGGCTCTGCGGGCGCGGCGCTCAGCCGGTCCACCCCCTTGGCCATCTGGTCCATCGCGGCCGTGATGCGGCGCTGATAGTCTTCAAGTTCACTCATCCGCATGAATTCTCCTCACTCGTCCTGCTCTCTCGGCGGCGTTTTCGCCTGCCGTGCCCCGGGCTGCGCCCTGTTGCGGCGGCCCGTCCCGCAGATAGCGCGCGCCCCGCCCAATGTCACGCGCGCGAATCGCCCGTATCAGCCGGTTTTCGCAATCCTAGCCAAAGCGCGCTCAAATTGCGCCCCCCCTTTCGTTTCAGCGACTTGAGCCGCCAAGTTCACTCTCGCCCCCGCTATGGGCCGCCCCGGACCCGCCCGCGCACCCCAGTTGTGCTTGAACTTTGCCCCATCGCTGGTATGCACGAGCCCAATCTGCCACAGCCCCAAAGGAAGCCCCCGTGGATCTGACAGCCCTCGCAAGCGCAAACCCCGACCACTGGTCCAAGGCCACCGCCATTCGCGCGCTGACCCTCGATGCCGTGGCCGCCGCCAATTCCGGCCACTCCGGCATGCCGATGGGCATGGCCGATGTGGCCACCGTCCTCTTTGAGAAGCACCTGAAGTTCGACGCGTCCAACCCGCTTTGGCCCGACCGCGACCGCTTCATCCTGTCGGCAGGCCACGGCTCCATGCTGCTTTATTCGCTGCTGCACCTGACCGGCTATGAGCAATTTCCCATCGAAGAGTTGAAGAACTTCCGCCAAATGGGCGCGCGCACCGCGGGCCACCCAGAGAACTTCCTCGCCGATGCGATTGAGACCACCACCGGCCCGCTGGGCCAAGGCATCGCCAACTCCGTCGGTTTCGCCATGGCCGAAGAGATGCTGCGCGCGCAGTACGGGGCAAAGGTCGTGGACCATTACACCTATGTCATCGCTGGCGACGGCTGCCTGATGGAAGGCGTCAGCCAAGAGGCAATCACGCTGGCCGGCCGTCACAAGCTGAGCAAGCTCATCGTGATGTGGGACAACAACAACATCACCATCGACGGCCCCGTCACCCTGTCGGACAGCACCGATCAGGTCACCCGCTTCAAGGCCGCAGGCTGGCATGTGATTGAGATCGACGGCCACAACCCTGATGAGATCGACGCGGCCTTGACCGAGGCGAAAGCCTCTGACCTGCCCACGATGATTGCCTGTAAGACGCATATCGCGCTCGGCCACGCCGCGCAGGACACCTCGAAAGGCCACGGCGCGCTGACCGACGCCGACCAAATGGCCGAAGCCAAAGCCGCCTATGGCTGGACCACCGGCCCCTTCGAAGTGCCCGCTGACGTGAAATCCGCTTGGGAAGAGATCGGCAAACGCGGCGCCGATGCCCGCCGCGACTGGGAAGAGCGTTTCGACAAACTGCCCCGCGCCAAGCGCGAGACCTTCAACCGTGCCCTCGCCCTCGACGCGCCGAAAAAGATGAGCGCGACGGTCAAGGCCTTCAAAAAGCAGATCACCGAAGGCGCGCCCAAGATGGCGACCCGCGCGGCAAGCGAGAAAGCCCTCGAAGTGCTGAACCCGATCCTGCCGGAAACCGTTGGCGGCTCGGCGGACCTGACCGGTTCGAACAACACCAAGACCAGCGATCTCGGCATCTTCGACACCGACAACCGCGGCGGGCGCTATGTCTACTGGGGCATTCGCGAACACGGCATGGCGGCGGCGATGAACGGCATGGCGCTGCACGGCGGCCTGCGCCCCTATGGCGGCACCTTCATGTGCTTCACCGACTATGCGCGCCCCGCGATGCGTCTGGCGGCCTTGATGCAAATCCCCACGGCCTTCGTCATGACCCATGACAGCATCGGCCTTGGTGAAGATGGTCCGACCCACCAGCCGATCGAACATCTGGCGATCAGCCGTGCCACACCCAACACCTACGTCTTCCGCCCCGCCGACGCGGTGGAAACGGCAGAGGCTTGGGAAATCGCCTTCACCGCGAAAACCACGCCATCGGTTCTGTCGCTGACCCGTCAGGGCCTGCCCACCGTGCGCCTGGAGCACAAAAACAACAACCTCACCGAGAAAGGCGCCTATGTGCTGGCCGATGCCGAGGGCAAACGTCAGGTGATCCTGATTGCCACCGGCTCTGAGGTGCATGTCGCATTGGCCGCGCGCGAGCTGCTCCAAGCCGAAGGCATCGGCACCCGCGTCGTCTCCATGCCGTGCATGGAACTCTTCGCCGCGCAGGACGAAGCCTACCGCAAGCGCGTGCTGCCCGGCGGCGCCGTGCGCGTCGGGATCGAGGCCGGTGCCCGTCAGGGCTGGGACCAGTGGCTCTTTGGCGAGCGTGGCAAATACGGCAAGGCTGACTTCGTCGGCATGGACCGTTTCGGCGCCTCCGCCCCGGCGGAAGAACTCTTCGAGCGCTTCGGCTTCACCGCAGAGAACGTGGCAGAGAAGGCCAAAGCGCTGCTCTGATCTGCGGATCATACAATACAAAAAGGGGGCGACGGTTCATCCGTCGCCCCCTTTTTCATTTGCGAGACAAGGTCGCTCTCAAACGGCTGCCTTATGAAACACCTTGCGCCAGATCGGCGTCACGATCTTCTCCCCGATCGGGATCAGCACCAGACCAAGCGCCAAACCAAAGAGCCCGTCGATCCCCGCCGTGGTGATCCATTCGACCGCCCCTTCGAACTGAGCCGGAACCGCATGGCCAACGGTCACGGCGATGTCGTGGATCCATTTATAGGGCGCGGCAAAGCCCATCTGCTCCAACCCGTGAATGATGATCGACCCGCCAACCCAAAGCATGGCCGCCGTGCCAACGATGGTGAGCAGCTTCAAAAACCCCGGCATCCCGCGCACCAGACCGCGGCCCAGGCTCCGCGTCAGGCCAAAACGCCCCTTGTTCGCCATCACTAGACCCACATCGTCCATTTTGACGATCAGGGCGACAGAGCCATAGACCGCAACGGTGATCATGACCGCCACCGCCGCAAGCGTCGCCGCTTCCATCCAAAAGTTGCTTTCGGGGATCGCGGAAAGGGCAATGGTCATGATCTCTGCCGACAGGATAAAGTCAGTCTTGATCGCGCCTGCGGCCTTCTTCTCTTCCAACTGCGCAGGGTCTTCGACCACCTTCTCCTTATCGGGATAATCCTCATGTCCATGCCCCCAACCAAGCGCATGGGCGACCTTTTCGGCCCCCTCGAAACACAGGTAAGCCCCGCCCAGCATCAAAAGCGGCGGGATCGCCCATGGCGCGAAATTCGCCAAAAGCAGACCTACGGGCAGCAAATAGACCAGCTTGTTGCGCAACGATCCTTTGGTGATCCGCCAGATCACCGGCAATTCACGCTCGGCCTTGAACCCATGCAGATATTTCGGCGTCACGGCGGCATCGTCGATCACCGCGCCCGCGGCTTTGGAGCCCGCCTTGGCCGCTTGCCCGATCACGTCATCCACGCTCGCCGCTGCAACCTTGGCGATGGCCGCCACGTCATCCACAAGTGCCAGTAAACCGCTCATTCCTTGCCCCTTTTTGCGTGCTGCATCCGAAGTAGCATGTGCAGCCCATCTGGCAAGTCCGAAGCCGCTGCGACCTTTACCGCTAACATGTAAGTTTAACGCTAACATATGGAAATCATTTGGTTTTGCCCCTTTCCCCTGACCGCCCCTGCCGGATATAGAACCCGCGACCCCGACATACGGCCCCCACCCGCGCGGCCCGAGACAAGGAATGCACCATGACCATCAAAGTTGGCATCAACGGATTTGGCCGCATCGGCCGCTGCACGCTCAGCCATATCGCGGCCTCGGGGCGCGATGATATCGAAGTGATCAAGGTCAACGCCACCGGCCCGCTCAGCACCGCGGCGCATCTCATCAAATACGATTCCGTCCATGGCCGTTTCCCGGGCGAGGTTCAGATCGACGACGGCTACATGAACCTCGGCCAAAACGACATCGAGATGATGTCGACCTACAACCTCGAAGAGCTTGACTGGTCCGGCTGCGACGTGGTGCTGGAATGCACCGGCAAGTTCAACGACGGCAACAAGGCCAATGTGCACCTCGAAAACGGCGCAAAACGCGTGCTCCTCTCGGCGCCCGGTAAGAACGTCGATAAGACCATCGTCTACGGCGTCAACGATGACCAGCTCGAAGTCTCCGACCAAATGATCTCCAACGGGTCCTGTACCACCAACTGCCTCGCGCCGCTGGCCAAGGTGATGCATGAGGCCGTAGGCATCGAAAGCGGTCTGATGACCACGATCCACAGCTACACTGGCGACCAGCCAACGCTCGACCGCCGCCACAACGACCTCTACCGCGCCCGCGCCGCCGCCATGGCGCTGATCCCCACCTCCACCGGCGCCGCCAAGGCCCTGGGCGAAGTGCTGCCCGCGCTGAAGGGCAAACTCGACGGCACCGCAATGCGCGTGCCCACCCCCAATGTCTCCGCCGTCGACCTCACTTTCCAAGCCAGCCGCGACGTGACGGTCGAGGAAATCAACGCCGCCGCCCGCGCCGCCGCCGATGGCCCGATGAAACGCGTGCTGGCCTACGACCCCGAGCAGAAGGTCAGCATCGACTTCAACCATACTGAGGAAAGCTGCATCTTCGCCCCCGACCAGACCATCGTCGTGGCAGGTCGCACGGTTCGCGTGCTGGGCTGGTACGACAATGAATGGGCCTTCTCGGTGCGCATGGCCGATGTTGCCGTCGCCATGGGCAAACTGGGCTGAGGCTTGCACGGCGGGGATGTGCCTGTAATATCAGGCCATTCCCCGGCCGGAGCCACACTATGACCAATCCCATCGCCATCGTGCTGGCCCTCGTCATCGCCGGGGCGATGGCGGTCGACCTCTATGTCTATGGGGCCGACCATATGATCTATCTCGGCAAAAAACTCTTCGCGCTGATCGAATGGATGGCCTTCTGGCGGTAACCTCCCCCCAATCGCTCCCCCCACAGAACCCAAAAAGGACGCGGCCACCAATCAAGCGCCACGCCCCTCCCCCTTCATCCTTTTAAAAATACCTCGCAGAACCGCGCCTCACGCGGCCCACTCACCACCCCAAACGCTACTTCTGCGAAAACCGCTCAATCAGCACCTTATTCACCGCCGGCGTCACGAATTTGCTGACATCCCCATCCAACCGCGCGATCTCTTTCACCAATTTGCTGGCAATCGCCTGATGAGTGGCCTCGGCCATCAAGAAGACCGTCTCGATGGAATCGTCCAACTGCCGGTTCATGCCGACCATCTGGAACTCATATTCGAAATCGGACACGGCGCGCAGGCCGCGCACGATGGTCTGGGCGCCCACGTCGCGGGCACAGTCAATGAGCAGGTTTTCGAAAGGATGCACCACGATCTCGACGCCGGTCTCTTCGGCCAATTGCGCGCATTCCGCTTCGATCAAGGCGACCCGTTCTTCGAGGGTGAACAACGGCCCCTTGTCGCGGTTGATGGCCACGCCGATCACCAGCCGGTCGACCATACGGGCCGCGCGGCGGATGATGTCGATATGCCCCAGCGTGATCGGGTCGAACGTACCGGGGTAAAGGGCTATGCGCATGTAATTGTCCTGCGTATCTGCTGCGTTGCGGCACAGCCAATCATTTCACCGCCCCAAGCGCAAGTCGGTTAGCGGTAGCATTGCCCCGCCGTCAGTCGGCGGGGGCCACAGTTTAATGGCCGCTTCAGTGGCCCATGATCATGCCTTCAAGGGCCTGTTTCTCCATCGACAACTCTTGCAATTGTGCTTTGACCACATCGCCGAGGGAGATCAGCCCCACCAGCACGCCGTCCTCAAGCACGGGCATATGGCGGAACCGCCCATCGGTCATCTTTTGCAGCACCGCATCGGACCGGTCGTCGCGGCTACAGGTCACCAATTTGCGGGTCATGAGGGTTTCGGCCGCCTGCTCCAGACAGCCCGCGCCCGCGCGGCCCAGCTCGCGCACGATGTCCCGCTCGGACAGAATCCCATCCGGCGTCTTGCCATCGGCCGAAATCACCAGCGTCCCGATCCGTTTCTCGGCCAGCATCGCCGCCGCTTCGGAGATCGCCAATCCGGGTTTGGCCGTCACCACCTTGTCATCGGGCTTGGTCTTGAGAATCTGCGATACGAGCATCTGGCGCCTCCTTGGGTACAGGGCAAAGTCACCTCCAGCGTCACCGCGAAATCCTTTTCTGTCAAGCTTTTGGCGCAGTCCGGCCCGAGGTCAGCGCCTCCAGCCGCGCGGTCTCGGCCCGCAGTCCGGTGGCCAGCGCCTCGGCAAAGGCCGCCAACCGCGCGTTGCGGCGGTCATCGGCGTGGCGGATCAGATAGAAGGCGCGTTTGAGGCTCACGGCATCGGTAAGGATGCGCCGCACCCCCTGCGTCGCGGCAAGCGAGAAGTCATGCGCGACCCCAATCCCCCCGCCCTGCTGGATCATCCGCACCTGCACGGAGACGGAATTCGACGCCAGCGCCACCCGGCTGATGCCAAGGTCCGCAAGGTAGTCCAACTCACGGTCAAAGATCATATCGGGGATATAG
Source organism: Sulfitobacter sp. 1A13353 (assembly GCF_043557255.1). Taxonomy (NCBI): domain Bacteria; kingdom Pseudomonadati; phylum Pseudomonadota; class Alphaproteobacteria; order Rhodobacterales; family Roseobacteraceae; genus Sulfitobacter; species Sulfitobacter sp. 1A13353. Next base: position 58,044 of record NZ_JBIFFS010000006.1, on the reverse strand, counting down.
CCGACCATCCGGTGCCCTTGCAGATCGCCCACGGCGGTCACCTCAGGATGCTGCGCCAGATAGCTTTCCGCGGCGGCGAGATGGAGGTGGTAGTCCGTCACTTTCTGCACCACCAGCCGCCCCGCCGTGGGCGCGCTCACCCCGATGGCCATATCCGCCTCGCGCCGGGACAGGTTGAAAACGCGCGGCAATGCAATGATCTGCACGTCCAGATCGGGGTTCTTCGCGGCAATCGCCGCACAGACCTGTGGCAGCAGATAGTTCGCCGCCCCGTCGGGCGCGCCGACACGGATCTGCCCCGATAGCTGATCGCTTTGCACCTGCACCCCGGCGGTGGCCGCGCGCATCGCCTGTTCGGCCCGCTCTGCCCGCTGCATGAGGTCTCGCCCCGCTTCGGTCAGCATATAGCCCTGCGGCGATTTCACGAAGAGGACGGTCTGCAACGCCTTTTCCAACCGTGCCATGCGGCGGCCCAGCGTTGCGGGGTCGAGCCGCAGCAGCTTGCCCGCGCCAGACAGGCTTTCCTCTCGTGCGACGGCCAGAAACAGCCGCAGGTCATCCCAATTCTGATCCATCTACCTGCCCTCCTACGCTTTGCAAAAATGCAAGACGGTTTTGCCATCCTTCCTCTGTTCCGGTTCTTTTTGCAAGGCTATCGTGCCGCCAACCATAGAGGAGACCGATCATGCAAGAGATGACGCATTACCTGAACGGCGAACACGTGAAGGGCACCTCCGGGCGCTTTGCCGACGTGATGAACCCCGCCACCGGCGAGGTGCAGGCCAAGGTGCCGCTCGCCAATGGCGATGAGCTGAACAAGGCCGTGGAATACGCCCAAGCCGCGCAGCCGAAATGGGCCGCCACCAACCCACAGCGCCGCGCGCGCGTGCTGATGAAATTCGTGGCCCTGCTGAACCGCGACATGGACAAGCTGGCCGAGGCGCTGAGCCGCGAACACGGCAAGACCCTGCCCGACGCCGCAGGTGACGTGCAGCGTGGCCTCGAAGTGGTGGAATACTGCATCGGCGCGCCGGAACTGCTGAAGGGTGACTTCACCGACAGCGCAGGCCCCGGCATCGACATGTACTCCATGCGCCAACCGCTGGGTGTCACCGCGGGCATCACACCCTTCAACTTCCCGGCCATGATCCCGATGTGGATGTTCGCCCCCGCCATCGCCTGCGGCAACGCTTTCATCCTGAAACCGTCCGAGCGTGACCCCTCCGTCCCGCTGATGCTGGCCGAACTTCTGGAAGAAGCCGGTCTGCCCAAGGGCATCATCCAGGTCGTCAACGGTGACAAAGAAGCGGTCGACGCGATCCTGCACCACGACGTGATCCAGTCCATTGGCTTCGTCGGCTCCACCCCGATCGCCGAGTACATCTACGCCACTGGCTGTGCCAACGGCAAACGCGTGCAGTGCTTCGGCGGCGCCAAGAACCACATGATCATCATGCCCGACGCCGACCTCGACCAGGCCGCCGACGCGCTGGTGGGTGCAGGCTACGGTGCCGCGGGCGAACGCTGCATGGCGATCTCGGTCGCCGTGCCGGTGGGCGAGGAGACCGCCGACCGCCTGATCGAAAAGCTGGTGCCGCGCATCGAAAAGCTGAAAGTGGGCCCCTACACCGCGGGCAACGATGTGGACTACGGCCCCGTGGTCACCGCCGCCGCCAAGGCCAACATCGAACGTCTGGTTCAGACCGGCATCGATCAGGGTGCGGAGCTTGTCGTCGACGGGCGCGACTTCAAACTGCAGGGCTACGAGAACGGTTACTTCGTCGGCCCGCACCTCTTCGACCGCGCGACCAAGGACATGGACATCTACCAGCAGGAAATCTTCGGCCCCGTGCTGACCTGCGTCCGCGCCAAGGACTACGAAGAGGCGCTTGGCCTTGCGATGGACCATGAATACGGCAACGGCACGGCGATCTTCACCCGTGACGGCGATGCGGCGCGGGACTTCGCCAACCGCATCAACATCGGCATGGTCGGTGTGAACGTGCCGATCCCGGTGCCGCTGGCTTACCACACCTTCGGCGGCTGGAAGAAATCCGTCTTCGGCGATTTGAACCAGCACGGCCCGGATGCGTTCAAGTTCTACACCCGCACCAAGACCGTCACGGCCCGTTGGCCGAGCGGCATCAAGGAGGGTGGCGAGTTCTCCATCCCCGTGATGGAGTAAATCATCACGCCGGCTGCCCCCGGGCAGTCGGCCTCAAAGAACGAGGCCAGCGCCATGCAAAAAGAATTCACCATCGGAATTGAAGAAGAATATCTTCTGGTCGACAAGGATTCACTGGCGCTGGCTGACACCCCCGAAGGGCTGATGGAGGATTGCCGCAAGGACCTCGGCGATCAGGTCAGCCCGGAACTGCTGCAATGCCAGATCGAGATCGGCAGCAAGCCCTGCAAGACCGTGGCCGAGGCCCGCGATGATCTGAAGCGTCTGCGCAGCACGATCTCCAAACATGCCGCCAAGCACAACCTGTCGCCCGTGGCCGTCTCCTGCCACCCCTTCTCGGATTGGAAGCACCAGCACACCACCGACAAGGAACGCTACGACCAGCTCGAAACCGAGCTGGGGGACGTGGCCCGGCGCATGCTGAGTTGCGGGATGCATGTCCATGTGGGGATCGATGGCGACGACCTGCGCGTCGACCTGATGCCACAGTTCTCCTACTTTCTCCCGCATCTGTTGGCGCTTTCGGCTTCCTCGCCCTACTGGCAAGGTGAAGACACCGGGCTGGCATCCTACCGACTTGCCGTGATGGAGAGCATGCCGCGCACCGGGCTGCCCCCGCTGCTGCACAGTTGGAGCGAATATGAGCGCAGCACCCAGACGCTCATCGACCTCCACATCATTCCGGACCAATCGAAAATCTGGTGGGACCTGCGGCCCTCGACCCATTACCCAACGCTGGAAAGCCGCATTTGCGATGTGCAGCCGCGCCTGTCGCATGCGCTTGGGCTGGCGGGTCTGACCCAGTCTATCGCGCGCTTCCTCCTGCGCCTGCGCGATAGCAACCTGCGCTGGCGTGAGTATGACCGTTTCCTGATCGAGGAAAACCGCTGGCGCGCGCAGCGCTACGGCGTGAACGAGACGCTGATCGACTTTGGCGGGCCGACCCTCAAACCCTTCGACCAACTGTTCGAAGAGATCATCGGCCTGATCGCCGAAGACGCTGAGGCGCTTGGCTGTTTGGACGAGGTCTGCGCCCTGCGCGATCTCGTCAAACAGGGCACCTCCGCCGACCGGCAGCGCAAAGTCTGGGCCGACGCCCCCGAGGGCAAAGGCGGCGAAGCGGTCGTGCGCCAGTTGATAGAGGAATACCACGCCGATCTGTGACGCTTGTTGCGGCTCCTTTCGGCTGATAGAATTAAACAAGTGTTCAGTTCCAAGGACACATGACTTCAGGGAGGAGCCGCGATGGATTTCGCATTGAACGAGGAACAGACCGCCATTTTCGACATGGCCCATGCCTTTGGGCAGGACAATATCGCCCCCCATGCCCATCAGTGGGAAAAGGACGGCACCATCCCCAAGGAGCTTTGGCCGCAGATCGGCGAGTTGGGCTTCGGCGGGCTTTACGTCTCCGAGGAAACCGGCGGCGCGGGGCTCACGCGCCTCGACGCCACGCTGGTCTTCGAGGCGCTCTCGATGGCCTGCCCCTCGGTCGCGGCGTTCCTCTCGATCCACAACATGTGCGCCAAGATGCTCGACACCTTTGCCAGTGACGAGATGAAAGCGTGCGTGATGCCCAAGGTGCTCACCATGGAGACGGTTCTGAGCTACTGCCTGACCGAGCCCGGCTCCGGCTCCGACGCCGCTGCGCTCAAGACCCGCTGCGAGCGCACCAACGAGGGCTATACCCTGAACGGCACCAAGGCCTTTATCTCGGGCGGCGGCTATTCGGATGCCTATGTCACCATGGTGCGCACCTCCGACGACGGCGCGCGCGGCGTCTCCACCGTCTATGTCGAGGACGGCACCCCGGGCCTCAGCTTCGGCGGTCTGGAAGACAAGATGGGTTGGCGGAGCCAGCCGACGGCGCTGGTGCAGTTCGACGATTGCAAGATCGGGGCCGAGAACCTTGTCGGCGAAGAGGGCAAGGGCTTCAAATACGCCATGGCGGGCCTTGACGGCGGGCGGCTCAATATCTCGGCCTGCTCGCTCGGTGCCGCGCAGACCGCGCTGAACAAGACGCTGGAATACATGGGCGACCGCAAGGCCTTTGGCCAGACCATCGACCAGTTCCAGGGGCTGCAGTTCCGCCTTGCCGACATGGAGATCGAGCTTCAGGCCGCCCGCACCTTCCTGCGTCAGGCGGCATGGAAGCTCGACACCGGCGCGCCGGACGCCACCAAGTTCTGCGCAATGGCCAAGAAATTCGTGACCGAGACCGGCAGCAAGGTTGTCGACCAGTGCCTGCAACTACACGGCGGCTACGGCTACCTTGCCGACTACGGCATCGAGAAGCTGGTCCGCGACCTGCGCGTGCACCAGATCCTTGAAGGCACCAATGAGATCATGCGCGTGATCGTAGCCCGCGACATGCTCAAGAACCGCTGAGGCCCCCATGAGTGACATCGACATCCGAAAAACGGGGCGCGCGGGCCGCATCACCCTGACCCGGCCCAAGGCGCTGAACGCGCTGAGCTACGACATGTGTATCGCCATTGAGAAGGCAATCGACGACTGGCGCGACGACCCCGAGGTTGCCGTAGTGGTGCTGGATGCCGAGGGTGAAAAAGCCTTCTGCGCCGGTGGTGACGTGGCGCAACTCTACCAAACCGGCAAGGACGGCGACTACGACTTCGCCCGGCAGTTCTGGTCCGATGAATACCGGCTCAACAACAAGCTGCATGGCTGCCCCAAGCCGGTGATCTCCTTCATGCAGGGCTTCACCATGGGCGGCGGCGTCGGCATCGGTTGCCACGGCTCGCACCGCGTCGTGGGCGAGACGAGCAAGATCGCCATGCCGGAATGCGGCATCGGACTGGTGCCAGACGTGGGCGGCACGCTGCTGCTGGCGCAGGCACCGGGGCGGATGGGCGAATACCTCGGCCTCACCGGGGCGCGCATGGGCCCGGCGGATGTGCTGCACGCAGGCTTTGCCGACTACTTCATCCCCGAGGACCAATGGCCCGAGCTAATCGCGCAACTGGAAGAGAACGGCGATCCCTTCACCCTCGACCGCGCGGCGACGACCCCGCCCCCATCCAAACTGGCCGAAGTTCAGGATGAGGTGGATCACCTTTTCGCCCCGGAGAATTTGGAAAAGATCGAAGCCACCTTTTCCATATCGGAAAGCGCCTTCGCCGCCGAGACGCTGAAGACCCTGCGCCGCAACTCCCCCCTGTCGATGGCCTGCACGCTGGAAATGCTCCGGCGTCTGCGCGGCCCGGGCATCGGCATGGTCCCGGCGCTGCAACAGGAATACCGCTTTACCGCGCGGTCACTGGAGAAAGGCGACTTCATCGAAGGCGTGCGCGCTGCGATCATCGAGAAGGATCGCAGCCCCAACTGGCAACATGCCGATTGGAACGTACCGCAGGCCGATGTCGAAGCCATGCTCGCCCCCTTGGGCGACAACGAATTGAAGTTGGAGGAAAATTCATGAGCAATCTCACAATCGGTTTCATCGGTCTGGGCAATATGGGCGGCCCGATGGCGGCCAACCTCGCCGCCGCGGGCCATACGGTGCGCGGCAATGACGTAGCTGGCACCACCGCCGAAGGGGTCACCGAAGCCAAGACCATCGCCGAAGCAGTCGCCGACGCCGATGTCGTCATCACCATGCTGCCCAATGGCGCGATCCTGCGCCAAGTCGCCGAAGAAGCTGTCGCCCATATGGCCCCCGGCGCGCTGCTGATCGACTGCTCCACCGTCGACGTGGAAAGCGCGCGTTTCGCGGCAGAGGCGGCGCAGAAAGCAGGGCTGCTCTTTGTCGACGCCCCCGTCTCCGGCGGCATCGGCGGGGCGCAGGGCGGCACGCTCACCTTTATGGCAGGCGGTGCGGAAGCGGCCTTCGAGAAGGCCAAACCGCTCTTCGACATCATGGGTCAAAAGGCCGTGCACTGCGGCGACGCGGGCGCAGGCCAAGCCGCAAAGATCTGCAACAACATGATCCTCGGCGCCACGATGATCGCCACTTGCGAAGCCTTCGCACTCGCCGACAAGCTGGGCCTCGATCGTGAGCGGATGTTCGACGTGGTCAGCACGTCCTCCGGCTACTCATGGTCAATGAACGCCTACTGCCCTGCCCCCGGCGTCGGTCCGCAGTCGCCCGCCGACAACGACTACAAACCGGGCTTCGCGGCGGAGTTGATGCTGAAAGACCTCGGCCTCGCGCAGCAAGCCGCTAAAATGGCCAATGCCGACACGCCCATGGGCGCGCTGGCGAAAGAGCTCTACACCCGCTTCGTCGAAGAGGGAGGCGGCAAGGGCAAAGATTTCTCTGCCATGCTACCTCGCTTCGAACAGCGCGGATATCAGGGCTAAGCCCCTAACATAACTGACACAGTGAAGTGGCGGCGGTTATTCCGCCGCCACTTTTGTTTCCTTGCGCAACATGGGCTTAAGGTACTTCCCCGTATAGCTCTCTGCCACTTCCGCGACCTTTTCGGGCGTACCCGTGGCCACAACACGGCCCCCGCCATCACCGCCCTCGGGGCCGATATCGATGATGTGATCCGCAGTTTTCACCACGTCGAGGTTATGCTCAATCACCACGACGGAGTTGCCTTGATCAACCAATTCATGCAGCACTTCCAAGAGCTTACGGACGTCTTCAAAATGCAAACCGGTGGTTGGCTCATCCAGAATGTAAAGCGTGCGCCCCGTCGAGCGTTTACTCAGCTCCTTGCTGAGTTTCACCCGCTGCGCCTCACCGCCCGAAAGCGTCGTGGCCTGTTGACCGACCTTGATATACCCAAGACCGACCCGCATCAGCGCATCCATCTTCTCACGGATCGACGGAACCGCGGCAAAGAAGTTCTGCGCATCTTCCACAGTCATATCAAGGACATCTGCGATGCTCTTGCCCTTGAACTTCACCTCTAGCGTCTCGCGGTTGTAGCGGGCACCCTTACAGGTCTCGCATTCCACATAGACGTCCGGCAGGAAATGCATCTCAATCTTGATGACCCCGTCGCCCTGACAGGCCTCGCAACGCCCCCCTTTGACATTGAAGGAGAAGCGCCCGGGCTTATAGCCGCGCTCCTTGGCCTCCGGCAGCCCGGCAAACCAGTCGCGGATTGGGGTGAAGGCCCCGGTGTAAGTCGCTGGATTAGAACGCGGAGTCCGCCCAATCGGGCGTTGGTCAATGTCGATGACCTTATCGAGATGCTCCAACCCTTTGATCGTTTGACACGGCGCAGGCGTCTGTCGCGCACCATTCAGATTCATCGAAGCGGTCTTGAACAGCGTCTCAATCGTCAGGGTCGATTTACCACCCCCTGACACGCCCGTCACGCAGACGAATTTCCCCAGCGGAAAGTCCACCGTCACATTCTGCAAGTTGTTGCCGGTGGCCTTTACCACCTGCAACTTCTTCTTATTCCCCTTGCGCCGCTTCGCCGGGACGGAGATTTCGCGAACGCCGGTAAGGTATTGACCCGTGACAGAATTCGGATCGGCTGCAACCTCTTGCGGCGTGCCATGGCTGATAACCTGCCCGCCGTGCACCCCGGCCCCCGGCCCAATATCAAAGACGTAATCCGCCTCGCGGATGGCCTCCTCATCGTGCTCAACCACGATCACAGTGTTCCCCTGATCGCGCAGGTTCTTCAGTGTATCGAGGAGACGGTCATTGTCGCGCTGGTGCAGACCAATCGACGGCTCATCAAGAACATAGAGAACGCCCGTCAACCCCGAGCCGATCTGGCTCGCCAAACGAATGCGCTGACTCTCACCACCACTTAAAGTACCGCTTGAACGTGACATCGTAAGGTACTCAAGACCAACGTTATTAAGGAAGCCGAGACGCTCCCGGATTTCCTTCAAAATGGCCCGGGCAATCTCGTTCTTCTGATCGGTCAAATGGTCTGGCACCGTCTTGCACCAGTCGAAAGCCTCGCGGATCGACATCTCGACCACTTTGCCGATATGCAGCAATTCATCTTCACCGCCGTCCCGGGGGCCAATCCGCACCGCCAGCGCTTCGGGCCGCAGGCGATAGCCGCCGCAAGTACCACAGGGGCGGTTATTCTGATAGCGTTCGAACTCCTCGCGCACCCAATTACTATCGGTTTCGCGGTAGCGCCGCTGCATGTTGGGAATGACCCCTTCGAACACCCGCTTCACCTCATAGACGCGACCGCCCTCGTCATAGCGGAAGGTGATCTCCTCCTTACCGGAGCCGTGGAGGAAGACGTTCTGCACCTTCTCAGGGAGGTCTTTCCAGCGCGTCTTCTGGTCAAAATTGTAATGTTTCGCAATGGCTTCGATGGTCTGCTTAAAGTAAGGTGACTTCCCCTTACGCCAGGGCGCCAGCGCCCCATCATAGATCTTTAGGTTTTGATCTGGCACCACCAAACGTTCGTCGAAGAAAAGCTCGACGCCAAGGCCGTCGCAAGACGGGCAAGCCCCAAAAGGTGCGTTGAAAGAGAACAGACGCGGCTCAATCTCGGGGATGGTGAAGCCACTGACGGGACAGGCGAATTTCTCGGAGAACGTGTGGCGTTCTGCCTCTCCTTCGCTGGGGGCCGTTTCCAGCACAGCGATCCCGTCGGCAAGGTCGAGCGCGGTGCGGAGCGAGTCCGCAAGCCGCGTTTCCAAACCTTCGCGCACCACGATCCGGTCGACGACGACGTCGATGTCATGACGGAATTTCTTATCCAAGGTCGGCGGCTCATCCAGATCGTAGAAGTCGCCATTTACCTTGACCCGCTGGAAGCCCTGCTTGCGCAACTCAATAAATTCCTTGCGGTATTCACCCTTGCGGTCGCGGATGATGGGGGCCAGCAGATAGGCCCGCGTGCCCTCTTCCATCGTCATGATCCGGTCGACCATGTCCTGCACCTGCTGGGCCTCGATCGGCTTGCCCGTGGCGGGGCTATAGGGCGTGCCGACGCGGGCGAAGAGCAGACGCAGGTAGTCGTAGATCTCGGTCACAGTGCCGACGGTCGACCTCGGGTTCTTCGACGTGGTTTTTTGCTCGATCGAGATGGCGGGGCTGAGGCCGGAGATGTGATCCACATCCGGCTTTTGCATCATATCAAGGAACTGCCGCGCATAGGCCGAGAGCGATTCCACATAGCGCCGCTGCCCTTCGGCATAGATCGTGTCGAAGGCAAGGCTCGACTTGCCGGAACCAGAAAGCCCGGTGATTACAACCAGTTGGTCCCGTGGAATATCCACGTCGATGTTCTTCAAATTGTGCTCGCGCGCGCCGCGCACTTCAATATTCTTCAGCTCAGCCATCACATGCCCCTCTTAACGATTTGTACATAGGTGCTGATGCAGTGTTTTCCAACGGAAAAGTAAGAACTAAACAGGAACACGTTGCCTGCGACGTCGGGCCGCACCGAGGAGGAGATGTGCCACAAGCCCCATAACGAAAGCCCCGCCCGCAAGTAGCGGCAGCGCCGCACCGCCGAAGCTTGCCAGGCCGAAGGCCATGACCGGCGTGCCAAGGCTGTTGCCGAGGTTGCCCATCTGCGCCACCGCGCCGTTGGCCTGTGCCTGCGCGGCGGGGCCGGTATTCAGCTGTGCCACAGCGGTGAAACTTGCCCCTTGGATCAGCCCCATAGCCCCTGCAAGCGCCAGACAGGCCAGCGGGGTGCCGGGGGCGAGCCAGAGCCAAACCATGGAAAGGGCCGAGAGGCCAAAGCCCGTTTGCACGACGTAGACCGCTGGCAGGCCGCGCAGCAGCGCCACGCCAATGGTCATTGACACCGCGATACTGGTGAGCGGCATGGCTGCCATGGTGACCGCCCGCCATGCCTCGGGGAGGTAGGGCGGCAAGACAGTGAGGATGGAGACGAAGCTGAATGTATAGAATAGCCAACCCGCCGCCGGGGCAGAGAGGAAGGGTGACCGGTAGATCGCAAGGTGATCGCGGAGTATCTGCGGCAGGGAGAAGGGCGGCTGCGCGCCCTCCTCCGGCAAGCTGCGCAGACTGGTGGAGAGCACCAGCGCGCAGCCCGCCATATAGACCGCGTGAACGGCGAAGAGCGCTGGCACACCCCAGTTCAATGCGAGCGGGCGGCCGAAAAGCGTCAGGACCGCGAAGGCGACGCCAAAGAAGGTGCCCCAGAGGGTCAGGGTAAACCCGCGGTCTTTCACAGCGCTAAGCTGCGCGATGAGGGTCGGCGCGGCGACGACGATGGCCAGGTGCGACAGCCCTTCGACGACGCGGCTGGCCAGCATCCAACCAAAGCCCGGCAAGAACGCCTGAAAAGCCGACACGGCCGCGCCAAGCCAAAGGGCGAAGAGGAGCGCGCGGCGATAGCGGACCCGGGCGACCACCAGCCCCGCCACGACACCAAGGAGGATACCGACACCGCCCACCAAGGAGACCAAGAACCCAAGTGCCGCCCCGGCCTGCGGGTAGATATCCGGCAGCAGGTCGAAGATGACGCTCATCTTGCCATATTGCGCCGCCGCCCCCAGCCCCGCGGCCCAAAGCGCAAAGACGCGCAGAAAGGAGGTGTGTTCAGCCATCTGCCCTCAAGCCTTCTGGGCCAGCGCCCAAGCGCAGAGCGGCATCTCGGGGTCGTTGGTCAGATCATCTGTGGCCTTGTCGAAAGCCGGGGGCCAGTCGGGTTCTAGATTGAGTGCGGCGGCGGCACGGTTGCCCCATTGTTTGGCGGTGATCCGGTGCGTGTCGAACCCGGCCTCGATCAGCAGGTTCTTCAGGCCCCGGGCGGACCAACGGGAGTTGTCATTTGGGGCGGCATGAAAGGGGATGAAAAACGGCACGGCGATCCAGAAATATCCGCCCGGCCTGAGCATCTGTTGAACATGGCCCAGTGCCGTATAAGGCCGGTCGAGATGCTCCCAAACCTGATTGGCGAGGATCAGATCGAACTGCCGCACGGCACCGCTCGCCGGATCGGTGAAGGGACCTGCGCAGATGTCATAGGTTGGATAGACGAACTGGGTGTAGCTCTTGAACGTGAACCGTTTGCCGAACTTGCCGGAGATTTCGGCGGCGTCCAGCGTTTCAGGGGTCAAACGGTCAATCATCCGGCGGGTGCTGCGGTGCATGACGACACGGTTTAGGCTGACCACGACATGGCTCCCGACGGTTTGGCCGAAGTACGGCGGGGCGAGGCGCGTTGGGCGCGCCCCGCCCCGTCGCGCTTTACATATGAATCACGCGGTCGAAAGCGTCGAGGACGGATTCATGCATCATCTCGCTGAGCGTCGGATGCGGGAAGACGGTGTTCATCAGGTCTTCTTCCGTGGTCTCCAACTGGCGGCCCACGACATAACCTTGGATCAGTTCCGTCACCTCGGCCCCGACCATATGCGCGCCCAGAAGCTCGCCGGTCTTGGCGTCGAAGATGGTTTTCACCAGCCCCTCAGGCTCCCCCAAGGCCACGGCCTTGCCATTGCCGATGAAGGGGAAACGCCCGACCTTAATGTCATAGCCCTGCTCTTTGGCCTTCGCCTCGGTCAGGCCGACGGAGGCGACTTGGGGGTGGCAATAGGTGCAGCCGGCGATGCTTTCGGGTTTGACGGGATGGGGTTTCTGGCCCGCGATCAGCTCAGCCACCATGACGCCCTCGTGGCTGGCCTTATGCGCAAGCCAGGGCGCGCCCGCGATGTCGCCAATGGCAAAGAGCCCATCGATCCCGGTGCGGCAATATTCATCCGTTACGACATGGGTGCGGTCAACCTTGACGCCAAGCTCTTCCAGCCCCAGCCCTTCGGTATTACCGACGATGCCAACGGCTGAGATCACGGTGTCGAACTCAAGCTTCTCGACCTTGCCGTCCCGTTCGATATGGGCGGTGACCTTATCCTCGGCACGGTCGAGTTTCTTGACCGTGGCCTTTTGCATGATGGTCATGCCCTGTTTTTCGAATGCCTTTTTGGCGAATTTCGAAATCTCTTCGTCTTCGACCGGCAGCACGCGGTCCATCACCTCGACCACGGTCGTGTCGGCGCCAAGGGTGTTGTAAAAGCTCGCAAATTCGATGCCGATGGCACCGGACCCGATGACCAGAAGTTTCTTGGGGTCGTGCACAGGTTGCAGGGCGTGGCGGTAGGTCCAGACGCGCTTGCCGTCCGCCTCTAGCCCCGGCAATTCGCGGGCGCGGGCACCAGTGGCCAGCACGATGTTCTTGGCCGTCAGCTCCTCGCTGCCCTTGTCAGTCTTGGCGGCGACCTTTCCCTTCGCGGGGATCGAAGCCTCGCCCATGAAGACATCGACCTTGTTTTTCTTCAGCAGGTGTTTGACCCCGCCTTCCATCTGCTTGGCAACGCCGCGCGAGCGTTTGACCACGGCGGCAAGATCATAGTCGATCTTATCCGCAGCCAGACCGAAGTCCTTGGCCCGGTGCATCAGGTGGAACACTTCGGCAGAGCGCAGCAGCGCCTTGGTGGGGATGCAGCCCCAGTTCAGGCAGATGCCGCCGAGGTTCTCCCGTTCGACCACCGCGACCTTTAGGCCAAGCTGTGCGCCGCGGATCGCAGCGACATAGCCGCCCGGCCCCGCACCGATCACGATCAGATCAAAGGATTTGGCAGCCATGGCAAGGACCTCGCGTTAGGGTTTGCAAATATAGTTTACCGCTAAACCATATTTGCAATCGCCACAACCACGCGTGTTGCCCCGGCCCGCCGAAGGCTCAGGCCGCTTGAAGTTCCGCGCGCAGATCCTTGACCGTCCGGCCATAGCCGCCCGCGTCGAGATAGGAGGTCTCCTGCGCGGTGAAACTGCGTGACAGCGCCTTATTGCGATAGGGAAAACGGCCAAACTGGCGGATCACTTCACGGTGGGCGCGGGCATGCAACAGGTTGCTGCCGTCGCTTTTCGGCATCCGCTCGCACATCAGACGCACGCAGCGGTCCTGATCGCAGAGGTTCTCGGAATGCATCAGCGGCAGGTAGAAGAACTGCCGCGCGGGCGCCTCAACGCGCATGTCCCAGCCTTTTTCGATCGCCAGTTTTGCCGCCGCCAGCGCGATACGGTCGCTGGAAAACGCCTTGCCCGTGTCGCGGAACATGTTGCGCGGGAATTGATCGGTCAGGATCAAAAACGCCAGCGCATCGGTGGGATTGGTCAGCCAGTGGTTCAGCTTGCCCGCTTGCGCCTCATCCCAAAGCCCCTCGAACCGCGCGCGGATATCGGCATCCAACGTTTCAGAACTGTTGTACCAGCCGGCCTGACCTACGTCTTCGAGCCAGAAATTCAGTACATCCTGGGGTTCTGCATTTGTGGCAGCCATCCAGCACACTCCTTTGCCGCAATCTGGGCGTTTCGTTAAAGTTAAGAACGTCTTACCGCAAAAGCCTAGTCACGTTTTATGTCATCCGCGACATCGTTATCGCTATCAGGGGCGTTTTTCTCTGCTTCGGCGTTTTCTTGGGCAGCCTCTTCGGCGGCTTCCTGTTCCGTTTCAATGATATATTCCTGCGCGATCTCCACGGCCACGGCAGTCGCTGAGGGGTAGATCGGCACGTAGTTGCCCGTCTCATCGACCGGTACCGCGGCCCGCTGTGTCTTACGATAGGAGGCATAGGCGGCCAGAGCGGCGAAAAGCACGGCGGTGAACAGATAAAAGCCCCCCGGCCCGAGCGCCGTGCCCATCATCCAACCGGTGATCACCGGACCCAGAACCGCGCCCAAGCCGTTGATAAATATCATCCCACCCGAGGCCGAGGCCATGTCCTCATGCTCAAGAAAGTCGTTGGTGTGGGCCATGAGCAGCGAGTAGAGCGGGTTCGACATGCCGCCCACCAGAAAGGCCGTGGCCAGCAGAATCGGGAAGATATGGCCCAGCGTCATCCCGATGACCGAGCCGATACCGCCGAGCGTGGCAACGATGACGATCAGGCTGCGGCGGTCCATGCGGTCCGAGATCCAGCCGATGGGGTATTGGAGGATCACGGAGCCGACGAAGAACATGGCCACGAAAAGTGAAATCTGCCCGACACTCAGCCCGGCCTCGGCGCCGTAAACCGCCGCCATGCCGAATTGCGCCGAGAAGACGCCGCCGAGAAGAAACATGCCGACACAGCCCAGCGGCGAGAAATCCATCAACTCGCGCAGGCTCATCGGTTTGGTGGTGTCGAAAGGCGGTGTCGGGCTGATCGACAGAAGGATCGGGGTCACCGCGATGCTCACCAGCACCGAGGGGATGACGAAGAGCACGAAGCCCGAGGGATCGGCGGTCAGCAAGAGCGCCTGCGCGATCACGATGCCCAGCGTTTGCACGATCATATAGGCCGAGAGCGCCTGCCCTCGGTTTTCGTTCGTGGCGGCGTTGTTGAGCCAGCTTTCCGCTGTGACGTAGACGGCGGAGAAGCAGAAGCCGATCAGCACCCGGCCCAGCGACCAGACGATGGTGTTTGGAAATGTCGGATAGATGATCATCACCGCCGAGATCAGCGAGGCCAATGCCGCGAAGACCCGCACGTGGCCCACCCGCCGGATCATCCCCGGCGCCATGCGCGATCCGCCAAGGAAGCCCACGAAATAGGCCGACATGACGATCGACATCTGGAAGGTTGAAAACCCTTCGATGCCGCCACGGATACCCAGCAGCGTGCCTTGCATGCCGTTGCCGACCATCAACAGGCACATGCCCAGCAAAAGCGCCCATGCGCTTGAAACCACTTGAATCATCAGTCAATTCCTTGTTCGCCCAAGCCCTCCCATGGACGGCAATCGCAGGCTAGTCACCCCCTGGTGCGACATTCAAGCGGGTTTTTGCGCCTCGGGCAGCAGAAGGGAAGAGTCCCCATAGGAGAAAAAGCGGTACTTCTCGCCGATGGCATGGGCATAGATGTCTTTCACCCGCTGCACCCCCATGAGGGCCGAAACCAGCATCATCAGCGTGGATTTGGGCAGGTGGAAATTCGTCATCAGACCGTCGGTGACGTTGAACTGGAACCCGGGCGTGATGAAAATGTCGGTATCCCCTTCCCAGGCGGTGATCTCACCCTCGCGCGCCGCCGTCTCAATCAGGCGCAGGGCGGTGGTGCCCACGGGGATCACGCGCCCTCCGGCGGCGCGGGTGGCGGCAATCTCTTCAGCGGCCTTTGCGCTAACCCGGCCCCATTCGGCGTGCATCTTGTGTTCCGAGATGTCGTCGACCTTGACCGGCAGGAAGGTGCCCGCGCCGACATGCAGGGTGACATGGCTAAAACTCACGCCCTTCGCGGCCAGTGCTTCAAGCAGCGGCTCGTCGAAATGTAGCGAGGCCGTAGGCGCCGCGACCGCGCCCGCGTGGCGAGCAAAGACGGTTTGGTAATCGGTCATGTCCTGCGCATCAGCGGCACGTTTGGCGGCGATATAGGGCGGCAGCGGCATCGCCCCCGCGGCATTGAGCGCCGCGTCGAAATCATCGCCCGCGCAGTTGAACCGCAGATGCCCCTGCCCGTCTTCCACTGCTTCCAACGTGGCGCGCAGATCATCGGAAAAGACGACCTCTTCGCCGATCTTCAGCTTGCGCAGCGGCTTGATCAGCGCCGACCAAGTGCCGTTCCCGCGCGGCTCCAGCAGGGTGACTTCGATCTTGGCCTGCACCGCCCCTTGGGCCGAGGTGCGGTGGCGAATGCCGCTCAGCCGTGCGGGGATCACGCGGGTATCGTTCAGCACCAATCGGTCGCCGGGGCCCAGCCAGTCGGTCAGGTCGGTCACGCGCCGGTCGTGCAGAGCGTCGCCCTCGGCCACCAGCAACCGCGCGGAAGAGCGCGGGTTGGCGGGACGTGTGGCGATCAGGGTCTCAGGCAGGTCGAAATCGAAATCGGAAAGCTTCATCGGCGCGGCTCCGGGTCTGGCGGCAGGGTCGCTTCGGCGCTTAGCGTTCCTCCGGCACCCGGGCAACCGGATTCGCTTGGCCCTGCACCTGTGGCGGCTGGGGCGGCGGGCGGCGGAACAGCTCGCGGAACATGCCAGGGGTGAGTGCCGAGAGCGGATTGACCGAAACGCTGGGCTCTTTCGCGGCCCCCGTGAGCCGGTAGTTGAACCCGATCAGCCCCTCGCCCTTGCGGGTAAAGAGCGACCCGATCCCGTTGAACATATAGACCGGAGAGATCACGCCCTGCATGTCGATCAACCCGCTGTCGAGCGCATAGACCCCATCCATCGACAGGCCCAAGGAAGCGCCCACGGCGCTGGCCTCGGTCAGGGTCAATCGGTTCGGGGTCAGGCGAAAGTTTGCCTCCACATCGTCAAAGTAAATCCCGTCGCCGTTGAGTTCATTGATCAACCCGACGACCGAGATGGCATTGACCAGCGCCGCGATCCCCGGCGCGTCCTGAATAGCGACGTCACTGACCGTGAGCTGCCCGTCAAAGGCACCGCCCGAGCCGACCGGCAGCAGGGTGAGCGACAGGTTGCCCCCGACCACCTGTTTCACCAACCCGGCCGAGCGCAGAACCCCGCCCGCGTCGTCCGAGACCACGCGCACCGCACTGCGCCCCGCTTGGGGCAGCACCCGCCCCTGCACCGGCGTGCCGCCATTGAGCCGGGCGGTAAAGGCGCCGTCCATCCCCTTGGCGGTGTCGAATGTGCCCGAAAGATCGGTTAGGTAAATCGTGTCGGTGATCTGCAACCGGTCCAGCGCCACGCGCATCGGCGGCCCAGCTTGCCCCTCGGCCCCGCCGAACTCGGCCCGGCGCATGTCGAGCGTGCCGCCGCCCAGCACCACCTGCACTGGGTTGCCCTTGCCCTGCCCGATCAGTTGCAACGGGATATCCAGCCAGTCGCCCCGCCGCAGCCGGTCGATCCGCACCCGGTCCAATGCGCCGCCGGGGGCAAGGTCGATGGAGCCCGCCACCCGCAGCCCCGGCGCGTTCAATTGAAAGGCGTCGATATTCGGCGTCTCGCCCAAACGCCCCGCCAATCGCAACTCGCCCTTGGTGCCCGGCGCCTTGCTCCATGACAGTTGCGGGACGGAGACGCCCAAACCCGCCAGATCGCTTTGCAACGTGAAGCGCGGCGCTTCGCCTTTTTTGAGGTCCACGGCAATCCGCCCGCGTCCCTCGCCACGAAGGCTGCCGGGGGGCAGTGCCACGCCAAAGGCTTCGAGCCCCGCCGGGGTCAGCGCCACCTGCGCGGTCAGGCGGCTTTCATCCGAGCCGGGGCCGATCGCCTGCGACCATTCCCCGTCGAAGCCCACCCCGTCGATACGCCCTTCACCGCCGATGGTGATACGATCATTGCTCGCGGTAATGGCCAGCCTGTTGGCCTGAAGGCTGCGGTCTTTCACCAGCGTATCGGTCGAGAGCGCCAGCAAATCCCCCGCAAAGTGATAGCGCACGTCTTCGGGCTTGCCGCCCTTTTTCAACGGCAGCGCCAGCGTACCTTTCAACACCGCCTCCCCATCCGCGAGCGTCACAGGCAGCCCTGCCTTGTCCATCACCCGCATCGGCGGCTGATTGAGCAGCGACAGCGCCGCGGTCAGGGTGGAGCGGGTGTTGAGCCGGATCACCGAGGGGCTGCCGTCTTTCACCCGCACGTCGGGAATGATGAAGGACGAGCCATCCAGTGTCACCGCCCCGCCCTGCGGCGCGATGACCTCGCCCGCGTCCACCGTGACGACAAGGCGGTTGTCGAGCAGGCTCATATGGCCGCTGCCGTCAGTGATATGCGGCAAGGTTTTGAGAAACCGGACCTCGGCCCCGGCATAGTCAAAGGCCACATAGGTCTGCGGCGCCTGCCCCGGCGCCATGCGCAGCGCCAGATCGAGGTTGCGCATCCGGCCCGCGTGAAGGTTCTCATGCAGCCATTTGCGGGTCTTGGGCTTCACCCCCTCGGGCCAGAGCGCCAGAAGGCGTTCGGGGCTGAGCCGGTCCATCCGCCCATCGAGGGACAGGTTCCAGCCCTCAGGCTCGGCCACCAGCGCACCATCAAGGCGCAGGTTGCGGCCCTGATCGCTGATCTCCAGACGGCCCAGTTTCAGGTGAAACGGATTAAGGCTGAGTTCAAAGTCGATATCCGCCTGATCCAAGGCCACCGTCTCGGGGTAGACTTCCGCCGGATTGGCCCGCAGGTCGCGCAGGCTGAACTGCCCCACCATCCGCCCCGGAATGCCGCCCGTGACATCGCCCAGTTGCGAACTGCCGGTGATATTGCCCGAGACCCAAGGGCTGTCGAGCGACATCTCGTCAAAGCGCAACAGCTGGCGCGCGGGGTCGTAGCTGAAATAGCTCTGCGCCCCATCGAAGGGGATCGGCTTGGTCTGCGGATTAGGCTGCAAGACGCCCTTGCCGATCTGCAAAGAGGCGTTGATCGGTGCGAAACGGCCCGCGCTGTCGATGCCGCTGCGCACCGCGCCCGAGATATTGGTCCGCAGCACTTCGAGCCACGAAAAGGCAGGCCCCTGCGCCGCGATGTCGCGTGCATCGACCCCGTCGAACGTGACGCCAAAGGTCGCGGCACTCTCACCGATTTGGCTGCTGTAATTGGCGGTGAGCGTGGCCACCCCCGCGCCCCCGCTGAGCACCGCGAGGTCCGCCGAGAGGTCAAGCGCGTCACCAATGCGCGACAGGCGCAGCCGCCCGCCATCTCCGGTCCAAGCGCGACCCGCGCGGGCATCCTCGAACCGCAGCGTCAGCGCGCGCAGCTCGACCGAGCGGAGGGCGGAAAGCGCGGGGGCGGCCAGCACCTCGTCGATCTGGCCGATGAGTTGCGGCAGGGTCGCCGCCTCCCGCTCGGGTGGCGCAATCCCGGCCCCGGCGCTCAGGCTCACCCGGCCATCCGCCCCGCGGCGCAGATTTGCCACCACGCCCGAAAGCGAAATCGCCCGGGGCTGCGCCACACCGCGCAGCAGGGACCGCATCGACAGGCTGGCCTTGAACTCATTGAAACTGACGATCTCATCGCCCTCGGGCGTGGTGACAAAGATGTCTTGCAAACGCACGCGGGGGCGCCATCCCTCGTCGACGACGAATTCCATCGCACCGAAGTCCACCCGCGCCTGTGGCAGGGCGCTCGCGATCCGCGCCTCGATCCGTGTCTGCACCCAAAGCGGCGCCGGGATCGGACGCCCGGTGAAATAGACCGCCGCCCCGGTGGCCAGCGCCGCCAAGAGCACCAGCACCACAGCCGAGACGATCCCCGCGCGGCGGCGCGACCGGCGGCGCGGCGGCCCTTCGCCATCTGGCGCAGGGGGGCTGGAAGGGGACGGGTCGCGCATCGTGCTCCGGTTCGACTGGGGCGGCTTTCTGGGGCGGCTTTGACGTTGTCAAATCAGATGCAGTATGACAGCCCTGAACGACCCTTCACAAGCCAAAGGAACCGCCCCATGTCGCAGATCGGACCCCAGCCCGGCCAACCGGCCCCGGATTTCACCCTTCCCGTGACCGGCGGTGGCGAGATCACGCTCTCTGCCTTGCGCGGCGCGCCGGTTGTTCTGTTCTTCTACCCGCGCGACGACACGCCCGGCTGTACCAAGGAATCGATCGGCTTTTCCGAGCGTTTGCCTGACTTCGCCGAGGCAGGCGTGCAGGTCTTTGGCATTTCGCGCGACAGTATGGACAAACACGACAAATTCGCCGCCAAACACGCGCTGACGGTGCCGCTTTTGTCAGACACCGATGGCGCGGTGACCGAAGCCTATGAGGTTTGGGTCGAAAAGAACATGTACGGCAAGAAATCCATGGGTATCGAACGCGCGACCTATCTGATCGACGCCGAAGGGCAGATTGCGCAGGTCTGGCGCAAGGTGAAGGTGCCCGGCCATGTGGATGCCGTGCTCGACGCGGTGCGCGGCGCATGATGCCGCTGGCGGAAATGGCCGAGGCGGTGCTGCGCACGGCGGATGGGCGCGAGAAGACCGCGCTGTCGCGGAAATATGCGGCCCAGTGGCTCTCGGCCCGGGAGGCCGGTGAACGCCCTGAGGTGGGCCGCGCCGACCCGCCGCTGCACCCTGCCCGGCCCGCAAAGCCCGAGTTGCTCTCGCCCCGCGACGTCCCGCGCCGCCGTCCCGGCACGCCCGAAGGCCGCGCGGCGCTGCTCCATGCCGTGGCGCATATCGAGTTGAACGCGGTCGATCTGCATTGGGATGTGATCGCGCGTTTCTCTCATGTGCCGCTGCCCTTGGGCTTTTATGACGATTGGGTCAAAGCAGCGGATGACGAATCCAAACATTTCAACCTGATGTGCGATTGTCTTGAGGAAATGGGCAGCCATTACGGTGCCATGCCCGCCCATGCCGGCATGTGGCGCGCCGCCGAAGACACGGTGGACGATCTGATGGGCCGCCTCGCCGTGGTGCCGATGGTGCTGGAGGCCCGCGGCCTTGATGTGACCCCCGGGATGATCGAGATTTTCCGCAAAGCGAAGGCCGACAGCGCCGTGGCCGCGCTTGAGACGATCTATGCCGAAGAGGTCGCCCATGTGGCCTATGGCAGCAAGTGGTTTCACTTCCTCTGTGGCCGCCATGACGACGACCCAAAGGACCGTTTTCATGCCCTCGTGCGCAAGTATTTCCACGGCGATCTCAAGCCGCCCTTCAACGAGGAAAAGCGCGCCGAGGCGGGAATCCCGCCCGATTTCTACTGGCCTCTGACGGCGGATGGCGGGCCAAGCTGATCCGGTCTGAAAACAGCAAGTGCTTGGTATCGGCGGTTTTTTGCCAATGAAAAAGCGCTTTTTTGGACGAATGGGGGAATGCCGCGCAGGCGCGGGTCAATAGGGTTGCCCCATTCGCGGGCACTGGCTATTGACGTTGGGCGCGAAGGGGCCGAGGCCCCCGCACCGACGGGACGGGACAAAGGACGAAAACGTGCGCACACGGATTGCCATCAAGACGCATGCTCTGCTTGAGCATTACTTTCCCGAACGCCGCGTCTTTTTGAAATCCGACAGCGACACACGTTTCATCCGCCTGCGGCCCGGCACCCAGATCCTCGGGCTGGCGGGATCGGCCTTTCTGGTCTCTTGGGCCATCATTGCCACCGCCATCATCTTGATGGACAGCATTGGCTCCGGCAATTTTCGCGAACAGGCCAAACGCGACCAGCGCACCTATCAGGCCCGGCTGAACGAGCTTTCCGCACAGCGCGATCTGCGCGCCGAAGAGGCGCTTGCCGCGCAAGATCGCTTCAACGCCGCGCTGACGCAGATTTCCGTCATGCAGTCCGAACTGCTGGCCTCCGAGACCCGCCGCCGTGAGTTGGAGACCGGGATCGAGGTGATCCAATCCACCCTGCGCGACACGATGAAAGACCGCCAGAAGGCCCGGCTGAAACTGGCCGAACTGGAAGGCAGCCTTGAGAATGGCGAAGCGGGCAGCCTGCGCGCCGATGCCGATCAGGCGCCGGTCGATTTCCTTGCCCAAGCCCTTGCCCGGACCGCGGCGGAGCGCGACAAGGTCGTGGTCGACGCGCAGGATGCGCTGTTGCAAGCCGATGAGATGGCCCAAGAAATCGCCCTGATGCGCGATCAGAACGACGCGATCTTCCGCCAGCTTGAAGAAGCGATGAGCGTTTCCGTCGCCCCGCTTGACAAGATGTTCCGCAGCGCGGGCATGCCGACCGACCGTATCCTCGCCACCGTGCGCCGGGGCTATTCGGGCCAAGGCGGGCCGATGACGCCGCTGTCCTTCACCACCCGCGGCGAAGAGCTGAGCCCCGACACACTGCGCGCCAACCGTCTGCTGAGCCAGATGGACCGGCTGAACCTTTACCGGATCGCCGCCGAAAAGGCGCCTTTCGCAAACCCGGTCAAAAACGCTTTCCGCTTCACCAGCCAGTTCGGCTATCGCCGCGATCCCAAGACCGGCGGCCGCCGGATGCACAAGGGCGTCGACTTTGCCGCCGGGATGGGCACGCCGCTTTATGCAACCGCCGATGGCGTGGTGATTCACGCAGGCTGGTCCTCGGGCTATGGCCGTCTGGTCAAGATCCAGCATGAGTTCGGCATTGAGACCCGTTATGCCCACATGTCCAAGCTGCGCGTGAAAGTTGGTCAAAGAGTCTCGCGCGGGCAACATATCGGTGATATGGGTGCCTCAGGACGGGTCACCGGAGTTCATCTGCACTATGAAGTCCGCGTAGGTGGCAAAGCTGTCAATCCCATGATCTATATCAAGGCTGCAAACGATGTTTTCTAAAAGCAAAATCAACGATCCCGCCCCTCAGGATGCAGATGTGTCCAAACCGGCACCCTCCGGTGCATCCTCGGCCCCCGCGCCCTCTAAGCAGAGCGAATTCAAGGCCAGCGCGCCCAAGGCAAAGCCGCCCGCATCCGTTCTGTCTTCGGATCTGCATGTGACCGGCAACATGAAAACGACGGGCGACGTTCAGGTTGAAGGCACAGTCGAGGGCGACATTCGCGCCCATCTGCTGACCATCGGTGAGACGGCGACGATCAAGGGCGAAGTGGTTGCCGATGACGTGGTGATCAATGGCCGTATCGTGGGCCGCGTGCGCGGCCTCAAGGTGCGTCTGACATCGACCGCGCGGGTCGAGGGCGACATCATCCACAAGACCATCGCGATCGAATCTGGTGCGCATTTCGAAGGTTCCGTGCAGCGTCAGGATGACCCGCTGAACCCCGGCGCGAAATCCGCACCCGCGCAGAAGCCGAACCCGGCGTCCTAAGCTTCGGCAGGCTGAACATTCGCAGGCGTCGCAGATAATGCGGCGCCTGTTTGCTTTTGGGGGCCGGTCTATGCTGCGCCCTGCCCGCTTCGCCAATATCAATAGCTCGGAATATGCGCCGCGCTGCGCTGATGGCAGACCACTGGCGATAACGCTCATTTCATCACGGCCTGAGCTGGCCGATGCGTGGGGAGAGCAAGCCCACCCCACACGATGCTCGTCTGGACGTTACTCGGTCACCGTGACCGTTTTCATCACGTCCGGCGTGCCCACGACGGCGCCGTTCGGGCCGGTGCCGCGCTTGATGGCATCGACCACGTCCTGCCCTTCGGTAACCTTGCCGACAACGGTGTACTGACCGTTGAGGAAGGGTGCTTCGTCAAACATGATGAAGAACTGGCTGTTGGCACTGTCGGGGCTCTGGCTACGGGCCATGCCGACGACGCCTTTCTCATAGGCGATGTCCGAGAATTCGGCCTTGAGGTCGGGCTTCTCGGACCCGCCCATGCCGGCGCGTGCGGTGTCGCCATCGGCGCGGCCGAACTGCACGTCGCCGGTCTGGGCCATGAAGCCGTCGATCACGCGGTGAAAGACCACCCCGTCATAGGCGCCTTCCTCGGCCAGTTCGGTGATCTGCGCCACATGGTTGGGCGCCACATCTTCGAGCAGGTCGATCTTAACGATGCCATTGGCCTCGCCCGCGACCTCAATCTCGAGCCCGGTGGCCATGGCCGCCGAGCCGAGAAGCGCGAGAACTGCGCTGGAGGTGGCGATCTTACGCATCTGCGGCCACCTTGACGGAGATCATGCGGTCAGGGTTCGCAGGCGGCTCGCCCCGGGTGATCGCATCGACATGCTCCATGCCGGAAATGACCTGCCCGTAAACGGTGTATTGACCGTTGAGGAAGTCATTGTCCTTGAAGTTGATGAAGAACTGGCTGTTGGCGCTGTCGGGGTTGGCCGAACGGGCCGCACCGATGGTGCCACGCGCATGGGGAACCTTGGAGAATTCCGCCGGCAAGTTCGGCAGGTCGGAGCCGCCGGTGCCCGCTGCGCGCAGGTTGAAGTTATCTTCCATGTTGCCGTTGGCCACGTCGCCGGTCTGGGCCATAAACCCTTCGATCACGCGGTGGAAGGCGACATTGTCGTATTTCCCGGCGCGGGCCAGTTCCTTCATCCGCTCCACATGTTTGGGCGCAAGGTCGGGCATCAGTTCGATGGTGACGGTGCCGCCTTTCAGTTCCATCAGGATGGTGTTCTCGGGGTCTTTGATCTCGGCCATGGGGCAATCCTTTGATTTGTCTTTGCCAGATACCTAAGGAGCTTGGCCGCGATTGCCAAGCCGCGCATTGACCTGAGGCCAGATAACAGCAAAACACAGCGCAAGAGATTGGATTGGGAGAAGACCGATGGGCTGGAAATCACTGGACGATATGGAACTGGACGGCAAGCGCGTGCTCTTGCGTGTCGACATCAACGTGCCGGTCGAAGAGGGCCGCGTCACCGATGCCACGCGGATCGAGCGGATCGTCCCCACGGTGAACGACATCCTGTCGCGCGGCGGCAAGGTGACGCTGCTGGCGCATTTCGGACGCCCCAAGGGCAAGGTCGTCGAGGAAATGAGTCTGCGCCAAGTCCTCCCCGCGTTGGAAAAGGCACTTGGCCGCGACGTGGCATTCCTGCCATCGCTGGACGCCGCAGGCGACGCGCAGGCCGATCTGCAACTCATGGAAAACATCCGCTTCTACCCCGGTGAGGAGGCCAATGACGAAGATTTCGCCCGCCAACTGGCCGCGCTCGGCGATATCTATTGCAATGATGCCTTCTCTGCCGCGCACCGCGCCCATGCCTCGACCGAGGCGCTGGCGCGGCTGCTGCCTGCCTGCGCGGGGCGCTTGATGCAGGCGGAGCTCTCGGCGCTGGAGGCGGCACTTGCCAAGCCCGAACGCCCGGTGGGCGCTGTCGTGGGCGGGGCCAAAGTCTCGACCAAGATCGCGCTTTTGGAAAACCTCGTGAACCGGCTCGACGTTTTGGTCATCGGCGGCGGCATGGCGAACACCTTCCTCGCCGCACTCGGGGCCGATCTGGGCAAATCGTTGGAAGAGCCGGACTATTACGACACGGCCAAGGACATCATGGCGCAGGCCGAAAAGGCGGGTTGCCGGGTCATCCTGCCGGTCGACGGTCTGGTCTCGCGGGAGTTCGCCAAGGGTGCGGCCCATGAGGTCGCCCCGCTTGGGCCTGATGCAAAACTCGCGACAGATCAGATGGTGCTCGACGCCGGCCCCGAGACTGTCGCATTGGTTGAGACGGCCTTTGCCGAGCTGCGCACCCTGATCTGGAACGGCCCCATGGGAGCCTTTGAAATCCCGCCCTTCGACACCGCCACCGTCGCCGCGGCCCAAGCCGCAGCCGCCAAGACCCGCGACGGCACGCTGATCTCCGTCGCCGGGGGCGGTGACACGGTCGCGGCGCTGAACCAAGCGGGCGTGGCGGATGATTTCACCTATATCTCCACCGCCGGGGGCGCCTTCCTTGAATGGATGGAGGGCAAGACCCTGCCCGGCGTCGCCGCTTTGGGCGGCTAAGTCGCGCAAAAACGCGATTTACCGCTAAAAACAACGGGTTTCCCGCAATTGTGGGATTCCCATGACGAATCGCCTGTGGCATACTGGTGTCACGTCCGCCAAGAGACGCAGAGGCAGAACCATGACACGCAACACCCGTCCGGCTTTCGGCACATTGCTGTTCTTCGCAATCGCTTTCGCGCTGAGCCTGTATTTCACCTTCGCCGCCGTGCAGGGGGATTTCGGCCTGTTCCGCCGGACCGAGATCGTGGCCGAGAACCAAAAGCTGAGCGACCGTCTGGCCGAGGTCCGCGCCGAGGTGGCCCGGATGGAGAACCTGACCCGCCGCCTGTCGGACGACTATCTCGACCTTGATCTTTTGGACGAACGCGCGCGCAAGGTGCTGGGCATGGTCCGCACCGATGAGATCGTCATTCGCTGACCTTTCTCGGCCAATCGCCCTACTGTCCCCTATCCCGCGCCTGCGGCCTTGCAATCACACCAAATCTCTGGCCTCCTTCGCCTTGTCAGCCGTGGTGCGCGCATCACGTCACAAAGTCTCTCGCAATCCATTCTGGAATGCGTTAGGGAATAGTTTAACGCTAAACTACTTTTGGCACCTGACCAAAGCCGACGGAGGAGACGTCCATGGCCGCGAGGAAATCGAGCAAGAAACCCAATGTCTCGGCGGAGGAGCTGACCAGCTACTACCGCGACATGCTGCTGATCCGGCGGTTTGAAGAGAAAGCCGGACAACTTTACGGCATGGGGCTGATCGGGGGGTTCTGTCACCTCTATATCGGACAAGAAGCGGTCGTTGTCGGCCTTGAGGCCGCTGCCGAGGAAGGCGACAAGCGCATCACCTCCTACCGCGACCACGGCCATATGCTGGCCTGCGGCATGGACCCTAACGGCGTCATGGCAGAGCTTACGGGCCGCGAGGGCGGTTATTCCAAAGGCAAGGGCGGCTCGATGCACATGTTCTCGAAAGAGAAGCATTTCTATGGCGGTCACGGCATTGTGGCGGCACAGGTGCCGCTTGGCGCGGGCCTTGCCTTTGCCGATCAATACAAGGGCAATGGGCGCGTCACCTTCACCTATTTCGGCGATGGTGCGGCGAACCAGGGCCAGGTCTATGAGACCTTCAATATGGCCGCTCTGTGGAAACTGCCGGTGATCTTTGTCATCGAGAACAACCAATACGCCATGGGCACCTCGCAGCAGCGCTCGACCTCCTCGGCGGAAATCTGGGAACGTGGCCGCGCCTTCGGCATCCCCGGTGAGGCGGTCGATGGCATGGACGTGCTGGCGGTGAAGGAAGCCGGTCAGAAGGCCGTGGAACACGCCCGCAAGGACGGCCCCTATATTCTGGAGATCAAGACCTACCGCTACCGCGGCCACTCCATGTCTGACCCCGCGAAATACCGCACCCGCGAGGAAGTGCAGAAGATGCGCGACGAACGCGACCCGATCGAGGCCGTGCGCAGCCTGCTCTTGGAGGGCAACCACGCGAGCGAGGAAGATCTCAAGGCCATCGACAAGGAGATCAAGCAGATCGTGAACGAAAGCGCCGATTTCGCCAAGGAAAGCCCGGAGCCCGACCTCGACGAGCTCTGGACCGACATCTACGCAACCGAAGTTCCGCAGGAGGCCTGAAGCAATGGCAACCGAAATTCTCATGCCCGCCCTCAGCCCTACCATGGAAGAAGGCACGCTGGCGAAATGGCTGGTCAAGGAAGGCGACGAAGTCTCCTCCGGTGACATCCTCGCCGAGATCGAGACCGACAAGGCCACGATGGAATTCGAGGCCGTGGACGAAGGCACCATCGGCAAGATCCTCGTCGAGGAAGGCACCGAAGGCGTGAAGGTGAACAGCCCCATCGCCGTGCTGCTCGAAGAAGGCGAAAGCGCTGACGACATCGACACCGCGAAATCCGCCCCCGCCGAGGATAAGGGCGAAGAGGCTAAGCCCGCGCAGGTTAAATCCTTGGACGATGACCGCGAAGCGCCTGCCGAGGGCAAGAAGCAGCCCGAGCCCGACACCAGCCCCGACTGGCCCGAGGGCACCGAGATGAAGCAGCAGACCGTGCGCGAGGCGCTACGCGACGCCATGGCCGAGGAAATGCGCCGCGACGAGAACGTCTTCCTCATGGGCGAGGAAGTCGCCGAGTACCAAGGCGCCTATAAGATCTCCCAAGGTCTGCTGGACGAATTCGGCGCCAAGCGCGTGATCGACACGCCGATCACCGAACATGGCTTTGCCGGCATCGGCGTCGGCGCGGCCTTCGGCGGTCTGCGCCCGATCGTCGAATTCATGACCTTCAACTTCGCCATGCAGGCGATGGACCAGATCATCAACTCCGCGGCCAAAACACTCTACATGTCCGGCGGCCAGATGGGCGCGCCCATGGTCTTCCGCGGCCCCAACGGTGCGGCTGCCCGCGTCGGCGCCCAGCACAGCCAGGACTACGCCGCATGGTTCATGCAGATCCCCGGCCTCAAGGTCGCGATGCCCTATTCGGCAAGCGACTACAAAGGCTTGATGAAGTCCGCGATCCGTGACCCGAACCCGGTGATCTTCCTTGAGAACGAGATCCTCTACGGCCGCAGCTTCGACGTGCCGGACATTGAGGACTATACCGTCCCCTTCGGCAAGGCCCGCATCTGGCGCGAAGGCGCGGATGTCACCATCGTCAGCTTCGGCATTGGCATGACCTATGCGCTGGAAGCGGCGGAGAAACTGGCCGAGGACGGTATCGAGGCCGAGGTCATCGACCTGCGCACCCTGCGCCCGATGGACACCGAAACGGTGCTTAAATCCGTGATGAAAACCAACCGCTGCGTAACGGTCGAAGAAGGCTGGCCGCAGGGCTCGGTGGGTGGCTACATCAGCGGCGTGATCATGCAGGAGGCGTTTGACTACCTCGACGCCCCGGTCATCACCTGCACCGGCAAGGACGTGCCCATGCCCTATGCCGCCAACCTCGAAAAACACGCGCTGGTCACCACCGACGAGGTGATTGAGGCCGTGCGCAAAGTCACCTACCGGTAAGGAGCGGATCATGCCCACAGAAATTCTCATGCCCGCCCTTTCGCCCACGATGGAGGAAGGCACGCTCGCCAAGTGGCTGGTCAAGGAAGGGGACGAGGTCGCCTCGGGCGACATCCTCGCCGAGATCGAAACCGACAAGGCCACGATGGAGTTCGAAGCCGTCGACGAAGGCACCATCGGCAAAATCCTGATCGAAGAAGGCAGCGACGGCGTGAAGGTAAACACGCCCATCGCCGTGCTGCTGGAAGAAGGTGAAAGCGCCGACGCCATCGACAGCGCCGCCCCGGCCAAAGAAGAGAAACCTCAGGCCGAGGAAGCGCCCAAAGCAGCCGAGGCCGAGACGCCCGAAGCGGGCTATGGCCGCGGTGCGACGCACGCGAATGACGCGCCGACCAACAGCGACGCCAAAGCCCCCGCCGCGCCCAAGGACGGCAAGGGCGGGCGCATCTTCGCCTCCCCCCTCGCCCGCCGGATCGCTGCGGACAAGGGGCTGGACCTCACCCAAATCGAAGGCAGCGGCCCGCGTGGTCGGATCGTCAAAGCCGATGTGGAAAGCGCCCAGCCGACGGCTGCCAACACCGACAGCCCCGCCGCCGCCAAGGACGCCGCGCCGGTGACACAGCCTGCCCCCGCTGGCCCCTCCTCAGACGCCGTGCGCAAGATGTACAAGGACCGCGAGGTCGAAGAGGTCAAGCTCGACGGCATGCGCAAGACCATCGCCGCGCGGCTCACCGAGGCCAAGCAGACGGTCCCGCATTTCTACCTGCGCCGCGACATTCAAATCGACGCGCTGCTGTCCTTCCGCAGCGACCTGAACAAGCAGCTCGAAGCCCGCGGCGTGAAGCTCTCGGTTAACGATTTCATTATCAAAGCCTGCGCGCTGGCGCTGCAATCGGTGCCGGATGCCAATGCAGTCTGGGCCGGGGATCGCATCCTGAAGCTCAAGCCTTCGGATGTGGCCGTGGCCGTGGCCATCGAAGGCGGGCTCTTCACACCGGTCCTACAGGACGCCGACACCAAGTCGCTCTCGACCCTCTCGGCGCAGATGAAAGACCTCGCCACCCGCGCTCGCGACCGCAAGCTCGCTCCGCATGAGTATCAGGGCGGCAGCTTCGCCATCTCCAACCTCGGCATGTTCGGGATCGACAACTTCGACGCGGTCATCAACCCGCCGCATGGCGCAATTCTCGCCGTGGGGGCTGGTGTCAAAAAGCCCATCATCGGCAAGGACGGTGAGATCACGGCGGCAACGGTAATGTCCGTGACCCTCTCGGTCGATCACCGCGTGATCGACGGGGCGCTCGGGGCCCAACTGTTGAATGCGATTGTCGAGAACCTTGAAAATCCGATGATCATGCTGGCCTAAGGGCGGCACCACCCAAACGAAGAAAGCCGGGGCATGCCCCGGCTTTTTTATTGCGATACTGGCATCTGCCGTTATTCGGCGTCTGGCCCGAAAAGATGGTTCATCGACATCGACGGCTGATCACAGCCCGCCTCCCCAACGATCCGCGCCGGTATCCCGGCAACGGTCTTGCAGGCGGGCACAGGCTCCAGCACCACCGACCCCGCCGCGATGCGGCTGCAATGGCCGATAGAGATATTGCCCAGAACCTTCGCGCCTGCGCCAATCAACACGCCATTGCCGATCTTGGGGTGACGGTCCTCTTCCTCTTTGCCGGTGCCGCCAAGGGTCACCGAATGCAGCATCGAGACGTTGTCGCCCACCACCGCCGTCTCACCGATGACGATGGAATGCGCGTGGTCGATCATGATGCCCTTGCCCATCTTGGCCGCCGGATGGATATCCACGCCAAAAATCTCGCTCACCCGCATCTGGATGAAATAGGCCAGATCGCGCTTGCCCTTGGCATAGAGGTAATGGCCCACGCGGTAGGCCTGCACCGCCTGATAGCCTTTGAAATACAGAATCGGCTGCAACAGTCGGTGGCAGGCCGGGTCGCGGTCATAGATGGCCACGAGATCGGCACGCGCCGCGGCGACGAGATCGGGGTCTTCGGCATAGGCTTCTTCGACCATCTCGCGCACGACCATCATCGACATCTCGTTCGACGAAAGCTTGGCCGCGATGCGGTAGGAAAGCGCATTCTCGATCGATTTATGGTGCAGGATACAGGCATGCACAAAGCCGCCGATCAACGGCTCATCACGCACCGCATCCTCGGCCTCTTGCTGAATCTGGTCCCAAACCGGGTCCACTTTCGAGATATTTCTGCGTGTCTGCGCCATGGCACGGGCTCCTTCACTCTGCCGTAAGGGTAGCTCATGCAATAGCGTAGGACCATTTGTAAATCCGCACATGCTCAAAATCGTGATAACCCGCGGGTCTATCCGGGGATGGTCAAAACTGTGGCCGGCCCCGCGCCATATGTGGCCGAGATCTGCGCCACCCTCACGTCAAACGCCCCGCTGACGCCATCGGCCGCCCGTGCCGCGGTGCTGTAGGTCCACCGCGGCGTATCGAGCAGCACCTCCCGCCGCTGCTCGTTGCCTTCGTAAACGCGTAAGAGATAGCGTTCACTTTCCTCGCCAAGCGGCACCTCCGGCCCCTCCCAAGCGTCGCCGTCGATCCGCGTTCGGCGAATCCAGCTAAGGGTGATATCGCCACTGGCCCCAGCCTCGGCCCGCAGATGACAGGGGCTGTAGGGCCGCAGACCATTCCCGTCAAAGGCATGAACCTGATGCAGGTAAGAGGAGTCATCCACCGGTCGCCGCGCAGGCCCGATGCGGTAATGCTGCGCCACGCGGCGCAGATGCGGGCTCAGCTCCAGCTGCTGTGGCGTCCCGTTCATCAGCACAAAGCGCGACCCGGCGGGCCAAACCTCGGGCATCAACCCATCGCTGCCCGCCTGCCCGCGCAAACGACCGGTCAGCCAATAGGTCATGGGGGCGACAAGCTGCGCTTCCTCAAACTGGAACAACTCCCAACGATCCGCGCTCCCATCCCCAATGGCGGCAAGGTTCGCCCCATTTAAAAGCGCCTCTCTGCTAACAGACTGAAGGCTGCCACTGGTTAATTTGACCTCCAGCACCGGCCCCGCGTCGATCAATCCCGACCGTGCTGCGTGCAGCGGCGTTTGGGTAACGCCCATGATCGACCGGTTCGCCACGATGGCGTTCAGCGCATAGTCCGAATCCACGGCAGAGCGGTAGACCGCGACGGACCCCGGCCAAGGGGTCGCCGTCACCGCCAGATGCGGCGCATGGGGCACCTCATCCCCACGCAAAAGCGGCAGGTCCATGAACTGCGGCAGAACCGGCAGCGGCGGGACGAAGGGGCGCAGCGCTGCAAGCTCTTCATCAAGCGGTGCGGGATCATAGACTTCGGGCTCAATCCGAACGGCGTCGATCAGCAGGGAACCGGCCTGTTCCACCCGGTCGATGCGGTAGCGCCCCGGCCCCTCCGCCCCATCGCCCGGCAGTTCGATCACATCCCCCGCCCCGACAGCCATCCGCGACGGCGGCAATGCCAGCCGCAGCGTCTCACGCGCGACACGCGCTTCGGTCAGCCAGCGTTCGGCCACCTGCCGCCCCTCGCCCCGGGTCAAGGCCATGTTCAACTCGGTCCCGGTGACCGCATGGGTCGCCTCATCCGCCAGAACCGCCTCTTCGGCAATCGCGTCGAAATCCCCATCGGCCTGAATGAACCGCAGCCGCACACGGCCCGAGACTTCGGCCTCCGCCTCACGCAACTGCTCGGTCAACCCGCTCAGGTCGGGGTGAACCGCCAAGTGATCGGGGTCGAGGGGCAACGCATCTGCCCCGTCACGCATCCGAAACTGCAAGACCCCATCGCGTTCGATCGCGTCAAAACCATACCGCAGCATCAGCGGTTGCAGCGCGGCCCGCGCCTCGCCAACCTCGGCAACCGTATAGCCGCGCACATAGCCGAACAGCGCGGAGGTATCGAAATGCACCACACCCGCGCGGCGGCAAATCTCGCCCACGACCGAGGCCAGCGACCGCGCCGAGGCGCGCCCGTTCAGCCAGTGGCCCCGGCTGTAATTCTCTCCATCGCTCCAGAGATCGACATTATTGGGGAAGAAGGGAAAAGGCCGCGTGTCCCATGCCCAGACAAAAGCGCGCGTCATATCAAGCATCGGCGCGCCATATTCCTCCGAGATCGGATTATGCGCCGGATCGCGCCAGTAGTCCGAGATCGCGCGCAGATATTGCATCTGCATCAGATCGTCCCGTGCGCCGGTGGAATAATGCGGCAAGGCGCTTTCCGAGCTTTTCAGATCGAGGAACTTGTTGGGCTGGTTCGCCCCTTTGTCGATGGCCGCGCAGCCGTATTCCGTGAACCAGATCGGTTTCGACATCGGCTGCCATTCCGTTGGAGCCGCCTGCCGCTGCCCGCCGATACGGGGGTGGTGCGGGCTCTCCCACCATTGGCGCAGGTCTTTGTAGCGGTACACCCACGGCTCATCATGCGCGCCATCGCTGATCGGCGTGCGGATCTGCGCGTCGCGGGCGTCGGGCGAATGGTAGTACCAGTCATAGCCCTCGCCGCCCTCAATGTTGGATTTCAAATAGCCAACATCATAGATCGCGGGCCAGTCCTCGCCGTCCAGATGCCCCTCCTCATCGCGCCAATCGGACAGCGGCATGTAGTTGTCGATCCCGATGAAATCAATCTGCGGGTCGGCCCATAGCGGATCAAGGTGAAAGAAGACATCGCCGCTGCCATCCTGCGGGTGATAGCCGAAATACTCAGAGCAATCAGCGGCATAGCTGATCTTGACCTCCGGCCCCAACAAGGCGCGCACCTCTCCGGCCATGGCCCGCAGCCCGGCCACCGCGGGAAAGCTGTTGCCCGCTGCGCGTATCTGCGTCAGCCCCCGCATTTCGGAGGAGATGCAGAACGCCTCGACCCCGCCTGCCGCTGCGCAAAGCGCGGCATAGTGCAAGATGAAGCGCGACAGGGTCCATTCCTCGGGGCCGTTGTAGATGACCGAGCCTTCGCCCACCGCGAAATCCGCAGCCGTGACGGTTCCGAAAAACGCCGCCACCTCGGCTTCTGCCGCCGCCGTACCGTCCGGGCTGCCCGGCCGCCCCGGGGACACCGAAAGCGTGATCCGCCCGCGCCACGGCAAGCGGGGCTGGTCCTCGGAATCGCTATAGGGGTCCGGCAGCCCGTTGCCTTCGATCTGATCCATCAAAATGAACGGGTAGAACATCACCGCCTTGCCCGCTGCCTTCAGCGCGTGAATGGCCTCAATCACCGCAGCATCGGCTGGCGTGCCGCCGTAGATCGGGCGCGCCTCTTGCTGGGTGATCACCTCCGCCGTGCCACGCGTCACGCCAGACACCCGCCAAGGCATATTCTCCCCATCGATATCCGGGTCTTCGACCTTGGGCCGCAGGCGACAGTCGCCGCAGCGCAAATCGCCGCCAAACCACGACACGACGAGAGAGGCCGCTTCCAACCGTGGCAATTCCTCGGTCAGGCTTTCCAAGGAAACCGCAAAATCGGTCTTGGCGGCGGGCGAGTTCACATTGGCGCTCCACCGGCTGCCGGGGCCATCGGTGTAATGGACCGGGGTCGTCGCCAGCGCGTATTCTCCCGTGCCGGGGATCAGGGCGACCCCCTGAACACCATAGGCGGGCGCATGCTCCCACCCCGGCGCTTGCGGCTGCTCGGGGCGCAGCGCCTCGAAAGAGAACTGCGGCACCCGGTTCCCAAATTGCGCAAGCGAAAGGTCTTCCAGCACCACATAGGCCGTGCCGCGATAGGCGGGCACCCGGTCCGCGCCCTCGATCGCGGCGATGGTCGGGTCGGGCTGCTGGTCCGCCGCGCCCCGGTAAACGCGCATGTTCAGATCGTCCGGGGCAATCTCCTCCCCATCCGCCCAGATACGCCCGAGGCTGGTGATCTCCCCTTCGCAAAGCGCGATGGCAAGGCTGACGGTATAGCTGTACTCGGTGGTCTTTGGCGTCGGCGGGCCGCCCTTGCCGCCGCCGCTGACCTCGGTGACTTCTTGGAACTGCGAGGCCCAGATTACATGCCCCGCCAGTCGCATCCGCCCGTAAAGCTGCGGGATCGCGGCCCCCTCGCCCGAGCCTGTCAGGCGAAAGCGATCCACCTTACCGGTCTCGACCGCCTCCCCGCCTTGGCCCAGCAAACGTTGATCCAGCAATCGCCCAAGGCTCGCCCCCACCGCGCGGCCCACCGCGACCGAAGACAGCCCCGCCAGCGTGCCTCCGATAGAGCCGCCAACTGCCGCCCCCGCTGCCGAAAGAACAATCGTCGCCATCAGGAGACCTCCTCAGGAAATACAAAACGCGCTACGATGCGCCGTTCCCATGGCGGGCTGAGCGGGCTTTCCACCACTCCATGCCGCGCATAGGCGTGGATGAAACTGGCGCTGGCCCCGACGCGCGCCTGCAGCCCGAGGTGCTTTGCCACCGCACCCTGCCGCATTCGGAAAAGCAGCACGTCACCGGGGGCCGCATCACCGCTGTCTTTCATCGCCATATGACGCAGCCCCGCCGCCCAGAGCCGCTCCTCCCCCTGCGGCTCGGACCAATCCATCGAATAGGCCGGCACCGCCTCAGGCTCCGCGCCCAGCAACTCCCGCCAAAGCCCCCGGATCAGCCCCAGACAATCGCAGCCCGCCCCCTTAGTCGCAGCCTGATGCACATAGGGCGTGCCGATCCATCCGCGCGCGGCCTGCACCAAACGCTCTCCCGTAGCACTCATCGGCGTGACCCGCCGCCGTTCGCACCGTCCGACCGGGGCACCGCCATCATCCAATCCTCCCCCGGCAAATCGGGAAAGCCGCGATAGTTCAGCAGGTTGTTGAACTTCAGCCGACAGGTCTCCATCCGCTTGTCGCAACCTGCGGTAAGCCGGACACGGGTGCCCGCCGCCACCGCCCCGCGGATCGACTGCCAAAGCTCGATCACGCGCTGCCCGTCCTCAGGGTAGTCACGTTTGACCATGCCCCAGAGCCCCGCCGCTGGCCCCTCCAGCACATCGAGCCGCCCCCGGGCAAACCAACCTTCCTCGTAGCCCGGGAACGCGGTCCAACGGAAATACTGCGCCTCCGCAATCGCCTCGACCACACGCGTCTCAGCATAGCCGGGCGCGGTGAGATCGAACCGGCACTTGCCATCTCCCAACACCGCCGAACAGGGCTTTTGATAGACCCGCCCCATGGGCCGGTTGAGCGGTTCCGTCAGCCCGCGCAACTCGGCGCGAAAGCTGCCCCCCGCGCGGTGCAACTCACCGATTGAGCCGCGAAATTGCAGCCGCCGCTGCGCGGGCTCCGCCCAGTTCACCAGCCACGCCTGCACCTCGGCGCCGTCAAAGCGCCCCTGTTCGATTTCATCCTCGCGGATCGCATCATCGCTGAGCGCGCCAAGCGCTTCCGTGTTATCAACCGACAACCCGCTGGTCTGGGCCAGCGCCCGCGCGCTCAGCCCGGTATCGGCGCGAAAAGTGACCCCGTCGAACATCAGCGGCATGTCGTGGTCGGTAAAGGCAAATACCACCCCATCCGCGCGCGTCACCTGCCAGCAATGGCAGAGCGTCGTCACCCCCTGCGCGATATGGGCTGCAAAGCCCCTGTCCAGCCCCGCCATCAGACCCGCACCTCGACCACCGGCACGTCGGGCACCTGTCCGGCCTGAAAACTCTCGACCGAGACCAGAATGCGGTCAGTGTCAAAGCGCACCGGCACGTCGAACTCGAAGCCCGCAAAAACCTCGATCTCAGGGTCGGGCGGATGGGCAAAGGTGATGATCCCGCTCTCTGCGTCGACCTCATATTCGACACCCTCGCGCAGCTCATCCTGCTCCAGCCCCACGCGCACGGTCCCGGCCACCGGTTTGGTGATCGGACGGCGATAGAACTGCGCCCCCGAGCGGTAGGTCTTGGTCAGTTGAAAAGCCGCCTGAACCCCATCCCCATAGCCGATGCTCTGGTCGTCGAAAGCCACCGGAAGCGCCATTTTGCCCGACTTATAATCGGCCCAATCCTTCCAGCGAAACCCGTGCATCTGTCCCATGCGTGCCTCGAAAAAGGCAATCAGCACCTGTAGATCGTCGATCGAGCGCATCCCCAGCCCGGCATCATAGACCCGCCGCGAATGGGCCCAGGGCGTGTTACGCTCCTCATGACCGTTGGCCAAGGTGACCACATCTGTCTGCCGTTGCGGCCCCCCGACCGAGCCAAAGCTCAGCGACGGGGGAAATCTGACCTCGTGAAACTGCATGATCTGCTCCTTTATCCGCCGCGCGGCCTATCGGTTGCGGTTGCCGGTGCTGAGGGCACGGCTCAACTGTGCGGCGATCTGGCTTTGGCTGCGCTGAAACCCCTGTACATCGGGGGTAGTGATGTTCATCACGATGGTCGTCGCGCCGCCGCCGTTGCCGCGCACGCCCAGCTTGCCATCCGCCCCCCGCGCCAAGGGCATGATCGCCTCCGGCCCGACTTCACCCATCAGCCCCGTGCCGCCGCGCATGGGAAAGGCGGTCGCCGAGGTGACCACCCCACCCTGCGCGAAGGGCATGACCTTACCTTGCGAGAAAGGCGGGCCATCGGCGAAGGGCAATATCCCCTCCACAATGCTGCCCACGCCCTCGCTGATCAGCCCGCCGAAATGGTCCGTCACCGGGCGCATCGCGGCATTGTAAGTCGTGCGGATCATCGACTGCGCCAAGTCGCTTAGCGCGTCCGAGAGTTTGGCCCCGTCAAAGACCACCCCATCAAAGGCCCGCCTCAATCCACGGCTGAGCCCTTTCTCAAGGGTCGCCACGTCTTTGCCCGCCGCGGCGAGCGCGCCGCGCATTCGCCGCAGCTCACCGTCGAACCCGGCCACCAAATCGCTGGTCTGCGCCAGCGTCTCATTCAGCCCCTCGGCCCGGCTCTCAAGGTTCTCGAAATCGTCAAAGTCAGCCATCACCGGCCCCTTTCGTCTCATCTGGATAGGCCGCCATCAGCGCGGCGAGACCGTCGCTCAGCAGCGGCGTGGGGCCAGACTTCGGCCCCAGCATCAACTGCAACTCCGCCGGCGTCAGCGCCCAGAATTGATCCGGCGGCAGCCCCAATCGCGACAGCCCCACCCGCAGCAACGCGGGCCAGTCAAGGCCGCTTGCCGCGCTCACGCCTGCACCGTAAAGGCCCGCGCCAACAATTCCGCCGCCGCCCGTGCCGCCGTCATCGGCCCACCC
Organism: Sulfitobacter sp. 1A13353; assembly: GCF_043557255.1. NCBI lineage: Bacteria > Pseudomonadati > Pseudomonadota > Alphaproteobacteria > Rhodobacterales > Roseobacteraceae > Sulfitobacter > Sulfitobacter sp. 1A13353. The sequence continues at coordinate 20,495 of NZ_JBIFFS010000006.1, read as the reverse complement.
TCGATCTGCGCGTGCTCAAGCGTGGCGGCATCCATCTCCGCCCCGCCCCCGCGCAGCCCAGCCAGCAACAGGGCCACGACATCGCGGCTGGAAAAACGATTGTTTTCAAACCGCTCGACCAGAGCCACGAGGCTGTCGGCCTGCAACGCCGCCTCCAACTCCGCCAATGCCCCGAGGGTCAGCCGCGCCTCATGACGTTCGCCATCAATCACGAGGCTCACCTCGCCGCGCCATGGGTTCGTCATGCTCACACCACCACATCGGGGGTAAAGATCAGCTCCCCCGCCGATTGCAGGCTAAGCTCAAAGGTGGCCTCCCCATTCAGCGACCCCGCGTATTCCAAAGCGGAGACCTGAAACGGCCCCTGCACCACGCCGAAATCCGGAATGATCACCTGAAAGTCCGGCGTCAGCCCGTTGAAAAACAACTGCCGCGCCCGTTCATCCGTGCCCGCATCGCGAAACACCCCCGACCCGCTGATCGCGGCCGAGCGGACACCGGCCCCCGCCAGCAACTCCCGCCAACCGCCGCTTGAATCGAGCGAGGTCACATCCACCGTTTCGGCGTTGAAACTCACCCGTTTGGCCCTGAGCCCGGCGATCGTCTCGAATTGTCCGTCGCTGGTCATATCCACTTTGACCAAAAGGTCCTTGCCCGCTTGAACTGCCATCACTGTCTCCTCGCACCAATCTGAAATCTAAAGTCTTATGCGTCCGCGACCCGGGCGCGGAATTGCAGGTCGATCCGCCGGGCAGAGGCCCCGTCGATCCGCCGCGCCGTCGCTTTGAGAAAGGCCATATCCACCACGCGCCCCCGGCTGAGCGCCGGCTCCGCCCGATGCAGCAGGTCTGAGATCACCGCCGCGCAGCCCTTCGCCGTGCTGAACCCCGGCGCGCTGGTGACCACCGACAGGGTCAGGCGATGCTCCGCCCCCGCGCCCTGCGGGTCCGACAGGTCCTTCGCCACCTCTTGGCCCAAGAGCACATAGGTCTCTGGCAGGCTCCCCCCCGGCACGGCGTCAAAGACCGCGTCACCAATCAGCACGGTGAGGCCCGGATCGCTCTGCAACAGGTCATAAACCGCCGCCTGCAATGCCCCTGAAAGCGCATAGGTCATACCGCCACCTCCTCATCGGCAAAGCAGGTCAGATAGCGCCCGCCCGCATCGCTCTCGGCCACGGCCCGGATCACGAAGACCCGCGTGCCCTCGCGAAACCGCTGCTCGGGGGTTGGTCGCTGCGGGGCACCTTCCGGCGCCGCACGCACTGTGATCTTGACCCCCATCCGGCTGACGGCCACCCCGCCCTGCGCAGTCTCCCGCCCCGTCCGCGCGCGCACCTCGGCCCAGAGGGTGCCCAAAGGCTGCCAGACCTCGCGATGCCCCCCCGCGCCATCGCTCACCCGCTGCGGCGCTTCCAATACAAGGGGCCGGTTCAACTGCGGGCGGCTCATGCCGTCCCCCCAAAGCCGAGGCGCACTCGGCGGTAGCGTTCGATCAGGCTGCTGACGCCAAAGGGCATGCACCCTTCGCCGAGCGCCGTGTCGTCGCGGTATTCATAGTAATGCGCCGCCAGCAGCATCACCGCTTGGGCCAAGTCATCTGGCAACCCGCCCCAATCAGCGGCCATGCCCGCGTCAAAACTAATCAGCGCGGCCCCGGCGCTTGGGATGCGCGGCAGGGCGGCGGTGCTGGCCCGAAGACGCGGCGCTTGCGCATCGCGCTCCAGCCAATAGCGCTCGGGGTCCACCGCCGTCTCCACCCCATCCCGCGCCACCAGCGCCAGCCGCGCGATCTCTTGCACCGGCGCCACGGGCAAGACCTGCGCCGCCGCATCGCGCCAAAAGGTCAGCGACAGGGCAAAGCGCCGAATGATCAACACCTTGCCCGTCCGGGCCTCCACCGCCGCCATCGCCGCGCGCAGGAAACTGCGCAACACCGGATCTTGAAGGCCGTCCTGCGCAAAGCCGGTGCCAAGGCGCAGATGCATTCTGAAGGCCTCAACCGGCAAGACCGCATCCGGCACATTTGTCTCTTCGATCAACATCATCGAACGTCTCCAAAAATCGCTCCCGCGCCCCTTGGGGCCATGCGGTTATTCCCGGACGCGCACCGGTTGCATTGCTCGGTCGGAGGGGAGCAGCTAGACAACGCAACCTCGCAGGCGCACGTCCGGACCGGGGCCAAGTTGCCCCGGCCCCGGCTTCGGCACCGGCTTACGCCAGGCCGAATTTCATCAGCTTGATCGCCGCGAAATCGCTCACGTCGCCGCCGACACGTTTGGTGGCATAGAACAGCACATGCGGCTTGGCGCTGAACGGGTCGCGCAGGATCCGCAGATCGGGGCGCTCAGCCACGGTGTAGCCTGCCGAAAAGTCGCCAAAGGCGATGGCCATCGCATCGGTCGCCGGATTGGGCATGTCCTCGGCCACCAGCACCGGATAGCCCATGAGCCGCGCAGGCTCGCCTGCCGCCAACCCGTCGGACCACAGGAACCGCCCATCGGTGTCTTTCAACTTGCGCACCTTGGCCGTGGTCTTGGAATTCATCACGAAGACCGCATTCTTGCGGTAAGCCGCGCCAAGGGCATAGACCAACTCGATGATCGCGTCGGCTTCGGGGTTGGCGTTGGTGCCGCTGGGGACATAGCCCAGATTGCCCCAGGTCCAGATGTCGTTGTCCACCGCAGGGTGGCTCAGAAAACCGGTAGGCTTGTCGATGCCGTCACCGCTGACGAAGGCCGCCGCCTCGGCCCGTGCAAATTTGTCGGCGATACGCCCCGCCAGCCAACCTTCGATATCAAAGGCGCTGTCATCCAACAGACGTTGGCTCGCCTTAGGCAGCGCGCTCAGCTCATGCAGCGGCACGGTGATCCGGTCGATCTGGGGCGTGTCCGTCTCGGCCTGCGCGCCGCTTTCGGTCGCCCAACCAGCGCCCACATCGGCGTGATCGACCAGTACGTCATAAGAGGTGGCCTCCACCTGCACCACCGAGGCAATCGCGCGGATCGACGCCCCTGCGTTCAGCACAGATTGCACCCGGTCTGCCGTCTGCGGGTCCACCAGATAGCCGCCATCCGAATTGACCGCCGTCGACATCGATTTGCCGTCCAGTTCCAGCCCGCGCAGCCCGTCGTCATCGCCGTTGCGCAGATAGGCGTCAAAGGCTTTCTTATGCGGCGCATCGTGATCGATCGCGCCTCCCAAGGGGCTGCGGGCAGGCAGGGTCATCTTGCGGTCCATCATGGCAATTCGCTCTTCTGATTGTTGAAGTTTCGTATTGATATCGGCCCGAAAGCCGTTGAAGTCACTGACAAAACCGCTCACGGCCTGCCGCACTTCCTCCGCCGGGGACAGGTCTGTGCCCGCCTTTGTGCTCATCTCACTCTTGGTCATCGCTTTTCCTTCGATCTGCTCAGTCAAACTCAGGCTCAGCCCCGCGCCATCTCGTTTCGCGCGGCATCAAAGGCCGCCGCCATCTCACGCAAGACATGGCCCACGGCCCTGAACTCCCCCTTCGCCCCGACCCGCGCCGATGGCAGCATCGGAAAGGTCACCAAAGACACCTCCCAAAGCTCCAGTTCCGACAGCAGCCGCTGCCCTTTGGTGGTCTTGCCCGCCTTCACGGTGCGGTAGCCGATGCTGAGCCCGTCGATGGCCCCCGCCTCAATCAGCGCCGCCGCCTCCCGGCCCTTGGCCACAGTGCTAAGGATGCGCCCCTTGACCCAAAGACCCCGGCCATCCTCGCGCACCTCGTCCCAAACGCCGATGGGCTGGGCCGGATCGTGCTGCCACAGCATCTTGACGCTGCGTCCCGCCTTCGCGACCGCCGCAAGGCTCGCCGCATAGGCCCCCGCCTCAACCACATCGCCGCCCTGATCGACCGCGCCAAAGAGGCTGGCATAGCCGCTGATCTCCAGCCCTTCCTCGACCGGCGTCACGCTGCCGAAGCGGGCAAATTTATGCTCCAACCCGCCGCCCGCAGGCACAGCTTCCCCGTTCTCCGGCCAGCCGCCGGAGGCATCCAATTGATAAGTCATCGTATTTTCCCTCGTTCAGCCCGCTACGGCGCCACCGCCAGAAAGGATTGCACCGCCTGCGCCAAGATCACCGCCACCACGCCGTAGACCGTCAGCCACAGCCGCCGTTCCAACCGCTCCATCATCTGCTCGATCCGGTCGAGCCGCTTTTGCATGTTCTCGCGATGCACCGCGCTGAGCGTCTCATGCGCCTGAAGCCGCAACCCCGGCGCGCATTCGAAGCGCTCGATCTCACGCAGCTCAGGCATCATCGGCCTCCGCCGGAAGCCCCAACAGGCTGCGCTTCTCCGCATCGCTCAGAAACGCCGCCGCAGACACCCGCGCCCATTGCGCATCACGCTCCGCCGCCAATGCAGGCACTTGGTCGAGGTCCGGCTTTAAACTCACCGCCGCCCCCAAATACCCGCTCAGCCACTCCGCCAGCGCCGCCGTCACCCGTGTCGCCAAAGGCAGCACTGTCAGACGATAGAACGCCCGATGCGCCTCTTGATAATTTGCGTAAGTGGCATCGCCCTGCACCCCGATCAGCATCGGCGGCACCCCAAAGGCGAGCGCGATCTCCCGCGCCGCACTCTCCTTGGTCTTTTGAAACTCCATATCCGAGGGCGAAAAGCCCATCGGCTTCCAGTCGAGCCCGCCCTCCAGCAGCATCGGCCGCCCGGCATTGCGCGCGCCTTGGTGGTGGCTCTCCATCTCGCTCACCAGCCGGTCATACTGATCCTCGCTCAGCTTGCCCTGCCCCTCGGCGCCGCGATAGACGATCGCACCAGAGGGCCGCGCGGCATTGTCCAACAGCGCCTTCGACCAACGGCTCGCCGCGTTATGCACATCCATCGCCATGGCCGCCGCCTGCATGGGGCTGAACCCATAGTGATCGTCCTGGGGGTGAAAGTTGCGGATATGACAAACCGGCGTCGCCGCACCGCTCGCATCAAAACGATGCTTACGCCCGCCCACCGCATATTCATAGGCGACAGGCCAGCCATCCGCCCCCGGCACCACGCTCATCCGGTCCGAGCGCAGCACATGCAGTTCTACCGGCAAACCGCTCTCACCGCCCACGGATTCGACATAGCCATCGCCGCTCAAAAGCATCTGCCCATACAGCGCCTCAAGCATCTCCGCCCGGCCTTGCCCCGCATTCGGGCGGCGCATCAGCTCGATCAGCGGGTGTTCCTCGTAGCGCCGCACGCTGTCCTGCACGACCAGCGGCAGTGCCGCCGCAGCCTCGGCAATCAGCTTGACCGAGCGGAACCCCACCGGATTGCCGCAGAACCCGGCGCGCGTCAGGCTCACGCAATCGCGCGGGCTCCAAGCGACACGGCCCGAGGTCTGATAGGCGACGACCGGCCCCGTGGCGGATGCTTTGCGCTCCGCTGTCTCACCTGCCGCGCCACGCCGTAGAAAATCGAATACCATGTCGTCGCTCCTCATTCTGCCCGGCCCCGGCGGCGAAGACCTGCCTCGCATTGCCCGGCGTTGTCAGACTTTCCCTGAAATCCCTTAACGCTGGAGAAACCCACCGTGCGCTGTCCCACGCAACAGCCCGCTCACAGGCTCCGCACCCCCGGGCTGCGCCACTGCGCGGCAGGCTCGATCATCAGCTCATGCAGCGCCCAGACCAGCGCATCGACCCGGTCCGGGCTGCCCTTGCCCTCGTACCCCCGCGCCGTCATCAGACACATCTGATCCTCCAACGCATCAAGCCCCGGCAAATGGCTCACCCGCCCCTGCTCATAAAGCGCGGCCACAGGCTCGGCCCGCGCAACCTTGCCCCGCGCCGCATGCACGGTCTTGAGCGAGACCAGCGGATCGACCTGTCGCAAGACCTCGGCCACCAACTGCCCGCCCTGATTGACCTCGGCCACCAACCGATCCGCCCCGTAGCGCGTCATCGCCGCAATCGCCGCCTGTGCCCAGCCCATCGGCGTGGCCCCCTGCACCGTGCAATCGGCCAGCACCACCGCCCGCCAATTCTGCGGCGGCCCCTTGGTCTGCGCCCCCACCACCACGATCCCGCACTCATCCGAGCCCGCTCCACTCGTCGTCGCCGGGTCCAAACCCACCACGATCCGGTCCAGATCCGGCACCTCTCGCACCCGCCCCGCCTCCAACAAGGCCGAGGTCCAGAGCGCCCCCTCCGCGTCCGCCAAGAGCACGCCATCCAACTCCTGCCGCCCCAGCCGCGTGCCACGGTAGCGCGCCCGCACCTCTTCCAGGAACGACCCCGCCAAATTGGCCGCATTCGCCTCCGTCGGCGCATGGGTCGTCACCGTCGAAGGCGCGGCCAAAAGCGCCTTCAACACATCCACATTGCGCGGCGTCGTCGTCACGCAGACCTGCGGGCGCTCCCCCAAGCGCAGCGCAAACTGCAACTGGTCCCAAGCCTCCTGCCCGCGCTTCCACTTCGCTAATTCATCCACCCAAGCCGCGTCAAACTGCGGCCCGCGCAGCCCTTCGGGATCATGCGCCGTATGCACCGTGGCAATCGCCCCATTCGGCCAGACCAACCGCTTGCGCGTCGCCTCCCAATCGGGCCGCCGATCCGGCGGGCTACAAGCCAGAATGCCGCTGTCGCCAAAGATCATCACCTCGCGCACCTGCTCGATGGTCTCCCCCACCAGCGCCACGCGGCTGCACTCCCCAGCATCCAACGGCCTACTCCCCTCAACCTTGCTACGCACCCATTCCGCCCCGGCCCGGGTCTTGCCCGCGCCGCGCCCGCCCATGATCACCCATGTCCGCCAATCGCCCTCAGGCGGCAGTTGGTGGTCCAGCGCCCAGAACTCAAACAAAAAAGGGAGAGCCAGAAGCTCTCCCTTACCGAGTTCATTCAGAAACTGCGCTTGGGTCTGAGCATCGGCGCAGGCGATCCAGCTTGCACCCGATGTCAGCCCGCGCTTTGTCCATGTCGAGGGCATAGCCCCCGCGCGCGATTCCAGCTTGTCGGTTTCGACAGTCATTCAGCGTGTTCTCCGCTTTCAGGCAATGCGCCAGCAATCCCGCCACTTTAGACGTTTTGCCAGACACCGCAGTTTCCTTGAGTTCCCCCCCGGACCGGGCCTGTTCCGTCAGACCTTCGATTTCCCGACGCAGCGCGCCGATAGCTTCTTGAAGACCGCGCAGGATTTCCGCGCTGTCTTCCGTCTCTTGCTCCGGGGTAATGATCGTCATCGCTTTACCTCTCGTTGGTTATCCCCAACCGAGCAGACACAAAAAAACGACCACCGGGTCACCCCGGGGCCGTTCGCCCATGTCCTCTAGCGTGCCACAAGTCCTACGTCAGACCGTGCGCAAAGTCAAGAAAAACTGTGTTAACAAGACCTTACAGCGCCGCGCGGCAAGCTCTCCGCGCAAATAAGAACCCCGCTGTCTCCAGCGGGGTTTTCAGTGGTCTCAGTTTCCGCCCGTTGAGGCATTCCCCGCCGCTTCCGCGCCGCGCTCCGCCTCGATCTGACGCCAACGTGCGACATTGCGGTTATGCTCGTCCAAGGTTTCCGCAAAAGCGTGCCCCCCGGTGCCATCCGCCACGAAAAAGACGTAGTCCGTCTCCGCCGGTTGCGCTGCGGCCATCAGGCTCGCCCGGCCCGGGTTGGCGATGGGCGTGGGCGGCAGACCATCGATCACATAGGTGTTCCACGGCGTCTCTGCCCGCAGTTCCGAGCGGCGCAGCCCGCGGCCCAGCACGCCCTTGCCCTCGGTCACCCCGTAGATCACCGTGGGGTCGGTCTGAAGCCGCATCCCTTGGTTCAAACGGTTCACGAAAACGCTCGCCACCTGCTCACGTTCGGCGGCGACACCGGTTTCCTTTTCGATGATCGACGCAAGGATCAGCAGGTCCTCGGGCGTCTCGATCGGCAGATCGGGGTCGCGCGCTTCAAAGGCTTCGGCCAAGAGCACCTCCTGCGCCGCGGCCATCCGTGCAATCACCTCGGCGCGGTCGTCGCCCGGACGCACCTCATAGCTATCGGGCGCGAGGCTGCCCTCTGCTGGAAGCTCCGCAACCTCGCCGGTCAATTGCTCGACCTGCTTCAGCGCTTCGACAACCTGCCAGCTGGTCACCCCTTCGGCCAATGCCACGCGGAACCGCGTGTCATTCGCACTCGAGATTTCGGTATAGGCTTCGGGAGCCTCTTCCTCACTCGGGGTGAATTCCGCGCGTTCAACAAAACGGCTGGTGACCGGGTCCAACTCACGGACCTGCACGCTCACCCGGTTCACCCCGATGCGATAGACTACCTCAGTACCGCAGGTGCTGGCCCCGCCTTGGGTCACGATATCCACGATCCCCTGCATCGACGTGCCGGGCTGAACAAGAAAGCTGCCCGCCTTCAGGCTGCTCGATTTCTCCTCGTAATCCGCGCCCATGCGAAAGATCGCGGGCGAAGAAACCGCGCCCTGCTCCTCAAGGTTCTGGCTGACCTGCCGCATGTTCGAGCCGCGCTCGACCTGCACACAGATCGCCTGTTCCAACGGCCCTTCAGAGACATAGGTCGACTTGCCCCAGAGGATGATCCCCCCAAGCAGAAACAGGCCGACCAACAGAAACGTCACGGCGTTAGAGGCGATATGACGCCACATTTAGCTGACTTTCCCGAAGAGAACCGATGCATTGGTGCCACCGAAACCAAAGGAGTTGCTGAGCGCCACGTCGATCTTGCGCTCGACCTTCTTGTTCGGCGCCAGATCAATCGGGGTTTCCACCGCCGGGTTGTCGAGGTTGATCGTCGGCGGCGCCACCTGATCGCGGATCGCGAGCATGCAAAAGATCGCCTCGATCGCACCCGCCGCACCCAAAAGGTGCCCGGTGGCGGATTTGGTCGAGGACATGGTCACATTGCCCGCTGCATCACCCATCAGACGCTCGACCGCGCCCAACTCTATGGTATCGGCCATGGTCGAGGTGCCATGCGCGTTGATGTAATCCACATCCGCAGGCTCCAGCCCCGCGTTCTTCAGCGCAGCCCGCATGGAGCGTTCGCCGCCCTCACCATCCTCGGAAGGGGCGGTGATGTGATGCGCGTCGCCCGACAGGCCATACCCCAGCACCTCGGCATAGATCTTGGCACCGCGCGCCTTGGCGTGCTCATACTCTTCCAGCACCACGATGCCCGCGCCTTCGCCCATGACGAAACCGTCACGGTCCACATCATAGGGGCGGCTGGCCTTTTGCGGATCGTCGCCGCGTTTGGTCGAGAGCGCCTTGCAGGCGTTAAAGCCCGCCATGCCGATCTCACAGATCGCCGCCTCGGCACCGCCTGCGATCATCACATCCGCATCACCGTATTTGATCAGCCGCGCCGCATCGCCGATGGCATGGGCGCCGGTCGAACAGGCTGTGACGACCGAGTGGTTCGGCCCCTTGAAACCATAGCGGATCGACACCTGACCCGAGATCAGGTTGATCAGCGCGCCCGGCACGAAGAAGGGGCTCACGCGGCGCGGGCCCTTCTCATGCATCATGACGGCGGTATTGGCGATGGAGTTCAGCCCCCCGATGCCCGAGCCGATCAGAACGCCGGTGCGTTCCTGATCTTCCTGCTCGGTCGGCTTCCAGCCCGAATCCTCAACCGCCTGCTGGGCGGCAGCCATGCCGAAGAGGATGAAGGTGTCGACCTTGCGCTGCTCTTTCGGCTCCATGTATTTATTGGCGTCGAAGGTGCCATCGCTGCCATCGCCCAAGGGCACTTCGCAAGCGTATTGAGTCACCAGTTTGCTGGCATCAAAGCCGGTGATCGGCCCGGCCCCGGATTTCCCATCAAGGATCCGTTTCCAGCTTTCTTCCACGCCGTCCGCGAGCGGGGTAACCAAACCCAAACCCGTTACTACAACTCTGCGCATCTCAGTGCCCCTTGCCGATAATGTCTCGGCGAACCTCTTACCCTGCAAAAGCCTGTAGGCACAAGCATATCGGCGGCGGTCCGCAGGCAGAGCGCAAAAACGCCGATGGGTCGAATCTCAGGGGCCTTCGCGGCTCGTGGGCTCAGCCCGGCGGGCCGCGCCGGGTCATCAGATGCACCGCACCGCCCGCCGTCTTGACGTCGCGCAGCCCCTGATAGCCAAGCGCCCCCGCGATCCGCAAAGCGGCCTCATTCCCCGCCGAGATCATACAGACCGTGCGGCCCGTGATCACCCGATCAAACCACTCATGCGCCGCCCGGGCGGCCTCGGCCCCAAGCCGCTGGTCTTGGGCCTGAGGGGCCAAGACCAGCCGCGCCTCGGGGTAAGTGTCGAAATCCTCGCCGAAATTGCGGGAGCCAAAGACGAAACCGGTCTGACCCAACATCTCGCGCTGGCGGTGGAGCTGCACCGCCCACTGCCCAAAGCCGGTGATCTGCCAATGGCCCGCGTTGCGCAGAAAAGCGTCCCATGACTGCCCCTTGGGCCGGGGCTGATCGAGGATCCGGTCCGCCACATCGGGCATCGCCCAAATCTCGGCATAGCGCTGAAAATCCTCGGCGCGCATGGCGCGCAGGGTCAGTCTGGCGGTGTTGATGGTCGGGATCGTGCGGGACATGGGGTGAATTGCCTTCACGCTTGAAACTTCTTGGCGCAGACATGCGACCTCAGCTCCAAAGGGACAAGCCCGCCCCGTTCAGGCAAATAAAAACGGCGTCATTCCGCTAGGAACAACGCCGTTCTCAAAACTCAAATCCGCCGGTTGCCCGGCAAAGCCTTAGGAGGCTTCTTTGATGAACTTGACCGCATCGCCAACGGTCTGGATGTTCTCAGCCGCGTCATCGGGGATCTCGATGCCGAACTCTTCTTCGAACGCCATCACCAGTTCCACGGTGTCGAGGCTGTCTGCGCCGAGATCGTCGATGAACGACGCATTCTCAGTCACTTTGTCCTCTTCCACGCTCAGGTGTTCTACAACGATCTTTTTCACGCGGTCTGCGACGTCGCTCATAATAAGTCCTCATGTCTTCGGGCCATTCAAGGCCCCTTTTGGTTTCCGCCCGCCGATGATCAGCGTTTGGAGGATGCCCCAAAAGGGGCGGCTATTTCCTTGTTCGCACAAGGCGCAGGGGGTGATCAAGCACCCTCCGTTTCGATTCTGCGCCCCCTTTAGCACATGCGCCGGGCTTGGCAAACGCTATTGAGGCGCAGGGTCACAACATGGCCATACCGCCGTTCACATGCAAGGTGGTCCCTGTCACGTAAGCGGCCTCGGGGCTGGAAAGATAGACAACAGCGGCAGCGATCTCATCCGGGTCGCCCATGCGGCCAGCGGGAATTTGCCCCATGATTCCAGACTTTTGCTCGTCCGTCAGCTTGTCGGTCATGGCGGTGGTAATGAAGCCCGGGGCAACGGCGTTCACGGTGATCCCGCGGCTTGCCACCTCATAGGCCAGCGACTTGGACATGCCCACGACACCCGCCTTGGAGGCCGCGTAATTCGCCTGACCGGGGTTACCGGTGGCGCCCACCACGCTGGAGATATTGATGATCCGGCCCCAACGCGCCTTCATCATGCCGCGCATCACCCCTTTGCAGAGCTTGAAGGTCGCGGTGAGGTTCACGTTGAGCACCGAATTCCACTCGTCATCCGACATGCGCATGAAAAGATTGTCGCGGGTGATGCCCGCATTGTTCACCAGAATATCGACCGAGCCCATGGCTTCCGCCGCCTGTTTCGGCAGCGCGTCGACCGCCTCCATATCGCTGAGGTTGCACGGCAGCACATGGGCGCGTTCGCCCAACTCGGCCTTCAGCGCCTCAAGCGGTTCGGTCCGCGTGCCCGACAGGCCAACGGTAGCCCCTTGGGCGTGCAGCTTGCGCGCGATATCCGCGCCGATGCCGCCCGAAGCGCCGGTGATCAGGGCACTCTTTCCTGTAAGATCGAACATGTCTCTTCCTTTATTCTCTCACGAGGCGCTGTGCCCCGGCGCGGCGAGATGCCACTTTTCTATGTCTTAGGATTCGGCTGCGACCTTCACCTCATTCGGCGTGCCGATGCTGCGGGTGGCCACGCTCTTGTCGATGCGCCGGATCATGCCCGAAAGCGCCTTGCCCGCGCCGATCTCCCACGCCTCTGTCACGCCCCGCGCGGCCATCCACTCGACCGAGGAACGCCAGCGCACCCGGCCCGTGACCTGCTCGACCAGCAACTCGCGAATGCGGGCGGCGTCCGACACCGCCTCGGCGGTGACATTGGCCACCAGCGGCACGGCGGGATCGTTGAAGGTCACCTCGCCCAGTGCTTTCGCCATCTCTTCCCCAGCCGGCCCCATCAGCGGGCAATGGAAAGGGGCGGAGACGGGCAGCAGCAACGCGCGCTTTGCCCCGGCCTCTTTTGCCATGGCGACGGCCCGCTCTACCGCGGGCTTCTCGCCCGAAAGCACGTTCTGGCTCGGGTCGTTCTCGTTGGCGACCTGACAGACCGCGCCCTCGGCAGCGGCTTCGGCCAGTTTCTCGGTCTCTACGATGCCGAGGCCGAGAATCGCCGCCATGGCGCCCTCACCCACCGGCACGGCGGCCTGCATGGCCTTGCCGCGGATGCGCAGCAGCCGCGCGGTGTCAGCCAGTGACAGCGCGCCCGCAGCACAGAGCGCAGAATATTCGCCAAGGCTGTGCCCGGCCACGAAGGCCGCTTTCTCGACACTGACACCTTCGGCCTTCAGCGCGGCCATAGCAGCCAAAGAGGTCGCCATCAGCGCGGGCTGGGCGTTCTCGGTCAGGGTCAGCGTCTCGATGTCGCCCTCCCAGATCAGCTCCGACAGTTTCTCGCCCAAGGCCGCGTCGACCTCGTCGAAAACGGCGCGGGCTTCGGGGTAGGCTTCGGCCAGATCGCGGCCCATGCCGATGGTCTGGGCACCCTGCCCGGGGAAAACGAATGCGATGCTCATGGTTGCAGCCTCTTATTAGCGATTTGGCCTGATGTATCGCGTCCCGTGCCGTAAGGGCAAGCCTTGCGCCGCACCGCCGGTCTCTGGCGCGGCGGGCATCGGGGCTTGCCGTGGCCGGGAAACCGTGTATACGGGCGCTTCCTTGCACAGCATATGAACCGCGCAGACTCTCGTGGTGGGGAGCAAGGATCAACGCCCCGCCTATGAAATGCGCCTTGATACAAATAGGAGTGCACATGCCGCTTTATGAGCATGTTATGATTGCGCGTCAGGACCTGTCCAACACGCAAGCAGAAGGCCTCATCGAACACTTCGGCACCGTTCTCGCGGACAACGACGGCAAGCTCGTCGACAGCGAGTACTGGGGCGTCAAGACGATGGCCTACAAGATCAACAAAAACCGCAAGGGCCACTATGCCTTCCTGCGTTCGGACGCACCCGCGACCGCCGTGCAGGAAATGGAACGCCTGATGCGCCTGCATGATGACGTGATGCGCGTTCTGACCATCAAGGTCGACGAGCACAAAGAACTGCCCTCCGTGCAGATGCAGAAACGCGACGAACGCGACAACCGTCGCGAGCGCCGTTGATCGCCAGCTTGAAGAAGAGGACATAAACCATGGCTGCAAAACCATTTTTCCGCCGTCGCAAAGTCTGCCCCTTCTCGGGCGACAACGCACCTGCGATCGACTACAAGGACACACGTCTGCTGCAACGCTACATCTCTGAGCGCGGCAAGATCGTTCCTTCCCGCATCACCGCCGTATCGGCCAAGAAACAACGCGAGCTGGCCCGTGCCATCAAACGCGCCCGTTTCCTCGCCCTGCTGCCCTACGCCGTCAAGTAAGGAGAGAGCACATGCAAGTTATCCTTCTGGAACGTGTGGCCAAACTGGGCCAGATGGGCGAAGTCGTGGACGTAAAGCCCGGCTATGCCCGCAACTACCTGCTGCCGCAGGGCAAGGCGCTGTCGGCCTCCAAAGCCAACGTCGAAGCCTTTGAAGGCCAGAAAGCCCAGCTCGAAGCACAGAACCTCGAAACCAAGAAAGAAGCCGAGAAATTCGCCGAGAAGCTGAACGGTCAGCAGTTCGTCGTGATTCGCTCCGCTTCCGACGCCGGTGCGCTTTATGGCTCCGTCACCACCCGTGACGCCGCCGATGCTGCAACCGCCGAAGGTTTCACCATCGACCGCAAGCAGGTCGTTCTTGGCAACCCGATCAAGGAACTGGGCGTGCATGATGTGCGCATCATCCTGCACCCCGAAGTCGACGCCACAATCGAGCTGAACGTTGCACGTTCGCCCGAAGAGGCCGAGCTTCAGGCATCGGGCAAATCGATTCAGGAACTGGCCGCCGAAGAGGAAGCCGCCGCTGAATTCGAGATCTCCGAACTCTTCGACGACATCGGCTCTGCCGCTGACGAAGACGGCGACTCGGACGTGGTGCGCACCCCCGAGGGCGACGCACAGGACGACAGCAACAGCTGATCCGGCCTGTCCGATCTGACATGAAACGCCGCGCGGTTCTCCGCGCGGCGTTTTCTTTTGCGCAGCCCCTCCAACCGCCCCGCGCGCGCCTCTGACGCAACCCCCTGCAAAAACAGCGCGATTTATGCTATGCTACCTCCGTTCAGCATGGAGGATGACACATGCGTTACATCACCATCACCACTTGGGAACTCGCTGACGGGGCGGATTACGACGTGGCCCTGCGCGCCATCGAAGAAAAGCGCCTGCCCGCTCTCAAGGGCTTTGGCGCCAGCCGCATCACCGTGGTCCGCACCTCTGAGCGCACGAGTGCCGCAATCACCGAATGGCCCGACAGGGCCACGCGCGACGCCGCCGAACTCAAAATCGACGAGGTCCGACGTTCGGTAAAACGCGAAGATCAGAGCCGCATGACCGGCGAAATGAAAGGCGAAATCGTCGCCGACGTTTAAGCATGGCGAAAAGCCGCGCCTGAGGGTCCAAGGCTTGGGCAAGGGGCCGCGTATCCTGCGCCTGCGCTCTTGCCCGATGGCCCCCTTGGGGCGATCCTCGGGGCGAGATAACAAGCTCCGGTGCATCATGCCTCAGACCACACGCCGCATGTTCCTTTCCCTCATCGCCGCCAGCACGCTCACCGCCTGCAACGCCGCGCCCGAAGTCTCCTCCACGCCGCCGCAGCGCCCCGCCCTGCCGCTGCACCCGAATGAGACGCCCGAGTTGCGGCGCAAGATCAACCACTGGGCCGACTTCTACGACCTGCCGCGCCCCTTGGTACACCGTCTGGCCATCCGCGAAAGCACCCACAATCCCCGCGCCCGCAACGGCCCCTATTACGGTCTGCTACAAATCCTGCCCGCCACCGCACGGTCGATGGGGTTCCGGGGCAAACCTTCCGATCTCTTGGACGCCGATACCAATCTGAAATACGCGCTAAAGTACCTGCGCGGGGCGTGGCTCCTGTCGGACGGTGACCATGGCACCGCCATCAAATGGTACGCCCGCGGCTACTATTACGAGGCCAAGCGTCGCGGCATGCTTGTGGAAACCGGCCTACGGGACGGGTGATTAATTTTCGGGCTTGCGCGGCCTCTCGCTTCGCCTCAGGTAGGTGTTAATCACGTCAAGAAGGAACGCCGCATGACCCTCCGCCTCAACCGCCGTCACTTCCTCGCCGGCACTGCCGGATTGCTGGCCCTCCACCCCTTTTCTCTCCGTGCCGCGGCCAATCAGGCGCATCTGCGGTTGATGGAGACGACGGACCTGCATGTGCATGTCTTTCCTTACGACTATTACGCCGACAAAGAGGTCGACACCGTGGGCCTTGCCCGCACCGCCAGCATCGTCAAATCGATCCGCGCCGAGGCGACCAATACCCTGATGCTCGATAACGGCGACTTTTTGCAGGGCAATCCGATGGGCGATTACATCGCTTATGAGCGCGGCATGAAAGAGGGCGACATGCACCCGGTGATCCAGGCGATGAACGCGCTTGGCTATGACGCCTCGACCCTGGGCAACCACGAGTTCAACTACGGGCTCGACTTCCTGATGAAATCCCTCGCCGGGGCCGACTTCCCGGTGGTCAGTGCCAATGTCGTCAAAAAGGTCGGTGCCAAGCCGAGCGACGATGAAACACTGGTCAAACCCTATGTCCTGCTCGACCGGATGTTGACCGATGGCGCAGGTGAGACGCATCCGATCAAGGTCGGCATCATCGGCTTCGTTCCGCCCCAGATCATGAGCTGGGACCGCCGCCATCTCGAAGGCAAGGTGCAGGCCCGCGACATCCTTGAGAGTGCCCGCGCATGGGTGCCCCAGATGAAAGAGGCAGGCGCCGACATCATCATCGCGCTGTCCCACTCGGGCATCGGAGCGGCCAAGGAAGAGGATATGATGGAAAACGCCTCTGTCCCCCTCGCCGCCGTAGAGGGGATCGACGCCATCATGACCGGACACAGCCACCTCGTCTTCCCCTCGGGCAGCTATGCGGACTATCCGGGCGTGGATGTCAGCGAGGGCACGATCCACGGCAAGCCCGCCACCATGGGCGGCTTCTGGGGCAGCCACCTCGGCCTGATCGACCTGATGCTGGAGCGTGACGGCAGCGGCTGGCGCATCGCCAGCCATAGCGCCGAGGCCCGCGCGATTTCGCAGCGCAACGAAGACCGCTCTGTGATGCCGCTGGTGGAAAGCGATGCCGAGGTGCTTGCCTCCGTCCAACAGGAACATGATGAGACGCTGGCCTATGTTCGCCGCGCCGTGGGCAAGACCGACGCCAATCTGCACAGCTATTTCGCGCTGGTGGCGGATGACCCTTCCGTGCAGGTCGTCTCCAACGCGCAGCGTTGGTATATCGAACAGATGCTGGAAGGGACCGAACATGAGGGGTTGCCGATCCTCTCTGCCGCCGCCCCCTTCAAGGCCGGTGGCCGTGGCGGGCCGGAGTATTACACTGACGTCCCGAAGGGCGATGTAGCGATCAAGAATGTCTCCGACCTCTACCTCTACCCCAACACAGCCCGCGCGGTGCGCGTGACCGGGGCGCAGGTGAAAGACTGGCTCGAACGTTCCGCTGGCATGTTCAACCAGATCACCCCCGGGAAGGCCAACCAACCGCTCTTGAACCCCGAGTTCCCCAGCTACAATTTCGATGTGATCGACGGGGTGACCTATCAGATCGACCTTAGCCAGCCTTCGAAATTCGGGCCCAAGGGCACCGTTGCAAACCCTGAGGCAAGCCGGATCGTAAATCTTGAGTTCGAAGGGCAACCCCTTGATCCCGAGGCCGAATTCATCATCGCCACCAACAACTACCGTGCCAGCGGCGGCGGGGCCTTCCCCGGCGCGATGGGCGATACCATCGTCTTTGAAGGGCCCGACACCAACCGCGATGTGATTGTGCGCTATATCGTCGAAAAAGGCACCATCAGCCCCCGCGCCGATGGCAACTGGCGCTTCGCGCCGTTGGAGGAAACGAGCGTGATGTTCGAAACCGGGCCAAAGGCGGCGGACTACGTCGATGAGGTGACAGGGGTAGAGATGGAACAGGTAGGCGACACGGTAGACGGCTTCGCGCAGTTCCGGATTATTTTGTGACGTACCCGGTGCGTATCAGCATCTGACATTGCCACATGGAGCAGCGCCTTCCCTGGGGGCGTTGCAACGATGGTGGCCTGCGGTTGCCCCCATCGCACGCGACTGTTGCGAATTTCCGAGAGCTTGCAAATCGCCCCCCCCGGGGGGAGGGAGGGCGATGCCCGGGGTGCCCCCGGGCGGGACATCCACAGTAGGTTCGGTAACCCTTCAAGCCCATCCAGAGTGACAGGCAAAGGCCACGCTTCTCATCCAGCACAAACGAAACAGGGGCGACGGTTTCCCGTCGCCCCCGCTCCAAAATCCGATCCGGTAAGACTTACTCGTCTTCCAGCTCTTCAACAGCTTTCTGAAGCTCTTCTTTCGAGATCTCTTTCTCGGTCACCTTGGCCTGCTCGACCACGTGATCGACGACCTTGTCCTCGAAGATCGGCGCGCGCATCTGCTGCTGCATCTGCTGGTTCTGCTGTACGAATTCAAAGAACTGACGCTCCTGACCCGGGTACTGACGCGCCTGGTTCATGATCGCTTGGGTCATCTCGGCATCGGTCACCTGAACGTCGGCTTTCTGGCCCAGCTCGGCCAGCAGCAGGCCCAGACGGACACGGCGTTCGGCCAATGTCTTGTGCTCGTCTGTCGGCTCGATCTCGGGGTGGTCGTGGCCTTCCACATCGGGGTTTTCCTCGTGCCACAGCTGATGCGCGATCTGCTTGGCTTCGGCATCGACCAGCGACGGAGGCAGATCAAAGCTGACCTCTTTGTCGAGCGCGTCCAGCAGGTTACGCTTCATCACGGCGCGCGATGCACCGGCGTATTCCGCTTCCAGACGCTCAGCGATCTGACCTTTCAGCGCGTCGAGATCCTCGGCACCGAATTTCTTGGCCATCTCGTCGTTCACTTCAGCGGCGACGGGCTCTTTCACTTCTTTCACAGTGCAAGCGAAGGTCGCTTCCTTACCGGCCAGATGCGCGGCCTGATACTCTTCGGGGAAGTTCACGACGACGGATTTCTCTTCACCCGCTTTCACGCCAACCAGCTGCTCTTCGAAGCCGGGGATGAAGGAGTTGGAGCCCAGCACCAGCGGGTAATCTTCCGCCGCGCCGCCTTCGAATTCTTCGCCGTCGACGGAGCCTTTGAAGTCGATCACAACCTGATCGCCATCTTCGGCCTTGGCACCCTCTTCGCGGGCTTTGAAGTCCTGCGCGGTTTCGGCAAGGCTTGCCAGCGCTTCTTCGACAGCCGCATCGTCTGCTTTGACCACCATCTTTTCCAGTTCGATCTTGCTCAGATCAACTTCGGGAATCTCAGGCAGTTTTTCGTAGGACATGGAGACTTCGACATCGTCGCCTTCTTTCCAGTCCTCATTGGTCATCTTGACCTCGGGCTGCATCGCGGGGCGGTCGCCGGTCTTTTCGAAATGCTCGTTCATGGCGCCGTCGATGCTTTCCTGCATCGCTTCGCCCATGATCCGCTGGCCGAACTGCTTTTTCAGCAGCGCCATCGGCACCTTGCCCTTGCGGAAGCCCTTCATCTCGACTTCGGGCTGCGCTTCGGCCAGCTTCTCGTTGACCTTGGCTTCAAGCTCATCGGCGGTGACGGTGATGTTGTAACCGCGTTTCAGACCTTCGTTCAGCGTCTCGTTGACCTGCATGTGTGCTCCATAGGGTAAGGCCGCGCGGCGGGGGCGCGGGCGAAAATTTGTGTCCTTCTATGGGTGTTGAACCGCCTGCGCAAGGGGGTCCGCGGCCCATCGCGCCACATCCGCAGAAATCGCCCCCACCCCCGCCGGGCAGCCCAGTGTCGGGCTAGACTAAAAGCACTGCGGCATAAGCCACATAGGCCAGCGCAAAGAGCGCCCCCTGCCCGCGTGTCACGCGCCCGCCAAAGGCGCAGGCGATCAGTGCCACCGTGGCCCCCAGCATCACCCAGATGTCGAGCGTGGCGATCTGCGCAGCCACCCCCACCGGCTGGATCAGCGCGGTGATGCCCAGCACGCCGAGGATGTTGAAAATGTTGGAGCCGACCACGTTGCCCAATGCCACATCGCTCTGCCCGCGCCGTGCGGCGATCACCGATGTGACCAATTCCGGCATGGAGGTGCCAACGGCCACGATGGTCAGGCCGATCACCGCCTCGGACAGCCCCACGGCCTGCGCGAGCGCTACAGCCCCAGTGATCAGAAACCGCGCCGAGAGAATGGTCAGCAAAAGCCCACCCAGCAGCCAGACGAGCGCCAGCCAAGACGGCGCTTGATCCGGCAGCGGCTCCATCGGCTCTGCCCCGCTTCGATCGCTGCGAAAGGTGTAAATCAGATAGGCCGCCAGCCCCACGAGGGCGACGCCCCCCGCAAGCCGATCCACCTGCCCCAGCAGCACAGTGCCGAGGCAGAGCAGGCTCGCCGCCAGCATGACCGTCCCGTCCCGCGCGAAACTACGCCCGGAGATGGCCACCGGGGCGATCACCGCCGCAAGGCCGAGAATCAGCAGGATATTCGCGATGTTCGATCCCACGACATTGCCAAGAGCGATGTCCGGCGCGCCCAGCAAAGCCGCTTGAACCGAGGTCACCAATTCCGGGGCTGAGGTGCCAAAGCCCACCACCGTCAGCCCGATCACCAAAGGCGACAAGCCAACCCTCTGCGCCAGCGCCACGGCGCCGCGCACCAGATACTCACCACCGAGCACGAGCCCCAGCAGACCACCAAGGACAAACAGAATGTTCACGGGAAAAATCTCACCGGCCTCAGACCATCGGGCGCCGCGGAGACCGCGCAGACGCCCGATGCAAATGGGGATGGGCCGGAGGCATTCAAGGCCGCGCGGAAAATTCAGTCCCGCCGCGGCAGGGCGCTCACATGCCCAAGGCTTCTTTGTACATTTCCATCACCGCTTCTTCTTCGGCGATGTCGTCCTTGTCGCGTTTGCGCAGGGCGATCACCTTGCGCAGCACCTTGGTGTCGTAACCTTCCCCCACCAGTGTCAAAATGTACTATTGTTTTGACTACCGCCATTCTACACAACATAATTCCTTAA
>NZ_JBIFFS010000005.1:0-339072 GCF_043557255.1 Sulfitobacter sp. 1A13353 | reverse complement strand
ACCTTAAAACACAGTGTTTCACTCTAACTTATTGGTTTTCCATGTGCAAAACACAATGATGGCGGGATATGTAACCGCGCGATTTCGCTTCGGCCATCACCTCTTTTTGCTGTTCGGCAAGGTCTTTCTTCTCGGCGTCCAAACGCTCGATCCGCTCGACGAACTGGCGAAGCTCATTGGCGGTGACCCGGTAGGTCGCATCGCCTTGGGATTCGACGACATCGGGATTGGTGCTGGTATCGCTCATGGGAAGTCCTCACGGAATGGCTGGCTCTGGCGGGTTTGACTACAGGCTGCACGCCCAGCCCGCAAGCGGGACTTGCCCCCCTTGGCGGTTTGGCGTAGCTCTGCCGCCATGGAAAGCGCAAACACATCTATTTTCGATCTCATGGTCTGGGGCGGCGCGGGTCTGTCCCTTCTGGGATTGCTCGGTCTGGGCTGGTGCATCATCAAGGTGAGCCGTGCAAAACGCGCGCAGCTCGACGATGAGGCGATGCGCGTGGTGCTGCGCAAAGTCGTGCCGCTGAATATGGGCGCGCTGTTTCTCTCCGTGATCGGTCTGATGCTGGTAATCCTCGGGATTTCACTGGGCTGATCGGCGCGTTTGACCAGCCCGCCCCGGCGGTGCTGGACAGGGCCGCTGCATCTGCTTAAATCGCCCCATGGATATTCGCCAAATCACCCCCCGCTATTTCGTCGCCCCGCAGATCGAGCCCGGTGACATGGAAAGCCTGCGCGCCCAAGGCATCACCCGCATCCTGTGCAACCGCCCCGACGCGGAAGTGCCCCCCAGCCATCAGGCCGCCGCCATGCGCGAAGCGGCCGAGGCCGCGGGGATTGCCTTTGCCGAACAGCCGCTGACCCACCAGACCATGACCCCCGATGTCATCGCCAAGAACCGCGCCCTCGGCGTGGAGACCGATGACACCGTGCTGGCCTATTGCGCCTCGGGCACCCGTTCGACCATCGCTTGGGCCTTGGGCCAAGCCGGCGAGATGGACAGCGACGCGATCATCGAAGCCGCACGTCAAGGCGGGTATGACCTTGAGAACATGCGCCCCATGCTGGGGCAAAGCTATACCTGAGGTCTCTGTCGGTCCCCTTGGGGGCCGGTGTCCTACGCCGCCGCGGTCAAGGCGCGGGCAGGCAGTTGAACCCGGAAGGCCGTGCCGGGCACATCCCGCAGAAAGCTGATCTCTCCGCCCAAGCGGCACATGATTTCACGGCAGATGGCAAGGCCAAGCCCCGCGCCATCGCCCTCCCCCGTGATGCGCGAGAACTTCTCGAAAATCAGCGCCTCCGACCCCGCGTCGATCCCATGGCCGTTGTCGACGAAATCAATCACCAGCCCCTGCGCCGTCACCCGCGGCGTGATCAGCAGTTGCGGGTCATCCGCAGCGCAGTATTTGCGGGCGTTGGTGACGAGGTTGATAAAGACCTGCACCAGCCGGTCGAGATCGCTGGTCAGCACAATATCCTCGGCCTGCGGATCGCGCAGCACCTTGAGCGGCCGCGTGGCCCCCGCTTGCGCCGTGGTCACCGCCAGATCCAGCAGATCGCGTAGGTTGCCTTCGCGCTGGTTCAGCGTCACCTGCCCGTTCTCCAGCACCGACAGGTCCAACAGATCATCCAATAGCCGCGTCAGACGGATCGTCTCGCTATGGATGATCGTGGCATAGCGGTTCTTGTCGGCGTCCGTGAGACCGGGCGCATCGCGCAGGATTTCGGAGAACGAGCGGATCGAGGTCATCGGCGTGCGCAATTCATGGCTGATCTGACTGAGGAAGCTGTCCTTTTGCAGCGACAACTGCGTCAGCTTCTCATTCGCCGCGCGCAGCTGCGCTGCCGTCTCGGTCAGCTCGCGCGACTTGGCCTCTAACTGGCTGGAATACTCCAACATCTGCGCGGATTCGTCGGCCACGGCCAAAAGGTCTTGGACCGAGACCGAGGCCCCGCCGACGATCTGCGCCACCATCGCATGGGCCGTGGCCGCCCCGACCGAGGCTGCCAACTCCCGCTCCAGCGCCTGCACGAATCGTGGCGTGGGCTCAGGCAGACGTTGCCCCTGCCCTTGCCGTTCGGCCTCGCGGGTGAAAAACGCCTGCGCCTCCGTCGCGCCTAAGATCCGCTGCGCCATGATCATCAGGTCTTCGCTGCCCGCGACCGAGGCCGTCCACCCCCGCGCCGGGCCGGAATGGTCAAAAACATTAACGAATTGCGCGCCCTGTAGCCGCTCCAACGGTGTAGGGAAGCTAAAGAGAGAGACGACGACGAAAACCAGCGTGTTGAGCGCGAGGCTCCAGACCACCGCATGCACCGTCGGGTCGATCCCCGCGATGCCGAAAAGCGCCTCGGGGCGCAGCCAAGCGAGCCCCCAAAGCCCCTGCTCCAAGGTTGCGGTCGACAGAGCCACATCCGTGCCAAAGCTGGGCAGCAGCATGGTAAAGACCCAAAGCACAAAGCCCGTGCCCAGCCCGCAAAGCGCACCGGTCCGCGTGGCCCCGCGCCAGAGCACGCCGCCCAGCATCGCGGGCAGAAACTGCGCCACCCCGCCGAAGGAAATCGTGCCAATCGCCGCCAGCGCCCCGCTGCCACCCGAGGCGCGGTAATAGAGATAACCCAAGCCCACCACGCAGAAAATCGACAACCGCCGCGCAAGGATGACGATATTGCGCACATCCCCCGACTGCGTCGCCCCATCGCGGCGCAGCGCCAGCCAGATCGGCATGACGATATGGTTGCTCACCATGGTCGAGAGCGCCAGCGTGGCGACGATCACCATCGAGGTCGCCGAAGAGAAACCACCCAAGAAAGACAGCATCGCCAGCCCGTTCTGCCCCTGGCTGAGCGGCAGACTCAGTACGAAAAGATCGGGGTTCGCGCCTTCGGGCATCAGGTCTAGCCCCACCACCGCGATGGGCACGACGAAAAGGCTCATCAGCATCAGGTACAGCGGGAAGGCCCAGCTTGCGATTTGCAACTGCCGCTCGTCGTCGTTCTCGACCACCATGACCTGAAACATGCGCGGCAGGCACAAAAGCGCGGCCCCCGAAAGCACGGTCAACGCGGCCCAACGGCTGCCCTGCACCTCCCATTGCCCGATGTCTGAGGCGTCGATCCGCGCCAAGGTCTCGCCCAAGCCTCCGGCCAGGCCCCAGATGACGTAGACCCCCACCGCCACCAGCGCCAAGAGCTTGACCACCGCCTCCACCGCGATGGCGATGACCACACCGTGATGCCGTTCGTTCACATTCAGGTTCCGGGTGCCGAAAAGCACGGTAAAGAGCGTCAGCCCCGCCGCGACCCAAAGCGCCGCCTGCCCCCGGTTGATCACATCGCCCCCCGCCTCGGCCAGCGGCACGTCGGCGGCGGCAAAGATTGACAGCGACAAGATAACCGATTGTAATTGCAGCGCGATATAAGGCGTCACCCCGATCACGGCCATGACCGTCACGACGATCGCCAACGTGTTGGATTTGCCGTAGCGCGAGGAAATCAGGTCCGCGATCGAGGTGACGCGATGGCTTCGCCCGATCCGCACCAAACGCCGCAGCCCCCACCACCAGCCGATCATCACCAGCGAAGGGCCGAGGTAGATGGTCACATATTCCAGCCCCGAGCGCGCCGCATATCCCACCGCGCCGTAAAAGGTCCAAGCGGTGCAGTAGATCGACAGC
This sequence comes from Sulfitobacter sp. 1A13353, assembly GCF_043557255.1. Classification (NCBI taxonomy): domain Bacteria; kingdom Pseudomonadati; phylum Pseudomonadota; class Alphaproteobacteria; order Rhodobacterales; family Roseobacteraceae; genus Sulfitobacter; species Sulfitobacter sp. 1A13353. The sequence goes on along the minus strand of NZ_JBIFFS010000005.1, from coordinate 335,395 downwards.
GACAGGGTATAGACCAGTGGCGAGCGCAGCAGCCAGCCGCCCTGCCCGCGCAGGGCCGCGCGTTCGGCGGCGAAGGCCACGATGAACAGGCCCGCCACATACATCAGGCAGACCGCCACCAACTGGTTGAGCGATACCATCAGCGCGGCCCGTCCGGCTGTGCTGCATCCTCACCCGAGGCCACATCCCGGGTCCGCCGCCAGAGGGCCCATGTCCCCAAGATAAGCAGCGCCCAGACCCCAAAGAGATAGCGCAGCGCCACGCTCATCGGGATGGTCGGCGCAGTGGGGTCCGGGCTGGCGGCTGGCACGGGCCAGAGCAGCGGCACCATCCACAGCATCAGCCCCAGAAACGGCAACAGGCGCACTGCATCCATCATCCGTCGCTGACGGTAGCCGCGTTTTTCCAAAAAGATCGGCCTACGGGGCATGGCGGGTCAACTGGCGATCAGGTCGCGTACCGCGTCCAACATCTCGGCATTCGAGAACGGCTTGGTCATGAAGCGGCTGACACCCGCCTTTTCGGCCATGGCGCGGTCCCGGCTTTGGCCCCGCGCGGTCAGCATCAGCACCGGCAACGCGCCGGTTTCGGGGTCACCCCGCAGCTCATCCAATATCTCGAAACCGCTCTTGCCCGGCAGCATCACGTCGAGCATCACCAGATCCGGCGATGCCTTGCGGATCACCTCCACCGCGCCTGTCCCATTGGCCAAGGTCTCCACACGCCAACCCTCTTGGCTCAGCAAAAAGCGGATGGCCTCGGCGATATTCACCTCGTCCTCCACCAGAACTACGAGTTTGCTCATCGGCAAAAAGTCTCCCCCCCTCGGTGTGCGGCGGCCCCGTCTTGCTGCGGGGTCTCGCGCACCGGGGGGAGCATGCATCGGTTTGCCAGCCCTGTCAAAAACTGCCTGCTGCGCCGCTTCAGATCCCCTCGCGCAGGATCGAAGGCTCGCGCCGCGCGCGGCATCCTTCGACCGGGCAAATGCGACAGGTCGCCCCCACCGGCTGCGCAGGCGCTGCCCCCGAGGGGACCGGCAAGAGCAGCATGACCGATTGGCTGAGCGGCGGCGTGTTATAGGCAGCCGCAGCTTGCACTTCGCAGGTGGCAATCGCCTCGAACTCCGCCTGCCCGCGCCCCATCTGCATGACGCGGGATTTCATCACCAGCCCCGGCTGCCCCTGCACCGCAAAGAGCGGCCAAAGCGGGCAGCAGGCGCCAAAGCGCGGCACGGTGAACCCTTCGATCGACTTGGCGAATGTCACGCTGCCAGAACGGTCACAGACCACCAGCCCCGCACCGAGGTCAGGCAGTGACGCCAAGCGCCGCAGCACCCGGCCCATCGGCTGGTCGAGTGCCTGAGCCAATTCGGCAGGATCGTGACCCATCTCCCCCGCCACCCGCTCCAGCCGCGCCAGCCGCGCCAAAGGCAGCGCCGCCGCATCGCGGGCGATCTGTTGCAACACCCCCGTCGCGATATGCCGCGCGGCCTTGGTCTTGAGCGTATCGGCCTGTTCGACCAGCGCCGCAATCGCCGCCTGCGGGGCGCGCGCCTCTTCCAAAGGGTCGAAACGGTAGTCATGCGCGGCGAGGAAACTCTCTACCTCGGCCTGGGGCGAATGGGCCACCTCGCGGGTCTCGGCGGCACTATCGAAATAGGTCACCAGCGCCTGCGCGCTGTCGGACAGGCGGCGGCTGTCTTGGTGGATATTGGCGTGGAACCTGTCGCGCCATTCCGCCTGCAAACTGTCTGTTTCGGCCAGAATCGCGGCGGTGGAGCGGATCGCCGCGGCGGTACTCAATAGCTCATGCATGGAGGTGGCAAGCTGCGGGTCATGGGCCAACCGATCCGAGAGCGCCTCGACCGTCTGCTCCAATGCCGCGATGCGGCGCTGGCTGTTGGCCAGCACCTTGGCCCAGCCCGGAAACCGCCCCGCAAACTCATCCGCCCGGTCGCTCTCCGGCCCGGTTAGCCCCGCATCCTCCGCCGCCTCGCGCAGGGTGGCGATCAGCGCGGCTTCGGCCCCTTCGGTCAGCGCCTGCGGTTCGACCCCAAGCGCATGGGCGATGTTGAGCAAGAGCTTGCCGCCGATTCTGCGCCGATTGTGCTCGATAAGGTTGAGATAGCTGGCCGAGATGCCGCTTTGCTGCGCAAGCTCCGCCTGTTTCAGCCCCGCCATCACGCGCCGCTCACGGATGCGGCTGCCGGTCAGCCCTTCACGCATGGGACGGCCCGGCCGGATGTTTCGCCCGTTGTTTCAAGGTCTTTCTGCGCCGCAATATCATATTCTTTACAGTCCCTCCGGCAGGATTGCGAATATATTTACAAAAAAATCGTTTCGATCAAGCGCCTTATTGATCGGTTTTCATTTTCCGCGCCATAGTTTCTTTGCACTATTGCGTGTTGTGGCATCGGGGGGAGGTTCCGCTGCCGCGACTTACAAAAATGGGAGGACTTCATGTCGTTTACGAAACTGACACGCCGCGGGCTGATCCAGACCGGCGCGGTTGCCGGTGCAGGGTTGGCGCTGCCGACCTATCTGCGCGCGGAAAATCACGCGGGCTTTACCAACGCCCCCACGGGCAGCACCGTGACGCTTGGCTTCAACGTGCCCCAGACCGGCCCCTATGCCGAAGAAGGTCTGGATGAGCTGCGCGCGCAGGAACTTGCGGTCGAACACCTTAATGGCGGGGGCGACGGCGGCATGATGAACACCTTCAGTTCCAAGGCGCTGAAAGGGAACGGTATTCTGGGTAAAAAGGTCGAATATGTCACCGGCGACACCCAGACGAAATCCGACGCGGCCCGCGCCAGCGCCAAGTCGATGATCGAAAAAGACGGCGCGGTGATGATCAACGGCGGCTCGTCCTCGGGCGTGGCCGTGGCGGTGCAAGACCTTTGCCAATCGGCGGGCGTGATCTTCATGGCGGGTCTCACCCACGCCAATGACACCACCGGCAAGGACCGCAAGGCCAATGGCTTCCGGCATTTCTTCAACGCCTATATGTCCGCCGCCGCCCTCGCCCCGGTGCTCAAAAACGCCTATGGCTCTGAGCGTCGCGCCTATCACCTGACGGCGGATTACAACTGGGGCTGGACCCAGCAAGAATCCATCGCCGCCGCGACCGAGGCGATGGGCTGGGAGACCGTGGAGAACGTGCTGACGCCGCTCGCCTCGACCGATTTCTCCTCCTATATCGCGCCGGTGCTGAACTCGGGCGCCGATGTGCTGGTGCTGAACCACTACGGCGGCAACATGGTGAACTCGCTCACCAATGCGGTGCAGTTCGGCCTGCTCGACAAACAGGTGAACGGCAAGAAATTCGAGATCGTCGTGCCGCTCTACTCCGAACTGATGGCCGCCGGTGCCGGGGCCAACGTGCAGGGCGTGATCGGCTCGATGAACTGGAACTGGCAGCTGCAGGATGAGGGGTCGAAGGCCTTTACAAAATCCTTTGGCGAGAAATACGGCCGTCCGCCGTCGAACTCCGCGCATACCTGCTACGTGCAGACCCTGCTCTATGCCGATGCCGTGGAACGCGCAGGATCGTTCAACCCCTGCGCCGTGGTCGAGGCGCTTGAGGGCTATGAGTTCGACGGGCTGGGCAACGGGCCGACGCTCTACCGTGCGGACGATCACCAGTGCTTCAAGGACGTGCTCGTGATGAAGGGGGCAGAGAACCCGACCAGCGAATACGACACGCTGGAGATCGTCGAACAGACGCCCCGTGCACAGGTCGAATATGCCCCCGATCACCCGATGTTCGCGGGCGGTGATCTGGGCAAATGCAACCCCGGCGCGTGATCCGCTGACATCAGATGGCGCGCGGGCCTGATCCTGCGCGCCCTTTTTATCGCTGCAAGCGGCCAAGCCGCTTGTAAACGCTTCCCTTACAGGTGGGGACCATGGACGCAATCCTTCTGCAAATACTCAACGGCCTCGACAAAGGCTCGGCCTATGCGCTCATTGCGCTCGGGCTGACGCTGATCTTCGGCACCCTTGGCGTGGTCAATTTCGCCCATGGGGCGCTCTTCATGATCGGGGCCTTCTGTTCGGTCACGCTGCAACGCATTCTGACGCTCAGCGTCGAGACCATCGACGAGACCAAGAAGGATTTCCTCGGCAATCCGCTGAAGGTCAAAACCCCCTATGTCGAACAGTGGTTCGGGCCGGAAACGGGACAGGCGATTATCGATTGGTCGGTGCCGCTGGCGATCCTCTTTGCGATCCCGGTGATGCTGCTTATCGGCTTCATCATGGAACGCGGGCTGATCAAACATTTCTACAAGCGCCCCCATGCGGATCAGATCCTCGTGACCTTCGGCCTCGCCATCGTTTTGCAGGAAGTCGTCAAATATTTCTACGGCGCCAACCCAATCCCCACACCCGCGCCTGAGGCCTTTGTCGGCAGCTTCGACTTCGCGCCGCTCTTGGGTTTGGACACGTCTTTGGCCTACCCCTATTGGCGCTTGGTCTACTTTGGCTTTTCGACCCTCATCATCGCCGCGGTCTTTGCTTTCTTGCAGTTCACCACCTTCGGCATGGTGGTTCGCGCAGGCATGGCGGATCGTGAGACCGTGGGCCTTCTGGGCATCGACATCGACCGCCGCTTTACCATCATGTTCGGCATCGCCGCCGCCGTGGCAGGGCTTGCGGGCGTGATGTATGCGCCGATCAACTCGCCCAATTATCATATGGGCATGGACTTTCTGGTGCTGAGCTTTGTCGTCGTCGTGGTCGGCGGCATGGGCTCGCTGCCCGGCGCGGTGCTGGCGGGGTTCCTGCTGGGCATCCTCGAAAGCCTCGCTTCCATGAATGAAATCAAAAGCATCATCTACGGTATCGACCAGATCATCATCTACGTCGTTGCCATCGTGATCCTGCTGGTCCGCCCGCGCGGTCTGATGGGGCGCCGCGGCGTGATGGAGGAATAAGACATGTTCGGACTGGAAAAACGCGATACGCTTCTTTTGGGGGTCGTGATCGTTCTCACGCTCTTCGCCCCCTTCATCCTCAACCCCTTTCCGGCGGATTCGGGCCTTGCACAGTTCAACGCGGGCTACCCCGACCTGATGCAACGCTTTGTGATCTTTGGCATCTTTGCTATTGGGTTCAACATCCTCTTCGGGCTGACCGGCTATCTCTCTTTTGGCCATGCGGCCTTTCTGGGGGTCGGTTCCTACTCTGCCGTCTGGATGTTCAAACTGCTCAGCTACAACGTCGTGCCCGCGCTGGTGCTGGCCGTCATCATGGCGGGGCTGTTCTCGGCATTGATCGGCTACATCAGCCTGCGGCGCTCGGGCATCTACTTTTCGATCCTAACGCTGGCCTTCGCGCAGATGTCCTTCAACCTCGCCTATTCAGTACTGACGCCGATCACCAATGGTGAGACGGGGTTGCAGATCTACACCTCCGATCCGCAGTACCTCCAATCCGTGGACGCGCCTTCGTTCCCGAATCTCTTCGGTGCCGCGATGAACTCCTCGACGACGCTGTTCTTCGGCGGTTGGACCTTCACTTTCTCAGTCGGCTACTATTTCTGCGCGGTCTTCCTGATCCTCGCCTTCTATCTGGCGATCCGCATCTTCCGCTCGCCCTTCGGCATGATGCTGCGGGCGGTGAAATCTAACCAGCAGCGGATGAATTACACCGGGCTGAATACGCGCCCCTACACGCTGGCGGCCTTTGTCATCTCGGGCATGTATGCCGGGCTTGCGGGCGGTCTGCTGGCGGCGATGGACCCGCTGGCGGGGGCCGAGCGGATGCAGTGGACGGCCTCCGGCGAAGTGGTGCTGATGACGATCCTTGGCGGCGCGGGCACCTTGATCGGGCCGGTGCTGGGCGCGGGCTTCATCAAGTATTTCGAGAACATCTTTGCCAAGATCAACGACAACGTGCTGCACGGCTGGTTCGCCTTCATGCCCGATGGGATCGAAGACGCGATGGTCGCGATCATCCACCCCTTCGTCGGCAAGGGCTGGCACCTGACGCTTGGCCTTCTGTTCATGCTGGTCGTGATCTTCCTGCCCGGTGGGCTGGTCGAGGGCGGGCAACGTCTGGGCCGGGTCTTCCGCCGCCGGGACAAGAACGCAGGCTCGGTCGAGGCCGACGCCGCCCAACAGCGCAGCGAAGCCGCGGAATAGGAGAGACATCATGGCCATTCTCGAAGTCAAAAATGTCGGCAAGCGCTTTGGCGGGTTGCAGGCGCTGAGCGACGTGAACCTCAGCGTGGCGGAGAACTCCGTCCACGCGATCATCGGCCCCAATGGGGCGGGCAAATCCACGCTGCTGAACTGTCTGGTGGGCAAGCTCATCCCCGATACCGGATCGGTCATGTTCGACGGGCAGTCGGTGCTGGGGCGCAAACCCTATGAGATCAACCAGATGGGCATTTCCCGCGTGTTCCAAACGCCCGAGATCTTTGGTGATCTGACGGTGATGGAAAACATGCTGATCCCCTGCCTTGCCAAACGCGACGGGGCGTTTCAACTGAACGGCTGGTCGCGGGTCGTGGGCCAGCGCGACATGATCGACAAGGCCGAGGAAATGCTGCGCGACATGCGTATGATTGACAAACGGCACATGCCCGCGGCCTCCATGTCGCGCGGGGACAAACGGCGGTTGGAGATCGCCATGTGCCTCGCCCAAGACCCCCGCCTGCTGCTTTTGGACGAACCGACCGCCGGGATGGCGCGGGCCGACACCAACAACACCATCGACCTGCTCAAACAGATCAAGGACGAGCGCGACATCACCATCGCCATCATCGAACACGACATGCATGTCGTCTTTTCACTGGCCGAGCGGATTACCGTGCTGGCCCAAGGCACGCCGCTGGTCGAAGACACGCCCGACCGGATCAAGGGCCACCCCAAGGTGCGCGAAGCCTACCTCGGCGAAAGCCAAGACGCCGCCTGACCCCCTCCCTTTGCCGCAGATCTAGGACAGCATATGACCACCAGTACGCTCGACAAGAACGCCAACCACGCCCAAACCGCCCCCGCTTTCCTCTCGGTCTGGGACATTCACGCCTATTACGGCGAAAGCTACATCGTGCAGGGGGTGAGCTTTAACGTCCATGAGGGGGAGATTCTCGCCCTGCTGGGCCGCAACGGGGCGGGCAAAACCTCGACCCTGCGGGCCATCGCGCGGGTGAGCGACCCGGAGCTGAAACGCGGCGAGGTCTGGCTCGACCATCAGCCGCTGCATAATATGGCCAGCCACCAAGCCTCTGCCGCGGGGCTGGCGCTGGTGCCCGAGGATCGGCGCATCATTTCCGGCCTCACGGTCGAAGAGAACCTCAAACTCGCCCAGATCGCCCCGCCCATCGGCTGGTCGCTCGACCGGCTCTATGACCTCTTCCCCCGCCTGCGCGAACGGCGCCATCAAGAGGGGGTGACCCTCTCGGGCGGGGAGCAGCAGATGCTCGCTATCGCCCGCGCTTTGGCCCGTGATATCAAGGTGTTGCTGCTCGATGAACCCTACGAAGGGCTCGCGCCGGTGATCGTGGATGAGATCGAAAAGACGCTGGGGCTGATCAAGGCGCAGGGCATCACTACGATTCTGGTCGAACAAAACGCGGTGCGGGCGCTGAAACTGGCCGACCGGGCGGTGATCCTCGACACCGGCGGCGTGGTCTTTGACGGCACCGCCGCCGAGGTGCTGGACAACGCGGAACTGCGCGCAGAATACCTCGCGATCTGACCTAAGGTCACTCAGGTCCGGCGCGCGCGGCTGAGGCCCCGCCTCTTTCTCGCGCCCCGGACCGCTTTGCGCGACAAAAAACCGATCCTACCCCCTAGACAACAGTTGGCTTTTCATGGCTTTGCCCATGCCCTATAAGCGTGCCAATCAATCGCGCAGCGACGGGCCGCAGGCCTGCCGAAATCTTCGAGGATCCAATGACAAACAACACCCATGACGCTGACGTGGCCTTCATCAAGGCCCTCGCCGAGCTGCTGAATGAAAACGACCTGACGGAGCTTCAGGTGAAACGCGACTATGCCGAGGATGACAGCCTGAACGTGCGCGTCAGCCGCAAGCCCCCGCAGCAGGTCATGGCCGCCCCCCAGCAGCAGTACCAAGCCGCCCCCGCGCCTGCCGCCGCATCGGCCCCTGCCGCGGCCCCCGCAGCTTCCGCGCCAGCCCCTGCCGCAGACGCCGATCCCGCCGATCACCCCGGTGCCGTGACCTCGCCGATGGTGGGCACCGTGTATCTTCAAGCCGAGCCGGGCGCGCCGGCCTTCATCTCCGTCGGGGCCTCCGTCTCCGAAGGTGACACGCTTCTGATCGTCGAGGCGATGAAGACCATGAACCATATCCCCGCCCCCCGCGCCGGCACCGTCAAGCGCATCCTCGTCGGCGACGGCGATGCCGTGGAATTCGGCGCGCCGCTGGTCATCCTGGAATAAGGGCCGGACATGTTCAGCAAAATCCTAGTTGCCAACCGGGGAGAGATCGCGCTGCGCGTCATCCGCGCGGCCCGCGAGATGGGCATCCAGACCGTCGCGGTGCATTCCACCGCCGACAGTGACGCGATGCACGTGCGCATGGCCGACGAATCCGTCTGCATCGGCCCGCCCTCCTCGACCCAATCCTACCTGTCGATCCCCGCCATCATCGCGGCCTGCGAGATCACCGGCGCCGAGGCGATCCACCCCGGCTACGGATTCCTGTCCGAGAACGCGAATTTCGTGCAGGTGATCGAAGATCACGGGCTCACCTTCATCGGCCCCACCGCCGAGCATATCCGCGTCATGGGCGACAAGATCACCGCCAAAGACACGATGAAAAAGCTCGGCGTGCCCTGCGTGCCCGGCTCCGACGGCGGGGTCACCTCGCTGGAAGACGCCAAGCGCATCGGTGAGGAGATCGGCTATCCGGTCATCATCAAGGCCACTGCCGGTGGTGGCGGCAAGGGCATGAAAGTGGCCCAGACCGCAGCCGACATGGAAAAAGCCTTCCAGACCGCGCGGGCCGAGGGCAAGTCGAACTTTGGCAACGACGAAGTCTATATCGAGAAATACCTCACCACGCCACGCCACATCGAGATTCAGGTCTTTGGCGACGGCAAGGGCAATGCCGTGCATCTGGGCGAGCGGGACTGTTCGCTGCAGCGCCGCCACCAAAAGGTTTTCGAGGAGGCCCCCGGCCCCTCGATCACCGCCGAGGAACGCGCACGCATCGGCAAGACCTGCGCCGACGCCGTGGCCAATATCAACTACATCGGCGCCGGCACGATCGAGTTCCTCTACGAGAACGGCGAGTTCTACTTCATCGAGATGAACACCCGCCTGCAAGTGGAACACCCGGTGACCGAGGCGATCTTTGGCGTCGATCTGGTGCGCGAACAGATTCGCGTGGCCGAAGGCCTGCCGATGTCCTTCACGCAGGAGGATTTGCAGATCAACGGCCATGCCATCGAGGTGCGCATCAACGCCGAGAAATTGCCGAACTTCGCGCCCTGCCCGGGCAAGATCACGCAGTATCACGCCCCCGGCGGGCTTGGCGTGCGGATGGATTCGGCGTTGTATGACGGCTATTCGATCCCGCCCTTCTACGACAGCCTGATTGGCAAGCTCATCGTGCACGGCCGCGACCGGCCCGAGGCGCTGGCCCGTCTGGGGCGCGCCCTGGGTGAGTTGATCGTGGACGGGGTCGACACCACCGTGCCGCTGTTCCACGCGCTGCTGGCCGAGGAGGACATCCAATCGGGCGGCTACAACATCCACTGGCTTGAGCATTGGCTGGAAACCAACCTCGGCGACGGCTGACATGACATGTCGGATCTGACGCCAGAGATCCTGCTCCACGGCTATTCCATCGGGATTTTCCCCATGGCGGAACACCGCGACGACCCGGAAATTTTCTGGGTCGATCCGCGGCGCCGTGGGGTGATGCCGCTCAATGGTTTCCACATCTCGCGCTCTCTGGCCCGCGCCATCCGGCGCAGCCCCTTTCACCACACGATCAACCGTGATTTCCGAGCTGTCGTCGCCGGTTGCGCCGACCGCGAAGACACATGGATCAATGCCGAGATCACCGCGCTCTACACTGCGTTGCACCGCGCGGGCTACGCTCATTCGCTTGAGGTTTGGGACGGTGATGCGCTGGTGGGCGGCGTCTATGGCGTGACATTGGGGCGTGCGTTCTTTGGCGAGAGCATGTTTTCGCGCCGGACCAATGCGTCAAAAATGGCGCTGGCGGCGCTGGTGGATCGGCTGCGCCGCGCGGGGTTCACCCTGTTCGATACGCAGTTTTTAACCGATCACCTCGCCTCTCTCGGGGCGGTGGAGATTTCGCGGGCAGAATATCACGCGCAGCTCGATGTGGCGAAACGCGGCAATGCGCGGTTCAACGCGCCTAAGTTGGACAGTCTTCAGGACGTGCTGCAGCGCATGACCCAGATGTCATAGCGAAAATGCTCCAGCGCGTGCAGCGCGGGGGCCGAGGCGATCATCCAACCGGAAAACAAGGCGCTGTCGCTGCCCTTTTCGGTGATCTCAAGCGCGGCATAGGCATTGGCCGCCGGATCCCCCGCCGGATAGCGGCAATCGACCATGGAGATCTGCAAATTGCCCAAGGTCAGGCGGTCACCCTTGGCAATCTCCAGATCGGTCGTGTCACCCGAAATCTTGTCCAAGGCACGCAACACGCCGCCCGAGGCACTGGCGACCTGCCCCCCCTCTTGAGCGTGAAGCGGCGCGGCCAGCACAAGCGCGGCCAAGAGAAGCTTTTTCATGGGTCCACCCGGATTGCGTGAGCTTTGGGGCCGCGCGAAAGGCGCGGCCAACCGATCATTCAGGCTGCCACGCCTCGTAATCCTTACGTTCGACAGGTTCGGCGCGGCGCAGCGACCCGGCAGGCGCATAGGCCATGGCGGTGCCGGTGCGATTCTCAACATGGGCCTTTTCCCACGGCTTATGCGCCAGCGGCTTGTCGGTCGGCGGCTCATCCCATGTGCGGTGCAGCCAGCCATGCCAATCGGGGCTCACGCGGCTCGCCTCGGCCTCACCGTTGAAAATGACCCAGCGTTTGCTGTCGTCGGCGTTGCGGTAATAGACGTTGCCCTGCGCGTCTTCGCCCACCTTGCTGCCCTTGCGCCAAGTGAAAAGCTGGGTGTTCAGCGTCTGGCCGTTCCACCATGTGACACTGCGCAGAAGTGAATTGAGAATGCCCATTGAGGTCTCCGTTCCTGTTGTCCGTTATATGCACCATGGAGGCTTTGGCGTCCAGCCTCGCCGCGCAGGAGGTTCGGGATGCTGCGGGTTTCACTGCCCGCGGGGAACCGCACATATCCCCCCAATTCGCCTCCGAAAATCAGCCCTCGGCGGCGTCGCGCAAAAGCGCGGTGCATTCGATTTCAATCCGGTACTTTGGGTCGATCAACCCACATTCGATCATCGTCGCGGCAGGTGGATGCGCGCCAAAAGCCTCCCGCAGGAGCGGCCAGCAGGCTTCGAACTCCGCCGCGTCGGGCAGCATGTAGGTGACGCGCACCACATGGGCAAAATCGCTGCCTGCCTCGGCCAAAGCGGCCTTGATCGTCGCCAATGCCGCGGCGCATTGCGCTGTGACGTCAGCCCCCTCGCCCACGGTGCCCGAGACATGGACCATGCCGCCTGCCACCACCGCGCGGCTGTAGCCGATCTTGTTCTCATAGATGCCACCCGATGAAATGCGCCGCATATTGCCTCCCTGAAACGCAAAAGGGCGGACCTGATGGCCCGCCCCTATGACTTGGCCCAACGCGCTTAGCCCGCGCTGGCTGGTTCCTTGCTTTCGCTGTCGGCGTGGATCATCAGCGGCTTGGCCTCGGATGTGACGGCCTCCTCGTTGACGACCACTTCGCTCACCGTCTCCAGCCCCGGCAGTTCGAACATCGTGTCGAGCAGGATGTCTTCGAGGATGGAGCGCAGACCGCGAGCGCCAGTCTTCCGCTCGATCGCGCGTTTGGCGATGGCTTGCAGCGCGTCATCGGTGAAGGTCAGCTGCGTGTCCTCTAATTCGAACAGACGCTGGTACTGTTTGACCAGAGCGTTCTTCGGCTCGGTCAGGATGGTGACCAGAGCGTCCTCATCCAGATCTTCGAGTGTTGCCAGAACCGGCAGACGGCCCACGAATTCCGGGATCAGACCGAACTTCAGCAGGTCTTCGGGTTCGAGGTCAGTGAAAATCTCACCAATGCCGCGGGCGTCATTGTCACGCACATCGGCGCCGAAGCCCATGGCAGAGCCTTTGCCGCGCTGCGCGATGATCTTGTCGAGACCGGCAAAAGCACCGCCGCAGATGAAGAGGATGTTCGTGGTGTCCACCTGCAGGAACTCCTGCTGCGGATGCTTGCGCCCGCCCTGCGGCGGCACGGAGGCCACGGTCCCTTCCATCAGTTTCAACAGCGCCTGCTGCACGCCCTCGCCCGACACGTCACGGGTGATCGAGGGGTTTTCAGACTTGCGGGTAATCTTGTCGACCTCGTCGATATAGACGATGCCGCGCTGCGCGCGCTCGACGTTGTATTCCGACGCCTGCAACAGCTTGAGAATGATGTTCTCCACATCCTCGCCCACATAGCCGGCCTCGGTCAGCGTGGTCGCGTCGGCCATGGTGAAGGGCACATCGAGGATGCGCGCCAGCGTCTGCGCCAGCAACGTCTTGCCGCAGCCAGTGGGGCCGATCAGCAGGATGTTGGATTTCGCCAGTTCTATATCGCCGCCCTTCTGGGCGTGGTTCAACCGCTTGTAGTGGTTGTGGACCGCCACCGAGAGCACGCGCTTGGCCATCGCCTGACCGATCACATAGTCGTCCAACACGCCGCAGATGTCGCGGGGCGTGGGCACGCCATCGGTCGCCTTGAGGCCCGAGGCTTTGGTCTCTTCTCGGATGATATCCATGCACAGCTCGACGCATTCGTCGCAGATGAACACGGTCGGCCCCGCAATCAGCTTGCGCACCTCGTGCTGGCTCTTGCCGCAGAAGCTACAGTAGAGCGTATTTTTGCTGTCGTTGCCGGAATTATTCGCCATCTCAAACCTTTCAGGTCTGTCGTGTATGTCCGCCCCGGTCTTGGGGCCGCGAGATTTGGCCTCAAGCTTAGGCCAGTGACCCCGGCGCTACAATCGCAAAATATGCAGCGCCGGGCCCCTTCGATTACTTGTCTTTCTTGTCCTTGCCACCGGCGGCAGCCTCATCGGCTTTGCCGCGGCTTTCGACGATCTCATCGAGATGGCCCCATTCCTTGGCTTCCTCTGGCGTCATCCACAGATCACGGTCGAGGGCTTTTTGAACGGTTTCTAGCGGCTGGCCGGAGTGTTTGACATAAAGCTGATACATCCGCTCACGGGTGCGTTCGATGTGACGCGCCGAGATCAGGATATCTTCGGCCATGCCCTGCGAGCCGCCGGAGGGCTGGTGGATCATCACCTCGGCATTGGGCAGCGCGAAACGCATGCCCTTTTCGCCGCCGATCGCGATGACCGACCCCATGGAGGCCGCCATGCCACAGATCAAGGTCGAGACCTTGGGCTTGATATATTGCATCGTGTCGTAGATCGACAGGCCCGCCGTCACCTCGCCACCGGGCGAGTTGATGTACATGCTGATTTCCTTGGAGGGGTTCTCGGCCTCAAGGTGCAACAGCTGGGCGACGACCAGATGGCTCATCCCGCTGTGGATCGGGCCGTTGACGAAGATAATCCGCTCTTTCAGCAGACGCGAGAAGATGTCGTAGGACCGCTCGCCCCGGCTGGTTTGCTCAACCACCATCGGGACAAGCGTGTTCATATAGGTGTTGATCGGATCGTTCATGCGTGCCTGCCTCAGTTCCTGTTCGCGGGACCATACCCGCAAAACTGTTACCCAGAGATTAGTCCCCCCGGTATGGGGGTTCAAGGGGGGCAGGCACGACAGTCTGCGCTAATCGCGCCGATCACTCCGACGCGTCGCGCAGGTAGGCGATCAACGCGTCGATATCCTCGGGCTTGCGCACACCCCGGAACGACATTTTAGTGCCTTTCATGAAGCCCTTAGGGTCCGCCAGAAAGGCGCTCAACTCATCGTGAGACCAGACCAACCCCTCCGCCGCTGCGGCCTGCATGGCTTTGGAGTAGCGGAAGCCGTCAACCGCTCCCGCCGGGCCATCCACGATGCCGTTCAGCATCGGCCCGACACGGTTCTTGGCCTTGGCGCCGATCTGGTGGCAGGATTTGCATTTGCGAAACGCCTTCTCCCCGGCCTTGATCAGCGCGGGATCGGCGGCGGGGGCTTCGGCCACCTCGACCGGCGCGGGGGGCTCTTCGGGGGCAGGCTCCGCCGCGGCTTTGGCCTCTTCGGCCTTAGCCTCTTCGGCTGCGGCCTTGGCGGCGGTCTCCTCGGGCGTCACGTCCAGCACGGCTGCGCGCATGGTGATCTCGACCGAGGATTTGCAATCGCTCATGCAGGGGTTTTGCTTGAAGGACGCAAACTCGACCTCCGCCCGGTCATCGGGTTTGAAGGCCTCCTCATTTGGCAGGCGCAGATCGGCGAAGTTCTCTGAGGAGAGCACGAAATCCTCATCCACCTCGTCATTGAGATAGAGCAGATAAGCGGTGATCGCATAGACCTCATCATCGCTCAGCGACTGCGCATCGCCGAAGGGCATCGCCCGGTTCACATAGTCGTAAACCGTTGAAAGGTATGGCCAATAGCTGCCGATCGTTTTGACGGGGCGCATGTCGGTCAGGCTGCCCTGCCCGCCTGCAAGCACCGGCCAACGGCCTGTGCCCTCGCCAAAGACGCCGTGGCAGGAGGCGCATTTCGCGGTGTAAATCTCATCCCCGGTCATCACGTCGCCACGGCCCTCGGGCAGACCTGTGCCGTCAGGGCGCACGTCGATATCCCACAGCGCGACCTCTTCGGGGGTGGCGGAGCGGCCGAGGCCCAGAGGCTCGGCGGCCAGCGGGCTTGCCAGCGCGGTGGTCAGGAGGGCAGCTTTAAGAAATCTCGACATTTTCCGCCTTTCCGTCTGCATCGACCGCCCAGGTCTGGATGCCGTTGTTGTGGTAGATCGAATTCTCGCCCCGGACCGCGCGCAACGCGTGTTTGGTGGGCTGGACGTAGCCGGTGCTGTCATGCGCGCGGCTTTGCAGCAGCAGGGGTTTGCCGTCCCATTCGAAGTCAAAGTAGAAGCGGTGCAGCGCCTTGGGCGTGCTCGGCCCGTCCATCCGCGCCTGATGCCATGTGATGCCGCCATCCAGTGTCACATCCACGCGCGGGATCGTGCCGCGGCCCGACCACGCGAGGCCGGTCAGAACGGTCGGCCCCGGGCCATGGGTGATCGGCGCCTGCGGGCTGGGGCTGGTGATGACCGATTTCGCGTCCATCTCCCAAGTGAAGCGCCGCGCCACACCATCGGCCATGAGGTCGGTATATTTGCTGGTCTCCTCGCGGTGGTGCCAAGGCTGGTCGCCGACCTCGAGCCGGCGCAGCCATTTGACCCACATGTTGCCCTCCCAGCCGGGCACGACGAGGCGCACCGGGTAGCCCTGTTCGGGGCGCAGCGCTTCGCCGTTCATCTTGAGGGCCACGAGGCAATCGTCGAGCGCCTTTTCCATCGGGATCGACCGGCTCATCGCCGCCGCATCCGCGCCCTCGGCGAGCAGCCACTTGCCCTCGGGCTTCACGCCCGCCTCCTCCAGCACCAGCCGCAGCGGCACGCCGGTGTATTGGACGTTGTGGATCATGCCATGGGTGAACTGGCAGCCATTAAGCTGCGAGCCGCGCCACTCCATCCCGGAGTTGGCCGCGCATTCGAGGAAATAGACGTGGTTCTCGCGCGGGAAACGCATCAGGTCTTCCATGGTAAAGACCAGTTCGCGGCCCACCAAACCATTGATCATCAAGCGGTGTTCCGCCGGATCGACCTTGGCCACCCCCGAGTGGTGCCGCTCAAAGCAGACGCCGTTGGGGGTGATCGTGCCATCCAGCGCATGGATCGGGGTGAAGTTGATCGAGCTCACCGGGTCGGCGGTCAGCCATTCCACGGTGCGGCGTTTCACATCCGCTTCGAAAGGCGACGGCTTGCCGTAAGGCGCGACGTCAACGCCGTCGCCCAACTCCTGCATCCATGGATGGATCGCAATGCCCGGATCGGTCTGGGCGGCGCTGGCCTGCCCCGCCAGCGTCCCCGCGGCCGCCGCCCCTGCCCCCGTCAGAAAGGCACGGCGCGATGGCCCCTTGTGGTTCTCTTCTGTCATGTCGTGGCCCTCACATATTCAAATTCATTTTATTGAATTTGTATCTATGTGAGAACCCCTATTCTCATTTTTCTTACTTTGGCAGAACGATTTTCACCGGGGTCCGGGCGCCTTCGCCCACGGTGTTCAGTTTCGAGATATGGCTCTCCACCACGTCCCAGATCGGCGGGCCTTCGGTGCCCTCGTTGACCGAGGCCCAACCGGCCACGACATAGCTGCGCTGCGCGTCGATGGGCTCGCCGGTGCTCAAGAGGGTCATCTCGCTAATCCGCTCGCCCTGCGGCTTGGCGATGTCCATCTTGAAGCCCATGCCACCGACGCGCACCATGTCGCCGCCCTGCTGGTAATAGGGGTCCGGGTTGAACAGGTTGTCGCCCACGTCTTCTAGCACGACCTTCAGGAATTCGCCCGTCATTTCCGTGCGGTAGGCATTGGGATAGGTCATCGAGGTGACGTTGAAGATATCCTCGCGGGTGATGTCCTGCCCCGGCAGGATCGACGGCCCCCAGCGGACCCCGGGGCTGAGCGCGATCTCGGCGTCGCGCTCGCTCAGCAGCGCGTCGCAGATGAGGTCATCCCACGTCCCGTTGAAATTGCCCCGACGGTAGAGCAGCGCATCACTCTGACCGACCACATGAGTCAGTTCCTCAAGGAAGGGCGCGCGCTGCGCGTCGATCAGCTTGGCCACCTCGGCATCCGGCGTGATCAGGTCCGAAAAGATCGGGATCAGTTTGTGCCGGATCCCCATCATCTTGCCGTCACGCACGTCCAGATCGACGCGGGAAACAAATTTCCCGTTCGAGCCCGAGGCGATGATATGTGTCTGGCCCACGAGCACCGGTTCGGGCAGCGCGTCATGGGTGTGGCCCGAGAGGATCACGTCGATCCCTTTGACGATCCCGGCCATCTTCTTGTCGACGTCGAAACCGTTGTGGCTGAGGCAGACGACCAGTTCGGCCCCCTGCGCGCGGACCTCGTCGACCATCTGCTGCATATTCTCGTCGCGGATGCCGAAGGAGTATTCGGGGAACATCCAGCCGGGGTTGGCGATGGGCATATAGGGAAAGGCCTGCCCGATGACGGCGATCTTCACGCCCCCGCGTTCGAAGAATTCGTAAGGCTTGAACAGTTCCGCCGGCTCGTCCCATTCACGGTCAAAAATGTTCTGGCCGAGGGCGGCAAAGGGCAGCCCCTCGACGATCTCCTGTACCCGCTCGGAGCCCAGCGTGAACTCCCAGTGGAAGGTCATCGCATCGGGCTTCAGCGCGTTCATCACGTTAACCATGTCCTGCCCTTCGGTCTTAAGACAGGTCAACGAGCCGTGCCATGTGTCGCCGCCATCCAAGAGCAGCGCGTCGGGCCGGTCGGCGCGGATGGCGTTCAGCACGGTGGCCACGCGGTCCAGCCCGCCGACCTTGCCGTAGGCCTGTGCTTGGGCCACGAAATCGTCGTAGGTCAGGGCATAATCCAGCGGCGTGCCGCCGCCGATGCCGTAGCGGACGCGGAAATCCTCGCCGGTGATATGGGGCACCTTGCCGCGGTTTTCGCCCACGCCGATGTTGACGGCGGGCTCGCGGAAATAGATCGGCTTTAGCTGGGCATGGATGTCGGTCACATGCATCAGGGTGACATTGCCGAACTTCTCGAACTCCAGAAGCGCGTCCTGATCAAAGCGGTCCTGTGCCGCCAGCCGCGCCCAGTTGCCGAAGCCCGAGCCGCCATAGATGGAGGCCGCGGCCATGGACATTTGCAGAAAATCACGGCGAGACAGCATGTTACGCTCCAGCACTTGAAAACAGGGAAAGGCCCCGCCCCCATGCGGGGGGCGGGATCATGTCAGGCGAAACGCCCGGAAATTAAATCAGTTACGCACCGAGGGGGCTTCGACCGACAGGCCGTTGCCGCGGCTGGCGACGTAAAGCTCCAGCGCCACGAACTCGGGGCTGCCGGGGCTGAAAGTCTCGGCCCGCGTGTCGCGTACACAGCCCTTGAAACGCGCATGGGCGCTGTTGAGCTTGGTGTTTTTCAGACGGTAGACCGGGAAGCCGTTGATCTGGCCCTGGCTCAGGTGGTCGGCCCGGATCATGTTGCCGTAGTTGTCCTCGTGGCAATTGGCGCAGCTCAGCTCAAGCTGGCCGTAGCGGGTGTAGTACATCTCTTTGCCCTGCTCCCATGTGCTCTGGGCCGGGCCATCGATCGCCACGTTGACCGGCATGCCGCGCGACTGGACCGAGATCAGCGCCTCCATCGCCGTCATCTGGCTGCCGGTGTATTTGTAGGGCTCGGCGCCCATCTGGTTCTCGCGGCAATCGTTGATCTGCTGCGCCAGCGTGCGCACCTCGCCCGCATCCTCGTTCCACTTCGGATAGACCGCGCGGACCCCCTTCATAGAGGTCTCGACATCGTTGTGGCAGGAGGCACAGGACTTGCCCTCGCTGCCCTCTGCCGTGTCCCACGCCGCCTGCGCCTGATCGACAAAGATCATGCCGGAGTTGTCGAAGTCGTCCATTTGAAGCTGCTGCGTCTCGTCCGAGCGGAAACGCCAGCCAGACATGATCTCGGGCAAGGCGCCGTCGAGATGCGCGGGCGCATTGGTCTTGGTCACCATCTCGATCTCGCCGTTGACGACAAGCTCGACCTCCTCATCGGCGGCCCCCAGCGTGGGGGCGGCCACCAAAAGCGCCGCGACCGCGGTCATTGCCTTGAATTTCATGTCTTTCCTCCCTGTTCCATGCGCCGCTTGGCTGACCCGATGGGTCAGCCGATGGCGATGGATTTGACTTCTTCGTAGACCGAACCGTCGTCGTCGTACCACGTGAACTTGAACTCGCCCGCTTCCGGAACAGTGGCGTCGAATTCGAAATAGGGGTTGGTCGACATCGCCGGTTCCATCTTCACGTCGATCACGTTCTCGCCGTTGAACTCGGCGGTGAAGCGGTTGATGATTGAACGCGGGATGACGTTGCCGTCGCTGTCCTTGCGCTGGCCCGATTCCATCGGGTGGCTGATCAGCGTCTTGATCGTGATGACCTCGCCGGCCTCGGCCTTTTTCGGCACTTTGACGCGGGGTGTTACACCTTCTGCCATTTTCTAAACTCCTGATTTGGGGCGCGCGGGCTTAGCCGCCGCAGCCACCGATTGTAACTTTGATCTCGGCGCTGGTGCGGGCGAACGTGCCGTCTTCCAGCTTGGCGATGGCGATGACGTCTTGGGTCTGCGCCAGCCGGATGCGGGTGGAGGCGCTGCGGCTGCCCGCCAGCGGGCCGAAGTTGAAGGTGCCCACGGGCGGCGTCGGGTTGCCTGCGGCCAGCACCATGATGGCCGAAGCGCCCGGGGCTTCGACCGAGATTGGCACGGTGTTGCCATTCTCGGCAATTTCAGGCGCGGTCAGGGTCACGCCGGTGTCGGCCATGTCGGCTCCGCCGGTGAATTCCGCGATCAATTCGTCCACCGTGGCGGCCGAAGCCCCCACCGGCAGGATGGTCAGCGCCATGGCGCCAAGGCCGAGGCCCAGAGTTTCACGTCTTGAGAAGTTCATCTCTCATCTCCTTGTTCGTCGGCGGCGCAGCGCGCCGTCATTCCATTCCGCGATGCGCTGATCGCGATCTCTTGCACCGGTCCCCCGCCACCGCTTGCTCAGCGCGGCGGGTGGGCCGCGTCACTCTTCTTTGAGCGTTGCCAGAAAGGCCACGACATCTTCGATTTGCTGCGCATCCAGCAGCGGCGGCAGAGGCTCGGTCCCCGCCTTGCCGGTGAAGCCATCGCCGGGGCGGACATAGCCGCTGGTCTTGTAATAGGACGGCATCATCGAGCCTTCGAAGGTCATCTTGCTATTGGCCACGATGCCGCGCAACTCGGCCTCGTTCCAGCGGTCGCCAGCCCCGTCGAGCATCGGACCTATTTCGCCCTGAAAGGGAACCTCGCTGAGCGCGCTGATCTGGTGGCAGGCCACGCAGTTGCCCGCCTTCTTGCTGCCGACGATGGCCGCACCCTTGGCGGCATCGCCGGGTGTCCCGGTCAGGGATTGTTCAACCGAACCATAGTCATCATAGGTCACGTCGGCAGGTGCCACGGTTTCAGCGGCGGCCAGAACGGGCGCGCCCGACACAATTGCGGCGGCGATCCATCTCATCATCGAAAACTTCCTCCCAGTGCCGATCACGGTGATGTGTGATCCGGTTTACCTGACCCTAAGACAGGGATGCGGCGCGGCGCAACAACAAATTCAAACTTTTGAATAGCTTTACACGCGCGGCGCCGCTTTCCCGGGTCAATCCGTGCTGCCATTGTTGCGCTCTTGGATCATCCGCGCGTGGTAGCGTTGGAAATCCTCATCGCCGTCCAGCGCATAGCGTTCCTCGTTTACCCATGTGAGCATATCAAGCGTCGTGCCCTTGCCGAACGCCCCCGGCATCACCGCCACCGCCGCCTGCGGCGCGGTCGCATCTTCGGGCACCTCATGAGGCAGGAACATCAGCGTCGGAGTAAAGAGAATCCCCCATTTCCGCGCCATCTGCTTTTCCGAGAGCGTCTCCCCGTCGAAATCGGTCACCTCGATATCGCCATGCAGGTTCAGCTGCACGACAAAGTAATTCTCTTCGATGTAATTGGCGATCTCGAGGGTGGGAAAAACCTCTTCGTGCATCTTGGTGCAATAGATGCAGCCGCGTTGCTCGAAAATCAGCATCAGACGTTTGTCCTCGCCCCTGGCCTCCTCCAGATCCTCGCGCAGGTCTTTGAAGGTGTCGCGCATCCAGGGCGTCTTGTGCAGCCCGTCGTCGCCCAGTTCCGCCGCGGCCAAAGGCCAGGCCAGCATCGCCGCCGCCACTGCGGCTCCTATCCTCGATCCGATCATCTTGGCGTCCTCCTCCTGATTGTTGCGTCTATCCTAGCGTCGTGAAGCTGGGGAACCAACGGATCATCGCATCCGCGATCAGTTGCACCCCGCCGGTCACGATCAGCACGGCAAAGAGGATCAGCATCACCCCCATCGCCTTTTCCACCTTTTGCACCAGCGCCATATGCCGCGCGGCCCAGTTAAGAAACGGTTTGGCGAAAAGTGCGGCCACTACGAAGGGCGCGGTCATCCCCGCGCCATAGGCGGCCAGCAACAGCCCGCCCCGCGCGATATCGCCCATGCCCGAGGCAATCATCAAGATCGCCGCCAGCGCGGGGCCGACGCAGGGTGTCCAGCCAAAGCCGAAGGCCAACCCCATGACATAGGCGCCCCAGACCGAGGTGGGCGTGCCGCCCCCCTCCAACCGCGCCTCGCGGTAGAGCAGCGGCACTTTGATCACGCCGAGGAAGTGCAGGCCAAAGACCGTCAGGATCGCTGCCGCCACCCAGCTCAGCGGCTCAAGGTACTGGGTGAACACCTGCCCGATGGCCGTGGCACCCATGCCGAGCAGAACAAAGATCGTCGTGACCCCAAGCGCGAAGAGCAGCGAAGACAACACCAAGCGCCGCTGCGCCCCCGGCGCGATTGCACCATCGCCGCGCAATTCGGTCACGCTGAGCCCCGCCATATAGCTAAGGTAGAATGGCACCATCGGCAGAATGCAGGGCGTAAAGAAGCTGAGCAGCCCTGCGAAAAGCGCGCCTGCATAGGTGATGTCGAACATGTTACCCCCCGCCCGCGCCGCGCCGGTCCGCCGCGCTTGAACAATTCACATATTCAAATTAGGTTGAGTGTCGTCCAAACGTCAATCAGGCAAGCCGATGATCCGCACACTGACCGCCCTGAGCCTTGCGGCGCTGACCGCCCTGCCCGCCCGGCCCAACGAGGCGGTGGAACTGGTCATGGTCGAACAGCCCGGCTGCATCTATTGCCAACGTTGGGACGAAGAGATCGCCCCCGCCTATCCCAAGACCGCCGAAGGGGCTTTCGCCCCGCTGCGCCGCGTCGATATCTCGGCCGTGGAGGAAAGCGTCACCCCGCAGCGTGCGGTGATCTTCACCCCGACCTTCTTGCTGGTCGAAGACGATGTCGAATTGGGCCGCCTCGAAGGCTACCCCGGTGCGGAGTTCTTCTGGCCCATGCTTGATACGCTCTTGCACGACAAGACCGATTTCGAGGACCCGACCGAATGACAAGCCTGCCCGTGATGACCCCCGACATGTCCCAAGAGGACATGGACCGGATGCTGGCAAATGCCGTGACCGCGTCGAATTTCCTTAAGGCGATCAGCCATGAGGGGCGGTTGATGATCCTTTGCCACCTCGTCTCTGGCGAGAAATCGGTGAGCGAGTTGGAGGCGCTGCTTTCGACCCGGCAGGCGGCGGTGTCGCAGCAGCTGTCGCGGCTCAGGCTCGAAGGTCTGGTCACGCCGCGCCGCGATGGCAAGACGATCTATTACCGGCTGGCCGACGACCGCCCGCGTAGGATGCTGGAACTGGTCTACGAATTGTTCTGCAAGGATGATTGAGCTTTGGGGCCAGCCGCTGACCGCCGCCCTTCTGGGCGGGCTGGGCGGCGTGTTGCTGGGCCTCGCCGCACGATTGGGGCGGTTTTGCACCCTCGGCGCGATCGAAGACATGCTCTATGGCGGATCGGGCGACCGGATGCGGATGTGGGGTCTGGCTATCGGCGTGGCGATGCTGGGTAGTTTCACGCTTGCTAGCTTGGGGCTGATCAACCTCGACCGCGCCTTTCACCTGACGATTGCCTTCTCTTGGGCGCCTGCGGTCTTTGGCGGGCTGATCTTCGGCTATGGCATGGCGCTGGCGGGCACCTGCGGCTTTGGCGCTTTGGCACGGCTGGGCGGCGGTGATCTGCGCGCCTTCGTGATTGTCTTGGTCATGGGGCTTGCGGCCTTTACCGTGCTCTCTGGCCCGCTTGCCCCGGCGCGCGCCCTGCTCTTTCCGCGCCAGATGAACGCCGGGCCGCCCGATGGGATCGCCCATGCGGTGGCCGCGCTTACCGGCGGATCGGTGGCGCTGATCGGCATTCTGCTGGGCCTTGCGGTCTGCCTGCTGATGCTCGGCGCCCGCAGCTTTCGCCGAGATCTGCGCAAAGTGGTCTGGGGCGCCGTGGCCGGGCTGGCGATCACCTCGGGCTGGGCGGGCACGGCGTGGCTGGCGCAGACCGGTTTTGGCGCGCAAACACTGATGTCGCATAGCTATGCCGCCCCCGTGGGAGAGACGTTGATCTATGCGATGCAGGGGTCGGTCCGCCCGTTGAGCTTTGGCATCGGCTCCGTCGCCGGGGTCTGGGTCGGGGCCTTTCTCGGCTCGCTCTGGCAGGGGCATTTCCGCTGGGAAGCCTGCGAGGACCCGCGCGAACTGCGCCGCCAGATTTTTGGCGCAGGGCTGATGGGTGCAGGTGCGGTGATCGCCATGGGCTGCACCATCGGGCAAGGCATCTCGGCCATCTCGGTGCTGGCCTTCAGCGGGCCGGTGACCCTCGCCGCGATCTTTGCCGGCGCGGCTTTGGGCCTGCGCCAACTCATCGTAGGATTTCGCCGCAGCGCGGTCTGACGCGTCATAAAACCGTGACAGTCATGATGCAGATGGAGGCCAGCCAAGTCACCTAAGGAAGCATGATGACCCGCCGCGAGATTCTCAACGACCCCGCCATCGGCAACAAGGCCGAAGCCTTTGAGGCATTCGACGACATCCCCACCAATGCGAACCTGTCGCGCACCATCGGCGATGTGATCAACGCCCGCTATGGCCGCCGCGACATCCTGCGCGGGATGCTTGGGGTTTCGGCCACCACCGCCCTTTTCGGCAGTGCCGCCGCCATCGCCCCGTCCAAGGCCCGCGCCGCCGAAAGCCGCTATGTCTTTGACGAGCTGGCATGGGGCAATGACGAAACCCACCACGTTGCCCCCGGCTATGACGCGCAGATCCTGCTGCGGTGGGGCGACCCGATCACCGCCGATGCGCCGGAATTCGACGTGATGAACCAGACTGCCGCCGCGCAGTCGAAACAGTTCGGCTATAACAACGACTACGTGGGCTTCGTGCCCCTGAACGACGACGGCAGCCGCGGGCTGCTCTGCGTGAACCACGAATACACCAACGAAGAGGTCATGTTCCCCGGTCTTGGCCGTCAGGACAAGGTGAACTTCAAAGGCATGACGCCTGAGTTGATCGACATCGAAATGGCAGCCCACGGCGGCTCGGTCGTCGAGATCGCCCGCGACGCGGCGGGCAAATGGCAGGTCGTGCGCGACGGCAAGATGAACCGCCGCATCACCCCGCTCGACACCGCGATGACGCTGAGCGGCCCCGCCGCCGGTCACGCGCGGCTGCAAACCAACGACGACCCCAGCGGCACCAAGGTCATCGGCACGCTCAACAACTGCGCGGGCGGGCTGACCCCTTGGGGCACATGGCTGATGGCCGAAGAAAACTTCCACGGCTATTTCTGGACCGACAAACTGGATGCCGATGGCAAGCCCGACATCACCGGTGCGGCGGAAGAGAAATCTTGGGACCGTTACGGCGTGCCGGGCATGTGGTACGCTTGGGGGCAGAAACACGACCGTTTCAACGTGGACGCCGAGCCGAACATGCCCAATAAGTTCGGCTGGGTGGTCGAGGTTGACCCGATGGACCCGACCTCAACCCCCGTCAAACGCACCGCTCTGGGCCGTTTCCGCCATGAGGGCGCCGAGACCACGGTCAGCAAAGATGGCAAGCTCGTGGTCTATATGGGCGACGACAACCGCTTTGATTATCAATACAAATACGTCTCTGCCGGGACCGTCTCCGATGATCCGGCGGCCAATGGCGATCTGCTGGACGATGGCACGCTCTATGTCGCGCGGTTCGAAGAGGACGGCACGATCAACTGGCTGCCGCTGGTGCATGGCACCGGGCCGCTGACCGCCGAGAACGGCTTTAACGACCAAGGCGACGTGATGATCGACACCCGCCTTGCCGCCGACCTGCTGGGCGCCACCCCGATGGACCGCCCCGAAGACGCGCAGCCGCGCGGCGATGGCACGGCCTATATCCTGCTGACCAACAACACCAAGCGCAAGCAGGGCGACACCAACGCCGCCAACCCGCGCCCGGAAAGCAGCTTTGGCCATATCATCGAGATCAAGGAAGCGAATGCCGACCACGCCGCCACCAGCGGCACTTGGTCGATCCTTGTGCAATGTGGTGACCCAAAGGTGGCCGAAGTCGGTGCCCAGTGGAACCCTGAGACATCGGAGAACGGCTGGTTCGGCAGCCCCGACAATGCCGCGATGGATGCCGACGGGCGCCTCTGGATCAGCACCGATCAGGGCAGCAGCTGGGGCAAGACCGGCAAGTCCGACGGGCTTTATGCGCTGGAAACCGAAGGCGAAGCGCGCGGCACCTCGAAACTCTTCTTCCGCTGCCCTATCGGCGGTGAGATGTGCGGCCCCTACTTCACCGACGATGGCGAGACCCTCTTCGTCGCGGTGCAGCACCCAGGCACGGACGGGACAAAGGACATTCCCGGTTTCGAGCGGGAAAGCACCTTCGAAGACCCGGCCACCCGTTGGCCCGACTTCGACCCTAAGATGCCCCCGCGCCCTGCGGTGGTCGTCATTACCAAGCAAGGCGGCGGCAAGATCGCCGTCTGATCAGAATTCTATAAAAGTCATTTCAGCATGTAAGATGTGGTGCAGCTTCCCCGGCTGCACCACTTTTCATTGGGCTGTTTCTATTAGCCGCTTCCTTGCCAGCGCCTAAATCAATCCGACAGGCAGTCAGACATGCTCTGCGCCATGCCGCGCAGCAGATCGGGGTAGAAAGAAACACCCAGTTCCAGATCCGCGCCGATCGGGTCGAGCGTGCCGGTCCCGGTCTCCTGCCCCTCAGTCACGGCGGCAATCAGGCCGGGGTTGAACTGCGGCTCGGCAAAGACGCATTTCGCGCCGCTCTCGGCCACCAAGTCGCGCAGTTCTGCCACACGTGCAGCCCCCGGGGCGCGGGCGTCATTCTCGCTGATGGCACCACGGGCTTCGATGTCGAAACGCGCTTCGAAATAGTGGTAGGCGTCATGGAAGACGATGAAGGGGCGGTCTTTGACCGGGGCGAGGGTCTCGGCGATGTCTTCCTCCAAGACCGCAAGCTCGGCCTGAGCGGCCTCGGCGTTCTCACGGTATTGCGCGGCGTTCTCAGGATCCAGTTCCGCCAGCGCCTCGGCGATCTGGCCCAGCCAAAGCTGCCCGTTGCGCGGGTCGAGCCAGACGTGGGGATCGTCGCCGTCATGGGCGTGATCGTGACCTTCATGGCCGTGGTCCTCGTGGCCGTGATCGTCATGATCGTGGTCGTCGTGACCGTGGTCGTCATGGCCGTGGTCGTCGTGATCCTTCTCACCATGGCCATGATCGTCATGATCCCCGTGGTCGTGCCCCTCGTGGTCATGCGCCTCGTGATCGTGATCGTGGTCGCCGTGGTCATGCTCTTCGTCATGCTCGTCGTGACCATGCTCTTCGTGGTCATGCCCCTCGTGACCGTGGTCATCATGCCCATGCGCGCCGTGGTCATGCCCCTCGTGACCGTGGTCATCATGCCCATGCGCGTCGTGGTCATGCCCTTCCTCGGCGTGATCATGGCCCTCGTGACCCTCATGCCCCTCGTCACCGTGGCTATGCGGCTCAAAGGTCGCCCCTTCGCGGAAGGCCAGAACCCGCGTGCCGGGCTGCTCCATCAAGGCCAGATGGCTGGCGCTGCTGGCCAGCGATTGCAGCGGATCGGCCAGCCATGGGGTCAGCGACGGGCCGACCCAGACGACCAGATCGGCCCCGCTCAGCGCGCGTGCCTCGGAGGGGCGCATGGCATAGCCATGGGGCGAGCTGCGCGGCGGCACGATGAGGTCGGGCGTGCCGACCCCTTCCATCACCTGCGACACCAGCCCATGCACCGGGGCGATATCTGTCGCAACGGCGGGGACATCCGCCCAAAGCGGCGACGCGGCAGCGGCGAGAACGGCGGCGGGGAGCGTGAAACGATACATGGCAGACCTTCAAAATGTTATAGTATCACCTTGCTATCACCGCTGTTATAACATATCAATACCGAAACGAATTGAGGTTCCCCATGCGCCCCATAGGATTCAGTGATCATGACCACGCCGCCTGCGTGCGGAGCACCATGCAGGTGGCCGAAGCGCAATGCGCCGAACGCGGGCTGCGGCTGACCCCGGTGCGCCGCCGCGCGCTGGAGATCCTGCTGTCGGAACACCGCGCCTTGGGCGCCTATGACCTGCTCGCCCGCCTGTCAGCCGAGGGGCTGGGCGCGCAGCCCCCCGTGGCCTATCGCGCCTTGGATTTTCTGGTGAAAGCCGGGCTCGCCCATAAAATCGAAGCGCTCAACGCCTATGTTGGCTGCGTGCACCCGGGCGAGGATCACGCGCCCGCCTTTCTGATCTGTCGCAGCTGCCGCTCGGTGGCGGAGGCCGATACAACCCCGAACAAAAGCCGCCTTGGCGATGCCGCCCGCGCTGCCGGGTTCCGCATCGAGCGCAGCGTGGTCGAGGCCGAGGGCCTCTGCCCCGCCTGTCAGGAGCCCGGTGCATGAGCCTGATCAATACGCGCGGCCTGACCCTGCGCCACGACGGTCAGATCGCCCTGCGCGACGTGAACTTCAATATCGACGCTGGTGAGATCGTCACCATCGTCGGCCCCAACGGGTCGGGCAAATCCAGCCTGCTGCGCGCGCTGATCGGCGCGCTGAAACCGGCTGCGGGCAAGATCACCCGCAAACCGGGGCTGCGCATCGGCTATGTGCCGCAAAAATTGCAGATCGACGCGACCCTGCCGCTCACCGTGCGCCGTTTCATCAACCTGCCCCGCCGCCAAAAGCCCGAAGCGATCCGCGGCGCGCTGGCCACCGCTGGCGTGCCGGAACTGGCAGAGCGGCAGATGGTCGACCTCTCGGGCGGGCAATTCCAACGCGTGCTGCTGGCTCGCGCCCTGCTGGAAAGGCCCGATCTGCTGATCCTCGACGAGGCGACGCAGGGGCTGGACCAACCCGGCTCCGCCGCGTTTTACCGCCAGATCGAAGCCGTGCGCCAAGACCTCGGCTGCGCCGTGCTGATGGTCAGCCATGATCTGCACGTCGTCATGGCGGCGAGCGACCGTGTGCTCTGCCTCAACGGCCATGTCTGCTGCGAAGGCACGCCCGAGACCGTATCCGAAGCGCCCGAATACCGCGCCCTCTTTGGCAGCGGCACCCAAGGGGCGCTCGCGCTCTACCGGCACGATCACGACCATCACCACCACCATCACGGCGCCGCCTGTGACGGCCACCACCAAGAGACTGAGAATGCTTGACGATTTCATTCTGCGCGCCGCCCTCGCCGGATTGGGCGTGGCGCTGGCCGCCGCTCCTTTGGGCTGTTTCGTGATCTGGCGGCGCATGGCCTATTTCGGCGATGCCACCAGCCATGCTGCCCTCTTGGGCGTGGCACTGGCGCTGGCGACCGATCTGTCGATCACCGCGGGCGTGCTTTTGGTGGCCCTCGTCATGGCGCTGGTGATCAGCACGCTGTCGGGCCGCAATGTCAGCGCCGACGCGCTTTTGGGCGTGATGGCCCATTCCGCGCTGGCGCTTGGCCTCGTGGCCGTATCCCTGCTGCCGGGGCAGCGGGTCGATCTGTCTTCTTACCTTTTTGGTGAGATACTTGCCGTCACGCGCTTTGACCTTGGCGTGATCTGGGGCGGAGCCGTCGCGGTGGCGCTGTTGCTGGCGTGGCGCTGGTCGGCGCTGTTGGCGGCGACGCTGAACCCCGATCTGGCACAGGCCGCAGGCGGCAATCCGCGGCGCGAGCAGTTGATCCTGACGCTGGCGCTGGCGATTATGGTGGCGGTGGCGATCAAAGTGGTCGGCGCGTTGCTGATCGCGGCGATGCTGATCATCCCGGCCGCCACCGCCCGCCCCTTTGCCCGCACGCCGGAAACCATGGCTTTTTGGGCCATGGGTCTGGGCGCGGTGGCGGCCCTCGGGGGGCTGCTGGCCTCGCTGGAGTTCGACACGCCCACGGGGCCCAGCATCGTCAGCATCGCGGCGGGTCTCTTTGCGCTTTCCTCCGCCTTTTCGGCGGCCCTTCCGGCGCTGCGCCGCCGGGGGTGACCCCGACGGCGGCTTGGCTTAGCGCGCGATCACCGCGTCGGCTTCGATCTCAAGCTTGGCTTCATCCTCGACCAGACCGGCGACGACAACCATCGCCATGGCTGGGAAATGCTTGCCCATGACCTCGCGATAGGCCCGGCCCACGTCCTTTTGCGCGGCGAGATATTCTTTCTTATCCGTGACATACCACGTCAGCCGGGTGATATCCTCAGGCGTGCCGCCTGCGGCTTCGACCACCTCGCGGATGTTTTGCAGCGCCTGTTTCATCTGGCCGATGAAATCGTGGCATTCGAACTTCTGCTCGGCGGTCCAGCCGATCTGACCGCCGACGAACAGATGGCCATCCGCGCTCAGCACGCCGTTTGCATAGCCTTTCGCGGGGGCCCAGCCTTCGGGCTGAATGATTTGATGCGACATGTCGTGTTCCTTTTTGTTAACAGTCACACGCCGAGGAATTGGTCGGCGATTTGAGTATCGAGCGCGGGCATCGGACCGACCCAGACCGAGCGGCCCCGTTCGAGGATGACGGCGTGATCGGCCACGCGCCGCAGCTCGGCGAGGGATTTGTCCACCACCAGAAGCGCCAGACCGCTGTCGCGCTTCAGCTCGGCCACGGCGGCCCAGATCTCTTGGCGCACCACCGGGGCCAGCCCCTCGGTCGCCTCATCCAACAGCAGGAGTTGCGGGTTGGTCATCAGCGCGCGGCCAATCGCCAGCATCTGCTGCTCCCCGCCCGAGAGCGAGCCTGCCGCCTGATCGCGCCGCTCCCCCAGACGGGGGAAGAGTTCGACCACCCGCGCCTCATCCCACGGGCCGGGACGTGCAGCGGCGATGAGGTTTTCATGCACCGTCAGCGGCGCGAAACAGCGCCGTCCCTCGGGCACCAGCCCCACGCCAGCCTGTGCGGCGCGAAATGACGGAAGCCCCGCGATGTCACGCCCATCGAAGTGCAGGGTGCCGCCGTCATGTTTCAGCATCCGGCAGATCACCTTGATGGTCGAGGATTTGCCCATCCCGTTGCGCCCCATCAGCGCGCAGACCTCGCCCGCCTCCAGCGCCAGATCGACGCCGAAAAGCGCCTGCGTCGGCCCGTAGGAGGCGGTGATGTCTTTCAGTTCCAGCAAGCTCATGCCGCGTCCTCCTCGCCCAGATAGGCCACGCGGACCTGTGGATCGGCCTTGATCTCGGCCGCCGTGCCGCTGGCGATGATGCGCCCGTAAACCAGCACCGAGATGCGGTCGGCGAGTGCAAAGACCGCGTCCATGTCATGCTCCACCAGCAGGATCGGCGCCTCGGCCCTGAGGCCGTCGAGAAAGCCGGTCATCTCGCGCGACCCACTTGCGCCAAGCCCGGCCATTGGCTCGTCCATCAGGAAGACCTTGGGCCGCAGCGTCAGCGCCACCGCAACCTCAAGCTGGCGGCGTTGGCCGTGCGACAGGTCCGAGGTGCGCTTGGCCGCGTGATCGGCCAGCCCCACCAGTTCCAGCGCGCGCATCGCCTCGGCCCGCAACGCCGCCTGCCGCATCACCGGCGCGAAGAAGCGCATGACCCGGCCCGACTGGCCAAGCGCGCCCAGCACCGCGTTTTGCAGCACCGTGTATTCCATCGCCAACGAGGAGATCTGAAAGGTCCGTCCTAGCCCCGCCCGCGCACGCTGCACGGTGCTGAGCGGCGTCACGTCCTGCCCCGCGAAATGCACCGATCCGCTGTCCGAGCGCAGCCCGCCCGCGATCTGCTTGATCAGCGTCGATTTGCCCGCCCCGTTGGGGCCGATGAGCGCGTGGATCTCGCCCGGACGCAGGGTGATGGAGACATCATCCGTGGCCTTCAAGGCGCCAAAGCTCTTGTGCAGGTTGCGCACGTCCAAAAGCACATCAGTCATCTGCTCAGTCATGGGCCACCTCCCGTCCGGCGATGAGGCCGATCATGCCGCCCCGGGCAAAGAGCACCACCATCAGCAAGAGAAAGCCGAGGTAGATGTGCCAGAACTCCGACAGCCCGCCCAGGACATGCTCCAACAAGATGAAAAGCGCCGCCCCGGCCACCGGGCCAAACAGCCGGCCCACCCCGCCGAGGATCACGAAGATCATGATCTCGCCGGAGGTCTGCCAAGAGAACATCGTCGGGCTGACGAAACGGTTGAGATCGGCAAAAAGCGCCCCCGCAAGGCCCGTGACCGCGCCCGAGATGACAAAGGCCACCAGCCGCAGACGGAAGGGCGCGAGGCCGACGCTCTCGACCCGCTCGGCGTTTTGCCGCGCCGCCGAAAGCGCCAGCCCAAAGGGCGCGCGTGCCAGACGGCCCGCGAAGAGCAGCACCAGCGCCAGCACGGCAAAGGCGATGGCGAAAAAGGTCAGCGGGTTGAGCGTGTTCAGCCCCGGAAAGCCGTTGCGCACATAGATCGACAGCCCGTCCTCGCCGCCATAGGCCGGCCAGGAGATCGAGAAGTAGAAAAGCATCTGCCCGAAGGCGAGCGTGACCATGATGAAATAGACGCCCGAGGTGCGCAAAGACAGCGCCCCGATCAGCAGCGCCGCCAGCGCGGAGACCACGATCGCCACCAGCCAGATGATGGGCATCGACTTCGTGCCCTCGATCAGGAAAGGGCTCTCCATGATCGGCGTGTAGCTCTGCGCATGGGCGGCAAGGATGCCCATGGCATAGCCACCAAGCCCAAAGAATGCCGCGTGGCCGAAGCTGACCAGCCCGCCCAACCCGAGCGCGATGTTCAGCCCCACACCGGCCAGCGCGAGGATCGCGGCCTTGGTGGCCAGCGTGATGATGAAAGGCTCGTCCAGCGCGAAGGCCGCCAGCGCCGTGACCGGCAGGAGCAGGAAGAGAAAGACGTTTACAAGTGTTTCGCGCATCATGGCTCAGGCCTCCCCAAACAGGCCGGTGGGTTTGAACAGAAGAACCCCCGCCATGAGAATGTAGATCGACATGGAAGCGAGCGAGGAGCCGACAGAGGTGGCCGCCGACGCCTCCATGAAATTGGCAAAGAAGAGCGGCAGCAGGACCGAGCCCAGCGTATCCGTCAGCCCCACCAGCAGCGCGCCGATCAGTGCGCCCTTGATCGAGCCGATGCCACCAATGACGATCACCACGAAGGCAAGGATCAGCACCGGCTCACCCATGCCCACCTGCACCGACTGGATCGCGCCCACCAGCGCCCCGGCGAGACCCGCAAGGGCGGCCCCGAGCGCGAAGACCAGCGTGTAGAGCTTGGCGATGTCGACGCCGAGCGCCGCGATCATCTCGCGGTCGGCCTCGCCCGCGCGGATCTGGATGCCGATGCGCGTGCGGGCAATCAGCAAAAAGAGCCCGGCGGCGATGGCAAGGCCCACGCCGATGATGACGAGGCGGTAAAGCGGATACTGGATGCCGCCCGGCAGCGTCACCGGCCCCGCCAGCGCGGCGGGAATATCGAGAAACAGCGGGAAGGAGCCAAAGAAGAACCGCGTGCCCTCGGAGAAGATAAGGATCATCGCGAAGGTCGCCAGAACCTGATCGAGGTGGTCGCGGTCATAAAGGCGACGGATCACCGTCATCTCGATCAGGCAGCCCGCCAATGCGGCAGCGGCAAGCGCGGCCACCAGCGCCAAAAGGAAGGACCCGGTGGCCGCCGCCACCGCCGCGGCGGCAAAGGCGCCGACCATGTAGAGCGAGCCATGGGCGAGGTTAATGAGCCCCATGACCCCGAAGATGAGCGTGAGCCCGGCGGCCATGAGAAACAACATGACCCCGGATTGGACCCCGTTCAGCACCTGTTCGACGAGCAGGATGAATGACATTTGGCAAAGCCTCCCGGCGCGCCGGACGAAGCCCGGCGTGAATGCGTTGAATTGTCGGCCCCGGCAGGCCTGAAGTCAGCGCCGGGGCCGCGGGGGATTACATCTTGCAGTCAGCCGCGTAGGCGTCAGCGTGATCGGTCAGCGAGGGGCCGATGAGCTTGTTGGTATAGACATCGCCCTCCTTGACCACTTCGCGCACGTAGTAGTCTTGGATCGGGTGGTTGTTGTTACCAAACGAGAATTTGCCCCGCACGCTGTCGAAATCAGCCTCTTTCAGCGCCGCGCCAAAGGCCTCGGCATCCGACACATCGGCCTTTTCCATCGCGCTCAGCAGCAGGTTCGCGGTGTCATAGCCCTGGCTTGCGTAGAGCGAGGGCAGACGGTCGTATTCCTCCTGAAAGGCTTCGACAAAGGTCTTGTTGGCCGCGTTGTCGAGATCCTTGTTCCACTGGCTGGTGTTCTTGATCCCAACAGCGGCTTCGCCCACGGCCTGAAGGATGCCCTGATCAAAGCTGAAGGCTGGCCCCACCACGGGCAGTTCCACGCCCGAATTGGCGTATTGCTTGAGGAAGGAAATCCCCATGCCGCCGGGCAGGAAGAAGAACACGCTGTCGGCGCCGCTCGCGCGGATCTGCGCGATCTCGGCGGCGTAGTCGGTCTGGCCCAGATCGGTATAGACCTCGCCCGCGACCTCGCCCTCGTAGGTGCGCTTGTAGCCGGTCAGCGCGTCCTTGCCCGCGGGGTAGTTCGGCGCGAGGATGAAGCTGTTTTTGTGACCCGCGTCGTTCGCATAGGCGCCCGCAGCCTCGTGCAGGTTGTCGTTCTGCCATGCCACGTTGAAGTAAAGCGGGTTGCAGCCCTTGCCTGCCAGCGCCGAGGGACCGGCGTTGGGCGAGAGGTAGAATTTGCCCTGCGCCGTCGCCGCTGGCACCACAGCCATGGCGAGGTTGGACCAGATGATGCCGGTCATGACATCGACCTTCTCGGACTGGATCATCTTGTCGGCCAGTTGCACCGCGATCTCGGGCTTGCGCTGGTCGTCTTCGACCACGACCTCAAGGTTCTCGTTCCCGGCCATCTTGGTGGCCAGCAGGAACCCGTCGCGCACGTCAATGCCAAGGCCCGCGCCGCCGCCGGAAAGCGTGGTGATCATGCCGACCTTCACCTTGCCCTCTTCGGCCCATGCGCCGCCTGCCGCCAATGCCGCGACCGAGGCCGCCATCACCAGTGATTTCATCTTCATTTCAGTCTCCCTTGGTTGGTTTGGGCCTCTTTGCCGGGCCCGTTTTGTTGGATCGTTTTGCCAGCTTAACGCCTGCGCCTGATACTGTCAGGTCACCCGCGCGCGGGTCTTGTATTTTTCGTTGTCCCAGAGGCGGTTCTCCATCACGTCACGGATGATCGCGACGGCCTTGGAGACATCCTCGGCGTCCAGATAAAGTGGCGTGAAGCCAAAGCGCATGATGTCGGGCGCGCGGAAGTCGCCAATCACGCCGCGGTCGATCACCGCCTGCATCGCGGCATAGCCTTCCTCGAACCGGAAGGAGACCTGACTGCCCCGTTCGGCGCTATTGCGCGGGCTCGCCAGCGTCAGCTGCGGCACGTCGCGCTCGATCTCCTCGATGAACTGCTCCTGCAACGCCACCGAGGCCTCGCGCAGTGCCTGCATGTCGACATCGGCCCAAAGCTCCATCGCCACTTCCAGCGCCGTGAGTTGAATGACCGGCGGCGTGCCGACGCGCATCCGCTCGATCCCCTGCCCGGGCTGGTAGTTTTGCTCAAAGGCAAAGGGCTGGCGATGCCCAAGCCAGCCCGCCAGCGCCGGTTGCACCTCGTCGGCCAGATCGGGGCGGACGTAGATGAAGCCCGGCGCACCCGGCCCGCCGTTGAGGTACTTGTAGGTGCAGCCCACGGCGAATTCGCAGTTGGAGCCTGCAAGGTCCACCGGCAGCGCGCCCGCGGAATGCGCCAGATCCCAAATCATCACTGCGCCATTGGCATGGGCCAGTTCGGTGATCGCCTTCATGTCGTGTTTGCGCCCGGTGCGGTAATCGACCTCCGTGAGCATCACGGCGGCGATATCCTCGCCGATGGCCTCCGTCACCTCCTCGGGCGCCACGGTGCGCAGCTCATAGCCCTGCTCCAACAGCCCCACCAGCCCCTCGGCCATATAGAGGTCCGACGGGAAGTTGCCGTTGTCCGACAGGATCACCTTGCGCCCGGGCCGCAGCTTCAGCGCCGAGGCCAGCGCCTGAAACACCTTGATCGAGAGCGTGTCGCCCATGACGACCGAGCCCTCGGGCGCGCCGACGATCCCCGCCACCATATTGCCGACGCGGGCGGGTTGCTCCATCCAAGCGGCCTTGTTCCAGCCGCGGATCAGCATCTCGCCCCATTCGTCCGTGATCATTTCCTGCACCCGCGCCGCGGCGGCCTTCGGCAGCGGCCCCAGCGAGTTGCCGTCGAGGTAGATGACGCCCTTGGGCAGGACAAACTGATCTTTTTTCAAAACAGACACTTACAGCGCTCCTCTCACATGCCAAAGCTCGGGGAAGAGCTCCACCTCGAGCATTTTGCGCAGGTAGGTCACACCCGAGGTGCCGCCCGTGCCGCGTTTGAATCCAATGATGCGTTCCACGGTGGTGACGTGGTTGAACCGCCAGCGGCGGAAGTAATCCTCAAGATCGACAAGTTTCTCGGCCAATTCGTAGAGTTCCCAATGGGTTGACGGGTCTTCATAAACCTTATGCCAGAGGTCTTGCACCTCTCGCTTAGCCTCCCATGCACGCGGCTCGGGCTGGCCCGCGAGCGAGAGCACCCCCATCCGGTCACAAAGCAGATCGACCGCCACCTGATAAAGGCTCGGCTGCTGCATCTCCGCTACAAGCGCCGCGTGCGGCTCGGGCGTGTGTTCGTGCAGCTTGGTCAGCGCCGCGATGCGGTTGCCCAGAAGATATTCGATCAGGCGATACTGGTAGGACTGGAAGCCCGACGACGCGCCGAGGTAGGGTCGGAACTGCGTGTATTCGCTTGGCGTCATGGTGCGCAGCACATCCCAGGCGGAGTTAAGCTGTTCAAAGATCCGTGCCACGCGGGTCAACATCTTGAAACTCGGACGTAAATCTCCCGCCTGCAGCGCCTTCCGACAGGCCGTCAGCTCGTGGATTGCAAGTTTCATCCAAAGCTCCGACGTCTGGTGCTGGATGATGAACAGCAGCCCGTCATGCGCCATGTCGAGCGGGTTCTCGGTGGTCAGGATCTGGTCCAGCCCGAGGTAGTCGCCATAGCACTTGTCCTTGGCGAAATCCATCTTGGCGCCTTTGGAGGCTTCGTCGAAAGTGCTCATTTGTCCTCTCTCAACGCGAAGCGCTGGATCTTGCCGGTTGCGGTCTTGGGCAGTTCCTTGATGAAACGAATATCGCGCGGGTATTTGTAAGGCGCGATCGTCGCTTTAACATGGTCCTGCAAGGTTTTGACAGTATTGGTATCTTCTGGCGTACCCTCGACCAGAACCACATGCGCCTGCACGATGGAGCCGCGCGCCTCGTCGGGGGCGGCGACCACGCCGCATTCGCTGACCCAAGGATGGCTCAGAAGTGCGGCTTCGACCTCCGGCCCCGCAATATTGTAGCCCGAGCTGATGATCATGTCGTCGTTGCGGGCGGCGAAATGCAAATAGCCGTCTTCGTCCATAATGAAACTGTCGCCGGTGATGTTCCAGCCGTCCTTCACGTAATCGGCCTGCCTTTTGTCGCCCAGATAGCGGCAGCCGAT
The DNA here is from genome assembly GCF_043557255.1 of Sulfitobacter sp. 1A13353. Taxonomy (NCBI): domain Bacteria; kingdom Pseudomonadati; phylum Pseudomonadota; class Alphaproteobacteria; order Rhodobacterales; family Roseobacteraceae; genus Sulfitobacter; species Sulfitobacter sp. 1A13353. The sequence goes on along the minus strand of NZ_JBIFFS010000005.1, from coordinate 298,540 downwards.
GGGCCCGCGCACCGCCAGACGGCCCACCTCGCCGCGGGGCACCTCGTTGCCCTCCGCGTCGATCACCCGCGCCTCGTAGCCCGTCACCGGCTTGCCCGTGCAGGCGGCGCGGTGGTCGTCGAAACGGTTGGAGATGAAAATATGCAGCATCTCCGTCGCCCCGATCCCGTCGAGCATGGGCTTGCCGGTCTTCTCCTGCCACTCGTGGTAGACTGGCGCGGGCAGCGTTTCCCCCGCGGATACGGCGGCGCGCAGGCTGCTAAGGTCCGCGCCCTCCTCCATCGCCTGCATCATGGCGCGGTAGGCGGTGGGCGCGGTGAAACAGACGGTGGCTTTGTACTTCTCGATGATCTCGATCATGTTGGGCGGGCTGGCGGTTTCCAAAAGCGTCGCCGCGGCACCGAAACGCAGGGGGAAGACGGCAAGACCGCCGAGCCCGAAGGTGAAGGCCAGAGGCGGCGAGCCCACGAAGACATCCTCGGGGGTGACGCTGAGCACCTCGCGCGCATAGCCATCCGCGATAATCAGAAGATCACGATGAAAATGCATGGTTGCCTTGGGGTTACCGGTGGTTCCTGATGTGAACCCGAGCAGCGCCACATCGTCCTGCGCGGTGTCCACCGCCTCGAACTGCACCGGCTTTTCCAGCGCCAAACGGTCCAACTCGGCATCGTGGTTGCTGGTGCCGTCGAAGCCCGCGACGGTCTTGAGGAATTTCGAGGTCTTGGCGCAGGCCGTCATCTCATCCATCAGCCGCGTGTCGCAGAGCGCGTGGGTGATTTCGGCCTTATCGACGATGGCCGAAAGTTCACCCGCGCGCAGCATCGGCATGGTGTTGACCACCACCGCGCCTGCCTTGGTCGCCGCCAGCCAGCAGGCCACCATCGCCGGGTTGTTGGCCGAGCGGATCAGCACCCGGTTGCCGGGCTTCACGCCCAGATCCTCGACCAGCGCCGCGGCCAGACGGTTGGTCCAGTCTGCTAACTCCTTGTAGGTCCGCCGGCGACCGTTGCCGATCAGCGCAGTGTGATCTCCGAAACCCTTTTCCACTATCTTATCAGTAAGTTCTACACCGACATTCAAGCGCTCTGGATAGTCGAAGCCTTCGAGCAGAAGGTCCGGCCATTGGTCGAAGGGCGGCAGGTTGTCGCGGGCGAATGTATCTTCGTGTCCGGTCGGGTGCAGCTTCATGACATGGCTCCCAATGTTTGGCGGGCGATGACCACACGTTGCACGTCCGACGCGCCCTCGTAAATGCGCAAGGCCCTGATTTCACGGTAAAGTCGCTCGACTGCCTCCCCATTGCGCACACCATCGCCGCCGTGCAATTGCACCGCCTTGTCGATGACCTTCTGCGCCTGGTCGGTGGCAAAGAGCTTGGCCATCGCGGCCTCGCGGGTGACGCGCGGTGCGCCGCTGTCCTTGGTCCATGCGGCGCGGTAGACAAGCAGCGCCGCTGCATCGACGTCGAGCGCCATGTCCGCGATATGGCCCTGCACCATCTGCAACTCGCTCAAGGGCGCGCCCTGCACCTGACGGCTGGTCACGCGGGTGAGCGCCTCGTCCAGCGCGCGGCGGGCAAAGCCGAGGGCCGCAGCGGCCACGGTGGAGCGAAAGACGTCGAGGACCGACATGGCGATGGCAAAGCCGCGGCCCGCCTCGCCCAGAAGCGCCGAGCCGGGCAGTTTCACCCCGTCGAAATGCAGCGTGGCCAGCGGATGCGGGGCCATGACCTCGAGCCGTTCCTCGACCTTCAGCCCCGGCGTGTCGGCGGGCACGATGAAGGCCGAAAGCCCCTTGGCGCCCGGCGCCTCCCGGGTGCGGGCAAAAACGGTGTAGACATCCGCGATGCCGCCATTGGAGATCCATGTCTTGCGCCCGTTGAGCACATAGCCATTGCCGTCGGGCTTCGCGGTCATGGTGGAATTGGCCACGTCCGAGCCGGACTGCGGCTCGGTCAGGGCAAAGGCCGAGATCGCCTGCCCCGAGCGGGTCTTGGGCAGCCATTCGGCCTTCTGCTCATCTGTCCCGAAGAGCGAGATTGCCCCGGTGCCAAGTCCCTGCATCGCAAAGGAGAAATCCGCCAGCCCGTCGTGGCGCGCCAGTGTTTCGCGGATCAGGCAGAGCGTGCGCACGTCGAGCACCTCGTCGCCTTCCGCACCGCTGCGGCGCAGCCAGCCGTCCTGGCCCATCATCGTCACCAGATCACGGCAGGCGCCATCGGTGTCGCCGTGATCCACGTTCTTCAGCTCGCGCTTGGCCCAGTCGTCGAGCTTCAGCGCCAGTTCCTTGTGGCGCGGCTCGAAAAAGGGCCAGTCGAGAAAACTTTTGTCAGCCATGGTTACGCCTCCCCGCGTGTTATCTTTTGGCTTTCGTATTCGGCTCAGTCCCCTTCGAAGACCGGGCGTTCCTTGGCGACGAAGGCGTTGTAGGCGCGCTCGAAATCGCCGGTCTGCATGCAGATCGCCTGCGCCTGCGCCTCGGCCTCGATCGCCTGTTCGATCGACATGGCCCATTCTTGGGCCAGCATCGTCTTGGTCATCATATGCGCGAAATTGGGGCCGGCCTGGATTTTCTTGGCCAGTGCCATGGCCTCTTCCTCCAGCGTCTCGCCCGTCACCAGACGGTTGTAGAAGCCCCAGCGTTCGCCCTCTTCCGCCGACATGGCGCGGCCGGTGTAGAGCAATTCCGCGGCCCGCGTCTGGCCGATGATGCGCGGCAGGATTGCGCAGGCGCCCATGTCGCAGCCGGAAAGGCCCACGCGGGTGAAGAGGAAAGCCGCCTTGGCCTCCGCCGTCGCCAGCCGCAGGTCCGATGCCATGGCAATGATCGCGCCTGCGCCGACGCAGACACCGTCGACGGCGGCGATCACCGGCTTACCGCAATTCACGATGGCCTTGACCAGATCGCCGGTCATGCGGGTGAATTGCAGCAACTCTTTCATATTCATCTTGGTCAAAGGGCCAATGATATCATGTACATCCCCGCCGGAGCTGAAGTTGCCCCCGTTGGAGCCGAAGATCACCACGTCGACGTCATCGGCATAGACCAGATCGCGGAACCAGTCGCGCAGCTCGGCGTAGCTGTCGAAGGTCAGCGGGTTCTTGCGGTCGGGCCGGTCGAGCCGCACGGTGGCGATCCGGTCTTTGATCTCGCATTGAAAATGCGTCACCTCACTGCGCATTGGCTTTTTCCTCTTCTTCCGTTTGGGCGGCGAAGGCTTGTAGGCGGGCCGCCATGGCGCGGGCTTCCTCGGAGGAGATTCCGCGCAGTTTTTCGTTGATCCAGTCTTCATGCGCCTGCGCTTGGCGGGCGAATTGCGCCGCCCCCTCAGGCGTCAGCCGCAGCATCATCGCACGCCGGTCGCCCGGCACGGGGATGCGCTCCACCAGCCCCTCTTCGCTGAGGCGGTCGGCGATGCCGGTGACATTGCCGTTGGACACCCGCAGCACGCCGGAAAGCTGGCTCATCTTCAGCCCCTCGGGATGGCGCGAGAGTGCCGACATCACGTCGAAACGCGGCAGCGTAGTGTTATGCTCGCGCCGCAGCCTGTCGCGCAGTTCCTGTTCCAGCCCGCGCACCACTTTCAGCAGCCGCAGCCAGAGCCGGACGCGATCCTTGGCCGCGTTGCTCACACCTCGCCCCCCGATAGCGCCAGCGCGTGGCCGTTGACCGAAGCCGCGGCATCGGACAGCAGGTAGAGCACGGCACCGGCGACTTCGGAGGTCTCGACAAAGCGGTTCTGGGGGCTGGCGCGTTTTAGCAGGGCGCGGGCCTCCTCGGCGTTCTTGCCGGTGGTCTTGGTGATATTCTCGACCGAGCGTTCCAGAAGCGGCGTGTCGATGAAACCGGGGCAAATCGCGTTCACGGTGATGCCCGTGCGCGCCAGTTCCAGCGCCAGCGCGCGGGTGAGGCCGACGACACCGTGTTTCGCCGCGACATAGCCCGCGACATATGGGTAACCCTTGAGGCCCGCGGTCGAGGCCACGGCGATCAGCCGCCCCTGCCCGGCCTCCTTCATCTCCGCCAGTGCCGCCTGCCAGACGTTGAAGACGCCGGTGACATTGACCGCCATCATGTCGGTCATGTCCTGCGCGGTGATCTTGTGAAAAGGCGCGGAATGGGCCGCGCCCGCATTGGCGACGACGCCGGTGATGGGGCCATTCTCGGCGCGCGCGGCGGCGAAGGCGGCCTGCACCGCCTCCGGATCGGTCACGTCGCAAGTCTGAAACGGCAGCCCCTGTTCGCGCAGGGGCGCTTCGCGGCGCCCCATGATGGTGACCTTGGCGCCGGTGGCGGCCACCGCATGGGCGATCTCGGCCCCCACGCCGGTGCCGCCGCCGGTGATGACGATATGGCTCATACTTTCTCCATCTCCGCCGCACGGTCCGCCAGACGCCAAGCCTGATCGCGGCCGGGGCCGTAGGGCAGCGGCCAGTCGGCGTGGCGGTCGCCGATGGCGGCGGCGGCGTGCAGGGTCCAATAGGGATCGGCCAGATGCGGGCGGGCGAGGCAGACAAGATCGGCGCGGCCCGCCATGAGGATCGAGTTCACGTGGTCGGCCTCGTAGATATTGCCCACGGCCATGGTCTTGATCCCGCCGTCGTTGCGGATGCGGTCGCTGAAGGGGGTCTGGAACATGCGGCCATAGACGGGCTGGGCTTGTTTCGAGGTCTGGCCTGCGGAGACGTCGATGATGTCGGCCCCGGCCTCGCTGAACATGCGCGCGATCTCGACCGCTTCCTCGGGGGTCACGCCGTCCTCCTCGACCCAGTCATTGGCCGAGATGCGCACCGCCATGGGCTTTCCCTCGGGCCATGCGTCGCGCATGGCGCGGAAGACTTCAAGCGGGTAGCGCATGCGGTTCTCCAAGCTGCCGCCGTACTCATCCTCGCGCTGGTTCGACAGCGGCGAGATGAACGACGAGATCAGATAGCCGTGCGCCGCGTGCAGTTCGACCATGTCAAAGTTGGCGCGGTGGGCCATGCGGGTGGCTTCGACGAATTCATCGCGGATTTGGCCCATGTCCTCGCGCGTCGCGGCGCGTGGCACGGCGTTGTTCTCGGACCACGGGATCGGGGAGGCCGAGATGATGTCCCAATTGCCCGCTTTCAGCGGCGCGTCCATTTCCTCCCAGCCCAGCTGGGTCGAGCCCTTGCGGCCCGAATGGCCGATCTGGCAGCAGATCTTGGCCTCGGTCTCGGCATGCACAAAATCCGTGAGCCGCTTCCACGCCGCCTCGTGTTCGGGCGCATAGAGACCGGGGCAGCCCAGGGTAATCCGGCCCTCGGGGCTCACACAAGTCATCTCGGTATAGACCAGCCCGGCGCCGCCCTTGGCGCGTTCGGCGTAATGCACGAAATGCCAATCGGTCGGGCAGCCGTCGACGGCCTTGTATTGCGCCATGGGCGAGACGACGATGCGGTTCTCGAGCTTCATGTCGCGCAGTTGGAAGGGCGCGAACATCGGCGCGCGCACGGGGCCATTGGTGTCGGCACCGGCCTGTTCGAGGAACCATTTCTCGGCCCCCTCGAGCCATTTCGCATCCCGTTCGCGCAGGTTTTCATGGCTGATCCGCTGGCTGCGGGTCAGCATGGAGTAGTTCAACTGCACCGGGTCAAGATCAAGGTAGCGCTCCACGTCCTCGAACCATTCGACCGAGTTACGCGCCGCCGATTGCAGGCGCAGTACCTCGAGGCGGCGGGCCTCCTCGTATTTCTCGAAGGCCGTCGGCAGATCGGCGTCGTCGGTGACGTGTTTCGCGAGCGAGATCGCCGATTCCAGCGCCAGTTTCGTGCCCGAGCCGATCGAGAAATGCGCCGTGGCCGAGGCATCGCCCAGCAGCACGACGTTCTCGTGGCTCCACTTCTCGCAAAGCACGCGCGGGAACTTGATCCAGGCCGAGCCGCGGATGTGGCTGGCGTTGGTCATCAGCTTGTGCCCGTCAAGATGGTCTTTGAAGATCTCCTCGCAGATCGCGATGGTCTCTTCCTGCGTCTTCTCGCCGAAACCGTAGGCGTCGAAGGTCTCTTGGCTGCATTCGACGATGAAAGTCGCGGTGTCCTTGTCGAATTGGTAGGCGTGGACCCAGATCCAGCCCTTGTCGGTATTCTCGAATATGAAGGTGAAGGCGTTGTCGAACTTCTGATGCGTGCCGAGCCAGACGAAGGGGCAGCGGCGCACGTCGATGTCGGGCTTGAAAGTGTCCTCGAACTCCATCCGGGTCTTGGAGTTCAGCCCGTCCGAGGCGACCACGAGATCGTAGTCGTCCATGTATTCCGATGCGGCTTTCACCTCGGTCTCGAACTGCAGGTTCACACCCAATTCGCGGGCCCGCTCCTGCAAGATCAGCAACAGGCGCTTGCGCCCGATCCCGCAGAAGCCATGGCCGGAGCTGAGGATCGTGTTGCCCTTGTGGTGCAGCGCGATGTCGTCCCAATAGGCGAAGTGGCTGCGGATTTCCTTGGCCGAGACGGGATCATTGGCCTCGAGATTGTCCAGCGTCTCGTCCGAGAGCACGACGCCCCAGCCGAAGGTGTCATCGGGGCGGTTGCGCTCAAGCACGGTGACATCGGCCTCGGGCTGGCGCAGCTTGAGAGAGATCGCGAAGTACAGCCCCGCAGGACCGCCGCCAAGACAGATTGCACGCATCGAAATTCCCCTCTGGTTCGCTTTGGAAGGGAGCCTAGGGCGAGTCGCTTTTTCATTCAAGAATAAATATTTTAGGCTTGAAGCAAATTGGTGGTTCGTCTTTTTGCGTCCAGCGGACGCGTTGAACCCGCAGGCCATTGGGCCTATGCCGTTGAGACATTCCACGACGAGGGCAGCGCGATGACGGGTTTGAGCAATGCAGATTGGCTGGCGGTAGAGGTTCACGAGGGGCGGGTGCAGGTCTGGGCCATGCAGGGCGCATCGGTGCTTGAGAGCGCCACGAGCGATGGCGAGACTGCCGAACCCGGCGACCTCGCGGCCTTCGACGCCGCGCTCGCTAAGCTGACCGCCCCGTGGCAACTGCCCCGCCTGCCGGTCTTCGTCGCTGGCTTGCCCGCAGGCAGGACCGATGCCGCGCCGCGCATGGTGCCCTGCGCCGCCACGGCTGAACGCACAACGGCTGTCGCCACCGACAACTTCGACCTTCAGGTCATCCCACCCCTGCGCCAGCAGAGCCCCAGCGGTCTGCTGCAAGGGGCCGAAACGCGCATCGCGGGGTTTCTGAGCCTCAACAAAGACTGGGACGGGGTGATCTGCCTGCCCGGGGCCACGTCAGTCTGGGCGCAGATCAGCGCGGGCGAGGTGGTGAGTTTTCAAACCTTCCTGACCGGGGAGTTGCTGGGCCTTTTGGGCGATGGCACCCCTGCCGAGGGCACGGCGCTGGACGACACGGCCTTTGACGATGCGCTTAGCGATGGGCTGTCGCGGCCCGAGCGTATGGCGGGGCGGCTTGCCTCCATCCGGGCCGAACTGGCCTTGCAAGACATCCCGCCACCCACCGCAGAGGCGCGGCTGGCGGGTACTTTGATCGGGGCGGAACTGGCGGCGGCGCGGGCCTATTGGCTGGGGCAAACGCTGGCGGTGATCGGCACGGGCGGGGCTGTACCGCTTTATCTGCGGGCGCTGTCGCAACAGGGCGCACCGGCGACCGAGGCGGATGGCAGCCGCATGGCGCGGGCGGGGATCTGCGCGGTACGGCGGGCGGTTAACGGGGGATAGCCCTGCCCGCCAACACCTTTCCCGTCAGTCTTTCTTTTCCCCGTCGGTCTTTTTCTGCATGTCCAGATTGACGAGATCTTCGAGCATATCGAGCAGGTCTTCCATTCGCTGTTTGCCGAAACGCGCCTCGAAGTCAGAGAACAACGCCGCCGCATCACCCGCGTGGTCTTGGATCACCTGACGGCCCTGATCGGTGATGGTGACGATGGATTTGCGCCCGTCATCGGGATCGCTGGCACGGCTGAGCAGCCCTTCCTCCTCCATCGCGCGCAGCATGCGGGTCAGGCTCGGCAGCAGCAGACAGGCCTGCTGCGCCAGTGCGGTCTGCTCCATCGGGCCGGATTCCTCGACCACGCGCAGCACGCGAAACTTCTGTTCCGAGATGCCGCTTTCGTTCAAGATCTCGCGGATCGGCCCCATCACCCTTTCCCGCGCGCGCAAAAGCGCAATCGGAAGGGAGCGGGCAGTGCGGCGCAGGGGGGGCATTGGGGCCATTCTTGACGGTTTCCTGATCGCTACTTACCAAGTCAAAGACCGCCCAAAAGGGCGTGACGACCACCATAGCCGCTGCGACAACATTCTTGAAGAGGTCAAGCCCAGCGGAACAACAGTGAGACAATACAACAACATGGGGCAGGAAATGCGGATGACAACCAGAATTCCACAGCAAGGGAGCGGCGCATGAATTGGGAGGAGTTCCGAGCTTGGGGCCGCCGCGCCGCCGATTGGGCCGCCGATTACCACGCGGGTCTGCGCAACCGCCCGGTGCGCGCGCAGGTGGCCCCCGGCGCGGTGCTTTCCGCCCTGCCCGATGCCCCGCCCGAAGGGGCCGAGGCGATGCAGGCGATCTTCGACGATTTCGAACAGACTCTCATGCCCGGCATGACCCATTGGCAGCACCCCCGCTTCTTTGCCTATTTTCCCGCCAATGCCGCGCCGGTCTCGGTGCTGGCGGAATATTTCGTCTCGGCCATCGCGGCGCAATGCATGCTTTGGCAGACCTCTCCGGCAGCGACGGAGTTGGAGACCCGCGTTTGCGATTGGATGCGTCAGGCGATCGGCCTGCCGGATGGCTTCACCGGGGTGATCCAAGGCAGCGCCAGTTCCGCCACGCTTTGTGCCGTGCTGACAATGCGCGAACGCGCGCTTGATTGGCAGGGCAACAAGGCGGGGCTGTCGGGCCAACCGCGCCTGCGGGTCTATTGCTCGGCAGAGGTGCATACCTCGGTCGACCGGGCCATCTGGATCGCGGGGTTGGGCGAAGAGAACCTTGTCCGCATTCCGACCCAAGGGGCGAGCCGCGCGATGGATGCCGAGGCGCTCCGCGCCGCCATCGCCGCCGACCGCGCGGCGGGGCATCTGCCTGCAGGCATCATCGCCTGCACTGGCGGCACCAGTGCGGGGGCCAGCGATGACATTGCCGCCGTGATGGATGTGGCCGAGGCCGAAGGTCTCTACACCCATGTCGACGCCGCTTGGGCCGGGTCGGCGATGATCTGCCCTGAATTCCGCAGTCTCTGGGCCGGGGTCGAACGGGCGGACTCGGTGGTGATGAACCCGCATAAATGGCTGGGGGCGCAGTTTGACTGCACGACCCACTTTTTGCGCAATCCCGACGATCTGGTGCGCACCTTGGCAATTCAGCCAGAGTACCTGAAGACCCATGGCGCGGATGGCGTGGTGAACTATTCCGAATGGTCCGTGCCGCTGGGCCGCCGTTTCCGCGCGCTCAAACTGTGGTTCCTGATCCGCGCCCATGGGCTGGAGGGGCTGCGCGAGATGATCCGCAACCATGTGACATGGGCGCAGGATTTGGCCGCCCGGCTGGACGCGACGGAGGGGTTCGAGATCGTGACCCAGCCGATGCTCTCGCTCTTCACCTTCCGCCATCTCGGTGCCGCAGAGCTCGATGCCCATAACCAAGACCTGCTGAACCGGATCAACGACGACGGGCGCATTTACCTGACCCAGACCCGGATCGACGGAGCATTCGTGATCCGCTTTCAGGCAGGTGCCTTCACCGCCACGGCCGAAGATGTGGCCATGGCCTATGACGTGATCACCGAATTGGCCGGGACTTAGGGCGCGATCAGGGTGACGCCCGGCATGGCGCGGATGACCTCGACATCCGCGTCATAGATCGCCGTCATCCGCTCGACCAATTCCTCGGTCCAGCCGGGCATGTCGAGCTCTTCTTCGATCTCTTCCTCCAGCGCGTATTTGTCGAGGAACGCGGTGATCACGCGGCGCTTCTGCGCCTCGGACATATCGGGATGAGTGTCGAGATAGCCGCGAAAGCGTTTCATCCCCTCCTCCGACATGATCGTCTGCAAAAGATCGAAACCGCCCTTGATCTTGGTCTCGGGCGCCAGCCCCGCCATCTCCCGAATGATCTGCGCCCAGATAAGCGGCGCGTCTTCATTGCACCACAGGGTGATGGGAATCCCCGGCGCGGCCTCGCGCAGCTGGCCAATCGTCTCGGACCAACGCAGGTCCTCCGGCCCCCGCTCCCCCCAGAACGCGGCCGAGGTTTTATCCGCCGCTTTCTCATAAAGCACCGGCACGAGGGAGGCGGGATTGCGGATCGCCATAAAGATGCGAATCTCATCTTCGGGGAAAAGCTGCGCCATCCGCAGCATGCGCACGGCGGCGGCGGGATAAAGCACGCCTTCTTGCAGGGCCGTGGCAGGCGAGCGGAAGAAATTCGCATCCGATAGGATCACCCGGCTGGCTGTCCCATCATCGAGGATCGCATCCAGCAAAACGTCCCGCGCCATCTCCGACGGCTCCGCCTTATGCATCGCGTTGAGCGTGTCACGGAACAGGTTGCGATAGGTGCTGGGCCCGGGCACTTTGACGCCCGTCTTGGCGAAATCGTCCTGATTGCGCAGCAGGCATTTCAGCAGCCGCTCGTCTTCCGTGAAATGAACACCTGTGTGCAAAACGAGCTGCATGATACTCTGCTTACCCTTGAAAATCTCGGCGTTGAATAGCCCGTCCCGGCGCGCGTGTAAAATCCGAAAGAATCTCGCATTTCCCCTCTTGCACCCCCCGGCTCCTTTCTCTAAATGAGCCCTCAGTGCCCCTATAGCTCAGCTGGTAGAGCAACTGATTTGTAATCAGTAGGTCCGCGGTTCGAGTCCGTGTGGGGGCACCACTTCTCTCTTTAAATCATGCGCTGATCCACTGCTGTTGGACGCTAGTTTACGCCTGCCTACAGGCGCGACCAAGCCGCCCGATGGCCCCGCGCCCCCGCCGCATTCGGCAGACGCGGGGCCGTGGCCCCTAACCCATTCGCTTGGAGCTGTAACTGCCGGGCGATGCGGGAAAGACCACGGTTTTATTGCCATTCAGAAAGACCCGGTGGTGGGCATGGGCGTGAATCGCGCGCGCCAAGACGCTCGCCTCCACATCGCGACCGAGCGAGACATAATCCGAGGCGCTTTGCGCATGGGTGATGCGCACGATGTCCTGTTCGATGATCGGCCCCTCGTCCAGATCGGCGGTGACGTAATGCGACGTGGCACCGATCAATTTCACGCCCCGTTCATAGGCCTGTTTGTAGGGGTTCGCCCCCTTGAAGGACGGCAGAAAGGAATGGTGAATGTTGATGATCCGCCCCGACATCTTTTGGCACATGGCGTCCGACAGAATCTGCATGTAGCGCGCCAGCACGATCAGCTCCGCGCCGGTTTCCTCGACCACTTCCATGATCCGCGCTTCGGCCTGCGGTTTGTTCTCCTTCGTCACCTTAATGCAGTGAAATGGAATGTCATGGTTCGCCACGACCTTTTGATAGTCCATATGGTTTGAGATCACGGCGACGATCTCAATCGGGAGCGCACCGATGCGCACACGGTAGAGCAGATCGTTCAGGCAGTGGCCAAAGCGCGAGACCATGACCACGACCTTCATCGTGGTGTCTTGGTCGTGAAATTCATAGGTCATGCCAAAGGGTTCCGCGACCGCTGTGAACCCTTCGCGCAGGCTTTCGAGCGTGGCACCGGTTTCGGCCTCGGCGCTGATGCGCATGAAGAACTGGCCGTTTTCGGTGTCGTCGAACTGCGCGCTGTCGGTGATGTTGCAGCCGGTTTCGGCAATGTAATTGGCGATGGCGGCAACGATCCCGCGTTGCGAGGGGCAGGTCACGGTCAGGCAGAACTTGGTCATGGGCGGTCCTTAGGGGGGTTGGTCGGGGCGACGGGGCCCGTGGTGCTTACTCTACCGTTTGCAGGCTCCGCGGGGGAAGGCAAGCGATAGCGCGCGTATGACGGGGGTCCACCATGCCAAGATCGACAGCCCTGCCTAGGTGCCGTTTTCCTATGCGCATCAATGTTGATCATCCGCCAAAAAACGGGCGGCGGCGCATCAAAATGCACCGCCACTCCGACAAGCACTATCGACCTATTGAATGCCGACCCTGAATTGCACGGCCCCCGTCTCCCCCGGCAACATCTGGCCCGTGCAATTCCACTCGATCGTCCCGGCATAGCTGGCCACATTGCTTGCCGGCACCACCAGATCACAGCTGAGGTTGGGCGAGACCTGTTGCGGATCGACGATAGGCTCCGACAGCTGCGTATAAGGCGGGGTTCTGTCGTAGATCTTGACGTTCGACGCCTGCGTGGTCGCGTTGTTTTGCAGATAGATGCGGTAAAGAAGGATATCATTCACACTGCCGAGGTTGGTGGTGCCCTCCCCAGTGCCTTGGGTCTCATTCTCGACCGTTTTGCGCAGTTCAATCTGGGTCGAACGCCCCCCGACCGAGACCTCATCGGTATTGCTGGCCGAACTGGTCACCGTGGTCCGGGCGAATGCCGTGGTCGCCAGCACCTGATAGACGTAAGTACTCCCCTGCCCAGCGCCCGAACCGGCTGACACCCGTGAGACGATACAGATGGTCTGCCCCGTGGTGACGGCGATGGGGCCGGTGATCGGCCCGTCGACGCTATCGTCACAGCCGATATCTTGGAACAGCGCCGCGCTGAACGCGCCGGTGGGGGTCGAAGTGGCACCGGCGTAGGAGAAGGTCACCTGCCCGTCTGAGGTGGCGGTATAGATATGCGGCAGGGTCGCAACCTGCCCCTGTGCGACGGTCGTGGTCCGGTCGTTGGTCAGACTGGGCAGTTGCAGCAGACCGATGTCCAGCCCCATGCGATTGCCGAAAGCCTCGGGCGTGAAGGTGAATTCACCGTCATGCGGGTTGGTGTTGACCAAATCGGGCAGTCCGGTCGTCGCTTCCGAAATCGCCCGGTAGTCATTCGCCGGGATCGCGCGGATCGTGATCGGCCCGCTGTAGCTGCCAGAAAGCCCATAGCTCCAAGTGCCATCGGTCGCGAGACCGGGGGTGGCCAGTACCGCACCGCCACTGTCGAGGATCTCCAACACCGCCGAAGATGCCCCCCCTTCGCTGCCGTTGCGCAGGGCGTCATGGGCGGTACCGTCATCTGCCCCATTATCGATGAAGACACGGCCCGTCAAAATCCGCTCTCCGGTGACGAGGGTCACGGAATAGGAGGCTTCGTCATCGTCGGGCAGTTGGTCGAACAGGTCATCGGTCAGCGGCCCCGTGCTGGGATCGCTGTCGGGATCGGGCAGAGAGCTATAGATGATCTCGGCCTGATTGGTGAAATCACCGCTGCCGAGTACCGTGGTGGTGATGGTCAAGGTCTCGCTCTCTCCGCTCAGCAGTTCATCCACGAACCACAAGCCCGTGTCGGGGTCATAGGTATCCCCCGTCGCGGGCGCGTCGTCCGAGACATAGGCGAAACCGCTTGGGATCTGGTCGATCACTTTGACCCCCGAGGGCGAGCCACCGCTGACATTGGTGATGGTGATGATCCAATCGATGGTATCCCCCTCCGATACATTGGTGATCGGTGTCGTGGTCCCGGTAGCGGCGGCGATTTTGCTGAGTTCGAGGTCACTGCCAGCCGGATCGAATCCAAAGTCTTGGTCACTTGTCACGCTATTGCCGGAGACAGGAACGCCAAGCAGCGGGTTGGACGTGCCGATGGTGAGCCCCGAAGGCAGATCGGGGTCCGCCTCGTCCAATGCGACACGGTAGGTCGTGTTCACCATCAACTCCCCCACCGCATAGGTGCCATCAGCCAAGGTATCCGTGGTTGCTAGAAAGATGTCATCGGCGGTATTGGCCGGGGTGCCATTGTCGGCATAGACCGAGATGCCCACGCCCGCGCCGAAATTGGTCTCCCCATTGTCTTTCACGTCCGAGGCATCCGCGTCTTCATAGATGTTGCCCGAGATGCCCCCCAGTGGGATCGGTGCAGGCCCCCGGCAGGAGATGCCATCGCTGCGCCCGCCTTCATCGACCGGAATGCCGGATACCAGTTGCGGCACACCTGTCGCCGTTGAGATGACAAAGAGGTTGTTGGTGGTGTTGGAATAGCCATAGAGCCTGCCGTCACGGTCGAACCACAGCGCGTCGAACATGCCCGCATAGACGGCAGGGCCGATCGCTTGGGGTGTCACGCTCCCCGGGGTGCCGTTGTTGACCGCAGCGCGGAACAGGAAGCCCGAGTTTCTGTCGATCCCATACATGATGCCATCCACGGGGTTGAAGGCGAGGTCTTCGGGATTGACGCCGATGGAGAGGCTGATCTCGCCCAAGGCGATCGGCGTGGCGGGATTGCTCAGATCGACGATCTGCCATGTATTCAGATCCACTTCGTAGATCAGCCGCCCATTCGGCAGAATATCCCCCGCGTTCAACGCATCCCCCGCCCCGGGGATATTACCGAAGTCCGTAATGTCGCCCGCGCCATCGATCCGGAAAAGCCTGCGGCTACTTTGATCCACGCCGTAGATATAGCCGTCCAGCGCGTTATAGCCCCAGGCGCCGTCGCGGTTCTGTCCGGTGCTGCCCGAGGTCTCAACCGTCGTGGCATAGCTCCCCCCACCATCGCGGAAGGTCATACGCCTCAGCGCTGAGGGGCTGTCGACGATGGCATAGAGCGAAGCATCGCAGACCAGCGGCGGCGGATCGCTTGAAATGGTGAGCGTATAGTCCTCCACCTCCCCCTCAAAAGCTGTGACAAGGCCAGTGCTGTCGGTCGACCAGCGAAAGCGGGCATAGGTAGGCAGTGTCGTGGCCCCCGCGGGCACAGCCACTTCGAAAAGGATCGTGCCATTGCTGAGGCCGTCCTTATCCTGCGGGCCGCCGTCTTGCAGGTTCACCGCCACCTGCTCCCCGGCTTGGTCAAAGGTGCCATCGCCATCGAAGTCGATAAAGGCCTGCAGATATGACGACCCCGGCGCGGCAATCAGATCGCTGACTGTCACCGTGATCTCGGCCAGACCACCACGGTAGAATTGCGGCAGGATCACCCCGTCTTCATCATCCGACCCGTCGGCATCATCCCCCGTGGCCCCGATGGAGTTCTGCGTCAGCAGATCGATATCCGGCGGTGTGCTGCCCAGATAGACCTCAGGTGCGCCCGGGCCTTCGATGATATGCTGCGGATCGCCATAGCTCGCCGGGGCATCGCCCCGGTCGGCGTCGGGCGGTGTCTTGATGGTGATGCCATAGTCTTCGACCTCCCCATCCGGGGCGGGGGTGATCGCATCGAGCCCCGCGGTCGAAGACCAGCGCAGTCGGACGAAGGTCGGGGTCAGAACGGCGGTGACCGGCACGCTGACGGGGAATGAAATCTCACCATTCACCACCCCGTCGAGGTCTTGCGCCCCGCCGTCTTGGATATCTGTCGCAACCTGATCGCCAAGGAAGAGGCCATCGCCGCCGAAATCGACGAAAGCCTGCAGATAGCCGGTGCCGGGGGTGGGTTCGTTGACCACCACGGTCACCGTGCGGGTCAGATCGCCATAGAGCTGGGGAAAGCTCTCTTCGCTTTCGTCATCCTTACCGTCGAGGTCATCGCCGGTGCCATCGACGGAATGTTGCGCCGAGCCATCGCCGTCACCATTCAGCGCGCCGATCCAATATTGCGCGGTGTCCGCATGCTGCGGATCGCCATAGGTGACCGGCGCATCCCCCCGGTCGGGGCCGGAGCCTGCGTAGATCGTCGTGGGATCATCACGCCCTTCGCCCGGCCCGTTCGACGCCACGCCATCCCCGTCACCGGGGTTCTCGGAATCCGACAGGTCCGAGACTGCTGTCCCCCCCGGTGTCTGGGCCGTGACCTGCGCTTGGTTGCTGATCGTGGTGTCCAAATCCTCAGGCACCAGCGTGTAGGTCGCCGTATAGACGGCCTTCTCCCCGACCAGCAGCGTGCCTTCGGGCGACAGCGACGTGGCGGCCTGAAAGGTGATCACCGGGGGCACGCCCTTGCCGCTGAACTGCGTCTCGGCAAGCTGCACATTGGACAGATCGACATTGCCGAAGTTCTCAGCGGTAAAGACATAGGCGATAGTCTCACCCGGATCGGCGTAGCCGTTAAGGTTGGTATCGACCAATTGCGCCAGTTTCAGCAGACCGACAGAGCCCACATCGATCGAGACCTGCGCGGGCGCGGAATAGGCCCGCGGCTCATTCGGCAGGATGATGGGCGATTGATAGCGGTAGCTGATCGGCGTCGGCGCGGCAAAGAAGGCGACGAAGGGGGTAAAGGTCAGCTCCCCGGTCAGGTCGTCATAGCTCCATGTGCCCTCCCCCAGAATGTCGAAACCCACCCGGTGGCCTTCGGAATCGGTCACGATGTTCTGCGCGCCGGCAGGGGGAATCAGATCGACAGCCTGTTTCGCATATTCGCTGGGCTGGCCCGAATTATTGGCCGGTGCATTGTTATTCTCAGTCGCCACACTGTCGTTGAACAGGATGTTGACCACCACAGGCTCGCTCAGCACCTGTTCTTTCAGATCGTCCTGCAAAACGGGCGCTTTGAAGTCACCGCATTGCAGGTCATAGGTCTGCGCGTCGTCATAGGTCGGGTTGGCGAGCCGGACGAGGAAGCCACTGTTGGCGGTCCGACCAAAGCGGAAGGTCGAAGTCTGCGGGTAGAAGATCTCAAGCCCCGATACCGGCTGATTGCTATAGTTGCGGTCCCCGGCAAGATAGAACACCTCTGTCCCGAGGTTTGCATCCGGCCCTTCGATATAGCCCCGATAGGTCGTCGCGCTGCGGTCAATGCGGACATATTCAACCGTGCCGTCGCAGACGTTCACATAGACCTGCTCGTTCAACGGACCGTCGATATCATTAATCTGAAAGAAAACATCCGCCACCACCGGCACCCCGCCGGTATTGGTCGTGATGTTATGGGTGCCTGCTTCATAGAGGTAGAAATCCATGAAATGCGGGTCTTGCCCGGTCGAGGTAATCTGGATTTGCCCATTGCCCGAGGCGAAAATATGATCCCGCCCGGCAAAGGCCATTTCACCGACGATATCGACCGACACCCCGCCAACCGTGCCCGCGTTGCGCCACAAGGCCCGCTCGCCCACACCCGCCCCGACCACGGTGGGCGCGGCGACGGGATTGAGAATGAGCTGCTGCGCCAAGGCGGCTCTGGTCAGCAAAGCCAACAAGAACAATGTCCAAAACGATGCCGCGATCATCCGAAGCCAAGGCCCCTGCCCTGCCAAGGCCCAAAGGCGGCGCAAGTGCTGCGCCGTGAACGTGCCGAGAAAATAAGTGTAAAAATGCATATCTTTGCTCACAACCTTTTAAGACACAGCTTAGCGACGAAGCGGGTTCTGAGGACTTACGCAGAAAGGTATTAAGATATGCTTCCGGTTATACGGGCGGTGAAGGGATAGGTGGTGGTCGCTCTTGTGCATATGCCTCTGTGCCTTAGCAGGGCCCAAAGCTGCCGCGCCTGTGCCGCCGTGCTACCAAATCAATTTTCCGAAAATGACCTATTGACCCTCCAGCAACTGGAAGCCCCATATTCAGCCCAAGACGAATAGAGGGCGTGAAATGGGCAAAGCGGAAACACTCACGTTTGGCGTGCAGAACATGAGCTGCGCGTCCTGTGTGGGGCGTGTCGAAAAAGCGCTAAACGCGCTGGAGGGGGTCGACGAGGCCCGGGTGAATCTTGCGGCAGAAACCGTGCGCGTGACGGCACACCCCGCGCTTGACGCGGGCGAGCTCGATACCGCCTTGGCGCAGGCGGGCTACCCGGCGCGCAAGACCACCCATCGGTTGCGGCTGTCAAACATGACCTGCGCCTCCTGCCTGGGCCGTGTGGAACGCGCGCTGCTTGCGGTGCCGGGGGTGCTCTCGGCCACGGTCAACCTCGCCAGCGAAGAGGCGCGAGTCGAAACATTGGAAGACGCCGATCTTTTGCCCGCCCTGCGCGATGCGGCGGCAAAGGCGGGCTATCCCGCCAGCGTCGACACGCCCGAGGCGGGCACCCCCGAGGCCGCGACGCGTAAGGAAGCGGAGGCCATCCACCTCAAACGGATGACCCTGCTGGCCGCCGCGCTCACCTTACCCGTTTTCGTGCTTGAGATGGGCGGCCATCTGGTGCCCGCTTTTCACCATTGGATCGCGGCGACCATCGGGACGGAGACAAGCTGGCTCATCCAGTTCCTCCTCACCACCCTCGTGCTGGCATGGCCGGGGCGGCATTTCTATAGCAATGGCCTGCCTGCGCTGGCGAAGGGCGCGCCGGATATGAACTCTCTCGTGGCACTCGGATCGGGGGCGGCGTGGCTCTACTCGGTCACCGCGCTCTTTGCGCCGGGGCTGCTGCCCGAAGGCAGCCGCGTGGTCTATTTCGAAGCCGCCGCCGTGATCGTCACGCTGATCCTGCTGGGCCGCTATCTTGAGGCCCGCGCCAAGGGGCGCACCGGGGCCGCGATTGCCAAGCTCATGGGCCTGCGCGCCACCAGCGCACGGGTGGAGCGCGACGGCGCCGTCATCGAACTGCCCTTGGAAAAGATCGAAACGGGCGACATCATCTACCTCCGCCCGGGCGAGAAGATCGCCACCGACGGCATCGTCGTCGAAGGGCAATCCTATGTCGATGAAAGCATGATCACCGGTGAGCCTGTGCCGGTGGAAAAGATCGGCGGTGCGGCTCTCGTCGGCGGCACGATTAATGGCACCGGCAGCCTGACCTATCGCGCCACCAAGGTGGGCGGCGACACGGTTCTGGCGCAGATCATCCGCATGGTCGAAGAGGCCCAAGGCGCGAAACTGCCCATTCAGGACTTGGTCAACCGCATCACCCTATGGTTCGTCCCCGCGGTGATCGCCGTGGCGCTGGTGACCTTTGGCCTGTGGCTGGCCTTCGGCCCTTCGCTCAGCCACGCATTGGTGGCGGCGGTGGCGGTGCTGATCATCGCCTGCCCCTGTGCCATGGGGCTAGCCACGCCCACGTCGATCATGGTCGGCACCGGGCGGGCGGCGCAATTGGGCGTGCTGTTCCGGCAAGGCGATGCGCTGCAAAGCCTACAGGGCGTCAAGACCGTTGCCTTGGACAAGACCGGCACACTGACCAAGGGCACCCCCGAACTTACCGATCTGGTGCTGATGGACGACCTGACCGAAGATGAGGTGCTGCCCCTGATCGGCGCGGTCGAGGCGCGCTCGGAACATCCCATCGCCCAAGCCATTCTGCGCCGGGCCGAAGCGGCTGGCCCCGTGCCGCGCGAGGTGAGCGACTTCCAATCCCATACCGGCTACGGCGTCAGCGCATTGGTGGCAGGCCGCCGTGTCACGCTTGGCGCGGACCGGCTCATGACCCGCGAGGGGATTGATCTGGGCAATGCCCAGCGGATCAGCGCGGATCTGGCCAAGGACGGCAAAACCCCGCTTTTCGCCGCGATCGACGGCAAACTAGCGGCGGTCATCGCCGTGGCGGACCCGATCAAACCCGGCACGCCCGAGGCCATCGCGCGGCTGCACGACCTCAACCTCGAAGTGGCGATGATTACCGGCGACAACCGCGGCACGGCAGAGGCCATCGCGGCGCAACTGGGCATCGACCGCGTCGTCGCCGAGGTGCTGCCCGATGGCAAAGTGGCCGCCATCGACGACCTGAGAAAAGGCGACAACCGCATCGCCTACGTGGGCGACGGGATCAACGACGCGCCCGCGCTTGCGCAGGCTGATGTCGGGCTGGCCATCGGCACCGGCACTGATGTGGCGATCGAAGCGGCGGATGTGGTGCTGATGTCGGGCGATCTGCGCGCCGTGGTCAATGCCATCGACGTAAGCCAGCGCAGCATGGCGAATATCCGGCAAAACCTCTTCTGGGCCTTCGGCTATAACGTCCTGCTGATCCCCGTGGCCGCTGGCGCCTTCTACCCGCTGACCGGTTGGCTCTTGTCGCCCGCGCTGGCTGCCGGGGCAATGGCCTTGTCGAGCGTTTTCGTTCTCAGCAATGCCCTGCGCCTGCGCTGGATCGCCGCCCCTCTGACTGAGAGCGCCACCCCATCCCACGGCCCCCGGGCCGCCGCCCCCGTGGCCGCAGACGTAGCCGCAGAATAGGATCGTCCCATGAACATCGGAGAAGTCTCACAACGCACCGGGTTGCCGCCCAAAACCATCCGCTATTACGAGGATATCGGGTTGGTCAAACCGCTGCGCGACGCCAATGGCTACCGTGCCTTCCGCGAAAGCGAGATGCACAAGCTCGCCTTTCTGGGCCGCGCCCGCACGCTGGGGTTCAGCATCGAAGATTGCCGCAACCTGCTGGCGCTATGGGAGGACAAGAACCGCGCCAGCGCTGATGTGCGCGCCATCGCCAAGGACCATCTGGCCCAGATCGAGGCCAAGATCAGCGGCCTGCAAGAGATGCGCGACACGCTCAGCACGCTGGTCCGCGACTGCGCTGGCGATGACCGGCCGGATTGTCCGATCTTGAAAACACTTGGGACAGCGGCGAACTGACCCTATTAACCGCGGAGGGCAGCGCTGCCCTCCGTGAGACAGCGCTGCCGGGGCGGGTGGCCCCCGCCCTAGCGTTTTAGCCGTTCCACGATGCTATGCGCCGTCACCGTGCCAATCTGCCGGCCCTCTTCCATCACCGCGAAACCCGCCTCCGGGCCGCGCAGACCGTCCATCAGCTCCCGCACCGGCGTCTCGGCGCTGGTCTCGGGATGGGCGGCCCCATCGGCTGGCTCCATCACATCACGGGCGGTCAACACCTCCAGCGGGTTCATATCGGCCACGAATTCCGCCACATAATCCGACGCGGGGTTCGAGAAAATCTCGCGCGGGGTGCCGATCTGCACGATACGCCCCCCTTCCATGATGGCGATACGTCCGCCCAGTTTGAACGCCTCATCAAGGTCATGGCTCACGAAAATGATCGTGCGGTTGAGATCGCGTTGCAAGTCCAACAGCTCATCCTGCAAACGCGTACGGATCAGCGGATCGAGCGCCGAAAAAGGCTCATCCATCAGCAGGATCGGCGCTTCGGTGGCAAAGGCACGGGCAAGGCCCACACGCTGCTGCATCCCGCCCGAAAGCTCCCCCACCTTGCGGTCGGCCCAGTCGCTGAGCCCCACCAGCTTCAACTGCCGCTCGGCCCGCTCCAACCGCTCGCCCTTGGGCACATTGGACAGTTCCAAACCAAGCGCCACATTGTCGCGCACCGTGCGCCAGGGCAGCAGGCCGAACTGTTGGAACACCATCGACACGCCTTCACGGCGCACCCGGCGCAGCTCTGCCGCGTTGCTCTCATGCACATCGCAGGACCAGCCCTCGGCATGAACCCGCACGGTGCCGCGCACCATCGGGTTCAGCCCGTTCACCGCCCGCAACAGCGTTGATTTGCCCGAGCCCGACAGGCCCATCAGCACAAGGATTTCGCCATTCTCAACGGTGAGCGAGCAATCATGCACGCCCAGCACCTGCCCGGTCGCCGCTTCGATCTCGGCGCGGCTTTGGCCTTCGTCCATCAGCGGCAGCGCCTTCTCCGGCTTGTCGCCAAAGACGATGGATACGTTATCGAATTCTACTGCTTTCGTCATTTCCGTCCCACCCGCAGGATACGGTCGAGCATGATCGCCACGACAACGATCACCAACCCGGATTCAAATCCCAAGCCTGTGTTGACTTGGTTCAGGGCACGCACCACCGGCACGCCCAAACCGTCTGCGCCCACCAATGCTGCGATCACCACCATCGACAGCGACAGCATGATGGTCTGGTTCAGACCCGTCATGATCTGCGGCAACGCATAGGGCAGCTCAATCTTCCACAGCGTCTGGCGCGGCTTGGCGCCGAACGCCTGCGCCGCCTCAAGAAGCGCCTTGGGGGTCGAGGAGATGCCAAGCTGCGTCAGCCGGATCGGCGCGGGCAAAACGAAGATCACCGTGGCGATCAACCCGGGCACCATGCCAATGCCGAAAAAGACAATCGCGGGGATCAGATAGACGAAGGTTGGCAACGTTTGCATGAGGTCCAAAACCGGGGCCACCCAAGCATAAAGCCGGGGCCGATGCGCGACGGCGATGCCAATCGGCACGCCCACGCCCATGCAGACCACACAGGCCGAGAGCACCAGCGTCAGGCTCTCCATCGTCTCTTCCCAGTAATCTTGGTTCAGAATGAACAGAAAGCCCAGCACCACAAATGCCACGGTTTTCCAGTTGCGCTGAATGGCCCAAGTGATCGCGGCGAAGACGGCGATCAGGATCAGCGGATGCGGGGTTTGCAGTACCCAGAGGATCGCCTCGATCAGCCGCTCCATCAGGTCCGACAGCCCGTCAAAGAACCACGCCCCGTTCGTTTGCAACCAATCCAGCGCGTCTTCGGCCACATCGGCCACGGGGATCTTGTTTTCTGTCAGCCAGTCCATGTCAGTCCTTCAGGATTGGAGAATGCGCATGAGAATGACCCGCCCCATCAATCTGGAGCGGGTCTTTTCCATCATAGCGTGAGGATCACTTCAACGAAGCGACAGCTTCCATCGCATCGCCGCCATCGACGGTGGTCACACCGTCCAGCCATGTGTCGAGCACGTCGGCGTTCGCCTTGATCCAAGCGGCGGCGGCATCTTCCGGCTTTTCGCCGTCATCGAGGATCGCGCCCATGATCTCATTCTCCATCTCAAGGCTGAATTCGAGGTTCTGGAGAAATTTGCCAAGGTTCGGGCATTCTTCGACGAAACCAGCGCGGGTGTTGGTGTAAACCGTCGCACCGCCCAGATCGGGGCCAAAGTAATCGTCACCACCTTCAAGATAGGTCAGGTCGAAGTTGGCGTTCATCGGGTGCGGCTCCCAACCAAGGAAGACAACAGGCTCTTCCTTGCGGCTCGCGCGCTGCACCTGAGCGAGCATCCCCTGTTCGGAGGATTCGACGACTTCGAAGTCGCCCAGTTCAAAGGCATTCTCGTCGATCATCGACTGGATCAGACGGTTGCCGTCATTGCCCGGCTCGATGCCGTAGATCTTGCCTTCGAGTGCGTCGGCATTGGCAGCGATGTCGGCGAAGGTCTTGATGCCCATGTCAGCGGCGGCCTTGTTGACGGTCAGCGTGTATTTCGCGCCTTCAAGGTTCGCGCGCACGGTATCGACGCTACCCTCTTCGCGGTATTTGGCGATATCGCCTTCCATCGTCGGCATCCAGTTGCCCAAGAACACGTCAATGTCGCCGGACGCCATGGAGGTATAGGTCACCGGCACGGCGAGGATCTTGGTCTCGGTGTCATAGCCGAGCGCGTCGAGCACGACAGAGGTGGCGGCGGTGGTGGCGGTGATGTCGGTCCAGCCGACGTCGGAGAAGGTGACTTCGCTACACTCGGCAGCGGCCAGCGAGGTCGCGGCGACCGTCGCCAAAGCGGATGTCATAAGCAGTTTTTTCATTGGTGTTCTCCCCAGAGAAGTTTTTATTGACTGGTGCGCCAATCAAAAGCCATCGGCCGCGATATTGCAACCGGATTAATCTTGCCAACTTACTGGAGGGCAAAACGCAATACTACTTGTTTCAAAACTTACTCCCGCGCGGCCTGTTTGGGGCGCAGAACCGGGGTGACATTTTCACCCACGCCGGGCTCTGGCTCGGCGTTAATTTCGGGGGCATCCTCGGCTTGGGTTGTCGGCTCTTGGTCAGGCTCCTCCTGCGGCGTCTCGGACGCTATCGGAGAGGTTTCCGACGTCTCGGCCTCCGGCGTTTCCTCAGTTGCTTCAGTGGCTTCGCCCGGAAGCGCGCCAGCCTCCATCCCAAATGCCGCGCGGATCGCGGCTTGGGTGCCATCGCCATAAAGCCCGTCGATCGCACCGTCGTAGAACCCGGAATCCGACAGCTTGCGTTGCAGTGCTTTACGGGTGTCACTGTCGAACAAACGCGGCTCCTCCTGCATCAGTCCCAGCAGCGTGCCATCGCCCGCCCGCAGTGCCCGGTAGAGATAGAGCGCGGCATCCGCAGCCCCGCGCCCCGGCACTTTGTCATCGTCGATCATCGCGGCAAAGTTGAACATCGCAGCAGGGTGTCGCCTGTCGGCTGCACGGCGGAAGTAATCAAGCGCCAGTTCGGGGTCGGCCTCCTGCCCCAATTCGCCCTGCAAATGGATGAAGCCCAGATCGTTCAACGCCCCGGCATGGCCCCGCTCGGCAGCGTCGCGATAAAGCTGCATCGCGCGGGCCTCGTCTTGCTCCACGCCCCGACCCTCTTCGTAGAGCTGGGCCAGTTGATAGCGCGCTTCGGCTGAGCCGGTCTCAATCGCGCGCATGAGCTGCGCCGCCGCATTCTGCGGATCATAGCGCGGATCGTCGGGATCGCTTTGCAGGACGGCGAGGCCGAGTTGCGAGCGGGTATCGCCCTGCCCCGCCAATTCGGCCAAACGCTGGCCCTGTGTCTCGTTCAAATCGGACCAGCCCCCCGAGGCCGCTTCCCCGTCACCGCTGCCGAGGAAGAACGGCGTGGGGTTCAGCCGCCCAAAGCGCCGCGCCGAGAGGCTGCCACCGCTGCGGCTGCGCAAAGCCGCGCGGAAATCGTCCAGCATGGCCCCGACCTCGACCTCCGGCTGGGCCACCACCTCGGCCAGCGTTTCGGCGAAAAGGCCCGCGTTTTCACCGCTCTCGTCACAAGCGCCCACCTCGCCAGAAGTCACGACCAAGGTGCCAAGGCGTGGCTCAGGCGGTGGCAGGGGCGCGGTGGCTTGCTGCGGGGCGGCGTGGCAGTTGTCGAGCAGAACAAGCCGTATCTGCCGCGCCTTGCCCGCCGCGCGCAGGAGCGCAGGCAGGGCCACCCCCTCGCGCCGCAGCGCCGAGGCTGGGGCCAAGGGCGCATCAACCGGGATCAGATAGCTCTGCCCACCGGAGGCAACACGGCGGCCCGCGTAGTAAATCAGGGCGATATCCGCTGCTTCGGCCTGAAAGGCAAAGTCGGAAAGCGCTTGTTTGAACGCCGCGCTCTCAGCGTCGATCAGCGTGGTGACGTCGAAGCCCTGCCCCTCCAGCGCCTCAGTCAGCCGCGCCGCATCCGCGCGCGGGCCGTCGAGCGTGGCGGCATCCTCATAGGCGGAGTTCCCGATGACCATCGCCACACGGTCTTGCGCTGCCGCGGCGAAGGGCAGGAACAACATCAGTAGAAGCGCGGTCGGACGCATATGGCAGGATCCTTTCGGTCAGCTTCGGTTGGGCAGCGCCGCCCATTAACCTATGCTGGCAGGAAAAGGTTTCCACCATCGTAACAGTTTGAAATGAATCCGACCTTGGCCCCGCGCCTCAGGCGTTGGGCGAAGTCTCTTCGATCTCGCGGTCTTCTTCCGGCACGTTCAGCGTGGCCCAAGTATCGCCATCCGGCAGTTCGGGCGGATGCGGCAGGCAATCGCGGCGGTGGATATTCGCCTTGGCCATGAAGTTGGCCGAGACCGGCGCGGTGACAAAGATGAATGCCATGATCAGCAGCTCGTGCAGCGACCCCGTGCCCGACAGGAAGGAGTTCACCATGGCCGCCAGCAGATAGGCCCCGATCCCCAGCGTCGCGGCCTTGGTCGGCGCGTGCAGCCGCGTCATCGGGTCGTTCAGCTTGAGCAAGCCAATCCCGGCGACAAGCACAAAGAAACTGCCGATCACCAGCAGCGCGATAACGAAATAGGTGGCGATGACGTCGGGGCTCATTCGATGATATCTCCGCGCAGGACGAAACGGGCATAGGCCACGGTCGAGACGAAACCGAGCATGGCGATGATCAGCGCGGCCTCAAAGTAGATTTGCGTGCCTTGCAAAACGCCCAGAAGCACGATGATGCCGATGGCGTTGATGAACATCGTGTCCAGCGCCAGAATACGATCCCCGGTGCCGGGGCCGATCCACAGACGGATCATCGCCATGAACTGCGCAATGGCGACGAGGGTCAGCGCCCCATAAAGCGCCAGCGTCAAAAGGTCGGTCGCTTGGGTCATACGAAAATCTCCTTCAAGCGGCGTTCGTAGCGGTCTTTGATCTCATCGCGCACCGCGTCGGGGTCGCTCGCGTCCAACGCGTGTACCAAGAGGTAGCGCCCGTTGTCCGACAGGTCCGCCGAGACGGTGCCGGGGGTCAGTGTGATGGTGCCCATCAGGATCGTGATCGCCTCGGGTTCTTTCAGATCCAGCGGCACGACGACCCAAGCGGGCGACATGCTGGCGTTGGATTTGGTCAGGATGATCCACGCCACTTGGATATTGGCGATGATGATATCCCACAGGACCAAGATCACATACGCGATCATGCGCAGCGGGCGGATGCCTTGGGGCCGGTCGGTCCACCACCGCGCGGTCAATACCGGGATCACGATCCCGAGGATCAGGCCGAAGACCAACATGCCTGCGCTGAACTTGTTTTGCAGCAGGATCCACACCGCCGTCAGCAGCAGGGTCAGAAACGGGTGCGGCAAAAGCCAACGGATCGGTCGCATCATGTCAATGGGCCTCCTCTTTGCCGTCCGATAGTTTGCCGGGGGTCTCCAACACGGTGGTCAGGTAACGTTCCGGCCCGAACAATTGCTTTGAAATCGTGGTGGCATATTGGGTGGCCGGTCCGGCCAGCAGCGTATGTGCCACCAGCAGGGCCAAGAGCCCGCCCACCGCGACATAGCTCAGCGCCGAGGGGCGCTCTGCCGGGGTTGCCCCCTCCTCCGGCTTGACGCTGCGCGCCTTCCAGAAGACCACGCTGCCCGCGCGGCCAAAGCCCACGAGGCTCAAAAGGCTCGCGCCCAAGATCACGGCCCAGATCCAGACCCAGAAGTCGCTGGCGGCAGCGGCATCCATGATCAGCAGCTTGCCCAGAAAGCCCGAGAGCGGCGGCACGCCGACCATGGCGATAGCCGCGACAAAGAACAGGGCCGAGGTCAGCTTGGCCCCCGCCACCTGCGGCTGCGCCGTCAGATCAAGGTTGTCGCGCCCGGCCCGCGCCAGATCGGCGATCAAGAACAGCGCGCCCGCGGCCAGTGTCGAATGCACGATATAATAGAGCGCCGCCGCGATCCCCTCGGGCGTGAACAGCGCGATTGAGATCATCACCATGCCCATGGAGCCGATGACGGAAAAGGCCACCATACGGTCCAGCTGCTTGGCCGCCAGCACGCCGATCATGCCAAGCGCCAGCGACAGCAGTGCGGCAGGCAACAGCCATGTGGTGTGCAGATCCGCCGTTACGGCCAGTTCGGGCGGGAAGATCAGCGTATAGACGCGGATGATCGCATAGGCGCCGACCTTGGTCATGATGGCGAAAAGCGCCGCCACCGGGCCGGGCGCTTCGGCATAGCTCGACGGGAGCCAGAAGTGCAGCGGCACCACGGCGGCTTTGACCGCAAAGACCATCAAAAGCAACACCGCCGCAATGCGGATGCCCACGGTCGCGCCCGCGTCGATCAGGGCAACGCGCTGCGCCAGATCGGCCATGTTGAGCGTTCCCGTCTCGGCATAGATGGCGCCAAGCGCAAAGAGAAACAGCGTCGAGCCCAGCAGGTTATAGAGCACATATTGCACCCCCGCCCGCAGGCGCGGCGTGCCACCGGCGTGGATCATCAACCCGTAGGAGGCGATCAGCAGCACTTCGAAAAAGACGAAAAGGTTGAAAAGGTCGCCGGTCAGGAAGGCGCCCATGATGCCCATCAGTTGGAACTGGAACAGCGCATGAAAATGCCGCCCGCGCTCGTCCCATTTCGACCCGATGACATAGAGCAGCACAAACAGCGCCAGCACCGCCGTCAGCGTGACCATCAGCGTCGACAGGCGGTCGCCCACCAGCACGATGCCGAAGGGCGCGGCCCAATCGCTGAGACGGTAGAGCATGACATTGCCGCTCGCCGCCTCGACCGAGAGGCCAAGCCCCACAACGACCAGCGCCAGCGCGCCAAACAGCGACAGCACCCGCTGGATGGTGATGTGATAGCGTGCGGCCAGAATGATGAAAGGCGCGATAAACGCAGGCAGCACGATGGGCAGGATCAGCCAATGGGTCATGTGCGGTCCTCCGCCTTGGTATCGGTCAGCGGCTCGTCCACATAATCATCCTTATTGCCCAGATAGGCCCCGAGGGCGATCATCACCACCACGGCGGTCATGCCAAAGGAAATCACGATGGCGGTCAGCACCAGCGCTTGGGGCAGCGGATCGGTATAGCGCGCGGCATCACTCAGGATCGGCGGCGCGCCCACGGTCAAGCGGCCCGAGGCAAAGAGAAAGACGTTCACCGCATAGGTCAGCAGCGATGTGCCCATGATGACGGGAAAGCTCCGCAAGCGCAGCACGAGGTAGAGGCCAGAGGCCGTCAGGATGCCGATGGCGGATGCGACGAGAAGTTCCATGTTATGCCTCCGCCTTGGTGTTGTCTTCGCGCGATGGGTCGATGTCCATCGGGTGATCGGCCTCGGGCACATGCGCCCGGCGGGCCAGCCGCGAGAAGCTTTCGAGCGACAGCATCACCGCCCCCACCACGGCAAGGAACACGCCCAGATCGAACAGCGCCGCCGTCGCCAGTTCGAACTTGTCGAAGGGCGGGATGCGCACATAGGTGAAGTCCGACGTGAGGAAGGGTTTGGCAAAGAGCCACGAGCCGATCCCCGTCAGCCCCGCGATCAAGACGCCGGTGCCGATGATCCCATGATAGGGATAACGCAGCCGTGCCGAGGCCCAGGCAAAGCCGCTGGCCATATATTGCATCACCACAGCGATGGAGACGATCAGACCGGCGATGAAACCGCCGCCCGGCTCGTTATGGCCGCGCAGGAAGATGTAGAAACCCACCATCAGCACCACCGGCATGATCACGCGGGTCATCACCACCATCATCATCGGGTGCCGGTCGCCCGCGCGCGGCTGGTCGGGCTTGCGGTTCAGCAAACGCGCGCGCACCGGGCCCGAGAGCAGCGTCTCGGTCAGCGCGTAGATCAGCAGGGCGGCAATGCCCAACACGATGATCTCACCATAGGTGTCGAAACCGCGGAAATCGACGAGGATCACGTTCACCACATTGGTACCGCCGCCACCCTTATAGGAGTTGGCAAGGTGGAATTCGGAAATGCTCGGCGCCACGGTGTCGCGCAGCAGGTAGTGATAGGACAGCGCCATGGTCGCTGCCCCCGCCGCGAGGGAGACGACAACGTCCCGCGTCCGGCGCAGCACGCTGCTTTCGATCGGTGTGCGGTTGGGCAGGAAGTTCAGCGCCAAAAGCAGCAGGATGATCGTCACCACCTCGACCGTCAGCTGGGTCATCGCCAAGTCAGGCGCGCTGAAGAAGACGAAACCGGCCGAGACGATCAGCCCGACGATGCCGATCAGGATCAGCGACAACAGGCGGTTGCGGTGCAGGAAGACAAGGCCGCAGGCCGCCGCGACCAACATCAGCCAGCCTGCGATCTGCACAGCATTCGTTGGCTGCAGCGCACGGCTCGCCGCGCTCACCGTGCCGGTGGCCCAAGCGTAATAGCCCACGCCCACGACGGTCACCGCCATCACGGCGGCATAGCGCGAGAAGGCCCCATTGTGCAGCCGCAGCGATACCGCCTGCGACAGGCCGACAGAGGCCGCGATGATCCGGTCAAAGATACGCTTGGCCTCGGGCCGGGGTGCGGCATCCCAGACGCGCAGCAGCGGGGTGAAGAGCGCCAGCAGGATCAGCCCGCCCACGACCGCGATGATCGACATATAAAGCGCCGGACCCAGCCCGTGCCAGATTTTGAAATGCGCAGAAGACATCTCGGCTGCGTCGCCGAGGACAGAGGCGGTCACCAGCTTGACGAAAGGCTCGGCCAGAAACGGCGCGAGGCCGATCACCACCACGGGGATGATCAACAGCGCTGGCGGCAACCACAGGCCGGGCTTGGGATCATGCGGATGGTCGGGATAGTCGTCGCGTTCCTTGCCAAGGAAAGTATGGCCGATCAGCCGGAAACTATAGGCCGCAGAGAAGAGCGCGCCAAAGGTCGCCAGCGCGGGCACCAGCCACGGCAGATCGAAAAGCGTGGTGTGCAGCGTCTCTTCCAGCATCATCTCTTTCGACAGGAAGCCATTGAACAGCGGGATCCCCGCCATCGAAAGCGACGCCAGCGTGGCGATCACGAAGGTCACCGGCATCAGATGCCGCAGTCCGCCCAAACGGCGGATGTCGCGCGTATGCACCGCGTGATCCACGATCCCCGCCGACATAAAGAGTGCCGCCTTGAAGGTCGCGTGGTTCAGGATGTGAAACACCGCCGCCAGCGCGCCAAAGGCCGTGCCAGTGCCCAAGAGCATGGTGATCAGACCAAGGTGGCTGACGGTCGAGAAAGCCAAGAGCGCCTTCAGGTCATGTTTGAACAGCGCAATCACCGCGCCCAGCACCATGGTGATCAGCCCCGCCGTGGTGACGATGACGAACCATTCGGGCGTGCCCGAGAGCACCGGCCACATCCGCGCCATCAGGAAGATACCTGCCTTCACCATCGTGGCGGAGTGCAGATAGGCCGAGACCGGCGTGGGCGCGGCCATGGCGTGGGGCAGCCAGAAGTGGAAGGGAAACTGCGCCGATTTGGTGAAACAGCCCAGCAGGATCAAGATCAGCGCGGGCAGATAGAGCGGCGAGGCTTGGATCGCCTCGCGGTTCTCCAAGATCACGCTCAGGTCATAGCTGCCCACGACCTGCCCCAGCAGCAACATGCCACCGATCATCGCAAGCCCGCCCATGCCCGTCACGGTCAGCGCCATCCGCGCGCCTTGGCGGCCTTCGGGGAGATGCTTCCAATAGCCGATCAACAGGAAGGACGACAGCGAGGTCAGCTCCCAGAAGATAAGCAGAATCAACACGTTATCACTTAGAACGATGCCGACCATCGCACCTTGGAAGAGCAAGAGATAGGTGAAAAACTCACCCATATGATCGTCGCGCGACAGATAAGAACGCGCATAGGCGATGATGAGCAGACCGATGCCAAGGATCAGGCAGGCAAAGAAAAAGCCAAGACTGTCGAGCATCAAGGTCAGGTTCAGACCAAGCTGCGGAATCCAGTCAACCCGCGCGGTCAGCACCTCTCCGGCCAATACGGCGGGCAAATGGGTGAGCAGGCCGACAAAGGCCACGAGGGTAACCATGAAGGTGACCCCGGCGCAGGCTTGGCGCCCTGCGGAATTCATCAGTCCGGGTAGCAAAGCACCAAGGAAAGGCAAGGCAACGATAAGGAAGAGGGACACGCGAACTCCTGATCTAGCGGACTGAAAGGTCACCACGTTCTGTAGAAATTTTCCCGGCACCTCAAGCGAAACCGGGCATTAAACGCCAGATTGTCGCAGGTTACGCCCCCCGCCCTGCCCCGTGGGAGGGGGATGCCCGTGCCTTTGCCCGTCCGACAGTCCCCCTCGGGCCGTGTCACTCCGGTTGGAAGAGGTCCCGGTAGTTTTCGCGCAGCACGTTCTTCTGCACCTTACCCATCGTGTTGCGCGGCAGTTCCGGCAGCACGATCAACTTCTGGGGCTGTTTGAACTTGGCCAGCGATCCGGCCACGCCCTCAGCGATCTGCTCCAGATCCAGTTCCACACCCCGGCGTGCCACCAGCACCGCCACGACGCTTTCGCCGAAATCGGGGTGCGGCACGCCGATCACCGCGCTTTCCAAGACGCCCGGTTGGTCGTCGAGCAGCAGTTCGACCTCTTTGGGGTAGATGTTATAGCCGCCCGAGATGATCAGATCCTTGTCGCGGCCCACGATGGTGACATAGCCATCCGCATCGCGTCGCCCCAAATCGCCCGTGATGAAAAACCCATCTTCGCGCAATTCGGCGGCAGTCTTCTCGGGCATTTGCCAATAGCCCTTGAAGACGTTGGGCCCCCGCACTTCGATGCTGCCGATCTCGCCATCCGGCAGGGTCGCGCCGGTTTCGGGGTCGGTGATCTTCAACTCCACATCCGGCAGCGGCAAGCCCACAGTGCCCGCGCGGCGCTCGCCCTCATAGGGGTTACTGGTGTTCATATTGGTCTCGGTCATGCCGTAACGCTCAAGGATACGGTGGCCAGTCCGGGTCTCGAAATCCACATGGGTTTCCGCCAGCAGCGGGGCGGAGCCCGAGATGAACAGCCGCATATTCGCCGCCGTCTCGCTGGTAAAACGCGCGTCGTCCAACAGCCGGGTGTAGAAGGTGGGCACCCCCATCATCGCGGTGGCATGGGGCATCCGGTCGATCAACCGGTCGATGTCGAGCTTGGGCATAAAGATCATCGCGCCCCCCGCCACCAGCGACACATTCGTCGCCACGAAAAGCCCGTGGGTATGGAAGATCGGCAGCGCATGGAGCAGCACGTCTGCATTGGTAAAACGCCACAGATCGGCCAGCGTCTGCGCGTTGGACAAAAGGTTCGCCTGCGTCAGCATCGCCCCCTTGGAGCGCCCCGTCGTGCCGGAGGTATAGAGGAAGGCCGCCAGATCATCAGCCTCACGCGCGACGGTCTCGAACTGATCGGGGGCCGAGGCTGCGCGGTCCGCAAAACTGCCATCGTTTTCGGTGCCCAGCGTCTCAAGCTGGCAGCCCGTATCCTTGGCCAGCGGCGCCATCTCATTGCGCCGCGCAGGCTGGCAGACAAAAGCCGCCGCCCCGCTGTCGGTCACGAAATAGCGCACCTCCTCCGCCGTATAGGCCGGGTTCAGCGGCAGAAAGATCACCCCCGCCTGCACGCAAGCGGCATAGAGCGCCAGCGCATCGGCGGATTTGTCGATCTGCACCGCCAGCCGGTCGCCCGGCTTCACCCCCAGCTCGGACAGCACATTGGCAAAGCGGCCCGCCCGGCTGAGAAAGCCCGCATGGGTCAGCGTCACCCCGCCCTCAAGGTGCAAAAAGGCGGTCGTCTTGCCCGCGTGACGGCCAAACAGAGTGTCATAAAGGGGGTTTGCCATCACAGTGCTCCTCACGTGTTGTTCTTGGGAAAGCCGATTGCCTCCTCGCGGAATTACAACCGTATTACGCAGGGTAATGCAAGCAGGCGGAGGGCTGCGTATGGCTGCGGTGAGGGGAAATGTTGAACCGAGGCAATAGCTTGTAGGGCGACACTCAAATGCGTCGCCCTGCGGATTAGCGGCCCGTAGCCAGACGCGCAGCAACCCCGACCGCGCGAAATCTTCCCGCCCCCTCAGCAGCCCCCCGCGCAAATTGTCGCGGCATTAAGATAGATTAATGACGCCGCTCCGTTGAGAACATATATAGAACGCATGACCAAACAGACACTCGATCGAAAACTGGCGATTCTCAGCGATGCGGCGAAATACGACGCCTCCTGCGCCTCCTCGGGCTCCACCAAGCGCGACTCGCGCGATGGCAAGGGGCTGGGCTCCAACGAAGGCAGCGGCATCTGCCACGCCTATGCCCCGGACGGGCGGTGCATCAGTCTGCTCAAGATTCTGATGACGAATTTCTGCATCTATGATTGCAGCTATTGCATCAACCGCGTCTCCTCGAACGTGGAGCGCGCGCGCTTCAGCGTGGACGAGGTGGTGAAACTCACCATCGAGTTCTACCGCCGCAATTACATCGAAGGGCTGTTTCTGTCCTCCGGCGTGATCCGCTCGCCCGATGCCACGATGTCCGACATGGTGCAGATCGCCCGCAAGCTGCGGCATGAGGAGAATTTTCGCGGCTACATCCACCTTAAGACGATCCCCGATGCCTCGCCCGAGTTGATCGAGGAGGCCGGCCGTCTCGCCGACCGTCTGTCAATCAACGTGGAACTGCCCACCGACACGGCGGTGCAGCAATATGCGCCCGAGAAAAAGCCTGAGCAGATCCGCCGCGCCATGGCGAATGTGCGGATGACCAAGGAGGCGAGCAAGGATAAATCCTTCTCCGGCAAGCGCCCGCCGCGCTTCGCGCCCGCGGGCCAGTCGACGCAGATGATCATCGGCGCGGATGGGTCAAACGATGCCACGGTGCTGGGGCAATCGACGCGGCTCTATTCCAGCTACAAGCTGAAGCGGGTCTATTACTCCGCCTTTTCGCCCATTCCCGACAGTTCGTCGAAACTGCCGCTGATCCGCCCGCCCCTGCAACGCGAGCACCGGCTTTATCAGGCCGACTGGCTGCTGCGGTTCTACGACTTTCAACTGGATGAGATCACCTCCGTCACCCGCGACGGCAACCTTGATCTTGAGGTCGACCCCAAGCTCGCCTGGGCGCTGGTGCACCGCGAACACTTCCCGCTCGACGTCAACCGCGCCAGCCGCGAGAAGCTGCTACGGGTGCCGGGCTTTGGCGTCAAAACCGTGAACCGCATCCTCGCCGCGCGCCGTCACCGCGCACTGCGCTACGAAGACCTCACCCGCATGGGCGCCTCGATGAAAAAGGCCCGTGCCTTCGTCACCGCGGGCGGCTGGACCCCCGGTGGCCTCACCGACAGCGCCGACCTGCGCGCGCGTTTCGCGCCGCCGCCCGAGCAATTGACCCTGTTCTGATGCACCGCGTCTCCCTGCCCCCCATCGGCACCGCCAAGGCATGGCGCGAGGCGGCGCGCGGTTTTCTTGCCGCGGGCGTACCGCCTGAGGATATCCTTTGGGGTGACCATGCCGCCGCCCCCGATCTTTTCGGTGGGGAAGCCGCACCGGCCGCCACGGGCCGCGTCGCGGTGCCGCGCAGTTTCGTGTCCATGGCCGAGACCGCCGTCTGGCACAGTGATCCCGAACGTTTCGCCCGTCTCTATGCCTTTCTCTGGCGCGTGAAGGACGCGCCGCATCTGATGTCCGACCGGGGCGATGCCGACCTCGCCGTGCTGCGCGGGATGGAGAAGAACGTCCGCCGCTGCCAGCACAAGATGAAGGCCTTCGTCCGCTTCCGCGAGATCGGCGATCCGAACGCCCCGCGCCGCAGCTTCGCCGCGTGGTTCGAACCCACGCATCACACGGTGGAGCCTACGGCGGATTTCTTCGTGCGGCGGTTTTCGGACATGGACTGGCGCATCCTCACGCCCGATGTCTCGGCCATCTTCGAGGGCGGCAAGCTCAGCTTTCAAGAAGGCCACGCCAAGCCTGACCTGCCCGAGGACGCGGGCGAGCAGTTGTGGATCACCTACTTCCAGAACATCTTCAACCCCGCCCGCCTGATGGTGAAGGCGATGCAGTCGGAGATGCCCAAGAAATACTGGAAGAACATGCCCGAGGCCGCCTTCATTCCCCAGATGATCGCCGAGGCCCCGGCCCGCGCCCGGGCCATGGCCGAGGCCGCCCCCACCCTGCCGCCCGCGCGCATGGACCGGGTGCAGGCGCAGCTTTCGGCTTTTGAGTCCGCTTGGGACGGCTCGATGGAAGAGCTTCCGTCCGCGATCCGCGCCTGCACCCGCTGCCCACTTCATTGCCACGCCACGCAGGCCGTGCCGGGCGAAGGGCCGACGCATGCCGATCTCATGGTCGTGGGCGAACAGCCCGGCGATCAAGAAGACCTCGCGGGCCGCCCCTTCGTCGGGCCGGCGGGGCAGATGTTCGACCGCATCGCCGGCGAAGCGGGGCTGGACCGAGACGCCGCCTTCGTCACCAATGCGGTCAAACACTTCAAGTTCACCGCCCGCGGCAAACGCCGCATCCACCAGCGCCCCGAGATGCCGGAGATCGACCAGTGCCGCTGGTGGATGAACGCCGAGGTGGCGCAGGTGCAGCCCAAGCTCATTCTCGCCATGGGCGCTACGGCGGCGCAGAGTCTCACCGGCAAGGGCAC
Organism: Sulfitobacter sp. 1A13353; assembly: GCF_043557255.1. NCBI lineage: Bacteria > Pseudomonadati > Pseudomonadota > Alphaproteobacteria > Rhodobacterales > Roseobacteraceae > Sulfitobacter > Sulfitobacter sp. 1A13353. The sequence goes on along the minus strand of NZ_JBIFFS010000005.1, from coordinate 262,809 downwards.
GGGTATCCTGAAACGCCGCGGCACGATCGAGGCGGGGCCCGAGGGCATCCCTGTGCTGATAACCCTGCACCCCTCCTACCTGCTGCGCGTGCCCGACCCAGCCGTGCGCGAGGAGGCAGAGGCGCAGTTCCGCTCCGATCTGGCGATGGCGGCGCGGATGATGGCCGAGGCGGCTTAATCCTCGGGGTCGATGACCTGCAGGGCACCATCCGGCAGGGGGCGTTGCAACGCGGGCAGATCGGCAGTCTCGGCGCTCAGCCACGTATGCACTTCGTCGGGCGTGGTCAGGATCACTGGCATGGCCTTGGGGTGGACGGCCCCGACCTCGGCGTTGGGTTCGGTGGTGAGAAAGCCATAGAGGTTATCGGTGGTCTCGCCGTCCTTGAGTTTTCGCACGCTCGTCCATTGCGTCCAGACCCCGGCGAAGAAGGCCAGCGGGCGGTCTTCGCCAAGCGCGAACCAGATCGGGCGCGAGCGTTCGCCGGGGCGGTTCAGCGGCTCGGAAAAGGCGGTGAAGGGCACCACGCAGCGATGCTCCCGCACCAGCCAGCGCCGCCAATGCGGTGAGGCGATGTTGCGGATGTTCGTGACGCCGCGGTCGGTCTTCTTGCCCTTGAGCGCGAAGGCCGGCGAGGGCATCCCCCACCGCATCATCTCCAGCACCGGGCCGCCATCGCCATGGCGCACCACCGGGGCCGGGTAGTCGGGGTAAATGCCGGGCATCGGCGGCAGATTGCCTGCCTGGTCGTTGATCCCGTCGAACCAGCCGCGGATCGCGTCCTGCCCCTTGGTGAGGGAGTAAAGATTGCACATTGGTCGCCTCCTGTCGCAGCCTTGGCCCAGTAGATGCGGGTTTTCCGCGCCCCGACAAGGGCTTCGCGGGGGCGGCTCAAAATTTTGACAGGGCCGCAGTTCATCGTTTATGAATAGAACAAAATGTGAACATATGGAGTCGTGCATGACAACCGATTCTACATATGGGCAGGTCCTTACCCTGCCGCGGCGACGGCCGTCGACACCGCCCGAGCCGGGGGTTCTGGCCACGCATGCGCCGCTGACGGATGTCTTTCCGGGGGCCTTCGCCAGTGCTTCGGCGAGTGGCTTCGTGCTGTCGCTCTTGCCGCGCGGCAAGGGGCCGGTGCTCTGGGTGCAGGACTTCCTGTCGCGGCGCGAAAACGGCGCGCCCTATACCCCGAGCCTCGCGGCCTTCGGGCTGGAACAGCCGGTGCTGCTGGTCACCGCCAGCCATCCGCGCGACGTGCTCTGGACGATGGAGGAAGGGGCCGCCTGCGCGGGGCTTTCAGCCGTGGTGGGAGAGGTGCATGGCGGGCCGGAGGTGCTGGATTTCACCGCCACCAAACGGCTGTCGCTGCGGGCCGAGGCCTCGGGCGTGCCGCTCTACCTCATCCGCAGCGGCGACCCCGGGGGCCTGAGCGCGGCGCGGATGCGCTGGCGCATCGCCTCCCTGCCCGCGCAGGCGCATCCCGACGATCCGCAGGCCCCGGGCGCGGCCCGCTGGGATCTGGAGCTGTTTCGCGCGCGCGGCCATGCGCCGGGCCGATGGGTGGCCGACCATGAGCCCGACAAACGCCACAGCCCCCGCGCCGCGGATCGTCTCCGTCTGGTTCCCTATGCTGACGATGGAGCGGTGGCGCCGGGTGATCGCCCAATACCGCAGCGTTCCGGGGGATGAGGTGCCGGTGGTCCTGTCGTGCGACGGGACGCACGGGCCGGTGGTCCATGGGCTGAGCACCGCCGCCCGCGCCCGCGGCATCGAGACGGGCGCGCGGGTGGTCGACGTGCAGGCGATCCACCCCGACCTGCATGTCGAGCCCGCCGATCTGGAGGGCGATATCGCCCTGATCAAGCGGCTGGTGCATTGGGCGCGGCGCTGGTGCCCCTGGACCGCGCGGGACGTCGATCACGGGCTGCTGCTCGATGTGACCGGCTGCACGCATCTTTTCGGCGGCGAGGCGGCGATGCTGCGCGATATCCGCAGCCGCTTTGCCCTGCAGGGGCTGACCGCGCGCTGCGCCATGGCCCCCACCCCCGGTGCCGCGCAGGCACTGGCGCGTTTCGGCTCCGGTGCGCAGATCTGCGGGGCCGAGGATCTGGCCGCCGCCCTCGCCCCCCTGCCCGTCGCCGCCCTGCGGCTCGACGCTCAGACCACGCGGCTCTTGGACCGGCTCGGCCTCAAGACCATCGGCGCGCTGAGCGATCTGCCCCGCGCCGCGCTGATGCGCCGCTTTGCCAGCCTCAAGCCCGACCGCAACCCGCTGATCCTGCTCGACAAAGCGCTCGGCCAAGCCCCCGACCCGCTCAACGCCCCGCCGGACCATCGCCACTTCATGACCCGCAGCCGTCTGCCCGAGCCGGTGATCGACCCCGCCCCGCATCTGCCCGCGCTGGTCGAAGACCTCTGCACCCTTCTGGCCCGCGCCGAATTGGGCGCACGGCGGCTGCGTCTGACGATCTACCGGATCGACGGCGATTGGCGCACCCTCGGCGTCGCCACGGCGCGGGCCAGCCGCGATCCGGCGCATCTGCGCAGGCTTTTCGATGGCAAGCTGGAGAACATCGACAGCGGCTTTGGTTTTGACCTGCTGACGCTGGAGGCGACGGACAGCGAGCAGCTGCCGCTGATCCAAGACCACCTCGACGGCAAACGCGACCCCTCGGCGGATGTGGCCGGGCTGCTCGACCGTCTGGCGGCCAAGCTGGGCAGCGACAAAGTGAGTTGGCCCGCTTGGCGCGAGACCCACAAACCCGAACGGGTGGAGCACCGCGTCGACGCCCTGCAAGGCACCCCCGCCGCCGCCCCCACCCTGCTGCGCGAGCGTCCCCTGCGGTTGCTCACCCCGCCCGAGGAGGTGCGCGTCATCTACGCCGTGCCCGAAGGCCCGCCCTCGCAGTTCAACTGGCGCCGCGTCACCTACAAGACCACCCGCCACGCCGGGCCTGAGCGGATCGCCCCCGAATGGTGGCGCGACCGCCCCGGCACCCGTCTGCGCGATTACTATAAAGTCGAGGTCGCGGGCGGCCAGCGCTTCTGGCTCTACCGCGAGGGCGTGATCCACGATGGCCGCGGGGCCGAGCCGCGCTGGTTCCTGCATGGGCTCTTCGCCTGATGCCCGAGCAAGAAGGACATAAGCGCCGCACGCTGGGCGAAGACGGCTTCAGTCCGCCACCCCGGGCGGACTACGTGGAGTTCGGGCTGGCGAGTTGCTTTTCCTTTCTGCGTGCCGCCTCGGACGCCGTCGATCTGGTCGAAACGGCGCATCACCACGGCTATGACAGTATCGGCATCGCGGATCACAACACCCTCGCGGGCGTGGTGCGGATGCATGTGGAGGCCGAGAAGGCCCATATTCGCCCCCTGATCGGGGCGCGGCTGGTGCTGCTCTGTGGGACTGAACTGCTGGCCTATCCGCAGGACCGCGCCGCCTATGCGCGGCTCTCGACGCTGCTCTCGGCGGGCAAGATGCAATCGGTGGACGGGGAATGGCAGCAAAAGGGCGAGACCCATCTGACGCTGGAGATGCTGCAAGGCCACGCCGAAGGGCTGCACCTCATCGTCATGCCGCCCGAGAACCTCGACCTCTTCGCCGCGGGCCTGCCGCGGCTGCTGAAAGCGCTGCCGGGGATGCGCCACATCGGCGCGAGCTTCCTCTACCGTGGCGATGACCGGGCGCGGATCAACCGGCTGGATGCGCTGGCCCGTGCCCATGGGCTGAGGCTGCTTGCCACCAACGATGTGCTTTACCACGCCCGCCACCGCCGCCCGTTGCAGGACGTGATGGTGGCGATCCGCGAGGGGGTGATCGTGCCCAAGGCGGGCTATCTTCTGGCCGCCAATGCCGAACGCCACTTGAAATCCCCCGAGGCGATGGTGCGCCTCTTCGCCGACTGGCCCCATGCCATCGCCGAGACGCGCCGCCTTGCCGACCGGATCGAATTTCGCCTCACCGATCTGGCCTATGAATACCCCCATGAGATCGTCCCCGAAGGCCGCACCCCGATGGAGGAACTGGCCCGTCTCACATGGGAGGGCGCCGCGCGGCGCTACCCCGAGGGCGTGCCCGAGGCGGTGAAAAAGACCATCGAGAAGGAATTCGCCCTGATCGAGACCAAGAAGATCGCCCGCTATTTCCTGACCATCTATGACATTGTGCGCTTCGCCCGCGAGGAGGCTGAGCCGCCGATCCTCTGCCAAGGGCGCGGCTCGGCGGCCAACTCCGCCGTCTGCTTTTGCCTTGGCATCACCTCGGTCGACCCGGCGGTGCATGACCTGCTTTTCGAGCGCTTCCTCAGCGAGGAACGCGACGAGCCGCCCGACATCGATGTCGATTTCGAGCACGAGCGGCGCGAGGAAGTCATCCAGTACATGTACGGCAAATACGGCCGCCACCGCGCCGGGCTCTGCGCCACGGTGATCCACTACCGCCCGCGCTCGGCCATCCGCGAGGTCGGCAAGGCGATGGGGCTGTCCGAAGACGTGACCTCAAAACTCGCCGGCACCGTCTGGGGCAGTTTCGAGGGCGAGATGGACGACGCCCGCGCCCGCGAGGCGGGGCTGGACCTGTCGGACCCCTATCTGCGTATGGTGCTGACGCTGGCCAGCCAGATGATCGGCATGCCGCGGCATCTGAGCCAGCACGTCGGCGGTTTCATCCTGACCGAGCGCCCCCTGACCGAGATCGTGCCCATCGGCAACGGCGCCATGCCCGAGCGCAGTTTCATCGAATGGGACAAGGACGACATCGACGCGCTGCAGATCTTCAAGGTCGATATCCTCGCGCTCGGCATGCTGACCTGCATCGCCAAGTGCTTCGACCTGATCGAGGCGCATTACGACCGCCCGCTGGAACTGGCCACGGTGCCGGTGGAGGATCACGAGGACGACGCCACGGGGCGACCGACCTACGACATGCTCTGCCGCGGCGACAGCCTTGGTGTCTTTCAGGTGGAAAGCCGCGCGCAGATGGCCATGCTGCCAAAACTGCGCCCCCGCGTCTTCTATGATCTGGTGATCGAAGTCGCCATCGTCCGCCCCGGCCCCATTCAGGGCGACATGGTCCACCCCTATCTGCGCCGCCGTCAGGGGTTGGAGAGCGTCGTCTACCCCGCCCCCGGCCCAGCCTATCCGCAGGACGAGCTTTTCAGCATCCTCAGCCGGACGCTGGGCGTGCCGATCTTTCAGGAACAGGCGATGAAAATCTCCATCGACGCGGCACAGTTTTCCCCGACCGAGGCGAACGAGCTGCGCAAGGCCATGGCCACCTTCCGCTCGCGCGGGACGATCGAGAAGCTGCAGGACAAGATGGTGGGCCGCATGACAAAACGCGGCTACGATCCGGTCTTCGCGCAGCGCTGCTTCGACCAGATCAAGGGCTTTGGCGAATACGGTTTCCCCGAAAGCCATGCGGCGAGTTTCGCCAAGCTGGTCTATGTCTCGTCATGGATGAAATGCCACTACCCGGCGGCCTTTGCCTGCGCGCTCTTGAACTCGCAACCGATGGGGTTTTACGCGCCGGCGCAGATCGTGCGCGATGCGCGTGAACATCAGGTCGAGGTGCGGCCCGTGGACGTGAACCTCTCGGACTGGAACTGCACGCTGGAGCCTTGTGGCGAGGGCTTTGCCCTGCGCTTGGGGCTGCGCATGGTGGACGGCCTGCAGGAAAAGGCGGGCGCGCGGATCATGGACCGGCGCGAGACGCCTTACGCGGATGTCGAAGACCTCAAGAGCCGCGCCGGGCTGGATGCCAAGGCGATCCGCCAGCTCGCCGCCGCCGATACGATGCGCAGCATGGGGATCGACCGGCGCCAAGCGCTCTGGCAGGCCCAAGGGCTGCGCGACGCGCCCGCCTTGCCGATCTTCGACCATGTCGAAGCCTCGGCCCGCGGCCCGGAGCCGGAGGTGCATCTGCCGGTGATGCCGAAGGCGGAGCAGGTGGTGGCCGACTACCAGACGCTGCGCCTGTCGCTGAAGGCGCATCCGATGTCCTTCTACCGCGGGAGCCTTGCGGCGCAGGGGTTTTCCTCGGCCCGGGACCTTTCGCGCATGGGCCACGGGCGGCGGGTAAAGCTGGCGGGGCTGGTGCTGGTGCGCCAGAAACCCGGCAGCGCCAAGGGGGTGTGTTTCATCACGCTGGAGGATGAATTTGGCGTCGCCAACCTCGTGATCTGGCCCAATATGTTCAAGCTCTACCGCCCCACGATCATGTCGTCGCGGCTTCTGGTCGTGGAGGGGCGCGTGCAGACCGACGGGCGGGTGATACACGTGGTGGCCGAGCGGCTTGAGAACCGCTCTGACCGGCTGGCAGCACTATCGGAGGCACCGATGCCCGGCATCACGACGCGCGGCGATCACCCAACCCATCCGCTGCCCGGTCAGGTGGCCATGCACGGCCACCCGCGCGATGCCAAGGTGATCCCCAAATCGCGGGATTTTCATTAACGAATCCTCATGCAATGCATGAGGTACACACCGCAACTACATGATATAAAAAGCAAACCAATAAATAACCGATCCCCTGTTGACCCTCTGAACGCCCCTCGCTAGCCTGCCGGAAATCCGTTGGGGTGCCGCAAGGCTGAGAGGTGAAAACCGACCCATCGAACCTGATCCGGGTCGTACCGGCGTAGGGAACGGAAGCAAGCATCGGCCCATCCGGGCGGTCGTTTACCCCGTATCTCCATGCCCTCGGCCCATCTAACGAATGGGGGGCCGAATGGCGTTTCAAGCACTAACGATTGCGGGGTCCGACAGCGGCGGCGGGGCGGGGATTCAGGCCGATCTCAAGACCTTCAGCGCGCTTGGCGTCTATGGGGCCAGCGTGCTCACCGCCGTGACCGCACAGAACACCCGCGCCGTCACCGCGGTCGCCATGATCGCGCCTGCGATGATCCGCGCGCAGATGGCGGCGGTCTTTGGCGATCTGGCCATCGGCGCGGTCAAGATTGGCATGTTGGGCGACCCGGCCACGATCTCCGCCGTGGCCGAGGAGCTGGCCGACTGCGCCGCGCCCATTGTGCTCGACCCGGTGATGGTGGCGAAATCCGGCGATGCGCTCCTCTCTGCCGAAGCGGTCAAAACCCTGCGCGACCGGATGCTGCCCCGCGCCTATGTGCTGACGCCAAACCTGCCCGAGGCCGCACGGCTGCTGGACACAGAAGAAGCCACCGACGAGGCCACCATGCTCGCGCAGGGCCGCGCGCTGCTGTCGCTCGGCCCCCGCGCGGTGCTGATGAAGGGCGGCCATGGCAAGGGCGAGACCTGTGTCGATCTGCTGATTTCCGAGGCCGACACCCTGCGCCTTTCCGCGCCCCGCCAGCAGACGGCGAACACCCATGGCACCGGCTGCACGCTCTCTGCCGCCATTGCCGCCGGTCTGGCGCGGGGCCAGCCTCTGCCGCAGGCGGTGGAAGCCGCCCATAGCTATCTGCAACGCGCCATTGCCGCGGCGGACGCCCTCAACATCGGCCATGGCCACGGGCCGGTGCATCATTTTCACGGCGTTTGGCCCCATGAGTGATGTCACGATCATCGGCGCGGGCGTGGCAGGGCTCTGGGCCGCGCGGGCCTGTCTGGCGCAGGGGCTGCGGCCAAGGCTCGTTGACCGCAAAGGCCCGCCCGGGCCGCACGGCTGTTCGTGGTGGGCGGGCGGCATGCTCGCCCCCTTTTGCGAAGGCGCGCTGAGCGAGCCTGCGGTGGTAACCCATGGGCGGCGTGCCGCGGCGCTATGGGGGAAGATCACGGAAGTCACCCATCGGGGCACGCTGGTCCTCGCCCCCGAGCGGGACCGCGCGGAATTGCAGCGTTTCGCCGCCCGCACCGAAGGCCACAGCGACTGCGACGCCGAAGCCATCGCGGCCTGTGAGCCGGACCTCGCCGGGCGCCATCGCCGCGGGTTGTTCTTTGCCGAGGAAGCGCATCTGAACCCGCGCCAAGCGCTGCAAGACCTGACCCATGCGCTGGCCGCCGAGGGCGTGACGGTTAAGACCACGGCCCTCACCCCTTCGGAGGTCACAGGCCCGGTGATCGACTGCCGCGGCATGGTGGCCCGCGACGCTCTGCCCGGTTTGCGTGCCGTGCGCGGCGAGATGATCCTGCTGCGCGCGCCTGAGATCGCCCTCACCCGCCCGATCCGCCTGCTGCACCCGCGCCATCCGCTCTACGTCGTGCCGCGCGGGCAAGGCATCTACATGCTGGGCGCGACCCAGATCGAAAGCGCCAGCCGCAGCGGCATGACCGCCCGCTCGGCGCTGGAACTGCTCTCAGCCGCCTATGCGCTCGACCCGCGCTTTGCCGAGGGCGAGATCATCGAGATGGGCGCCGACCTGCGCCCGGCTTTCGCCGACAACCTGCCCGGCATCGTGCAGCGCGGGGCGGTGCTGCATCTGAACGGATTGTTCCGGCACGGTTTTCTCATGGCGCCCGCCTTGGCCGAACAGGCTGCGGGCTTTCTGGCAACAGCGACAACGGGGGATTTATTCCGTGAAGATTGAAGTGAACGGCGAGACGCGTGAGGTCACCGCCGCGCAGCTTGACGCGGCATTGGCAGAGCTGGGCTGGGGCGAAGCGAAAGTCGCCACCGCCCTCAACGGCAGCTTCGTTCCCGCAGGCGCGCGGGGCGAGACCATGCTGAGCGACGGCGACCGGCTCGAAGTGCTCAGCGCCATGCAGGGGGGCTGAACGATGCGCGATTTCTACGGCACCACCCTGCCCCTGCCGCTGATGCTGGGCACCGCGCGCTACCCCTCGCCCGCAGTGATGGAGGCTGCCTTTCGCCAAAGCGCCGCGCCGGTCGCCACGGTTTCGCTGCGCCGCGAACAAGGCGCAGGACAGGCGTTTTGGGACATGGTGCGCGGCTTGGGCGTGCATCTGCTGCCCAACACCGCCGGCTGCCATTCCGCGCGCGAGGCGATCACCACGGCGCAGATGGCGCGGGAGTATTTTGGCACCAATTGGATCAAGCTCGAGGTCATCGGCCATGCCGACACGCTGCAACCTGACCCCTTCGGGCTGGTCGAGGCTGCCGAGGCGCTCTGCGCCGATGGCTTCGAGGTCTTCCCCTATACCACCGAGGATCAGGTGCTGGCCGCGCGGTTGGTCGATGCGGGCTGCCGGGTGCTGATGCCTTGGGGTGCGCCCATCGGCTCGGGGCTGGGGCTGAACAACCTGCACGGGCTGCGCAGTCTGCGGGCAGCATTTCCCGATGTGGCCATGGTGATCGACGCGGGCCTCGGCCTGCCCAGCCATGCGGCACAGGCGTTGGAGATGGGGTTCGACGCGGTGCTTTTGAACACCGCCGTGGCTGAGGCCCGCGACCCCGCCGCCATGGCCGAAGCCTTTGCGCTGGCCTGCCGCGCGGGCGCGCTTGCCGCCGCTTCCGGCCCTATGGGCCAGCGCGACATGGCCGTGCCCTCCACCCCCGTCATCGGAAAGGCTTGGCTATGAGCTTGCCGCGTTTCTACCCCGTCTTCGATAGTGCCGCATGGGTCGCGCGGGCCGTGCCCTTGGGCGTGAAGCTGGTGCAACTGCGCATCAAGGACGCGCCCGAAGAGGTGCTGCGCGCCGAGATCACCACCGCGCTCGACCTCTGCCGCCAGCACGGCGCACTGCTGGTGGTGAATGACCATTGGCAACTGGCGATTGAACTGGGGGCCGATTGGCTGCATCTGGGGCAAGAGGATTTGGACAGTGCCAACATCCCCGCGATCCGCGCCGCCGGGCTGAAGCTGGGCCTGTCGACCCATGACCATGCCGAGCTTGACCGCGCGCTGGCCCTCGCCCCCGATTACATCGCCCTCGGCCCCGTCTATCCGACCATTCTGAAAAAGATGAAATGGACCGAACAGGGCCTCGACCGGCTGACGGAATGGAAGGCGCGGATCGGGGACATTCCGCTTTGCGCCATCGGCGGCATGTCTGTCGCCCGTGCGCCGGGGGCCTTTGCCGCCGGGGCCGATACGGTGGCGGCGGTCACGGATATCACGCTGAACGCAGACCCCGAAGCGCGGGTGCGCGAATGGCTTGAGGTGACGGCATGAGCCGCTATGTCCGCCAGACCGTTCTGCCGCAGGTCGGTGCCGGGGGGCAAGCGCGGCTCACGGCGGCGCATGTGCTGGTCGTCGGGGCCGGAGCGCTGGCGGTGCCTGTGCTGCAATATCTCGTCGGGGCCGGTGTCGGGCGGATCACATTGGTCGACGGCGATCAGGTGGCCTTGAGCAATCTGCACCGCCAACCGCTCTACCGGATGGACGATATCGGCAGGCCCAAGGTCCGTGCCGCCGCCGAGGCGATGGCGGCGCTGAACCCCGAGGTGACGCTTGCCCCGCGTGCCGAATGGCTCACCCCCGCCAATGCGCCCGCCCTGCTGGCGGACTGCGATATCGCGCTCGACTGCGCCGACACTTTCGCCGCCAGCCTGACCCTGTCGGACGAAGCCCGCGCGCAGGGCAAACCGCTGATTTCAGCCTCGGCCCTTGGGCTGTCGGGCTATGTCGGTGGTTTCTGCGGGGGTGCTCCCTCGCTCCGCGCCGTCTTCCCTGACCTGCCGCAGACGGCAGCGACATGTGACACGGCGGGCGTCTTGGGGCCCGTGGTCGGGATGATCGGCGCGGCACAGGCGCAGATGGCGTTGTCGGTGCTGCTGGGGCTGTCGCCCTCCCCGCTCGGGCAACTCCTGACTTGGGATACCGCGCAATGGCGCATGTCGGGCTTTCGCTTTGACAATGCGCCCGAGCCTGCACCCACCGCGCGTTTCATCGCTGAAAGCCAGATCGCCCCGCGCGATATGGTCATTGACCTGCGCGCCGAAGCGCCTGCGCCTTTCTCACCCCAAGCCCGTCATGTCCCGCCCGAGGCGCTGCCTGACCTGACGCTGCCGCCCGATACGTCGCGCATTGTGCTTGCCTGCCGCACCGGCCTGCGCGCGCATCACGCGGCCAACACCCTCCGCGCACGCTGGCCGGGCGAGATCGCCCTGATCGCACTGCCCGATGCCTGACCTTTTCCCCGAACAAACAATCTATTGGAGCCATTCCGTGAAAAACATACTCGCACCCCTTGCCCTTACGCTGATCGCCGCCCCCGCCGTGGCCCAAGACAAAATGACCGTCATGCTCGACTGGTTCGTGAACCCCGATCACGGGCCGATCATTCTAGCGCAGGAGAAGGGCTATTTCACCGATGCGGGGCTGGAAGTCGAACTCGTCTCCCCCGCCGACCCGAATGAGCCGCCGCGCATGGTGGCGGCGGGCCGGGTCGATCTGGCAGTCTCTTACCAGCCGGAACTGCATCTCGCCCAGCGCGAGGGGTTGGACCTGCGCCGTGTGGGCACGCTGGTCGAAACCCCGCTCACCTGCCTCGTCGTCCGAGCCGATGGGCCGGTGCAGGAGATGGCGGACCTGAAGGGCAGAAAGGTGGGTTTCGCCGTGGCGGGCGTGCAAGAGATGCTGCTGGATGCGATGCTGAGCCACAATGGCGTGGCGCCTGCCGAGGTCGAGCAAATCAACATCGGCTGGTCGATCTCGCCCGCGCTAATGTCGGGACAAGTCGACGGAGTAATCGGCGCATTCCGCAATTTCGAGCTGAACCAGATGCAAATCGAAGGCTATGAGGGCCGTTGCTTCTACCCCGAAGCCGAGGGCGTGCCCGCCTATGACGAGTTGATCTACGTCGCCCATGCCGAAGAGATGGACCGCGACATGATCGCCCGCTTCCTGCGTGCCACCGAACGGGCCGCCGCCGATATCGTGAATGATCCGGCCGCCAGCGGAGAGGTCTTCTTTGCCTCCGACGCCGAGCTGCGCAACGAGCTGAACACCCGCGCATGGGAAGACACATGGCCGCGCTTCGCCACCCGCCCCGCCGCGGTGGACCACGGGCGCTATGACCGGTTCGAGACCTTCATGCAGGAAAGCGGCGTGGTGGAAACCGTGATCCCCGCCGCCGATCTGGTGGTCGACGTCACGGCGCAGGCGAAACCATGACGGCGCCCGATTACGGCAAGGCCTTCGCAGCATGGCGCAGTGGCGCCGGAGAGACTTGGCGGGCCTATACCCGCCATGACTTTGTCGAACAGTTGGGCAACGGCAGTCTGCCACAGGCCAGCTATCTGCATTACCTGCGGCAGGACTATGTTTTCCTGATTCACTTCGCCCGCGCTTGGGCGCTTGCCGCGGCCAAGGCGGAAACGCTGGATGAAATGGCCGCTGCGAGTGCCACGGTCCATGCGCTCGTGCATGTGGAGATGCCCCTCCATGTGGAAACCTGCGCAGGCCATGGCATCGGCCGCGCCACGCTTGAGGCCACGGCAGAGGCCCCCGGCAACCTCGCCTATACACGCTATGTTTTGGAGGCGGGCTATTCCGGGGATTTCCTTGACCTGATGGCCGCCCTCGCCCCCTGCGTTCTGGGCTATGGTGAGATTGGGTTGGCCCTGCGGGGCAATGACGGCCCCTATGCCGATTGGTGCGCGGTTTATGGGGGTGAAGAGTATCAAGCACTGTGCCGCGATGTCGGCGCGCTGATCGACGGGGGGCTAGAGCGGCGTCTGGGCGCAAGCTGGCAAACCCTGCCCCGAGCCAAGACCTTGCAAGAGCGTTTCAACACGGCCACCGCCCTTGAGGTTGGCTTTTGGGACATGGCCCTGTCGCCCGCAGCAACATGACCGCCCCTACGGTGCATCTATCGGGCGCGCTCCACGGCGCTGCGGGCCTCTTGATCGACCATTTCGATCTTATCCTCAAGGCCGGGCAATGGAACGTCTTGCTCGGCCCCTCGGGTGTGGGAAAAACCTCGCTGCTGCGTCTGCTTGCGGGTCTGCCCACTGTGGCCCGGCTGGAGGGCCGTATTGCTACGGATGACGACCGTCCCCTCGCCCCCCGTGTTGCGATGATGGCGCAGGACGATCAACTGCTGCCTTGGGCGAATGCGGTTGAGAATGTCACCATCCCCGCCCGGCTGCGCGGAGAACGGGCGGACCCTGCCCGCGCCGCAGCACTTTTGGCCGAGGTCGGGCTTCGCGCGGAGCTGCGCCGCAAACCTGCCCAGCTTTCCGCCGGTCAGCGCCAGCGCGTCACCCTTGCCCGCACGCTTTACGAAGACCGCCCCGTGGTCCTGCTGGACGAACCGTTCTCGGCCCTCGATGTGGTGACCCGCCTTAAAATGCAGGATCTAGCGGCGCGGCTGCTTTGCGGGCGAACCGTCGTGTTGATCACCCATGACCCGGCGGAGGCCCTGAGGCTCGCCGATCACGCTTGGATCGTGAGCCGCCATGGGGCCGCCCCCTGCCCCCTGCCCAAAACGCCGCCACCCCGCCGGATCGACGCCCTCGAGACCCTCGCCGCCCAAGCCGATCTGCTGCGCCGCATGGGGCTGGCCTCACCCGCGCAGATCGCCTGATGGTATCTACGTTGCATAAATTATGGCGTGGCATGGTCTGCTTCGCCCTCGCCGTCGCGATATGGCAGCTTGTTGTCACCCTCAGCGGCGTGCCGCGTTTCATCCTGCCGGGACCTTGGCTTGTCTTGCAAGCGCTGGGCGGGAATGCCGCGCTGCTCTGGCAGAATGCGCTGTGGTCGGCGGGCAATCTTGCGCTGGGCCTAAGCTTAGGCATTTTCCTCGGCATTGAGACCGCGCTGTTGCTGACCCTCTCGCGCCGCGCGCGCTGGCTGCTGCGCCCGATGCTGGTGGTGGCTCAGGCCGTGCCTGTCTTCGCCCTCGCCCCGGTCATCACCCTTTGGCTCGGCTACGGGATGCCCTCCAAGATCGTGACCATCGCGCTGGTCACCTATTTTCCCATCGCCTCGGCCCTCTTCGACCGGCTGATGGCGCTGCCCCCGGGCCTGCGCGATCTGGCGCATCTCTCAGGAGCCAACCGCTGGCACGAAACACTGCTGCTGCGCCTGCCCCATGCCGTGCCGGGCCTGATCTCGGGCCTGCGTCTTGCGGTGGTCTACGGCCCCCTCGCGGTGCTGATTGGCGAATGGGTCGGCTCATCCCGCGGTCTGGGGCATCTGATGCTGATGGCCAATGGCCGCGGCCAAACCGCGCTCATGTTCGCGGCCCTGATCGTGCTCGCGGCGCTGTCGCTGCTGCTCTGGTCCGCGGTCGAAGCGCTCGCCCGCTGGACGGCACGGCGGTTTTAGGTGCCTTGAAACCCCATGGTCAGCGTGATGCTCGTATGCGGCACGGCATGGTGATCCGCGCCCCAGCGTCCAAGGATATCCGGTCACAGCCAAAGTTATCGGCTATGTGAAATGGTTAATCGATGAAACCGACACCGTCGGGCGCGGGTTCACCATCCCCTAAAAGCTAAAACGTGAAAATTGGCCGCCGGAAGATTACGCATGCCCGCCTCGAATTTCTTGCTCAGTTCAACGACAGCTGCGCGACACATTCGCCCCCGCGGCAACGTATCTCTCCCCCTTCTTCGATGCAGAGTTTTTTGATCGCGATATTGCTGCGTAAGAAGTTCACATCCACCGTCTCAATATTTCGCGCGCGCGCTTCGGCCAGACCGCGATGGAAGAGCCTCCGGCCATAGCCGCGCCCTTGATAGGCGTCTTCAACCGAAAGCCCGATCTCCGCATGGGTGCTGTCAATGCAATGAAGCTCCAGTATCGCACGCAAAGCATCATCGCATTCGACGCCGAGCGTCAGGTCGAGGTTGGACCCCCGCACCACGCGCAGCAAGGCATCATCGTTAAGTTGGCCCATGAACCTGAGCTCGCGCGAAGCGGGGCTAAGTCTTTGGTAATGTTCGCATAGGGTCTGCTTTAGAAGCGGGAGGGGAACGGAAAGAGGTTCTGGAACGGCGGTGTGCATGATGTCTCCAATCTCAAGTCCAAGATGGGAGTCCGACCCGCCCGGAGTAGAGATCGAAAAGGGCAGGAGAAATGCGCTGCTTGCATAGGTTGCCGGCACGTTTGCTATTCCAACCTGTGGCGCGCGCCGCGGGAATAGCGCGCTGCTGCCCTCGTCATCCTGTTGTCCTTCGTGCAGTTCCGGGAAACCGCAGGCGCGGCGTGCATCAATCCCGCGACGGCCTATACCGCCCCCTCCGCTTCCGCACTCAGCCGCTGCGCTGCCCCGCCGGGGGCGGCACCCAAGACGGCGATACCGCGGTAGAGGATCGGTGTCAGAAAGAGCGTGAAAACCGTAGCAAAGCCCAAGCCGCCGACGATCACCCAACCGACGGCAATGCGCAATCTTTGCGTCCGAATTGATCCAGCGCAAAGACCGCAGAACGGCACCCCCCTAAACCGGTGCCATGGAACAGATACAGATGCTCGAGGCTCTCGGCCTCTTCGACGCGCGCGTGCCGCGCTACACCTCCTATCCCACCGCGGCGGCTTTCACCCCCGCGGTCGGCGCCGCGTTTCAGCGCTCAGCGCTTGGCGCGTTGGACCCCGGCGCGCCGGTCTCGGCCTATGTTCACATCCCCTTTTGCGAGCGCCTGTGCTATTTCTGCGCCTGCCACACGCAGGGCACCAAGACGCTCAGCCCTGTCGAGCGCTATATCGAAGCTCTTGAGGCCGAGCTTGAGCTTCTGCGCGCCGCGATGCCTGCGGGCATGCGGATGGGGCGGATGCATTGGGGTGGCGGGACACCGACCATCCTACCGCCTACCCTCATCGAACGCCTGAACCGCGCCCTTCATCAGATCTTCACCCCGACCGAGGATTTCGAGTTCTCCGTCGAGATCGACCCCACCCAGATTGACCCCGCCAAAATCGCCGCCCTGCGCGCCGCGGGCCTCACACGGGCCTCTATCGGCATTCAGGATTTCGACCCTGAGGTGCAGCAGGCCATCGGGCGCCTCCAGTCCTTCGAGGTCACGCGCCGCTGTGTCGGTCAGTTGCGCGCCGAAGGGGTCACCTCGCTCAATGCTGACTTGGTTTACGGCCTGCCTCATCAGACCATGGCGCGGCTGGAGGATACGATCGACAAGACCCTGTCCCTTGCCCCGGATCGCGTGGCGCTTTTCGGCTATGCGCATGTGCCATGGGTCGCGAAACGGCAGAAACTCATCCGCGAGGCGACACTGCCAGACGCCGTCGCACGCTATCACTTCGCTGAGAGGGCCGCGGCACGCTTCGCCGCGTCGGGCATGGAGGCAATCGGCATTGATCATTTCGCCACGCCGCAGGATGGGCTGACCCAAGCAAAGAACAACCGCCGCCTGCGCCGGAATTTCCAAGGCTACACCGATGACAATTGCCAAACCCTGATCGGCCTCGGCGCCTCGTCAATCTCGCGTTTTCCGGGGGGCTACGTACAGAACGCCCCCGCGACGGCGGCCTATACCGCGCACATCGCCGCTGGCGACTTGCCCGGAACGCGCGGCTACGCTTTGAACGACGCTGAGCGCCTGACCGCGCGGGCGATCGAATGTCTGATGTGCGACTTCACTCTTGATCTGAACGCCTTGGCAGAAACCTTCGGCGCGGGGGCCTTCGATCTCGCGCCCGAGTTAAAGGCCATCGCGACCCGCTACACGCCATTCGTGCGCTTGTCCGGAACGCGCCTCGACATCCTGCCCGAAGGTCGCGCCCTGACCCGCATGATCGCATCGATGCTGGACCAGGAGGTGCCGGAGGGCATGCGCTATTCGCAAGCTTCCTGAGCTTTATCCGGCCCGCCCGAGGCGCGGGCCGTTCGGACACTGACAAGCTGACGGCAGACAGATTGGCGCGCGTCCCGCCGACCATGGCAGACCGCTGTGGCCGATCGGAACAAAGCGCGCGCGGGCCGGTTTCTTCCCAATAATGGATTGGGAAAGAAAATGTCTTCATCGAAATCGAAGGACGAAATCTGGGACGAGTGGCGCGATCTGGTCAACATGGCACCGGCGGAGCTTGAGGACTGGCTGGAGACCGAGGAGTCCAAGTCCGTGGGCGACAGCGGAAGCGGTGAAAGCACCGGGCACAAGTCCGGCCGCCGGATCGTCAAGATCAAACGCGCCAACAAGGACGATCTGACCGACGATCAGTGGGATCACATGGCGACCGTCGTCGGCTATATCAAACGGCATCTCTCCCAAGGCGGGCCGAAGGATGACGTTAAAGACTCGAAATGGCGCTATTCGCTGATGAATTGGGGCCACGACCCTCTGAAGGGCGATAGCTGACGCACTGTGCCTTGCCCGAGTGGTAAGGGGATGGACCTTTGATCGGGCTTCGACCTTGGCGAAGGAGCGCAGACAATTGAGCTTCTTCGCAACTCAAGCGTCGATATCTTTCGCCCTCTATGGCCTGCAATCCGCGCATCGCAGAACTGGTTGCGGGGCGCAGCGAACCTGCCGCCTCTGCCATCTTCCCATATCTTCGACCTCGCAAGACCGAAGCGGCCCGCCGTATTGGTCCGTAATAGCCACCCAACAGCGAAACCCCATTCTCGACAATGTCGTAGTGTGCTGCCACAAAGTCACCCAAAGGCAGTCCCGCACCTGTTTCGCCGGGAGATCGTTCGCCTTGCGCTTGGAGGAGGAAAAACCATGAATGCGTTGAGACAAACTATTGGCGCGGCATTGGCCCTGGGGCTTGTCGGGGGCGCCGCAAGCGCCGAAACCAGAGTGACCTATAAGTCGGCCAAATCGGGCTCGTCCTACTATCAAATGGGCGTGGAGCTTGCCGAGGCTATGAAAGCGGGCAGCGGCGGAGACATCTCGGTTACCGTGGAAGAGAGCCAAGGATCGGTTCAGAACGTCATGGAAGTCCGCGCGCGCGGGGCCGACTATGTCTTTACCACCCCGCCCTCCCTCGTTGGTCTGGCCCAAAACGGCAAGGCTATGTTTGAAGGCAAGACCGCACCTGCTTTTGATGAGATTCGCGCGCTTTTCCCGATCCCATCGCTGACCATGCATTTCGTGATGTCTCAGGACAGCGGCGCCACCGCGCTTGCGGATCTGGAAGGCAAGAGCATCCTGCTGGGCAAAGGGTCTTTCGGCGCGACCGAAGGCGCGAAGTATCTGGATATGTTCGGGCTGGCAGACAGTGTCGAGATCGCGGATGCGGAATTGAGCAATGCCGTGGCCGCTTTGAAAAACGGGCAGATTGACGGCTTTGTCACCGCGGGTTCCTTCCCGGCGCCAAATGTCGTCGAAGCCGCCGCTTCCACCCCCGTGACCGTGGTCCCGTTGTCAGACGAGCAGATCACCCAATCCAAACGGACCCGCATTGTCATTCCGGCGGGCACCTATGCGGGCCAAGAACAGGATGTGACCACAACATCCCTGCCCGTCGTCGCCTTCACGACAACCAAGATGGACGATGAAACGGCCTATCAGCTGACCAAGACCTATTGGGAAAACAAGGCCAAGATGGCCGATACATCGCCTTGGTGGGGCAATGTCACGCCTGAGTTGATGGCCAATATCACCACTGAACTCCACCCCGGCGCGCTGCGCTATTACGAAGAAGCCGGGATCGCGACAGAAACCTCGCAATAACAAGACGCGCGGCGCGGGTTTTCCGCGCCGCGCTTGCCCAGCCAAAGCCGGACCCCCATAGATGACAAACCTCCCCGAAAGCCGATTGGCGGCGAGTTTCTGGATCGCGCTGGCCATCGCGCTCGTTAGCTATCACTTGGCTCTGGTGTTTTCGGGTCTGGTGCCGAACTTGATCAGCAGGCCGCTGCATATGGCCTTCATTCTGCCCTTCGCTTTGGTCTTTGACGCGCAGACACCGCTGCGGCGGATCACTGGCAGCTTCTTGGCCGCATTGGGCATCGCCGCAGCGCTTTGGGTGGCCTTCAACTGCGATGCGCTTGGCGATCAATACGGGTTCATCGAAAGCAACTTCCAGCTTGCCGTGGCGGTTACGCTCCTCTTGGTAGTGCTGGAAACGGCGCGGCGCGTGATCGGTTGGCCCTTGCCACTGGTTGCGGCACTCGCCCTGCTCTATGGCCTGTTCGGGCAGCATATTCCCGGCGAGTTCGGCCATTCCGGCACGCCGATCGAAAGCTATTTCGGAACACTGACCATTGCCGAGGGCGGCATCTGGGGAACGCTCACCGGTGTCTCGGTCTCTGTCGTGGCGATCTTTGTCATCTTCGGCGCAGTTCTGAACGCTGGCGAAGCGGGGCAAGGTTTCATGAATGTCGCCGCCGCCGCCGCGGGGCGGCTGAAAGGCGGCGCGGCAAAGGTGTCTGTTTTGTCGTCGGCGCTCTTTGGGTCGATCTCCGGCTCGGCCTCCGCAAATGTCGCTTCCACCGGCGCGATCACCCTGCCCGCGATGACCAAGCTTGGCTACCCCAAACGCCTCGCCGCCGCGGTCGAGGCCGTGGCCTCCTCAGGCGGGCAAATCATGCCGCCCCTGATGGGCGCAGGCGCTTTCGTGATGGTCGAGCTGACCGGCGTGCCCTACACCGGCATCATGGCTGCCGCCGCGCTTCCGGCCGTGCTTTACTTCGTGGCGGTCTGGGTTGGCATCAACGCCTACGCGCAGCGCTTCGCCCTCAAAGGGATCGCAGAAGCGGATCGCCCTGCATTGCGCGACGTGGTTGTCACATCGCTCTTTTTTCTCGTCCCCTTCTCGGTCCTGCTATGGGGGATGTTCGTCGCGCAGTTCACGCCGGAATATGCGGCGGCTATGGCGATCCTCGCAGCGGCGCTGCTCTTGTTCTTCAACGCAAAGCTCACTTTCGAGCCGCGCCAGATCGCCACGCGAATGGCAAGTGCAGTTCTCAATGCCGCGCGGCAGGTTGCCCTGATCGCCTCCATCATCCTTTGCGCCTCAATCATCATCGGTGTGCTGTCGATCACCGGGCTTGGCGTGAAAATCACCTCTCTCATTCTGGCGGGGTCTGGGGGGCTTCTTTGGCCGTCCCTGCTGCTCACGGCGCTTGCTTGCCTCATTTTGGGCATGGAAGTGCCCACCACGGCGGCCTATGTGATTTGCGTCTCCGTCGCCGGTCCTGCGCTCATTGAACTGGGTCTTTCGCCGCTTCAAGCGCATCTCTTTGTCTTTTGGTTCGCGCTTCTCTCGACAATCACGCCCCCGGTCTGCGGCGCTGTTTTTATCGCCGCGGGAATGATTGGCGAGAATTGGTTGAAGGTCGCTCTGACAGCGATGGCGCTTGGCATTGGGCTTTACATCATCCCACTGGGCATGGTCGCGAACCCGGATATGCTAAGCCTATCGGACGCCCCATTGGCAGCTCTCTTGGCGGCTGGTCGTGTCGCATTGGGGCTGACCCTGCTTTCATACGGTTTGATCGGAGCGCGACGGCCCGTGCCGACGCTCGCACTTTGCGCAGGTGGGCTGGCTGTTGTATTTTCTGGCCTGTGGTTTTGAGCGCGCGGCGTTAGAACAGGCGATTGGTTAAGTTGATGGTTCGAAGCAAACGCGCAAACCAATTCGGGCTCTATTGGAGGCGTGACCTGTTATCGAATTTTCACCCAGCCGCACCCAAAGCCCGTTTCGTCTTTACAATAGATGCCGCCGCTTGAGCGATCGCCCATCGTGCGGCGCTTCCATTTTTCGCAGAGGAGCGAGTGACTGCAATAGTCAGGGTTCGCGCGTAATAGACCGAGGTCAGAACACACAACGCCGAATGCCGGCGTTCAAACATGGTCTCATCAAGCAATTCACCCCGCATCCCTCCGTCGATACTCTCTAAGGAGGCCGTTCTGTATCCGCTAGCCGGGCGCGATATAGCGCCATTCGACCCTTTGGTCTGATCATTCACCTTGGCGCCAAATACTCATCCCTTAGGAGCCTCTTGTGCAGCTTTCCCGTCTCTGTCCGGGGCAACCTCTTGCGGAACTCGATACTCCGTGGGCATTTGATCGAAGACAGCTTTGTTCGGCAAAATTCAAACAAGGCGTCACGCAGTTCATCTGAAGCGTCGACATCTGGCAGCAACTGCACGACAGCATGAACGGCTTCACCAAAATCCTCATGTGGAATGCCGATAACGGCTGCGTCGAGCACGGCCGGATGGTTTAGCAGCGTATCTTCAGTCTCTTGCGGATAAACGTTCACTCCGCCCGAAATGATCATGAAAGATTTGCGATCTGTCAGGTAAAGATAACCTTCCGCGTCGACCCGACCGATATCCCCGAGGGTTGTCCAGCCTTTTTCATTTGTGGCACGCCGGGTTTTTTCCGGGTCTTTATGATAAGCGAACTGATGGCCATTCTCGAAAAAAATCTCTCCTTCTTGGCCAACTGGAAGCTCTTCTCCGGTCTCGCCGCAGATATGGATGACCCCCAGTTTGGCCCGGCCCACTGAACCGGGATGCCCCCGCCACTCACCGCTTGTTATCGCGGTGAAACCATTATTCTCCGTACCAGCATAATACTCGTGGATAATATCCCCCCACCACTCCAGCATCTCATGCTTGACCTCAATCGGACAGGGCGCTGCGGCATGCACAGCCATTTGCATGGAGGAAAGGTTGTATTTCTCACGTACCTCCTGAGGTAGTTTCAACAGGCGCACGAACATGGTCGGCACCCATTGGCTGTGGGTAATGCGATGTTCTTCAATAAGCCTTAGCGCCTCTTCGGCGTCAAAGCGGTCCATGACAACCGCAGTACCACCCGATTTTATCGTGACCATCGAGTGTCGTAATGGGGCTGCATGGTAAAGCGGCGCCGTGGACAGGTATCGGGTATCCGGCCCGTAGCCGAAAAGATCGGCTAGCAGATTGACCAGCATCGTGCGCGTTCCAAGCGGCGCGGGTTCCAACGGCCATTTAATACCTTTTGGCCGCCCCGTCGTACCTGAGGAATAGAGCATATCAAGCCCTTGTGCCTCGTCTGGGATTGGCGTGGTTGGCCGATCCGCGACGCCATGATCCCAACTTGGCAATCCTTCCGCCCCCCCGCCTACGACGCGCACAGCGAGGGCTTTGCCAAAATCCGTCTGTAGTTTTGCGATTATTCCCGCGAACCGATCGCTTGTAATTAGCAGCTGAGCATCGCAATCCTTAAGGATATAAGCGATCTCTTCCGGCCCCAGATGGGTACTGATGGTCGTGTAGTACACGCCGGCACGATCTGCCGCGAAACAGACCTCCAGCATTTCGCGACGGTTCTCCATCAGAATGGCAATATGCGCACCCGTTTCGATGCCCATAGCGCGCAACAAATGCGCGCCTTGATTGGCCCGGGCTTCGAGCGCAGCAAAGCTGACACTTTCGCCGGTGGCGGCCATGACAAAGGCTGCCTTGTCCGCCGGATGGTGGCGAGGCTGCCAAGAAGTATCAATGTCGGACATGTTAGAACTCGATGAGGGTTTTGCCAAAGTGGCCGCCGGCGCGCAGATGCGTTAGTGCCTCTTTCAGCTGATCGAACTTGAAGGTCTCGCCCAGAACAGGCCGCATGTTATGCTGAGCCATGGCGCGCAGCATCGCCTCAAACCCGTCTCGATGGCCCACGGTGACGCCTTGGAGGCGGACCTGCCGGGCGACAATCGGACCCAGCGAGGCGTCGATGTTAAGCCCCGAAAGCACCCCAATCATGGACAACGTCCCGCCCGGCCGCACGGCCTTCAGAGACAGAGGCAATGTTTTCGCGCCGCCTAACTCGATAATATTGTCATAGCCGCCGCAGTCGGCGGTGATGGGTCGGCTGGCACGAGCCCAATCTTCTTCGCTGCGGTAATTGATTGTCGCGTCTGCGCCCATTTCAGTGACTTTCGCGAGTTTGTCATCGCTGGAGGAAATCACAGTGACATGCGCCCCCTGCATCTTGGCAAAGGCCAAGGCGAAGAGCGCGACACTGCCGGTGCCTTGGACCAGCAATTTGTCCCCGGCGCGGGTTTGGCCGTGGGTGACGACCGCGCTCCATGCCGTGAGCGCGGCGCAGGGCAGCGTCGCCGCTTCGGCGTCGGTCAGGTAGTCAGGAACCTTGACCACCCCTTCCGCAGATAGACAGATGCGGTCGGCCATAACCCCGTCCAGCGGCCCCCCCAAGGCTGACGCAAAGCGTTCAGGGCTCGGCGCGCCCGCGGTCCAATTTTGGAAATAGGTCGGGCAGACACGGTCCCCGACGGCAACCCGGGTCACACCCGGCCCTACTTCGACAACTTCACCCACACCGTCGGACACAGGGATCAAGGGCAGTTCACCCGTCGCTCGGCCATAGCCCCGTTCGGGCACGATCAGATCGCGTGAGTTGAGCGACGCCATCCGCATCTCGACAATGACCTTTCCCGGTCCGCAGCTTGGCTCGTCGCACTCTGTCAGCGTGAGGTTGTCGAATCCCCAGTCGCCTTCAATCTGGAATACACGCATGGTTCAGCTCTCCTTCCGGGCGGTCAAACGCGCCACCCTGTCTTTGAGGATATTTGTTGCCCCATCGGTGAAGCCCGCCATCTGTGCGGCGGCGATGTGGCGGGTAAAGGGGTGCTCCGGGCGCAAGCCTTCGGCCCCCATCAGTTGCAGGAGTCTTGGCAGTTGGGTCTGCGCACAGGAGACCGAACTGATCTTAGCCTCAGCAGCCGCAAGTTGCGCATCCGCGCATTGTGACACCTTGTCGACAGCCTGCTCCGTAGCGTGACGGGCCTGCATCAAGGTGGTTCGCGCGGCCTCGAACTCTGTCTGCCAGCGTGGAATGGCATTCAGCGGTTTACCGAAGCTGCAACGCTCAGCGCCATAGGCCGCAGCACTATCCAGTGCTGCTTGCACCATGCCGTTGCACATTGCGGCAACATAGGTCCGCGCGGCATTGATCTCTTGCAGGATCGCTTTGAAAGCTGTGCCGGGTGCAGCAAGCATGGCTTCATGTGGGAGTTTAACCCCCGAAAGGTAAAACCCGCCGGTGCCCAGACTGGTCTGCGAAAAGGCACTGTCGATGGCATAACGGGTGACACCCGGCGCATTCAGATCAACGAGGAAGGCTGCGATGCCATCGCTGTCGCCCACCTCTGCGCATTGCGCATAAACGATCGAAAGCCCCGCCTGCCGCCCGTTGATAATCCATGCTTTTTCCCCATCGAGCTCCCAGCCGCCCGCAACCTGCCGCGCGGTGGTGCGAATGGCAGCAAAATCGCTGCCGGTGCCGGGTTCGGTCAAAGCGGTGCAGGCGTGCATCCGGCCAGAAAGCAGGTCGGGCAGATATTGTGCGGCGGCATCCTGTCCTACTTCACAGAGCCTGAGGGCAATGTTGTGCGTATTGACCAGAGACATCGCGAAACCGAAATCTGCTCCGGCCAACACCTCCAAAGCTGCCGCGCGGGTGGCAAAGCCGAAGCCCCTGCCTCCCATTTCTTCTGGCACCTCAATACCCAGAAGCCCCAAAGCGGCGGCCTCATGGTAAAGCGCGGGCTCCGGCGCGGCGCCGATGGACCATGCTGCCGCCTCCGCGGCAATACGTCCCTTGGCGAAGTACGTGACCTGATCCAGAAAAGCTTGGCTCATGTCTGGCCCCGACGTTTTTCCATCAGGTCGCGGGCGATACCGGCAATGCCACGCGGCATGAAGATCGTCGCCAGTACCAGCACCAGCCCGTAGAGGATCAGCCTGAAACTATCGGCAAAGCGCAGGTATTCAGGCAGGAAGACCACGAAGAACGCGCCGATGATTGGCCCGGCAATGGTGCCCGATCCGCCGATGATGACCGCGAGGATCGCATCAAGCGACTGCGCAATGCCGAAGATCTCAGGATTGATGAAGCTTTGGTAGTGGGCGTAGATCGCACCGGCGAGGCCCGCGAACATCGCGGAGGTCACGAAGGCAAAGAGCTTGTATTTCCAAGCCGCGATACCAACCGCGCCGACGAGGTCTTCGTTCTGGCGGATCGCCACGAGGATTTGCCCGATACGCGACCGCACGATCAATGCCGCCAACCCCGTCATCAATGCCGCGATGATCAGTACGAAGTAGTAATACGTCTCCCGGTCGCGCCAATTGAACAGTGCATCCTTGCCACCGGGCTTCGGGATGCCGGTGATGCCGGCCTCGCCTTGGGTAAGCTCGTGGAAGTTCATCAGGACGATGAAAATCACCATGTTGAACGCCAGCGTGACGATGGCGAAGTAGTGCCCTTTGACCCGAAGGCTGGGGTAACCTGTCAGCAGCGCGAAGAAGGCAGTCACAAAGGGCGCGAGGATGATCGTCAGCCAGACTGGCAGATCAAAGTGCATGCCCATCAGCGCCGTCGAATAAGCCCCAATCCCCATGAAGCCAGCCTGCACGATGGAAACATAGCCGGTGTAGCCTTGGATCAAGTTCTGCCCTTGCGCTGCGATGACCCAGATCAAGGCTAGCACGCTCAGGTGGATATAGTATTTCACAGAGATGAGCTGCGGCAACAATACAAAGCCAACCAGTGCTAGCCCATAAAGGATGAAGGTACGATTACGAGCCATTATGCTTTCCCCATCAGGCCCTGAGGCCGGAACAACAGAACGCCGATCATCACCACGAATGCGATCACGTCCTTATAAGCGGATGAAATGAAACCGGCGGCGAGCGCTTCGGTGATGCCAAGCACGAGCCCTCCCACCACGGCGCCGGGGATCGACCCCAGACCGCCCAAGATGAGCACGGCAAACCCCTTGACGACCAAGCCCTCGCCAATGCCCGGCGCGATCGCAAAAAGCGACCCGACCATGACCCCGGCGCAGACACCAAGCGCTGTCGAGATCGCAAAGACCACCAGCGGGATCGTCTTGACGTTGACCCCCATAAGGATCGCGGCGTCGCGGTTCTCGGCCACGGCGCGGATCGCTTGGCCCGTTTTGGTGCGTTCGACAAACACTGTCATTGCGGCGATCAAAAGCGCGGCGGCAAGGATCACGTAAAGCCGCAGCTCAGGAATGGTGACACCGCCGATGTTGAAGACGCGGGAGAAGTCGGTCGGGAGGACGACTTGCTCATGCCCAAAGAGTTCGAGATTGATCCCCTCAACCATCATGGTCAGGCCAAGCGCCACGATAAAGGCGTTGATGTGATTGGCATCTCGTACCGGGCGATAGGCCAGAAGTTCGATCAATACGCCAAGGGCAAGCCCGACCAAAAGCGCAATCAGGATCGCCAGTAGCAAGGGTATGCCCCAACTGGTGACGAAAAAGAACGTAAGATAGCCCCCGAACATAGAGACCGATCCATGGGCAAAATGCGCGATGCCGAGGATTCCGAAAACCGTGGTCAGCCCCAGTGCGATCAGCACATAGACACCCCCGATGGCGATGCCGTTAATAATCTGTTGAAGTACCTCAACCATGCCGCACCCTGCGAATTAAAGAAGATAGAAGAATGGGGCGCAGGAAACCTGCCCGCGCCCCGCCCGGGGAGGGATCAGTCGTCCAACGTGCTCAGGAATGCTGAATACGCGGCGGCGTCAGACGGCAGGTCTTGTACGAAGACCCAATTGCCGCCCTGCCACTGGAAAGCGCCATTGGAGGTATAGGCCTGCCCGTTTTCATCGAACATTTTGTCATCGACAGGCAGGTATTGCATGACGACCTCATCCGGCACCGCAATCTCGCGCAGCGCCTCAGCCACAGCCTCAGTGTCGTCTACGGTCCCGGCCGCCTCGATGGCGTCCTTCAAAGCATAGGTTTGGTCATAGGAATAAGGTGAGCTTGGTGAAGGCGCGATGCCGTACTCTTCGGTATAGTTGGCGTGGTAGGCCTTGCCGTTTTCAGATGCCGAAAGCAGCGTCAACTCTGTCGGGCGCAGGTCCCAAACGCCTTCCATCTGCTCCGAAGTGGCCACACGGGTAAACTGCTCTTCGCTACCGGAGGTGAAACCATAGCGCGGCACGTCGATGCCAAGCTCGACTGCCTGACGGTAGATAAAGGCTGCTGGCTCCACATAGCCGACGACAAGGATCGCGTCAGGCTCTTGGCCGCGGATTTTGGTCAACTGCGGAGACATGTCGCGGTCTTTCAGACCAAATGCCTCCCGGCTCACGATCTCTCCGCCCGCTTTTTCCAACTCCTTTTCAAAGGCGTCGACGTAGCTGGCGTAGAACCCCACATCCAGCGCGCCCAAGACGGCAACCCGCTTGTGGCCCTTTTCGGCGACGAAGGTACCAGCCGCCGCACCAGTATAATCTGCTGGTGGACGCGTGCGTGTGAGGTTCGGGATTTCGCGGGTCGTGATCGACCGCTCAGCCGCATTGCCCACGAGCATCACCGCATCTTCATATTCGATGAAAGATGCCACAGCCCCGGTCGCGCCCGAGCAGCAGAAACCAAGAATATACTTAACGCCATCTCGGTCGATCAGTTTGCGTACGGCGTTGGAGGCCTCGGTCGGGTTGGCCTTATCGTCATAGGCGATGACGTTGAGCATGTAGGTGTCTTCGCCCACCTTGATCCCGCCACTGGCGTTAATCTCTTTCGCGGCAAGTTTCACCGCATTGGTCTGCGGCAGTCCGTAAACGGCCCCGCCCCCGGTCAGCGCATCGCTAACCCCGATGTCGAGCGTCTTTTCCTCGGGCCATGCGGCACCCGCCGTCATGACCATTGCAGCTGTTATTGCTGTCAGTCTCATGTTCTGTCTCCTCCCAGAAACGTTGGTATCAGTGGCCCAGATACGCCTTTGCGACATCCGGATGTGATTGCAGCTCCGCGCCCGTACCGCTCAGCACGATCTCTCCGGCTTCGAAAAGATAGGCCCGGTCGGCAAGCCGCAGCGCCATGGCCGAGTTCTGCTCGACCAGTAGGATGGTTTTCCCCATCTCTTTGACTCTCGCGATGGTCTCCCCCACCTCCGCGACGATTTTCGGGGCGAGCCCTAACGATGGCTCATCAAAGATGCAGAGCTTGGGCCGCGCCATAAGCGCCCGGCCAATGGCCAACATCTCCTGCTCACCCCCCGACAACGTGCCCGCCGCCTGGCTGGCGCGGTCGCGCAGGATAGGAAACATGTCCATCATCTCTTCAACATCGGATGCCTGCTCTGCATCCTTACGCGGATAGGCTCCCATCCTGAGGTTCTGCAGCGTTGTCATTTGCGGAAAGATCTGACGCCCTTCGGGGCACATGGTGATCCCCGCTTTGACGATGGAGTGGCCGCTTTGGTTGGTGATATCTTGGCCCTCGAACTCAATGGTTCCTGCAGTAGCCGGAACCAGCCCGCAGATCGCCTTGAGCGTAGAAGACTTGCCCGCGCCATTCGCGCCAATCAGCGCGACGCATTCGCCCTGATTGACCTGCAAGTCGATGCCGTGGATGACTTCGATCGCGCCATAGCTGACGCGCAGGTTGGATACGTTCAACATGTCAGGCCGCCTCGCCGAGATATGCGTCAATGACGACTGGATTGTTGCGGATTTCCTCAGGCGTGCCTTCGGCGACCTTTTGGCCAAAGTTGAGCACAACGATCCGATCGCAGACCTCCATGATCAGCGCCATGTGGTGTTCAATCACCAGGACAGAGGTCCCCAGATCGCGGATCTTCTTGATCAGGTCGCTTAAGGTCTTGCGCTCATGCGAGACCAGCCCGGCGGCGGGTTCATCCAGCAAGATCACTTTCGGATTTGAAGCCAGTGCCGTTGCGATCATCAGGAAGCGTTGTTGGGCCGAACTAATGGTGCCCACGCGGTGATCCTGTACCGGCGCGAGGTCGGTGATCTCGAGGATCCGGTCGACACGCGCGGCCAGTTCCTCTTCCTCGCTGGATTTCCGGCCCATGCCGAATACAGACGCCAGCGGATGCGAGGTGCGCGTAACGTTGCAGCCCAGCACGACATGGTCACGTACCGTGAATTCCGTGAATGTACTGGCTGTCTGAAAGGTCCGCGACAGGCCTTTCGCCACACGATCATATTCAGGCAGATTATCGATCTTGGCGCCGGCCAAGCTAATTGCGCCGGATGTGATTGGGAACAACCCCGCCAGACTATTCACAGTGGTCGATTTTCCGGAACCGTTCGGTCCAATCAAACCGAGGATCTGCGCCTCGTTCACATCAAAGGACAGGTCTCGGATCGCATGCACGCCGCCAAACGACTTGCACAGAGATTCGACCCTCAAAACAGGTGTCGCCATAATATATTCCCCTCCCCGCTCCTCCTGCGGTTCGAGAAGCGTAGCGACGGCCCATGGCGCAAATCAAATTCAAAGATTCCGCTTGGATATCTAATTTTTAGATGGTTAGATTTCGAGAGGGCGAAGACTTCGGAGGAGTTTGGCACCGTGAAACCGATCAGGAATATCAATTCTGTACAGGTGTTTAGCCTCACCGCCGAGACTCGGAATGTCACCCGCGCCGCGCAACTCTTGAACATCAGCCAAAGCTCAGTGAGCTATCACATTAAAAAATTGGAATCGGATCTTGGCTACCAGCTCTTCCACCGCACCGGCCAAGGGCTGACCCTCACGGACGAGGGCGTCGAGCTTGCGCAGCATGTTGGGCGGGGGCTTGAGATGATCCAAACTGGGCTCGATCAGTTATCGATACGAGCGGGCGCGATCCGTATCGCGCTCTTGCCGATGTTCTCTAGCCGCTGGTTGTCGTCAGAGTTGGGTGACTTGATCGAACAATATCCTGACGTGCGCCTATCCATGCACAACCACAACAATAACTATGCCTATATGCCCGAGCCCGGGAGCTTTGCGGACATCGGCATTCAATGGGGAAAGGGCGACTGGAATGGCTTTGAAGTCCACCCTCTTTGGCCCGAAAGGATGGCATTGGTCTGCAGCCCCGAGTATCTTGCAAAACATCCGATCACCGAACCAAAAGATGTGACAGGCTGCACCTTATTGCATGTAGACGATACTGGAATGTGGGAAGAATGGTTCGACTTGAACGGAATGAAGATGGTCCATAGCCAGCCGCAAATGATGCTTGAAGATCGTCATTTTCAGCTCAGCTCGACCATCAATGGTTTAGGGGTATCTCTTTTCGCCTCGTGGCTAGTGCAGGAGGAGTTGGAAAGCGGTGCGTTGGTTAGTCCTTTCTGCCGAGATTTCGAAACATCATATGCTTATCATCTTATCCTGCCGCGCTTGAAGGCTTCATCCCCTGCAGCGCTGCGGTTCCGTGATTGGCTTCTTGAAAACCGTTCCAAGGCAGATCGGTTACCGCTTTCACCTTCAAAAGCTTAACTCAGTGATAGAGAAAAGCCGCATCGGCTTGCCGCTCAAATACAGCTTTGTCTGAGAGACAGGCAGGGCTATTCACAAAATTCCACATTCCGTACCAGTCAATGGAAGGATTCAGACGCGTCCGAAAGAAACACAAGAGAAACGATAGGCAGCTATATTTCTCCGCAACCACGGCAACAGGTCGCCGAACGCGGCCCATTCAAATCAAATAGGAATGCATGGTGGCGGAGGAGGTGGGATTCGAACCCACGGTACGCTCTCACGCACGCCGGTTTTCAAGACCGGTGCATTCGACCACTCTGCCACTCCTCCGCAGCACGCTCCTCCTAGAGCGCCGGGATCGATTCGGCAAACGCACATTTTCGCGGCCAGCCCCCGCACCCCTTTGGGGAAATTCGCCGATCTGCCCTGCGCGGTCTTTTCAAGCGCCGCCCGGTCGGGTTACTCTGCGCCAAAGCCCCTTTCAGAGGGGCGCAGGGCGTGCCGATCCAACGGCGCGACATTCTCGCGGGACATGGGTCGCGGCGCGCGACGACAGCAGGCAAGGACATCAAAGGCATGAGCAGGGACAATCAACCGTTGCGCATCAAGAAAAGCCGCGCGGCGGGCTTGGGCGTGGGCATTCTGACAGTTGGTTTGCTGGCCGGTTGCGAGGGTGGCGATTTCAAACTCCCCTTCGGTGCAAACGAAGGCGCCAGCGCGCCGCGCAGCACCTCGACCAAATTGGTGGAACGTGATGTCGAAGCGCCTGAGGTTTTCTCAGCCACGGATGAGGGTCTTTGGGACGGGCGCCCCTCGCTCGGCGGGGTCTGGGTGGCGCATCCGGACGTCACCGAACCTGAACGCGTCATCGTGCGCAATGAGGCAAACGGGAAATTCGTTATCGGTGCCCTGTTCCGGCGTGAGCGTGAATTGCCCGGACCCAAACTGCAAATATCTTCGGATGCCGCCGCCGCGCTTGGCATTCTGGCGGGCGCTCCGACGCCGCTGAACGTGACCGCCCTGCGCCGCGAGGAAAGCGCCGCCCCGGAAGAGAGCTTTGAGGCCGAGAACAGCGGTGACGCTGCAGCCACTCTTGCCAGCCCTGCCCCCGTGACGGCCACGGCGCTGGCCCCTGCGCCGACGGCCAGCACCGCTGCCACTGCCACCGCCAAACCGGCGACCAAACCGCCCGCCCCTGCGGCCCCGAAACCGGCGCGCCCTGCGGCTGGTGCGAAACTGTCCAAACCCTACGTGCAACTGGGCATTTTCAGCGTGGAGGCCAATGCCACTCGCACCGCCAAACAGATGCGCGGCGCGGGCATGGTGCCCACCGTCAAGCAAAGCGCGATCAATAACAAACCCTTCTGGCGCGTGGTGATCGGCCCCGCCACCAGCAAATCCGAACTCGATACCCTTCTCAAGAAGGTCAAGGCCGAGGGCTTTACCGACGCCTACGCCGTGTCGAACTGACAAACCGGAGGAAATGCTTCCTATGATCCGCCTTTTTGCCGCCGCCGTGGCGCTGGTGCTGACGCTCCAGCCTGCCGCCGCTTTCGATACCCGTGCCACCGCCGCCTATGTGTTGGACCAGACCACAGGCACCGTGCTGCTGGCCAAGAACGCGGATGAGCCGCTGCCGCCCGCCTCCATGTCCAAGCTAATGACACTTTACATGGCCTTCGAGGCCGTGGAGCGTGGCAAGCAGAACGGCGGGCTCGATTTGGTCGAGAAACTGCCCGTCTCGGAGCACGCGATGTCCTATGGCGGCTCGACCATGTTCCTCGACACGACCGACCGTGTCTCGGTCGAAGACCTGATCCGCGGGATCATCGTGCTGTCGGGCAATGACGCCAGCGCTGTGATTGCCGAAGCGCTGAGCCCCGATGGCACCGAATACGGCTTTGCCCGGCTGATGACACAGCGCGCGCAGCAGATGGGGATGACCAATTCCACCTTCGCCAATTCCAACGGCTGGCCGCAGGCGGGGCATCTGATGTCGGTTCGCGATCTGGGGCTGCTGGCCAACCGGATCATCACCGATTTCCCGCAGTTCTACCCGCTTTTCGCCGAACGGGAGTTCGCCTTTGATGGCCGCGCGCCGCAGAACAAGACCAACCGCAACCCGCTTTTGGGGCTTGGCATCGGCGCGGATGGCCTGAAAACCGGCCATACCAATGAGGCGGGCTATGGGTTGGTCGGCTCGGCCAAACAGGGCGACCGCCGGGTGATCTTTGTGCTCTCGGGTCTCGACAGTGCCGCCGCCCGCGCGCAGGAGGCTGAATCGGTGGTCAACTGGGCCTTCCGTCAGTTCACGCAGCGCGATCTGGGCGAAGCGGGCACCCGCATCGCCGAAGCCCCCGTGGCCCTTGGCACGACCCAATCGGTCGGGCTTGAGCTGAAGGACGATCTGTCGATGCTGGTGCCTGTCACCGGCGGGGATGAGATCGAGGCCGAGGTGATCTACACCGGCCCTTTCCAAGCGCCGATCAGCAAGGGGGACGAATTGGGCGAACTGGTGGTCGACCGCGGCGAATTGCCCGCGATGCGCGTGCCGCTGGTGGCCTCCGCCTCCATCGCGCCGGGCGGTTTCATGGTCAAGATGACCGCCGCCGCCCTGCATCTGATGAACCGCCTCAACGCCGGGCCGCAGGCAGCCCCCACCGTGGAAGCGGAAACTTCGTGACCAGCGCAGAGAAGGCCCGCGCGCCGGGCCTCTTCGTCACTTTCGAAGGCATTGATGGCTCTGGCAAGTCCACCCAAGCGCGGCTTTTGGCGGATCATCTGACGGCACAGGGCCATGACGTGGTACTGACCCGCGAACCGGGCGGCAGCCCGGGGGCCGAGGAAATTCGTGCGCTTGTCTTGCAGGGTGACCCCGACCGCTGGTCGGCGCAGACGGAAATCCTGCTCTTCACCGCCGCCCGCCGCGATCATCTTGAACGCACCATTCGCCCCGCGCTCGACGCCGGAAAGGTCGTGATCTGCGACCGTTTCGCCGATAGCACGCGGATGTATCAGGGCCTTTCGCGCGGCGATCTGCGTCAGATGGTCGACGACCTGCACGCGCTGATGATCGGCGTCGAGCCTGACCTGACCCTCTTGATCGACATGGATCCGGCCCATGGCCTTGAACGCGCCCTCTCGCGCCAGACGGCAGAGGAGCGGTTCGAGGATTTCGGCGTGGAACTTCAAGCCAAGATGCGTGGGGGCTTTCTGAGCCTCGCCGAGGAATTCTGCGACCGCTTCCATGTGATCGACGGGGGCCGCGACATCGACAGCGTGGCCCGCGACGTGACCGCGACCGTCACCGCGCGTTTGGGCTGATCCACGCGCCCTGCCCGCTTCCCTCTGCGGCGAAACATGCTAGACCGAGGCCATGACAGACGACGCCCCCCAGCCAGACCGTGTGGAAGGTGCCCGCCACCCGCGCGACACGCCGAAACTGATCGGCCAAAGCGCCGCCGAGGCTGCCTTTCTCGACGCTTTTAACAGCGGCAAATTGCATCACGCATGGATGCTGACCGGCCCGCGCGGTGTGGGCAAGGCGACGCTGGCATGGCGCATCGCGCGGTTCCTTTTGGCGACCCCCGACCCCGATGGCGGGATGTTCGACCTGCCCCCGGCCGAGACGCTTGAGATCGACCCCGAGCACCCGGTCGCCCGCCGCGTCGCCGCCGGGGCCGAAGCGGGGCTGAAATCCGTCACCCGCACACTGAACCCCGACACCAAGAAGATGCGCAAGCAAATCGTCGTCGATGACATCCGCGCGCTGAACGGCTTTTTTCAGATGTCCGCCGCCGATGGGGGCCGCCGCGTGGTCATCATCGACGACGCGGATGAGATGAACCCCAATGCCGCCAACGCGCTGCTCAAAATGCTGGAGGAGCCGCCAGAGCGCGCCGTCCTGCTGCTGCTCAGCCACCAGCCCTCCAGCCTTTTGCCCACCATCCGCTCGCGCTGCCGCACTCTACGCCTCGGCACGCTCGACGCGGGCCAGATGGCCAAGGCGCTGGACGGCTCAGGCATGGAAGTCGAGGACGATCCCGCCGCACTGGCCGAGCTTTCTGGCGGGTCGGTCGGCGGGGCGCTGCGCCTGTCGCTGATGGGTGGGGTCAAAACCTATGCCGATCTCGTCGGGCTGATCTCTTCGCTGCCGCAACTTGACCGGGGCCGCGCCATCAAACTGGCCGAAGCCGCAGCACAGCGCGGGGGGGAGGCGAAACTCGACCTGCTCTTTACTCTGCTGGACCTGCTGCTGGTGCGTCTGGCCCGCACCGGAGCCACCGGTGCGCCG
The DNA here is from genome assembly GCF_043557255.1 of Sulfitobacter sp. 1A13353. Lineage (NCBI taxonomy): Bacteria > Pseudomonadati > Pseudomonadota > Alphaproteobacteria > Rhodobacterales > Roseobacteraceae > Sulfitobacter > Sulfitobacter sp. 1A13353. Next base: position 228,509 of record NZ_JBIFFS010000005.1, on the reverse strand, counting down.
CCCGCCCAGCCCGCCTGCGCCGATGAGATCGCCGTGCTGCAACGCCTTTCGCCCAACCCCGCACAGGGGCGCGCATGGGCCGACGCGGCGCAGCAGATATCCGACCGCGCCCGTCACGGGCTGGCGGTGAACCTTGACCCTGCCGCGCTGGTCCTAGATACCCTGCGGCAAATAGGCCAGACGGCGCCAAGATAGCCGAAAGGACAGCATGACCGACACGCCCCAAATCACCGACAGCCACTGCCACCTCGACTTCGAGAGCCTGCAAGAAGACCTGCCCGGCGTCATCGCCCGCGCGGCGGAGGCGGGCGTGACGCGTATGGTCACCATCTGCACCCGGCTAACGAACGAGCCCAGCGTGCGGGCCATTGCCGAGGCGCATGAGCCGGTGTTCTACGCCGCAGGCACGCATCCGATGTCCGCCGCGGAAGAGCCGATGGCTTCGGTCGACGAACTTCTCGCCCTGACCCAGCACCCCAAGATGGTCGGCATCGGTGAGACGGGCCTCGACTACCACTACACCGCCGAGAGTGCCGAGGTGCAAAAGACCTCCCTGCGCATTCATATCGCGGCGGCGCGGGAAAGTGGCCTGCCGCTGATTATCCACGCCCGCGATGCGGATGACGACATGGCCCGCATCCTGCGCGAGGAACATGCGAATGGCGCCTATAGCTGCGTCATGCATTGCTTCTCCTCCTCCGCTGAACTGGCCCGTGCCGCGCTCGATCTGGGGTTCTACCTGTCGATGTCCGGCATCACCGCCTTCCCCAAATCGCAGGATCTGCGCGATATTTTCGCCGCCGCCCCGCTCGACCGTATTCTGGTGGAAACCGACGCGCCCTATCTCGCCCCGCCGCCGCATCGCGGCAAACCGAATGAGCCTGCCTTTACCGCCCATACCGCCCGCCGCGCGGCAGAGACCTTTGGCCTCGACTACGCCGATTTCGCGGCCCGCACGCAGGAGAATTTTGAACGCATCTTCGCGAAAGCCGCCGCTTGGGAGCCTGCGCGCTGATGGCTGACCTGCGGGTGACCATATTGGGCTGCGGCTCCTCCGGCGGGGTCCCACGGATCGGCGGCCACTGGGGCGCTTGCGACCCGAATGAGCCCAAGAACGCCCGCCGCCGCTGCTCGATCCTTGTGGAGCGGGTGACGGAGGCAGGCAGCACCGCCGTCTTGATCGACACCTCCCCCGACATGCGCAGCCAACTCTTGGACGCAGGCATCGGGCGGCTCGATGCGGTGATCTACACCCATTCCCACGCGGATCACGTTCACGGGCTGGACGATTTGCGCATGGTGGTGATGAACATGCGCGCGCGGCTGCCGGTCTGGGCCGATGCGCCCACGCGGGACGCGCTGATCGAACGGTTTGGCTATGCCTTCGTGCAGCCCGAATGGTCAAGCTACCCGCCCATCCTCGACATGCATGAGATCACTGGCGAGGTCAGCATCGACGGCCCGGGTGGCACCCTGAAGTTCAACCCCTTCACCGTCACCCATGGCAATATCGACGCGCTCGGTTTTCGCTTTGACGATATCGTCTACCTGCCCGATGTCTCGGCCATCCCCGAGGACTGCTGGCCGATGATGGACAACCTGCGCTGCTGGATCGTCGACGCCCTGCGGCGGGAGCCGCATCCGACCCATAGCCACCTGGCGCAGACCCTTGGCTGGATCGATCGGGTGGCGCCGCAGACGGCGGTCCTGACCAATATGCACAATGACCTCGATTACCACACCGTCGCCGCAGAGACGCCGGATCACATTCAACCGGCCTATGACGGGCTGACCCTTCATTTCCCCCTTCCCCATTCAGACTAGGCAGCGCCGGGCGCGGGCCTGAGGGTCGGCGCCCCCGCCGCACCCCATAAGGCCCCTTTCAAGTGCAAACTCTTTTAGACGTCATTCTGCCGGTCTTTCTGGTCATCGGTTTTGGTTATGTTGCGGTCTGGCGTGGGCTCTTCCCCGTGTCTGGTATCGACGGGGTGATGAAATTCACCCAAAACTTCGCGATCCCCTGTCTGCTGTTCCAAGCCATCGCCCGCATTGACCTATCAAGCAGCTATGACCCGCGCCTTCTGGGCAGTTTCTACGGCGGCGCGGCGCTTTGCTTTGCGCTTGGCATCCTTGGCGCACGGCTCTTGTTCCGCCGCGATTGGGAAGACAGCGTGGCGATCGGGTTTTGCTGCCTGTTCTCGAACTCGATCCTGCTGGGCCTGCCGATCACCGAACGCGCTTACGGGCCCGAGGCGCTGGCCGGGAACTATGCGATCCTGTCGTTCCACGCGCCCTTTTGCTACGGTTTGGGCATCACGGTGATGGAATTCGTGCGCAACCGCGGGCAATCGGGCCTGTCGCTGCTACGCAACGTCAGCCGAGCAATGTTTCGCAACGCATTGGTTCTGGCGATCCTTGGGGGCTTTGCCGTCAACCTCAGCGGTCTGCCGATCCCCGGCGTGGTGGATGACGCGCTGTCGCTCATTGTCCGCGCCGCCCTGCCCGCCGCGCTTTTCGCGCTTGGCGGCGTGCTGCTGCAATACAAGCCCGAAGGCGATATGAAAGCGATCCTGATGGTCTGCGCCATCGCCCTGCTGGTACATCCCGCGCTGGTCTGGAGCTTTGGCACCATGCTGTCGCTGCCGCAGGCCGGTTTCCGGTCGGGCGTGCTGACGGCGGCCATGGCACCGGGGTTCAACGCCTATATTTTCGCCAATATGTACGGCCGCGCGCGCCGTGTGGCGGCCAGCTCCGTGCTGATTGCGACGGGCAGTTCGATCCTTACGGTATGGCTTTGGCTCACGGTGCTGGGCTGAGCGGGCCACCCGTGAAAAGCTTGCTATATCTGTGATTTACCGGGAAAAGTGGTGCGGGTGAAGGGACTCGAACCCCCACGCCAAAGGCGCCAGAACCTAAATCTGGTGCGTCTACCAATTCCGCCACACCCGCACTGCACCAACCGGTGCCCGCGCTGATTAGCAAACCCGCGCGGCAGATGCGAGAGCAAAAAAGCACAAGACATTAACCGGATGTTTGCATATGGTTGGTGATACCTGAGGCAGGTACAATAGAAAGAGACGCCCATGAAACCGAATACGGTCGGGTGCGTAGGCGGCAAAGATCGCCATGGGGGGCAGTTTTCCCCTTTCGCTGCGCTGGACACCGGTCTTGTGCAGGGCGCCCTTATTTTGACGTTGGATGGTGAGATCCCGGTTGAGTATCTCTCGGTCGGGGATCGGGTCATCACGCGCGATAGTGGCTTTGCAAAAATCCTTCATATTCAACGCACGACCCGCAGCGTGCGGCGCATCGCGCTGGCGGCGGGCTCACTGGGCCACACGCGGCCCGAACGGGACGTCGCGCTTGCCGGTGATCAGATGGTGCTGGTGCGCGATTGGCGCGCGCGGGCCCTTTTCCATTCCGAACGCGCCTTAGTCGCGGCGCGGGCCTTGGTCGACGATGAATTCATCACCGATTTGGGGGAGGAAGAGACGACCCTGATCCAGATATTCTGCGACGGCCCGCATGTGATCTATGCCGATGGGCTGGAGCTTGGCACCGCCGATGCCGCCCGCGCCCGCGGCGCGGTGCTGCACGCGGCCTAAACCCCCAAGTCCCGCAGCACCTGCGGCATCAGGTCAGGCAGGTCCTCGGCGATCAGCCCCGGCCCATGCAGCAACGCTGCCTCAGCATGTATCCATGCCGCGGTGGAGGCTGCCTCGACCGGGGCGATCCCCCGCGCGAGCAGCCCGGTGATAAGCCCCGCCAAGACATCGCCCGCCCCAGCGGTGGCCAGCCAAGGGGTTGCCCGGTCTTGGGTCGCATGGTGGCGCCGTACCTCTCCCTCGGGCGTCGCGATGATCGTCTCCGGGCCTTTCAACAGGATCACGCAACCGAACCGCGCGGCAGCCTCGCGGGTGGCCTGCGCCTTGGCCCCCTCACCCTCAGCCTTCGCTGCCTCGGCCAGATCTGGGGCGAGCCGGGCGAACTCCCCCATATGAGGCGTCAGAACGCAGCCGTCGTGCAGGGCGTCGCGCAGATCCGCATCTTGCGACAGCAGGGTGATCGCATCGGCGTCCAACACGACATGCGGCGCGGCGAGGGCTGCTTTGACAAGCTCCGCTGCGCGCGCGCCCAATCCCAAGGCGGGCCCGAGGCAGAGCGCGTTGATCCGGCTGTCTTCGAGCGTTTCGGACAGTGCCGCGCCATCCGGGATCCGTTGCAGCATGACCGCCGTGAGTTGCATCGCCGCTTCAAGCTGCGCGGCGGGCGGCACGCCCAAGGTCACGGCCCCTGCCCCGATCCGCAGCGCCCCGCGCGCCGCCATACGCGCGGCCCCGGTCTGGCCCGGCCCGCCAGACAGGACGAGCGCATGGCCGTGGTCATATTTATGCCCCGGCTCTTTGCGCAGTAAATCGACGTTCAGGCTCTCGCGGGTGATCTCGGAAATACGCATGCAAGGGGATCTAGCAACTGGCGCCCAAAGGTACAGCCCGGAGCCGATTCACGAATGCTTATTTTTTAGGCGCGCTGCGCAAATTCTCAGCGACCCTTGGCAAATGCATCCGCCGCGCCATGTTACCCCCTGCCCGGCGCTGGACGTTACGCGGGCGGGATGCTCTGTCGAAACCAGAGCATAAATGCGCGGGAATTGTCAGGGGATTACCATGAAAAAGATCGAAGCCATCATCAAGCCGTTCAAACTCGACGAAGTCAAAGAAGCCCTCCAAGACGTGGGCGTTCAAGGTCTGAGTGTGATTGAAGTGAAAGGCTTCGGCCGCCAGAAAGGCCACACCGAGCTCTATCGCGGTGCGGAGTATGTTGTAGATTTCCTTCCCAAAGTGAAGGTCGAAGTGGTATTGGATGACGATCAAGTCGATGCCGCTATCGAGGCCATCGTCGACGCCGCCAAGACGGAGAAAATCGGTGACGGCAAAATCTTCGTTTCCCCTGTTGAACAAACAATTCGCATCCGTACCGGTGAATCCGGTTCAGACGCGCTTTGACAACGGCCCTCGGGCCCAGACTACGAATAGACCATAAAGGACCTACACGATGGATACCCAGGAATTCCTGAGCAAAATCAAAGATGAAGGCATCGAATATGTCGACATCCGCTTTACCGACACCCGCGGCGCCTTGCAGCACGTTACCATCGTGAGCGATCTGGTCGACGAAGACTTCCTCGAAGAAGGCTTCATGTTCGACGGCTCGTCCATCGCAGGTTGGAAAAGCATCGAAGCCTCCGACATGAAGCTGATGCCCGACGTTAGCACCGCCTATGTCGACCCCTTCTATGCCGAAACCACGATCTGCCTGCACTGCTCCATCGTTGAGCCCGACACCGGCGAAAGCTATGAGCGTGACCCCCGTGGCACTGCCGAGAAGGCCGAAGCCTACCTGCGTTCCTCCGGCATTGGCGACAACGCCTACTTCGGCCCCGAGGCCGAGTTCTTCCTCTTTGACAACGTCAAGTTCTCGAACGAAGTCAACAAGGTATCCTACGAAGTTGACGCGTCCGACGGCTCGTGGAACACCGACACCGACTATGAAATGGGCAACATGGGCCACCGCCCGGGCCTCAAAGGCGGCTACTTCCCCGTCAATCCGGTGGACGAAGCGCAAGACCTGCGCGCCGAGATGCTCTCGACCATGAAGCGCCTTGGCATGAAGGTCGACAAGCACCACCACGAGGTTGCCTCCTGCCAGCACGAGCTGGGTCTGATCTTTGGTGAGCTGACCAAACAGGCGGATGAAATCCAGAAGTACAAATACGTGATCCACAACGTGGCTCACGCCTATGGCAAATCGGCGACCTTCATGCCGAAGCCGGTCTTTGGCGACAACGGCTCGGGCATGCACGTGAACATGTCGATCTGGAAAGACGGCAAGCCGCTGTTTGCGGGTGACAAATACGCCGACCTCAGCCAAGAAGCGCTGTGGTTCATCGGCGGCATTCTGGCCCACGCCAAATCGCTCAACGCCTTCACCAACCCGACGACCAACAGCTACAAGCGTCTGATCCCGGGTTTCGAAGCGCCGGTTCTGCGCGCCTACTCCGCGCGTAACCGTTCGGGCTGCGTGCGTATCCCGTGGACCGAAAGCCCCAAGGCCAAGCGTGTCGAGGCCCGTTTCCCCGATCCGGCGGCGAACCCCTATCTGGCATTCTCCGCCCTGCTGATGGCCGGCCTTGACGGCATCAAGAACAAGATCGACCCGGGCGAGGCGATGGACAAGAACCTCTATGATCTGCCCGCGGAAGAGCTGGCGGACATTCCGACAGTGGCCGGTTCGCTGCGCGAAGCGCTGGACGAGCTGTCCAACGACATGGACTACCTGCTGGCCGGTGACGTGTTCACCCGCGACCAGATCGAAGGCTATATCGGGTTGAAGATGGAAGAAGTTCTGAAATTCGAACAGACCCCGCACCCCGTTGAATTCGGCATGTACTACAGCTGCTGATCAGCCACCGGCCCCGCGGGGGCGAGAGAGAAGATCGAAAGGGCGCGGTTCATTCCGCGCCCTTTTGCGTGGCACCCCTCGGAACAGAGCCTGCCCTACCGCGTTGCCTTGGCAGAGCAGCAAAGAAGGAGTGCGCATCATGGCCGATGATTCAACGGCGCTGACGGATGTTGTCGATGAGTTGAAAGACGCCTCCGAGGGGAAAGAGACCGTTGAAGTTGGCCAATTGATCGACGCGCTCGACCAGCGCGGCTATGGCCCCGCCCTTGCCGTTCTGCCGCTGATGGAGCTTACCCCCTTGGGCGGCATTCCCGGTTTTCCCACTGCGCTGGCCCTTCTGGTGGGGCTGCTCGCCCTGCGGATGCTGCTGGGGTATGAGCATTTCTGGGCCCCAAACTGGCTGCGCAAGCGCACATTGGATACCGACAAGGTGCTAAAATCCGTCGAATGGCTGCGGCCCGTCTCGCAATGGATCGACGACAAGCTACAGGCCCGGCTATCGCGCATCGCGGGCCCCACGGGTCAAAAGGTCGCCTGTGTCGTCATCCTTTGCCTGTGCTTTTCCGTCCCCCCGCTTGAGGTTGTGCCTTTCGCCACCTCCGCGCCGATGATCGTGATTTCCATCTTCGGGCTCGCGCTGCTTTATCGCGACGGGCTGCTGATGCTGCTGGGCTTTATCGGCGCCGGGATCGCGGCTTTTGCAGGTGCCTCCTATTTTCTGGGCGGCTGACCGCCCCGCGCCCCACCATCGCCATAAAAGAGCCACAGCGCTTAAGCACTCTTTACCAAGACCCGGCTAAGGAAGCGGATAGATGGCGATTTCCACGACGACCTTTAACGAGCGGCTGCACCGCATTGAACAGCGCGCGAAACAGGCGCGCGGCAAGCAGCGCCGCGCCAAGCGCAGCCGCAAAGGGCTGGTCTTTCTGGCAACCATCGGCCTGCTCTTTGGCGGGGCAAGCTTCGCCCAAGACAGCGCGCCGCAGGTCAATCTCTGGGCTGGCACCGCCTTTGAATATATCCGCGCGCTACTGCCCCGCTGAGGGCCAAAGATTTTCCCTTTCGGTCGCCAAGTGAGTTGAACCGTTTCCCATATGGGCTAACCTCTGCTCGGCACACAGACGCAGAGGGTCAATCTCATGTTCAGAACACTTTTCACCACCACCGCGGCCATCTGCACCTTCATGGCCGCGCCGACTTTGGCCGCGCAATGCGGCAATACGGCCAATGGCTTTGAGACATGGAAAGGCGCTTTCGCCCAAGAGGCCCGCGCCGCAGGCGTCGGCCAGCGCGGCTTGGACGCATTGGCAAGCGCGCGCTACGCCAATGGCACCATCGCCGCCGACCGGAACCAGAAATCCTTCAAATACTCCCTGTCCAAGTTCATGCAGGTGCGCGGCGCGGATACGATCGTGGCCCAAGGCCGCAAACGCAAAGCGCGCAATGCCGGGCTCTATAACGCGCTTGAGCAGCGCTATGGCGTGCCTGCGGGGGTCTTGCTGGCGATCCACGGGATGGAGACGGGCTTTGGCGGTTTCATGGGCAATAGCGCTGTCGTCTCAGCCATCACCACGCTGGCCTATGATTGCCGCCGGTCCGACTTTTTCGTGCCCCATGCCATCGGCGCGCTGAAACTGGTCGACCGCGGCGCCATCACCTCCAACACCCAAGGCGCGAAACATGGTGAGTTGGGTCATACGCAATTCCTGCCCGGCAACGCGCTGCGCTATGGCGTTGACGGCAATGGCGACGGTCGGGTCGATTTCTACAATCAGGTCGACGCGCTGGCCTCTACCGCCAATTTCCTGCGCCAGAAAGGCTGGCAGCCGGGGGCGGGCTATCAAGAGGGTCAGCCGAACTTCCGCGTTATTCAGGCGTGGAACGCGGCGGGGGTTTATCAAAAGGCCATCGCCATCATGGCCAGCCGCATCGACGGCTAATAGCCCACTTGAACTATGTTAAGCGGCGGCGCGTCCAATCGGGGCGCGCCGCTTGCGTTTGCGCGCTCGGCGGGCTTCTGCGCCCGTTTAATTCCTATAGGCCAAAGGGTTCCCAGCATTCTTTTGCCCCGGCGGGGGAACCGCCCGCGGCGTCAGTCGTTGGACTGTAGATAAGATATTTGCTGCAGACGAATGGAGGGACCCATGCACGGAATTTTCTACCTCATCGGCCTGATCGTGGTCGTTCTCGCGATCCTGAATCTCGTATTTTAAAGGAGGTCACCATGCCCGACAACAACACCACACAGACCCAAAGCGCCGCCGCCAAAGAGCAGGCGACCGCTGCAAAAGACAAAGCTGCCGCCGCCGCGAGCAACGCTGCTGAATCCGCCAAGGCGCAGGCCCGCGACGTGGCCGACACCGTATCCGCCGAAGCGACCAACTATGCCTACCAAGCGCGCGACACCGCTGCTGATGAGGTCAAGGGTGTGGCCTCTGCCCTACGCACCGCGGCTGATGAGCTGCGCAGCGGCTCCCCGCAGGAGCGCAGCTTTAGCCAGCTGGCCGACGGCCTTGCCGATGTCTCTGACAGCATGCGCGACAAGGACTTGGGCGAAATGATGGGCGACCTGAACGGTTTCGCCAAGCGCAACCCGATGGTCTTCCTCGGTGGCGCTGCCCTTTTGGGCTTCGTGGCAACCCGTTTCGCCAAAGCCTCCAGCGATCGGCCTCAGGGCGGCTACGGCGGCACCGGCGTCGAATATGACGACGATGACCGCATCGACCGCCCCATGACCGGCACGCCGCCCACCGGTGCTGCCAGCACCGTGCCCGGCCGCACCGCCGCTCAGCCGACAACTCAGCCTGCCGCGCCCAACGTCGTTACAGGAGATAAAGTATGACCACCGAAAGCAATAAATCCGCCGGGAGCCTGCTGACCGAAGCCCTCTCCCACGTCAGTTCGCTGATGCGCAAAGAGGTCGATCTGGCCCGCGCCGAGGTGAATGAGAACCTGAAACATGCGGGCGTGGCCATTGGCCTGATCGTCGGCGCCGTGGTTGTGGCCCTCACCGCCCTGAACGTGCTGAGCGCCGCCCTCGTGGCCGCCCTGACCGAAGCTGGCATCGCCGCCGGTTGGTCCGCCGTGATCGTGGGCGTTCTTCTGGCCATCGTCGCCTATGTGATGATCCAGAAAGGCACCAATGATCTGAAGTTCAGCAGCCTTGCACCGAGCCGCACCGCCAAAAACGTCAAGCGTGACGCAGAGACCATGAAGGAGGTCTACGATGACAAATGACTCCAGAAACCCCGAAGAAATTGAACGCGAAATCGAGCGGGAGCGTGCCGGTCTGGCCGATACGCTGGACGATCTGCAAGACCGCTTTTCGGTCGAAGGCATCGCGCGTCAGTTTTCTGACCAGTTCCGCGAGCATGGCGGCGACTGGGGTCGCTCCATCTCTGACGCGGCCAAGCGCAACCCGGTCGCATTGGCGCTGACAGGTGCGGGCCTTGCGTGGATGATGTTCGGCAGCGGCAACAGCCGTGACCGCCGGGGCTACGAAGGTCTGGACCGCGACCGCGCACATCCCGTGCCGGTACCAGTGACCAATACCGAAAACCGCCCCGCCGTGCGCGACGCGCGCCGTTCCTCTGCCCCCGCAAGCGCCTATGCCACCAGCTATGGCTCCGAACGCGGCGCGGCTGATGATGTACCTGCATGGGCCCGTGACGTGCATCACGACGACGATGATGGCCGTGGTTTGGGTGATCGTGCCCGCTCTGCCGCAGGCAGCGTGAAAGGGGCCGCAGGCTCCGCCGCGAGCGGTGTATCCGGTGCCGCAGGCTCGGCTGCTGGCAGCGTCAAGGGCGCTGCAAGCTCGGCTGCCGGGCGTGCCCGCTCCGCCGGTTCCTCGGTCGCCAGTGGCGCTCGTTATGCCCGTGACCGCGCGTCCTATGGCACCCGTTCCGCCGTGGACAGCATCCGCAACACCGCCAGCGGCGCGGCCCACAGCGTACGCGACAGCGCGAATGCCGCCAATGAGCGTGCCCATGCCATGCGGGACCGTCTGTCGGAAGGCACTGAAAACATGACCGCCGAAGCGCGTGAGCGCATCGTGATGGCCCGTGCCCGCGCCGTGGATGCGTGGAACGCCAGTGGCCGCTATGCCCGTCAGGGCCGTGAGCGTGCCTCGGACATGTTCGAAGAGCATCCGATGGTCGCCGGTGCGCTGGCCCTCGCAGTGGGTGCCGCAATCGGCGCCGCCCTGCCCCGCAGCCGCACCGAAGACGCCTATATGGGCGAGCACAGCGATGCGCTCTTTAACGAGGCCGAGCGTATCTACGCGGAAGAGCGTGACAAGCTGGGCAAGGTCGCCAAGGCCGCGACGGATGAGGCAGGCAAAGTCTTGAAAGAGACCAAAGACAATGCCGATGCCGCCGCCGACGAAGAGACCGCCGCCGATGCCGCCGTGAAAAAGGCAAAGGAAAGCGGTCAGCGCGTCGCGGACGCGGCTAAAAGCGAAGCCGACAAGCAAAAGCTCGGCGACGTGAAGAGCTAAGCCAAGCCACGCCCGCTCCCGACCTCGGGGGCGGGCATATTTTACGATACGAATTCAACGTCAAAGGACCAGATATGGCGCGCGGACGGAAAGCGGAAACGCCGATGGAGATACCGGCCCCCGGATGGAAAGACATCCTATTGCGGGTCAAGGATGAGATCGCCGCCGATCATGTGTCGCTTGTCGCCGCTGGTGTCGCCTTTTACGCATTGCTGGCAATCTTCCCCGCCGTGACCGCCCTGATGGCGCTGGCCGGTCTGGTGATGGAGCCCGCGCAGGTTACGGCGCAGTTGGAATCCCTCGTGAACCTCATTCCCGAAGAAGCCGCCAATATCATCCTCGGCCAAGCCGTCGCCGTGACCGGGTCGGAAGAGACAGGCCTCGGCTGGGCCTTTCTGATCGGTCTGGGCCTCGCGCTCTACTCCGCCTCTAAGGGTGTAGGCAGTCTGATGGAAGGTCTCAACGTCGCCTATGACGAGGATGAGACCCGCGGTTTCGTCTCCAAACTGATCTGGACGCTTGGCCTCACCCTCATGCTGATCGGCGTGCTGCTTTTGGGCCTTGCGGCCACGTTGGCTGTGCCCGCTGTGGTCGCCTTTCTCGCCCTGCCCGATTGGGTCGAGACGCTGCTCACCTACGGCAGCTGGGTGCTGCTTGCCGCACTTACCGCGCTCGCTCTGGCCGTGCTTTACCGCTACGGCCCCGCCCGCGACGATGCGGAGTGGAAATGGCTCACCCCCGGCTCCATCATCGCCTGCATCTTGTGGATCGTCGCCTCCATCGGGTTTTCGATCTACGTCAGCAACTTCGGCAGCTACAATGAAAGTTTCGGCAGCATGGCCGGGGCGATCATCCTGCTGATGTGGCTCTGGATCTCGGCTTTCATCGTGCTTCTGGGGGCTGAGTTCAACTCCGAGATGGAGGCCCAGACCCGCAAGGACAGCACCACCGGCCCGGATGAGCCGATGGGCCAACGCGACGCGGTCAAAGCCGATAAGCTGGGCCGCGCGAAGGGCAAATAGGAGAGTTCTCATGGCACCGCGCGCACTTTGGAAAGGTCAACTTCGCCTCTCGCTGGTGTCGATCCCGGTTGAGATATTCTCGGCCACCAAGACCAGTTCCAAGGTCTCCTTCCGGCAAATTCACAAACCCTCGGGCAAGCGGGTCCGCTATGAGAAATCCGTGCCCGGCATCGGCCCGGTCAAGGCCGAGGATATCGTCAAAGGCTATGAGGTCGGCAGCGACGAATATATCCTGCTCGACCCCGATGAGGTGGATGAGATCAAGCTGGAGACGAAAAAGACCTTTGAGTTGGTGCAATTCGTCGATGTCTGCGAAATCTCTCCGCTCTATTTCGACAAACCCTATTACATCACCGCTTCCGACGATCTGGCCCAAGACGCCTACCGCGTGGTGCGCGATGCGCTGCGCCAATCCGGCAAGGTTGGTCTGGGTCAAGTCACCATGCGCGGCAAGGAATATCTGGCCTGCGTCAAACCCTGCGGCGACGGGCTGTTGATGGAGACGCTGCACTATGCCGATGAGCTGCGCGAGGCGGATCAGATTTTCACCGATATCGAGGACGACAAGACCGACAAGGAACTGCTCGACGTCGCGACCTCGCTCATCGACAAGAAAACCGCGCCCTTCGACGCCTCCGCCTATACCGACAAATATGCCGAGGCGATGCAAAAGCTGTTGGATGCGAAGGTAAAGAACAAAAAGACCCCGCGCGTGCAGACCGGGGATGACAGCGCCGCCGAGGGCGAGAATGTGATCGACCTCATGGGCGCGCTGAAAGAGAGCCTGAAAGAAGCGGGCGGCGGGAAATCCAGCGCCAAGAAAAAGGCGCCGCGTAAGAAGGCCTCGTGATGGCCAAATCCCCAGACAGGCTGGCCAGCTACAACGCCAAACGCGATTTCGAGGCGACAGCGGAACCGCGCGGCCAGATCGGCAGCGGCGCGGGGCAAAGCTTTGTCGTTCAGAAACACGATGCCACCCGCTTGCACTATGATTTTCGCCTTGAATGGGAGGGGGTGCTGCTAAGCTGGGCTGTCACCAAAGGCCCCTCCCCCGACCCGTCGGAAAAACGTCTTGCCGTGCGGACCGAGGACCACCCGCTCGACTACGGCGGCTTTGAGGGGACGATTCCCAAGGGGCAATATGGCGGCGGTACGGTCATGCTCTGGGATCGGGGCACATGGATGCCGCAGGGCGATGTGGCCAAGGGGCTGAAAGACGGCAAGCTCAAGTTCACGCTGCAAGGCCAGCACATGCAGGGCGGTTGGACGCTGGTGCGGATGCGGGGCCGGGAAAAGCGCGAGAATTGGCTGCTGATCAAAGAGCGCGACGACTATGCCCGCGACCTGCCCGATGGGCTGACCAAAGGCACCGCCCGGTCGATCACAACGGGCCGCACAATGGCCGAGATCGCCAAGGACGCCCCCGCCAAAGAGGTCGCCGCCCCACGCCCCAAGCGCAAAGGCAAGAACCCCGCTTTCGTCAAACCTCAGCTTGCCACCCTCGTCGCCGACGCGCCCGAGGGGGACGGTTGGATGCATGAGACGAAGTTCGACGGCTACCGCTGTCTGGTGTCCCTGGGCAAGAACGGCACGCGGCTTTTCACCCGCTCCGGCAAAGATTGGACCGATAAGTTCGGCGCGCTTGGGGCCGCCTTTGATCCGCTGCCCTGCGACCGGGCGCTCTTGGACGGAGAGGTCATGGCGGCCAAGACCAACGGCTCGGCCTTCTCCTCGCTGCAAAAAGCGCTGAAAGAGGGGCATCCTCTGGTCTTTTACGCCTTTGATCTGCTGTCGCTCGACGGCGAGGATTTTCGCGACGCGCCGCAGATGGACCGCCGCGCGCGTCTGGCGCAGTTGCTATCCGGCGTGCCCGCAGGCGGGCCGCTGCGGCTGAGTGAACATATCGTCGGCCATGGCTCCGAAGTCTTCGACCGCGCCTGCAAAGCCGGGGCCGAGGGGATCATCTCCAAACGCATCGACGCGCCCTATGCTGGTAGGCGCAGCAAAAGCTGGCTCAAGGTCAAATGCACCCGGCGGCAGGAATTCGTCATCATCGGCTATTCCCCCTCCGATAAAAAGGGCCGCGCCTTTGCCTCGCTCCTGCTGGGCAGCCATGAGGGCGGCGAATTGCGCTATAAGGGCCGCGTCGGCACAGGGTTTTCCGAGGAGGTGATGGCCGACCTCGCCCGCGCCATGACCGCCCGCAAGACCCCGCCCGCAAGCGATGTGCCTGCGGAGGTGGCGCGCGATGCCAAATGGGTCCGCGCCGATCTGGTGGCCGAGGTCGACTTTGCCGAGTTTACCGCCGATGGCGTGATCCGGCACGGCAGTTTTCTGGGCCTGCGCGAAGATAAGGACGCGGGCAGCGTGACCGTGGAGGAACCGCAAGAGGAGCCTAAAATGGATAGCGACAGCAAGATCGGCGGCGTGCAGATCAGCAACGCCGACCGCAGAGTCTTCCCCGATGCGGGCTGCACCAAAGGTGATGTGGCACGGCATTACGAACGTGTCGGGGCGCGGATGATCGACCTCATGGGCCACCGCCCGCTGTCACTCTTTCGCTGCCCTTCGGGGATTGACGGGCAATGTTTCTTTCAAAAACACGACAGCGGCGGGATGCCCGACGCGCTGTCGCGCGTCTCGATCGAGGAAAGCGATGGCGACGCGGCGGATTACCTCTATGCCACGCGCCCCGAAAGCCTGATCGCGGCGGCGCAGATGGGCAGTTTGGAATATCACATCTGGGGCGCGCGGGTGGACCGGCTGGACCGCCCCGACAGGCTGGTTTTTGATCTCGACCCCGATGAAGGGCTGGACTGGGCCGAAGTCCGCGCGGCAGCGTTTGAGCTGCGCGATGCGCTGGCGGCCCTCGGCCTGCAATCGGGGGCCATCGTCACCGGCGGCAAGGGCGTGCATGTCTGGCTGGCCCTGCGCCGCACGCGCGGTTGGGAGACGGTCAAACTTTTCGCCAAGACCTTTGCCCATGTCATGGCCGCGCAAGACCCCGACCGCTATGTCGCGACCATGTCCAAGGCCAAGCGCAAGGGCCGGATTTTCATCGACTGGCTGCGCAATGAACGCGGTGCCACGGCCATCGCGCCCTACTCCCTCCGCGCGCGCCCCGGTGCGCCGGTCGCCGTGCCGGTGACTTGGGAGGAATTAGAGACGCTCGACAGCGCGAATGGCTTCCACATGGGCGATATGGCCGCGCGGCTGGACCAGCCCTGCCCGGCACTGGCGGTGCAGGAGGATCTGCAATCGCTGACTGATGGGGTGATCGATAAGTTGCAGGAATGGTCTGAACGGTGAGGCAAGATTGGCCGCGAGGGTGCGCGGCCAATTTCGTTTTACTGCCCGAGCGCTTGGCCCAGATCAGCGCCAAGGTCTTCGACATCCTCGATCCCGACCGACAGGCGCAACAGCCCCTCGGGGATCCCGGTATGCGGCTCGATCGTGTGGCGATGCTCGACAAGGCTTTCCACCCCGCCGAGCGAGGTCGCGCGGTGGAACAGTTGCAACCGCCCCGCCGCTTTCAACGCCGCCTCGGCCCCGCCTTTGACGACAAAGGACAACAGCCCGCCATAGCCCCCGTGCATCTGCTGCGCGGCCAGCGCATGGCCGGGGTGGTCCGGCAGGCCGGGGTACATCACCTGTTCCACCTGCGGATGATCCGACAGGAACTCGGCCAAGGCCATGGCATTGCGTGACATTTCGCGCATCCTGAGCGGCAGGGTCCGCATCCCACGCGCCAGCAACCATGCCTCCATCGGGCCGATCACCGCGCCCGCCTCATTGCGGTCGTCGCGGATCATCTGCCAGCGCGGCGTCTCGGCGTCATTGGTGGCGAGCGATCCGGCCAGAACATCGGAATGGCCGTTGATCCCCTTGGTCGCCGAATGCATCACGATATCCGCGCCATGCTCCAACGGGTGGCTCAGCACCGGCGAGGCTGCGGTGCTGTCGACCACCAGCGTCGCGCCCACCTCATGCGCGGCGGCAGCGGCCCCGGCGATATCGGTGATCCGCAGCCACGGGTTCGACGGCGTCTCGATCAGGCAGAGGTCAGGCTTTTCGGCGCGGCACAGGGCGGCAAAGGCATCAAGGTCGCTCGCGTCCACCTCATGCAGCGCGATCTGGCGCCGGGCGCAGAAATCGCGGATCCATTTCGTCGTGCCCCAGTAAATCTGGCTCTGCACCACCACGCTCGCCCCATTGGGCACGGTGCGAAAGACCGCCGCGATGGCCGCCATGCCCGAGGGGAAGATCAGCGTCTCGTCGGCCCCTTCGAGCGCGTTCAGCAGACGCTCTGCCACACGGGTATTTTCGTTATGCGAGCGCAAATAGACGTTGTCGGGATTGACCAGATCGTAATTCTCATCCCGCAGATAGGTGGTGGCGAATTGCACCGGCGGCACCACCCCGCCCGAGGCAGGGTCGACGGTGCCCGCGGCTTGGGCCGCGATGGTGGCAGGGTGCAGGTTCGGTTTGGGGGGCTGGGCCAAGATATGTCTCCGACAGGGGTTTTGCACAAGTCGTATACAAAGCAACAACCGGGGGCAAATGCGATCACGCGCAGTGCTTTCGCGTCACGCTTGGGTGAGCGCGCGGCCCCGGCCCTTGATCCGCCCGCTAGAGATGTCACCTTTAGGCCAAGCAAATTGGAGAGCCTCATGGCCATCGAACGCATCACCTTTCCCGGCCCGGGCGGCACGGAACTCTCCGCACGGCTGGACATGCCGGAGGGGCCGCATCTGGCGACCGCGCTTTTCGCGCATTGTTTCACCTGCGGCAAAGACATCCCCGCCGCGCGGCGCATCGCGGGCCGTTTGGCGGCGATGGGGATTGCGGTGCTGCGCTTTGACTTCACCGGGCTGGGGCATTCCGAGGGCGATTTCGAGGAGACGTCGTTCTCGTCCAACGTCGATGATCTGCTCGCCGCTTGCCGCTATCTGTCGGGCCGTGACATGGCCCCCGCCCTTTTGATCGGCCATTCACTTGGCGGGGCGGCAGTGCTTAAAGCCGCAGCCCAACTGCCCCATGTCAGCGCCGTCGCCACGCTTGGCGCGCCTTTCGATCCGGCCCATGTGACCCATAACTTCGCCGAGAGTCTGCCCGAGATTTCTGAAAATGGCAGTGCCGAGGTCAATCTCGGCGGGCGGCCCTTCACCATCAGTCAGGGGTTCATCGACGATCTGCAGGGGGCCACGCTTGCCCCCGATATCGCGGGGCTGAAAGCCGCCCTGCTGGTGATGCATGCGCCGCGCGACGAGATCGTCAGCATCGACAACGCCGGACAGATTTTCATGGCCGCGAAACACCCCAAAAGTTTCGTGACCCTCGACGACGCCGACCACCTGATCACCCGCCCACGCGATGCCGAATATGCGGCAGAGATCATCGCCACATGGGCGGATCGCTACATGGCGCTGAAATCCCCCGCCCCGCCCCCCGGCGCGCCGGAAGGGATCGTGCGCGTGACCGAAGCGGATGCCGATGGGTTCTTGCAAGATGTGAACGCAGGCCCGCATCATCACGCTCTGGCGGATGAGCCGCGGGCCTATGGCGGCACCAACCGCGGCATGTCTCCCTATGGGTTTCTGTCTGCGGGCTTGGGCGCTTGCACCTCGATGACCATTCGCATGTATGCCCGGCGCAAGGGCTGGCCGCTCGACGGCGTGAGCGTGGATGTCTGCCACGACAAGGTGCACGCGCAGGACGCATGCACCGGCGCAGTAGAGAAGATCGACACTTGGCGGCGGCGTATCCGGCTGGAGGGGGATTTGACCGAGGAGCAGCGCCAGCGGTTGTTGGAGATCGCGGACAAGTGTCCGGTGCATCGGACGTTGGAGCGGAGTTCGACGGTGGTGACCGAACTGCTTTAGCTACAACAGGTTTACCATCCCGGCCCGGAATCAAGCCGCAGGCGCCGGGCCATCGTCTGCCCGCCCGTCACGCCAAAGGCGTGCCGATATACACTGGCGCACCTTTGGTGCGACCGGGTAGGCGATTTGGTGAGGCCGGGCGTAACCTCGCGAGCGCACATCATGGTTGAGCCATAAAGTGGCACCGACTTACGTATGATCGCCGACCCGCGGGCAGGCGATGGCCCTCGTCATCCTCCCCCCTCAGACTTGTCCTTAACCCCAAGTCAGTCTATGCCGCCCTTGACCCATCCCCTGTCCTAAAAAGGTGCGCGCATGATCCCCCGCTACTCCCGTCCCGATATGGTTGCCGTCTGGTCGCCGGAAACGAAATTCCGCATCTGGTTCGAGATCGAGGCCCATGCCTGCGACGCCATGGCCGATCTGGGCACCATCCCGCGCGAAAACGCCGACGCCGTGTGGAAAGCCAAGGACGTCGAATTCGACGTGGCCCGCATCGACGAGATCGAAGCCGTGACCAAACATGACGTCATCGCCTTCCTTACGCATCTGGCCGAACATGTCGGCAGCGACGAGGCGCGTTTCGTGCATCAGGGGATGACCTCCTCCGACGTGCTCGACACTTGTTTCAACGTGCAACTGACCCGTGCCGCCGACCTGCTGCTCGACGGTATGGACAAGCTGCTCGCCGCGCTGAAGAAACGCGCGCTTGAGCATAAAGACACCGTGCGCGTGGGCCGCAGCCACGGCATCCACGCAGAACCCACCACCATGGGCCTCACCTTTGCCCGTTTCTATGCCGAGATGGACCGCAACCGCGCCCGCCTCGTCGCCGCGCGTGAGGAGATTGCCACCGGTGCAATCTCGGGCGCTGTCGGCACTTTCGCCAATATCGACCCGCGCGTCGAAGAGCATGTCTGTGAGAAATTGGGCCTCAACCCCGAGCCGATCTCGACCCAAGTCATCCCGCGCGACCGTCATGCGATGTTCTTTGCCACGCTCGGCGTCATCGCCAGCAGCATTGAAAACGTCGCGATCGAGATTCGCCACATGCAGCGTACCGAGGTGCTGGAGGGGGCGGAATTCTTCTCCATGGGGCAAAAAGGCTCCTCGGCCATGCCGCATAAGAAGAACCCGGTGTTGACCGAGAACCTGACTGGGCTTGCCCGCCTCGTGCGCATGTCGGTGATCCCGGCGATGGAGAACGTGGCGCTTTGGCACGAGCGCGACATCTCGCATTCCTCCGTCGAGCGCGGCATCGGCCCCGATGCCACCGTGACGCTGGACTTCGCCCTGCACCGTCTGGCGGGCGTCGTCGACAAGATGCTGATCTTCCCCGACAACATGCTGGAAAACATGAACAAGTTCCCCGGCCTTGTGATGAGTCAGCGGGTGCTTCTGGCCCTGACCCAAGCGGGGGTGAGCCGTGAGGATGCCTATTCCATGGTGCAACGCAACGCACTGAAGGTCTGGGAAGAACGGCTCGATTTCCGCGATCTGCTGCTGGCCGATGAAGAGGTCGTCGCCGCCTTGGGCGAAGACGGCATCAATGAGAAATTCGACATGGGCTACCACACCAAACATGTCGACACGATCTTCAAGCGCGTCTTCGGCGCGTAACACGCGGATCGTAACGCTTTGAGATTGGCGCGGGTGGGTGTACCCTATCCGCGCCTGTCAAAGGAGCAAACGACATGAAACTCGCACTGACACTCGGCGCCCTCATGGCGCTCACGGCCCCCTCCCTCGCCCTCGCCTCGGGCTGCGTCCATGACAAACAGGTCATGACCTGTGCGGAGGGTATGAAACTCGACATCAGCAGCGGCACCTGCGTGCCGGACGCCACCGCCTAAGCTTTCCACCGGCGGCAAAGTACAATGCCCCCTGCCCGGGCCTCTGACGGCTGACCCCGGCCTATGCCGCCCGGCATGGCTTGTTGCGCGCGTCGGCGCAGGCTATGTCAGGAAAAGTTTAACAGCCTGTCAGAGCCCATGTCGGACCCAGCCACCAAAGCCAAAAAGCCCTATCCCTTCGGTCGCCGGGCCCGGCATTACCTTAGCAACCTGCTGATCGTCGGCATCATCCGCACAGCTTTGGCCCTGCCATATAAGACGCGGGTCGGCTTTGTCGGCGGATTGGTGCAGCATATTCTGGCCCCGCTCGCGGGCTACCGCCGCCGTGCGCTGGACAATCTTGAGCATGTCTGGCCCGAGATGCCGCTTGCCCGGCGTGAGGAAATCGCGACCCGCTGCCTCAACAATCTCGGGCGGTCTTTTATCGAGAATTACTCCGCCGAGGACTTTCCCAAACGCATGGCCGAGATCGCACCGCAAGGGCCGGGCATGGCGGCGCTGGAAGAGGCCAACCGCACGGGCCAGCCGGTGATCCTCGTGACCGGGCATTACGGCAATTACGAAGCGGCGCGGGCCTCCCTCGTGGCGCGGGGCTATGACATCGGCGGGCTCTACCGCGAGATGAAAAACCTCTATTTCAACGCGCATTACGTCAAAACGCTCGAAGCTTTCGGCGGGCCAGTGTTTCCCCAAGGGCGGCGCGGCACGGCGGGCTTCGTGCGGCATCTGAAACAGGGCGGTCGGCTGGTGCTGCTGTTCGACCAACATGTCATCCGCGCGCCGATCCTCGATTTCATCGGCAAGCCTGCCCGCACCGCTATCTCGGCGGCGGAACTGGCGCTGCGCTATAATGCGCTGCTGATCCCCTTTTACGGCATTCGTCAGGACGATGGCGTCAGCTTTGACGTGGTGCTCGAAGCGCCGGTGCCGCATAGCGATCCGATGACCATGACGCAGGCGCTAAACGACAGTCTGACCGCGCAGGTCACCAAAACGCCGGAACAGTGGTTCTGGGTGCACCGCCGCTGGCGGCCTCACGAAACCTAACGGCGCGCCTTACTTGGCTCGCGCGGCGGCGAGGATCGCCCCCGGCCCGCCCTGCTCTTTGCGCTGAACGATGACCACGACGGGCAGATCGCCCTCGGCCTCGGCACGCAGTGACAGGGGCGCCGCCCCGTCCCAGTCCGCCAAGACCTGCCAGCCCTGCACCACGTTGCTGTGCTCCATAACATGGCCCGCGTTCTCACCCCGGGTGACCTTGGTCCGCTCCATCGGGGAATAGCGCAGCATGTGGACCTGCATCGGCCCCACGCCTTTGGCCAAAGGATCTGCCGTGATCTCAACCGCTGCACCTGACCGCGCGACCGTCAGCGCCACTTGCGGCGCGGCCTCTGCGTGACGTTCGACCGCGTCCATCAGTTTCATCGGTTTCGCGCCGACGATATCGGTCTGCCCCTGCACGATCAGCTCAGGCGTATAAACGCTGCGCCGCCCGCCGACAGCGGCATAGCCGCGCTGACGCTCGGCATGGGCCGGATCGCCAAAGGGATCCTCCCAGCCGATGTAATCCCAGTAATCCACATGCAGCGCGAGCGCGATGATATCCTCCCGCTCGGCCAATTCGGCGAGCATCGCATCGGCATCGGGGCAAGAGGAACAGCCCTGAGAGGTAAAGAGTTCGACCACCACAGGCTGCTCCTGCTGAGCCTGCAAGGGCTCGGCCAGCAGCGAAAATGCGGCAAGGACGGGAAAAATCAGGGGCTTCATAAAATTCCAGACGGATCAATATCTCGGTGATGGGTTTGGTCTAACGGCCGGGAGGGTAAAATACCAATCAACCTTTGTTGAAACGGCCGTTAGCGCCCACAGCCGCATGCCGCGCATGATGCCCCCTTTAAAGTCGGTACACAATGGTATACAAAATCGCGCGAAACCGCCCGATAACAGTTGAACCGCCGCGCCCGTAGTGGCATTGAGACGGCAATCTAGCCACCCATCAGACCCCGAAGGGAGCCCGCCATGACAATTCAAGTCGGTCACGACAGTGCCAAGACACGGAAAACCCTCACCGTTGGCAGCCAGAACGTCGCCTATTACTCCATCCCCGCCGCCGAAGCGGCTGGTCTGGGCGACTTCTCCAAACTGCCAGCGGCGTTGAAAGTCGTTCTGGAAAACATGCTGCGTTTTGAAGACGGCAAGACCGTCACCCAAGACGACATCAAGGCTTTTGCCGAATGGGCGACCAAGGGCGGCAAGAACCCGCGTGAGATCGCCTACCGTCCGGCCCGCGTGCTGATGCAGGACTTCACCGGTGTGCCGGCTGTTGTTGACCTTGCCGCGATGCGCGATGGTCTGGTGGCGCTTGGTGGCGACGCCGACAAGATCAACCCGCTCAACCCCGTCGACCTCGTCATCGACCACTCGGTGATGATCGACGAGTTCGGCAACCCGCGCGCCTTCCAGATGAACGTGGACCGCGAATATGAGCGCAACATCGAGCGCTATACCTTCCTCAAGTGGGGTCAGAAGGCGTTCAACAACTTCCGCGTTGTGCCCCCCGGCACCGGCATCTGCCACCAGGTGAACCTCGAGTACCTCAGCCAGACCGTCTGGACCGACAAGGACCAGAATGGCGAAGAAGTCGCCTATCCCGACACGCTGGTCGGCACCGACAGCCACACCACCATGGTCAACGGCGCTGCCGTTCTGGGCTGGGGTGTTGGCGGGATCGAGGCCGAGGCCGCGATGCTGGGCCAGCCGATCTCCATGCTGATCCCCGAGGTCGTGGGCTTTGAGCTGACTGGCCGCATGATGGAAGGCACCACCGGCACCGACCTCGTGCTGAAAGTGGTTGAGATGCTGCGCGAAAAAGGCGTGGTCGGCAAGTTCGTGGAATTCTACGGTGACGGCCTTGACCACCTGCCGCTGGCGGACCGTGCGACCATCGCCAACATGGCGCCTGAGTACGGCGCGACCTGTGGCTTCTTCCCGATCGACGATGAAACGCTGCGCTACTTGACCAACACCGGCCGCGACAAGGATCGCGTGGCGCTGGTCAAAGCCTATGCGCAGGAAAACGGCATGTGGCGCGATGCGGATTACGCGCCGGTCTACACCGACACGCTGAGCCTCGACATGGGCACCATCGTGCCTGCGATCTCGGGCCCCAAGCGTCCGCAGGACTACATCGCACTCGACAAGGCGCACACCGCTTTCGCCGAATACGTCAAAGGCATCCGCGAAGGCAAAGACACCTCCGCGAACTCCGAAATCCGTTGGGAAGGCGAAGGCGGCCAGCCCGAGCCGCAGGAAATCCCCGGCGACGAGGGCCACCACAACCGCGGCTATGTGATGACCGACGACGGCCATTACCAGCTGCATGACGGCTCCATCGTGATCGCCTCGATCACCTCCTGCACCAACACCTCGAACCCCTATGTCATGATCGGCGCGGGCCTCGTGGCGCGCAAGGCGCGTGAGCTGGGCCTGACCCGCAAACCTTGGGTCAAGACATCGCTGGCACCGGGCTCGCAGGTCGTATCGCATTACCTTGAGGCCGCGGGCCTGCAAGACGATCTGGACGCCATCGGCTTCAACCTCGTGGGCTACGGCTGCACCACCTGCATCGGCAACTCCGGCCCGCTGGAAGCGCCGATCAGCAAGGCGATCAACGACTATGACCTGATCGGCACCTCGGTGCTTTCGGGCAACCGCAACTTCGAGGGCCGTATCAGCCCCGACGTGCGCGCCAACTACCTCGCCTCCCCGCCCCTCGTGGTGGCCTATGCGCTGGTGGGTGACATGAACCACGACCTGACCAACAGCCCGCTGGGTCAGGACAAGAACGGCAATGACGTCTACCTGAAAGACATCTGGCCCTCGACACAGGAAGTCGCCGAACTGGTCGAACAGACCGTGACGCGCGAAGCCTTCCAAGAGAAATACGCCGATGTCTTCAAGGGCGACGAAAAGTGGCAGGCGGTCGAGACCACCGACAGCAAGACCTACGATTGGCCGCCGCAGTCGACCTATGTTCAGAACCCGCCTTACTTCCAAGGCATGTCGCCCGAGCCGGGCACGATCTCCAACATCGAAGGCGCGAAAGTGCTGGCGGTGCTGGGGGACATGATCACCACCGACCACATCTCGCCTGCCGGTTCCTTTAAGGAAACCACGCCTGCGGGTCAGTACCTGACCGAGCGTCAGGTGCCGGTGCGGGAGTTCAACTCCTACGGTTCGCGTCGCGGCAACCACGAAGTCATGATGCGCGGCACCTTCGCCAACATCCGCATCAAGAACGAGATGCTGGACGGCGTCGAAGGCGGCTACACCAAGGGACCCGATGGCGAGCAGACCTCGATCTTCGATGCCGCCATGGCGCATCAGGAGAACGGCACTCCGCTGGTGATCTTCGGTGGTGAACAGTATGGCGCGGGCTCCTCGCGCGACTGGGCTGCGAAGGGCACCGCCCTTTTGGGTGTGAAGGCCGTGATCGCCGAGAGCTTTGAGCGTATCCACCGCTCCAACCTCGTTGGCATGGGCGTCATCCCCTTCGAGTTCACCGGCGGCGACACCCGCAAATCGCTGGGCCTGACCGGGGATGAGACCGTCTCCATCGAAGGGCTGGACACGATCAAGCCGCTGCAGGAAGTGCCCTGCAAGATCACCATGGCGGATGGCAGCACCAAGGATATCACCCTGAAGTGCCGCATCGATACCGCGATTGAGATCGAATACATTGAGCACGGTGGCGTGCTGCACTATGTGCTGCGCAATCTGGCGAAATCGGCCTAAGCGCCCATCGCCACTGCGAAACAATTCAAGGAGCGGCCCCTGCGGGCCGCTCCTTTTTCTTTGCCTCACGGCCTTGAGCGGGAACCTGCCCGCGCATCACGGGTTGCCTTTCTAAGACGATCGCGTTCGAGGAAGGCACAGCAATGATAGCAGGTTATGCGCTAGGCGCTTTGGGCGCGGTGATCCTTGTTATCGTCCTGCTGGATTTTCTCTATACCGCCATCGGCGCGGCCCCTGTGGCGCCCCTGTCGGAACGGGTGGCGCGGGCGGCGTTCTTTCTCTTCACCAAAGTCATGCCCAAGGGAAACGCCCGTCACCGCCTTTCCGGCCCGGTGGTGATGACGGCCATCGCGGTGACTTGGATCGTGCTCGTCTCCCTCGGCTGGACTTTGGTGTTTCAGCTGAGCCGCGATGCCGTGGTCATGTCGGACAGCACAGAGCCTGCGGGTTTTGTCCGCGACTCCGCCTTTGTGGGTCATCTGCTTTCGACCCTCGGCGGCGGGCCGCTGCAAACGCAAAGCCCCTTCTGGCTGGCGATGTCGGTGCTTGTCGGGGTCAATGGGATGGTGATCCTCACCCTCTCGGTCAGCTTCGTGCTGTCGACCACCACCACGGTCGCGCAAGCGCGGGGGCTTTTGAGCAAGGCGTCGATGTTCGCGGCGGACAGCGATGAGATGAACACGATCATTTTGCCCGCCCTTGCCGATCTTGTGTCGAACCTCAATGCGATGCAATTCGCGCTTTACTACAGCGCCGAACACCCCGCCCGCCGGGTGCCCGCAGGAATGGTGGAACTGGCCGAGCGGGTCGCCCCCTATCCAGAACAGATGCGCCGCCTGCGCATCGCGCTTGAGCCGCTGCCCGGTTTCACCGCGCCCGAGGGCCGCTTGGACCAACTGACCAACGCCCAGTTTATCGACCGCCTGCGCGAATGGGCGCGGCCCTATTCGCTCTGACCCCAAGGAACAGAAGACCGGGAATTCCCGTTGATCCCGAAGCACCTCGTGAAAGGAGAAACCATGAGCCCGAAAATCACCGTTCTGTTCTACTCCACCTATGGGACCAACCACGCCATCGCAGAGCAAGCCGCGCGCGCCGCCGAAGAGGCAGGCGCCGAGGTCCGCCTGCGCCGCTGCGCCGAGACCGCCCCGCAGGCCGTTGTCGATGGCCAAGACGCGTGGCGCGCCCAGTTGGACAAGATGCAAGACATCCCCGAGGCCAAACCCGAGGACATGGAATGGGCCGATGGCTATTTCATCTCGGCCCCCACCCGCTTTGGCGTCGCCGCCAGCCAGTTCCGCACCTTCATCGACACGCTGGGGCCGCTCTGGCAGTCAGGGGCGCTGGCCAATAAGGCGATCACGGCGACCACTTCGGCGCAGAACCCGCACGGCGGGCAGGAGACGACGCTTCAGTCGATCTATGTCACCGCGATGCACTGGGGTGCGATCATCGTGCCGCCGGGCTATGCCGATGGCGTCAAATTCGAAGATGGCGGCAACCCCTACGGATACTCCTGCGAACCCGGCCCGCTGAGCGACACCGGCAAGAATTCCGTCGCCTATCAGGCAAAACGTTTGGTTGAATACGCCGAAAAGATCAGCGGGTGATCGCATCCCGCAGCGCCGGGAGGAACCGCTGTTCGTAATCGCTGCCAACCAGCGGCCCGGCAAAGCGGAACAACACCGTGCCGTCCCCGTCGACGATGAAGGTTTCCGGCGGGGCGGTCACGCCCCAATCAATCGCCACACGCCCCTGCGGGTCGAAACCGACCCCGGCAAAGGGGCTTTCTTCGTCTTCGAGATAGGCGGTCGCGTTCTTCTCGGTATCCTTGAAATTGACGCCGATGATGTTCATCCCCTCGGCCTGCATCTCCAAGAGCTTGGGATGTTCGGCGCGGCACGGCGGGCACCAGCTGGCCCAGAAGTTCACCAAGCTCACTTGCCCTGCGCGCAGCATGTCATCCGTGGCCTGCGGATAGCCGGGCAGCGTGTCTGCGGGCATGGCAGGCGCCTGTTGCCCCACCAGCGTCGAGGGCAGCCCCTCGGGATCGTCGCGGTACATGCCCACGGCGGCCAGTGCGACGAAGGCGGCAAAGATCACCGGCGGCGCGATCATCATGGGCGAGAGTTTAGCCACGGCTTCCGGCCTCCTGCTCAGTTTCTTCCAAAGCCCGGCGCGCCGCGCGACCGCGCCAGAGGGTCAAGCCGATCAGCGCCGCCAGAAGCAGCAGAGATAGGGCATAGGCCGAGAGCACCTCGGCCGCGTATTTTCCAAGATCCGGCATCACGCCCCCCTGTTCATCCGCGCCCTAAGCGCCGCCGTACGGCGCAGGCGAATTTCGGTGCCCGTGCGGTAGACCACCAGCGCCAGAAACAGCAGGCCAAAGCCCAGCATCGCTAGCACAAGCGGGTAAAAGAAAACATCCGCCACGCTGCGGTTGCCCGTGGCCACGGGGATCGAGGTCCCTTGGTGCAACCCTTGGTTCCAGAATTGCACCGCATAGCGCGACAGCACCGCAAAGACGGAGCCAACAAGGCAGAGAACCGAGGTCAGATCGGCGGCGGTGTCCGGGTCTTCGACCGCCTGCCACAGCGCGATATAACCCAGATAGAAGAGAAACAGGATCAGGAAGGACGTAAGCCGCGGATCCCACGCCCACCATGTGCCCCACATCGGCTGGCCCCAGATCGCCCCCGTGACCAGCGCGATCAGCGTCATCACCAGCCCCACGGGGGCCGCGGCCTTGGCCGCCAATGCGCTGACGTGGTGACGGCGGATCAGCCAGATGAGCGAGGCCACGAGCATCATGAACCACGCATTGATCGCCATCAGAGCGGCGGGCACATGCAGATAGATGATCTTGACCGTGCTGCCTTGCCGCGCGTCATCAGGCGTGCCGAAAAAACCCCAAAGCAAGCCCACGCTCACGAAGGCCGCCGCCAGCACCCAAAGCGCAGGTTGCACGCGCTGCGAAAGCGCAAGGAATTTGACCGGATTTGCGTATTGCCAAAGGGACATGCAGACTACCTATCGCGCGGTTGGGTGGTGCTCAATGCACGATTTGTTGGGGTCATCGCAACCCCATCCGTAAGACAGCCGCTGCGGCAAATGGCATCAAGGCCACCACGGCCAGCGTCAGCCCCGCCAGCATCAACAGCGGCGTGGCGGTGTCCAGCCCCGCCGTCCCGCGCCGCGCGACCTCGGCCCCGAAAATCAGCGTCGGGATATAGAGCGGCAGCACGAGTAGCGACAGCAGCAACCCGCCGCGTTTGATCCCCACCGTCAGCGCCGCGCCGAACATGCCGATCACCGACAGCGCCGGCGTGCCAAGCGCCAACGAGGCCAGCAGCCACAGATGCCCCGGGGCCGCGAGTTGCAGCATCACGCCCAAAAAGGGCGCCGCCAGAACCAGCGGCAGCCCGGTGGTCAGCCAATGCGCCAAAGCCTTGACCGCCAGCGCCCCTTCCAGCGGCAGCGGTGCCGTCAACAGCAGCTCCAACGAGCCGTCTTCGAGATCGAGCGCCAGCAGACGGTCGAGCGACAGAAGACAGGCCAAAAGCGCCCCGAGCCAAAGCACACCGGGCGCAATCGCGCGCAGCAGCGTGGCCTCTGGCCCGACGCTGAAGGGCACCAGCATCGTCACGATCAGGAAGAACGCCAAGCCAAGGCCAAAGCCCCCGCCTGCCCGCAGCGCCAAGCGCAGGTCTCGTAGCAGCAACGCCTTCATAGAAAGGCCGCATCGCTGGCGCCGAGATCGGCATCGGGGGCCGCACGGTAGGCGCTGATGTCGAGCATCCGCGCCTCCACCCCCAGATCGATATGCGTGGCCATGAGGGCCGATCCGCCCGACGCCAAATGCCCGCGCAGGACAGAACCGAACAGCGCCACCGCATCCGCGTCGAGCGAGACCGTCGGCTCATCCAACACCCAAATCGGCCGCCCCGTCACCAAGAGCCGCGCCAAGCCCAAACGGCGCTTTTGCCCGGCGGAGAGGGTCGCGGCCAAACGGTCCGCCAAAGGGCGCAGCTGATAGCCATCGAGTGCGGCGGAAATGTCAGTGTTGCCAAAGACCTGCGCCCAAAAGCTCAGATTCTCGCGTACGGTCAGCATGGATTTCAGCCCATCCGCATGGGCGGCATAGGCGACACGGTCCTCCGCCCCCTCGATCTGCCCCGTGAGCGGCGCTTGCAGCCCCGCGATACAGCGCAGCAGCGTCGTCTTTCCGGCACCGTTCGGGCCGCGCAGCACCAAGGCCTCCCCCGCCGCCAGCGCGAAGGACAGGCCCGAGAGCACGGGCACCCCGCCGCGTGCGACGCTGAGGTTGCTGACTTGCACTGGCCGCGCCGCTCCGCCCTTAGACCGGCAAGAGGGCCAGCGCGATGCGCCGCCCCTCGCTCAGCAGAATGTTGTAGGTGCGGCAGGCGGCGGGAGACGACATAACCTCGACCCCCAGCCCGGCCTCTTCCAAGGTCTCACGCAGGTCATCGGGGATATGCGCCACCTCCGACCCGGTGCCGAGAAAGACGACATCCACCTTGCCCGCCAGCGCCAACACCGGC
Organism: Sulfitobacter sp. 1A13353; assembly: GCF_043557255.1. Lineage (NCBI taxonomy): Bacteria > Pseudomonadati > Pseudomonadota > Alphaproteobacteria > Rhodobacterales > Roseobacteraceae > Sulfitobacter > Sulfitobacter sp. 1A13353. Next base: position 199,436 of record NZ_JBIFFS010000005.1, on the reverse strand, counting down.
GCGGGATCGGCCAGACCGCCCCAGCCGGTGATGCCCTCCGGGCCGATCACCTGCGCGCCCTCAACGACCTCTCCGTCGATGCGGAAGAAGCCGGGGCCGTAGCCGTCGATCGGTTTGGCGTCGGTATAGGTGATCTCATTCAATCGCATGTCGCGTCCCTCACAGGCTCAGATATTCCACAGCGGCAGGCCGAGGATAGCCGATGCGGCGATGACGATATAGGCCACCGTGCGAAAAAGCCGCTCTCGCTTTGGGTCAAATAGCCGCGCCCCGATGATATTGGCGATGACATTGGGCACCCCGGCCAAGAGGCCCAGCCACAGCACCGGCCAGACCACCTGCCCCGTCGCCCCGAGCATGGCAAAAAGCATCAGGTCGAGCCCCAGTAGATAGAGCAAGAAATTCGCCCGGATCACCGCAGCGGGCCTGCGGCTTGCCATATAGAGCAGGATCACCGGCGGCCCGGCGATGCCCGCAAAACCGGTCATAAAGCCACCCAGAGCGCCGGTGGCCGTCACCAGCTTCGCATCAAGCGGCCCGTGATAGCGCCAGCCCGCGAGCAGCAGCGCCAGAAGCCCCAGCACCACGCCCGAGACGATCCAGCCGAACCCCTCGGGCGAGATCAGCGACAGCCCCCATAGGCCCAGCGGCATGCCGATCAGCACGCCGAGCAGCAGCCGCCCCACTTCACGCGGCGCGCCTTCGCGCAGGGCATCGGGGAGGTTTGGCAGGGGGCCGATCACCTCGGCAGCGGTTAGGAAAAGAATCGCTTCGACCGGAGGCAGGACAGAGGCCGCGACGGGCATGATGATCATGGCAGAGCCGAAACCGGCGAAGCCGCGCACCAGCCCCGCCACGATCACGGCCAGCGCAAGCCATGCCACCCCGGGGGTGGCGATGGCCTGCGGCAGCAGGTCAGGCATCAATATTGGCGAATTGCGTGCCCGCGCCCGCGTCGGGCTTGGACCAGTCGCGCTTCACGCCAAGGTAAAGCACCACGTTCTTGGCCACATAGACCGAAGAATAGGTGCCCACGATCACGCCCCAAGTGATGGCAAAGACGAAGGCCCGGATCACATCGCCGCCCAAGATCAGCAGGGCGATCAGCGCCAGCAAGGTGGTGCCCGAGGTCATCAGCGTACGGCTCAGCGTCTCGTTCACGCTGAGGTTCATCACATCGCGCAGGGGGCGCTTTTTGTATTTCCGCAGATTCTCCCGCAGGCGGTCAAAGATCACCACGGTGTCGTTGATCGAATAGCCGATGATCGTCAGGATCGCCGCCACGACCGGCAGATCGAAACGGATCTGAAGGAGCGAGAAAAGCCCGATGGTCAGCACCACGTCATGGAACAGGGCCACCACCGCGCCGACCGAGAACTGCCATTCGAACCGCAACCAGATGTAGATCAGGATCGCCGCCAGCGCCCCGCCCACGGCAAGGAAGGCGGTCTGGATCAGCTCGCCCGAGACTTTGGGGCCCACGGATTCGACAGAGGTGAACTTGATATCGGGGGCCACGCCTTGCAGTGCCGCTTCGATGGTTTCGATCGTGTCGGTCGTCGCCGCCTGCTGCCCTTCTTGGGCCTGCACGCGGATCATCGCCACATGGCGGTCGGCACCGAAACCGGGATCGAAGACCTCGGAAATCGTGACGTCGCCCAATTCAAGCGGCGCGAGCGCATCGCGGTAAGCGCCCACGTCGACGGCTTGGGAGCTTTCGGTCCGCAGGGTGGTGCCGCCCCGGAAGTCGATGCCGAAGTTCAGCCCCATCACGCTCCAAGCGATCAGGGACAGGACCATCAACACCACCGAAGCGCCAAAGGTGATCTTGGCATAGCCGAAGAAATCGAAGTTCGTATTGTCGGGTACCAGCTTCAGTCGCATGTCAAACCTCGATTGTCTTGGGACGGCGGCGTTCAAACCAGATCACCACCAGCAAACGGGTGACGAAGAAGGCGGTGAAGACCGATGTGACGATGCCCAGCCCCAGCGTGACGGCAAAGCCGCGCACCGGACCGGAGCCGAGAGCGAAGAGGATGACCGCCACGATGAATGTGGTGATATTTGCATCCAAAATGGCGCTGAGCGCACGTTCATACCCCAGCGAGATTGCCCGCGCAGCGCCTTTGGCATTGCGTTGTTCCTCGCGGATACGCTCGAAAATCAGCACGTTGGCGTCGACCGCCATGCCGACGGTCAGCACGATCCCGGCGATGCCCGGCAGCGTCAACGTGGCCCCGATCAGGCTCAACAGGCCAAAGATCAGCCCGACGTTGATGATCAGCGCGATATTGGCAAAAAAGCCGAACAGCCCGTAGGACGCCCACATGAAGAACAGCACGGCGACGAAGGCGACCATGGTCGCGATCTTGCCCGCGTCGATGCTGTCTTGGCCCAGTTCCGGGCCGATGGTGCGCTCTTCGACAAAGCTCAGCCCCGCAGGCAGGGCCCCGGCGCGCAGCAGCACAGCAAGGTTGGTGCTTTCCTCGACCGAGAAGCGCCCGGTGATGATGCCCGACCCGCCGGGAATATGGCTCTGGATCGTCGGCGCGCTGATGACTTCATCGTCGAGCACGATGGCGAAGGGAGAGCCGATGTTCTCAGCCGTGTAATCGCCGAACTTCCGTGCGCCGGAGGTGTCAAAGCGGAAAGACACGGCAGGCGCGCCGTTCTGGTCAAAGCTCGGCTGCGCGTCGACGAGTTGTTCGCCGGTGACGACGGGGGCGGTCTCAATCGTGTAGAAGACGCCCTCTTCGTCGGCGGCAGGCAGGATCGCGTTGCCGATGCCGGGGTTGTCGTTTTCGTTCGAGCCACGATTGACCACCGGATTGAAGGTCAGCTGCGCCGTGGTGCCGATGATGGCTTTCAACTCAGCCGCCGAACCGATGCCGGGCACTTGGATCAGGATACGGTCCGCCCCCTGACGCTGGATCGTCGGCTCACGGGTGCCAACTTCGTCAATGCGGCGGCGCACGATTTCGAGGCTCTGCTGCATGGTGCGTTCGTCGGTCGCCTGTTTTTCGGCATCCGACAGGGTGATGGTGATGATGCCATCGGCCCCGCTCACGTCGATGTCGCTGCCGCCTGCGCCGGTCACGGTGGTGACGGGCCGGGCCAGATCACGGGTGATCTGCAGCGCCTCGGCCATTTTCGACGGATCGTTCAGACGGACCCGCAACTCCCCCGCTGGCGCTTCTTGGCGGCGCACCGGGGTGAGACTGCGCAGAGCGTCGCGGACCTCGGGCCATTGGGCTTCCATGCGCGAGGCATAGACATCGGCCAGTTGCACTTCGGCCAGCAGATGCGCACCGCCGCGCAGGTCAAGGCCAAGGTTCACCAGCCCCGAGGGCATCCATTCGGGCCAAAGCGCGCGCTGCGCTTCCAGTTCGGGCGTGCTGCCCTGAACCTCGATGGCCGCAACGGCGTCATTGTGCTTTTCGACAGGAGCGTAAAAGGCATTGGGAAGCGCCAGCCAAAGCCCTGCCAAACAGGTCAGGACAATGACAATCCGCTTCCACAGATCAATCTGTAGCATAGTTCCGCCTTTGGGTTGCGGCCTCGGGGTAGGGTTTATTTCGCCGGTTCGGTCTTGGAGACCACGGTGGCGATGGTGGCCTGCACCACGCGAATTTTCACGCCCTCGGCGATTTCCACCTCAAGCTCACCGTCGTCTTTGACCTTGGAGACCTTGCCGATGATGCCGCCTTGGGTCACGACCTGATCGCCCCGGCGCAGACCGGCCACCATGGCCTGATGTTCCTTCGCCTTCTTCTGCTGCGGGCGGATGAGCAGAAAATACATGATCGCGAAGATCAGGATCAGCGGCACGAATTGCTGGATGCCTTCCATGGGGGTCGTCCTTTTCGATGGGTATTGGGCCACAAAATGGGCCTTGAGAATTTGGCCAGAACCTATGCGCGGTGACAGCGGGGTGCAAGGTGGAAAGCCGATGCCGCCTGCCCGCCCGCGCGGGGCCAATCGCCGCATGGTTGCGGCCCCTACCCCCGCACCGCACATTAAGGCATAAGGCAGCAAAACCGACTCACCCGATCTTGAGGACAAACCCATGCACGACATCCGCGCCATCCGCGACAATCCCGAGGCTTTTGACGCCGCTCTCGCCCGCCGGGGCGAGGCTGCGATGTCGCACGCGGTGCTGTCCCTCGATGCCGCGCGCCGCGCCAAGATCGCCGCCGCCGAGACTGCCAAGGCCGAACAGAACAAGGCCAGCAAGGAAGTCGGTGCCGCCAAGGGTCGGGGCGACGAGGCCGAGTTCGAGCGTTTGCGCGCGCTGGTCAGCGACAAGAAGGCCGAAGTCGCCGCAATGAACGCCGAGGCGCAGGAGTTGGACGCGAAGCTGACCGACATGCTCGCCCGCATTCCCAACAACCCCGCCGATGACGTGCCCCAAGGCGATGATGAGAACGACAATGTCGAGGTGAAAAGCTGGGGCGAGAAGCCCGCCTTCGACTTCAAACCGGTCGAGCATTACGAGATCAAAGGCGTCAAACCCGGCATGGATTTTGAGACCGCGGCCAAGACTTCGGGCGCGCGTTTCGTCATGCTGAAAGGCGCCGTGGCGCGCATCCACCGCGCGCTGGCGCAGTTCATGATCGACACCCATGTTGACGAGAACGGCCTGACGGAGGTGAACTCCCCCGTGCTGGTGCGCGACGAGGCGATGTATGGCACGGATAAACTGCCGAAATTCGGCGAGGACAGCTATCAGACCACGGATGGCTGGTGGCTGGTGCCGACCTCCGAAGTGCCGCTGACCTATTCGGTGGGCGGCGACACGCTGGAGCAAAGCGCTCTGCCGATCCGTCTCACTGCCCATACGCTCTGCTTCCGTTCCGAGGCCGGGAGTGCCGGGCGCGATACCGCCGGGATGCTGCGCCAGCACCAGTTCGAGAAGGTCGAGATGGTCTCAATTACGCACCCGGATGAGAGCGACGCCGAACAGCAGCGCATGGTCGGTTGCGCCGAAGGCATTCTTGAAAAGCTCGGCGTGCCTTACCGCACCGTGATCCTCTGCACCGGCGACATGGGTTTTGGCGCACGACGCACCTATGACATCGAGGCGTGGGTGCCGGGGCAGGATTGTTACCGCGAGATCTCCTCGGTCTCGACCACCGGCGATTTTCAGGCGCGGCGCATGAACGCGCGGTTCAAACCCGAGGGCGGCGGCAAGCCGCAGTTCGTGCATACGCTGAATGGCTCGGGGCTGGCGGTTGGGCGTTGCCTGATCGCGGTGCTGGAAAATGGCCAGCAGGCGGATGGCTCGGTGAAACTGCCCGAGGCGCTTGCGCCCTATCTGGGGGGCAAGACGACCCTCACTGCGGAAGGTGTGCTCGCCTAAGGGTGGGCCGCCGCGTGGCCCGGGATCAAGCCGCAGGCGCCGGGCCATCGCCTGCCCGCCCGGACGGGTAGGCGATTTAGTGAGGTTGGGGCGACTTGGCGAAGTCACGTTATGGTTGAGCCATAAAGTGGCAGTGTCCAGCCGTTCCATCGCCCACCCGCGGGCAGCGCTGGCCCTTGGTTGCCGTGGCGAGCAGGCGCTCTAGGATTAGATGTACCGCAACAGCTAATCCCACGAGGCCCCGCTTGCCCAAATCCTCCCGCACCCTGATCGCAGCGCTCGCACTGCTGCTCAGCATCGCCTTTGCGATCTCGCCCTTCTTCGTGCCCAGCTTCTCGGGCTTTGATCCGAACCAATTTCCCATTCCCCAAGACAACCCGCCCGCGCAGCCTGCGGGCTATGCCTTTTCCATCTGGGGGGTGATTTACCTCTGGCTGATCGTGGGTCTCGGCTATGGTCTGCTCCGCGCGCCGCGGGATGGGCAGTGGCACGACATGCGCGTGCCGCTCTGCCTGTCGCTCGCTGTGGGGACCACATGGCTCGCCGTGGCCACCATGAGCCCGGTCTGGGCCGCGATACTGATCTGGATCATGCTGATCACCGCGCTGATCGCCCTGTTCCTCGCCCCGGTCGAAGACCCGCTCTGGGCCGCCGCCCCGATGGGGCTCTACGCGGGCTGGCTCTCTGCCGCTTCCTGCGTGTCGCTGGCGCTTCTGGCCGCAGGATACGGCTATTTGGAAGAGCAGACGGCGGCGGTGGTCTTTGTCGGGCTGGCGATTGCAATCGGCGCCATCGTCCAGACCGCTCTGGGGCGGACACCGACCTATGGCATCGCGGTGATCTGGGGGCTGGTGGGCGTGGTCGTGACCAATTGGGGCGAGACGCCCTTGGTCGCCTATCTGGCGCTCGGGGGCAGCGTCATCGTGGCGCTGCCCACCGTCAGGGCGTTTCGGCGCGGCTGAGCGCGCTTAGTCCTTGCGGCGACCGTCGGTGTGCTTGCGCAGCTTCGACGGCGCCGCTTTCTTGCGGTTCTTATAGGGGTTGGCGTCGGACTGGCCGCGCATCCACAGACGGATCGGCGTGCCGGGCATGTCGAAATCCAACCGCAACCCGTTGACCAGATAGCGCGTGTAGCTGTCCGGCACCTTGTCAGGGTGGCTGCACATCACCACGAAGCCCGGCGGGCGGGTCTTGGCTTGGGTCATATAGCGCAGCTTGATGCGCTTGCCCTGCGGCGCGGGGGGCGGATGCGCCTCCATCATGCCCGAGAGCCAGCGGTTGAGCTGCGCGGTGGTCACCCGGCGGTTCCAGACCTCATAGGCGCGCATGATCGCGGCCTGAAGCCGGTCGAGGCCCCTGCCCGTCTTGGCCGACACGGTGATCAGCGGCGCACCGCGCAACTGCGGCAAGAGCCGCTCGAAGCTCTCTTTGAGATCGCGCAGTTTCTCCTGCCGGTTCTCTTCGATGTCCCATTTGTTCACGGCGACGACAACGGCACGGCCCTCACGCTCGGCCAGATCGGCGATGCGCAGGTCTTGCTGCTCGAACGGGATTTCGGCGTCGAGCAAAAGCACCACAACCTCGGCGAATTTCACCGCGCGCAGACCGTCGCTAACGCTGAGCTTTTCCAGCTTCTCCTGAACCTTGGCCTTTTTGCGCATCCCGGCGGTGTCGAAAATGCGCATCGGCACTGGCTCACCATCCGGCCCGGCCCATTCGGTGGTCAGCGAGATCGCATCGCGGGTGATCCCAGCCTCTGGGCCGGTCAGCAGACGGTCCTCACCCAGAATCTGGTTGATCAGCGTCGACTTGCCCGCATTGGGGCGGCCCACCACGGCGACCTGCAGCGGCTTGGCGCGGGTCGGCATCGGCAGGGATTCGGCTTCGAGATCGGCGTCATCCTCAGGCAGGTCCACATCCGTCTCGGGCGCGTCTTGGGTGGCACGTTCGGCATATTCATCCGCCAGCGGCATCAGGGCCGTGTAAAGATCGGTCAGCCCCTCACCATGTTCGGCGGACATGCGAATGGGCTCGCCCAGCCCCAACGAATAGGCCTCGATCATGCCGGCGTCGGCGGCCTTGCCCTCCCCCTTGTTGCCCGCGAGAATCACATGGGCGGATTTCTTGCGGAGGATTTCGGCAAAGACCATGTCAGAGGGGGTCACGCCCACGCGGGCGTCGATCATGAAGAGACAGACATCGGCCATGTCCACCGCACGTTCGGTCAGGCGGCGCATCCGGCCTTGCAGGCTGTCGTCGGTGACCTCTTCCAGTCCCGCGGTGTCGATCACGGTAAAGCGCAGGTCGGCCAATTTGGCCGCGCCTTCGCGCAGGTCGCGGGTCACGCCGGGCTGGTCATCGACCAGCGCAAGGCGTTTGCCGACAAGGCGGTTGAACAGCGTGGATTTCCCGACATTGGGACGGCCCACGATGGCAAGGGTAAAGGACATAATTCAGGCTCCGGGCCCCGGTTGGGCCAGTTCAGACACGCGCCTTAGCCTATTTGCGGCCTAACGGAAAGCGTGCAATTGCCCCTTGGTGGAGACGACATATAGCGTGCCGCCCGCCACGACGGGGGCGGTGGTTGCCCCGCCGGGGATTTGGGTGGTGCCGGTCAGCCCGCCGCTTACGGGGTCAAAGCTGCGCAGCACCCCGTCGTTGGAGGCCACGATCACGCGCCCCCCGGCGATGATCGGGCCGTAATGGGCCACCACTTCGGATTGTTTCTTGGGCTTGTCCTTGACGAAATTCGGCAGCGGCGTGCCCCAGATGCGGCGGCCCGTGCTGGCGTCGAGCCGGACCAATTCGTTCAGGTCCGTCACCGCAAAGACAGAATCGCCCGCAGGCCAGACCGGACCGATCGCCCCGTCGCGCGCGACCCACTTACGGTCGCCGCTGTTGACATCCAGTGCGGCCAGACGGCCCGAATGGTTGCCCACATAGACAGTCCCGTTCGAGACCACAGGCGCGCTTGTCACATCGCCCACAAAGCTCAGCGCGCGGCCCGGACGTTTGCCCAGAACAGAGGTCGACCACCGCTCAAGCCCGCCTTGGCGGAACAGCCCCTGCACCTCGCCCGAGCCGAAGGCAAAGATCGCCAGATCGCTGGTGACGGCAGGCGCAGGCGCGCCCAAAACGTTGCTAAGGCTGGTGACCGCACCGGTTTGCCACTGAATGCGGCCAGTCGCCTTGTCCAGCGCCCAGCCGGTATCGTCGCGCGCCGTGAGATAGACCAGATCGCCCGAGACGGTCGGCGTGCCCGAACCGGTGGCGTCAAGGTCTTGGGTCCAGCGCACGCCGCCCGTCGTCACGTCGAGCGCGGCCAGAACGCCAAAGCCCACGGAGACATAGAGCGTTTCCCCATCCACGGCGAGGCCGCCACCGGTGGCTTGGCCTTCGCGGTCGGATGCAGGAGTGAGGTCACGGGTCCAAAGCGTTTGGCCCGAGGTCGAGGTCGCTGTGACCTGCGCCCCGGCGTCGAGCGTGAAGACACGCCCGCCCGCCACCACCGGATCGGCGGTGATACGTTGTTTGCGGCTGTCGCCCGCGCCGATATCGGCGCTCCAGACCGGCTGCAAGGCGGTCCGCAGCGCGGGATGGCTAATGCGGGTCGCTGCGGTGCCGATGCTATGGGTCCAATTGGCGTTGTTCACCGTGCCGCCCAGAGCGATGGCGCGGCTGGTATTCTCTGGCACGGGACCGGTGGCGCCGTCAAAGGCAGGGTCTTGCACGCCGGGGTTTTGCAACACCGCGCGCACGTCTTCGCGTTTGCCCGGCAGATAAGTCTGCTCGTCCGCGCAGGCCGTCAGCAACAGCGCGGCACCAATGGCCCCCGCCACGCCCAGACCCCGCAGACCCGCATAGCCGGGTTCGGTTTCGCGATGCTTCGTCATGGACCTGCTCACTTTCTGTCTTTCCTCAACCTTCACGCCCCCGCCATTTTTGGCGGGTGGATATGTGTCAGTCACCCGTTGCTTCGGGGATCTCCAGCGCGGCCTCTGCGGCGGCGCTCTCGTCACCCGGTTCTTCACCCAAGGCCACAATCACCTGAAGGGCGCGTTGTTGCAAGTCCGGGGTGGTTTCCGCGTCGGAGAGAATGGACTGATAGCGCGCCACGGCCTTGTCGGTCTCCCCCTCTTGAATGTCGATCAGGGCCAGTTGCTCTTCGGCCAGCAGGCGCAGCGGGGCACCGGGCTGGGCCAGCGCTTCGAGGGCCTGACGCCGCTCAGCCACGGGCACCGATTGGCCCTGCAGGGTCACGATCTTGAACTGCGCCAAGGCCCGGTAGATCGGCGCGAGGTCACCGTCGAGCGCGATAGCATCCAGCTGTTCCACGGCGGCATCGGTTTCACCCGCCTCGGCCAGCGCATCGGCGCGCATGAAGTTCAGCACAGCGCGGGCACCGGGGCCATCGGCCTCAATCGGGGCGAGCGCTTCGGCGCGGGCATTGCTGGCATCCGCTTCGAGCGCGGCAAGCATCGCATCCCCCAAAGCTTCGGCCTCGGCCCGCTCCTGTGCTTTGCTGTATTCGTTCCACGCGGCGCCACCGACGATGGCCACCACGGCCAGCACGGCGATCCAACCATAGCGGCGCAGGTAGCCGTACAGCCGGTCGCGGCGGACCTCTTCGTTCACTTCGTCAATAAAACTGTCGGTATCGCTCATCGCGCCCTGCCCCCGGCCTGATTTTGCCCCTCTTACCGCGCGTGGCCAGCCAAGCCAAGACCCAGCGAACCGCAGCGCCTTTTCGCCGACGGCTTGGCCCGGGGGCGCGGCACGCTAGGTCAGGGGCAGAATGCAGCGAAAGGAGACGATGATGAAAGCGATTGCACTGGCGGCGGGTGTCGTGATGGCGGCCATGCCCGCATTGGCGCAGGATTTGGTGGCCAAAGTCTCACCCCATGACGTGCCCACGACGATGGACCGGCTGGAAAGCGCGGTTGAGGCGGCAGGGGCCGAGGTCTTTGCCCGGGTCGATCACGCCGCCGGGGCCGAAAAGGCGGAGATGGAATTGCGCCCGACGCAGCTTTTGATCTTTGGCAACCCAAAGCTCGGCACCCCCGCGATGCAGGATGCCCAGACCGCCGGGCTGGACCTGCCGATGCGGGTGCTGGTCTACGCCGATGGCGAGGGGGCCGTGCATGTGACCTATGCCGCGCCTGAAACGCTGGTCACCGCCCACGGCCTGCCCGAAGAGGCGGAATATCTCACCAAGATGACCAAGGCGCTAGACAATCTCACCGCTAAGGCGATCGGCGAGGAATAACGCCCTCTCCCCGCCCCGGCCTCTTAGGGTTTGGGCGGGGTGTTCTGCGCCTTGATCAGGTTTTCCAGATCGGTCAACCGCGACATGACCTCATCGCGGTAGGTGTTGGTCTGCTCGTTGCTTTCCTCATGATGCGCGTCTTGCATCGAGTTCACGATCAGGCCGACCAACAGGTTCACCACCGCGAAGGTGGTGACCATGATAAAGGGCACGAAGAACATCCAAGCATAGGGATAGACCTCCATCACCGGGCGCACGATGCCCATGGACCACGACTCGAGCGTCATGATCTGAAACAGCGAATAGCCCGACTGGCCCAGCGTGCCGAACCACTGCGGGAAATCCGCGCCAAAGAGTTTGGTGGCCATGACCGAGGCGATGTAGAAGATCACCCCCATCAGCAAAAAGACCGAGCCCATGCCGGGCAGCGCGTTGACCAGCCCCTCGACCACGCGACGCAGCGAGGGCGCGACCGAGACGACGCGCAAGAGCCGCAGGATGCGCAGGGCGCGCAAAACGCTGAGCCCCTGTGTCGCCGGGATCAGCGAGATGGCGACGATGATAAAGTCAAAGATGCTCCACCCGCGTTTGAAGAAATCAAGCCCGCGCCCGAAAAGCTTGATCGCAATTTCGATGACGAAAATGGCGAGACAAATACGGTCCAGCAGCAGGATCAGCGGCCCGGCCTGCGCCATCACCTCGTCCGAGGTCTCAAGCCCCAAGATCACGGCGTTAAAGAGAATCACGCCCAGAATGAAATTCTGGAACGAAGGGCGGTCGGCCAGCCGGGCGGCGCGGGCGCGCAGCGAGGTCTGCGAGGAGGTCGAAAGATCGGTCATGGCGGTAGATATCATGCGCCACCCCGCACAGTGCAAGAGCAGATCGCCCGCAAATGCACCCCTCGGCGGCAATGCCCCGCCTGCCTGCCGAAACAGAAGGCGGGGCCAGCTTCGCCATCTACTCTTCTTCCGCTTGCTGGCGCTGCCAAAGCTGGGCATAGCGCCCCCCTTGGGCGAGCAGCACCTCATGGCTGCCCTGTTCGATGATCTCGCCCTTCTCCAACACGACGATGCGGTCGGCCTCGGCGATGGTCGAAAGGCGGTGGGCGATGGTCAGCACCGTGCGCCCTTGGCCCGCGCGGCGCAGCGCGTCTTGGATCTCATGCTCCGTCTCGCTGTCGAGCGCGCTTGTGGCCTCATCCAACAACAGGATCGGCGGATCTTTCAGCAGGGTCCGCGCGATGCCCACGCGCTGTTTCTCGCCGCCCGAAAGCTTCAGGCCCCGCTCGCCCACCGTGGTCTTATACCCCTGCGGCAGCGCCATGATGAAATCATGGATCTGTGCTGCGCGCGCGGCGTCCTCGACCTCCTCCTGCGTGGCACCATCGCGTCCATAGGCAATGTTGTAGCCGATAGTGTCGTTAAACAGCACCGTGTCCTGCGGCACGACGCCAATCGCCATATGCAGCGAATGCTGCGTCACATCGCGCACGTCCTGCCCGTCGATCTTCAGCGCCCCGCCCGCGACATCGTAGAAGCGAAACAGCAGCCGCCCGATGGTGGATTTGCCCGAGCCGGTCGAGCCGACGATCGCCACCGTCTCTCCCGGTTTGGCCTCAAGCGAGATGCCTTTGAGGATTTCACGGTCGGTGTCATAGGCGAAACGCACGTTCTCCAGCGTCACATGGCCGCCAGTAACCTTGAGGTCTGGCGCGTTAGGCTTGTCGTCAATCTCAGCCGGTTGTTCGAGCAGGCCGAACATCTGCCCCATGTCCACCAGCGCCTGACGGATCTCACGGTACACGGTGCCAAGGAAGTTCAGCGGCACGGTCAGTTGGATCATGTAGGAGTTCACCATCACGAAGTCGCCGACGCTCAGCTCGCCGCTTTGCACGCCCATCGCCGCCATGACCATGACCCCTACGAGCCCTGCGGTGATGATCAGCGCTTGGCCAAAGTTCAGGAAAGCGAGCGAATAGTTCGTCCTGATCGCCGCGTTCTCATAGTCGGCCATCGCCAAATCATAGCGCGCGGCCTCGCGCCCCTCTGCGCCGAAGTATTTCACCGTTTCATAGTTCAGCAGGCTGTCGATCGCTTTTTGATTGGCGTCGGTGTCGCTGTCGTTCATCTGCCGCCGCAGGCGCACGCGCCATTCGGTGACGGCAAAGGTGAACCAGACGTAGAGCGCAATGGTCACCGCCACGACCGCCAGATACCAGACGTCGAAGAGCACGGCGAGGATCACGCCCACGAGGATCAGCTCAAGGATCAGCGGCCCGATGGAGAAGAGCAGGAAGCGCAGCAGAAAGTCGACGCCTTTGACCCCCCGCTCGATGATCCGGCTGAGCCCCCCGGTCTTGCGGGTGATGTGATAGCGCATCGACAGTTTGTGAATGTGCTGGAAGGTCTCAAGCGCCAGCATCCGTAGGGCGCGCTGCCCGACGCGGGCGAACACCGCATCGCGGACCTGTTGAAAGCCCACCCCCATCAGTCGCGCCATGCCGTAAGCCACGGTCAGACCAATCGCGCCAAGCGCCAGCATCGGCGCCCCCTCGCCCGCCAGCGCATCCACCGCGTCGCGGTAGAAGAACGGCGTGGCGACGATGATCAGCTTCGACACCAGCAGCGCCAGCATGGCCAGAACCACCCGGCGTTTCACCCATGGCATATCCTTGGGCCAGAGGTAGGGCGCGACCTTGCGCAGCACCAGAAAGCCCGACTGCCGCTCGGCGGCGTCGATCATCTCGGCCTCTGTGGGGATGCGTTCGGGCTTGGGCGTCTTGCGGTCGCGCCGCCGCGCGGCGTTAGATTGTTCTGTATCGGCTGGCATGGAAATTCCTGAAGTGATTACAGGCTACATAGGCCCCATGGCCTTGGGTTGCCAGTACCGGGCGGCGCACAGCCGCTCTGCGCGCTGCGAATGCCGCCCCGGTTTTGGCCGCTTAGATCACTCCGATGCCGGGTCTTCAGGCAGGTCGAAGACCTGTCCGGGGTAGATCAGATCGGGGTCGCGGATGTTGGCGCTATTGGCCTCGAACACCTTCACGTAAAGCAACGGGTCGCCGTAGCGGTCACGTGAGATTGCCCAAAGCGTGTCGCCCTTCTGGACCGTCACAGCGCTCAGCGGGCCGGTCAGCCCTTCGGTGGCCGCGGCCAGCACCTCGGGAGATTCGCGCTTGAAGGGTGTCTCCACCCGGCTGGTCACATCGCCTGCGCGGGAAAGCTCATCCACGCGCAGGGTATAGACGCCCTCATCGACATTGGGCAGATCGCCCCGCCAGCGGCCCTCTTGATCGACCGGCAAGCTGATCACGGCGTTGTTGTTCAGATAGACGCGCACTTCGCGGGTGTCCGGTTGAGCACGGCCCGCCAGTTGCACATCGCCCTGATCGGAGTAACCGATGGTGTCGAGCGCCACATTGGTCATCACCTGCGGCGGCGCGGTGTCGAGCCGTTCGACCCCTTCGGCGGTGGATTTCAACACCGGAGCGGGCGCGGGCGGCTTCGCCGGTGCGGCGGTGGTGTCGGGCTCCTCCGCAGGGGCGGGGGTCGTGGTCTCAGGCGCCGATGGGCTGCGGTCGGCGAGGTTCGGGGCCTCGGTCACGGCTGCGGGCGGTGTTTGCGCGAGCGTGGTGTCACTTTCGACGTTTCCCGTCTCTGCCAGTGGTATGGCTTGAGATGGCGCCTCACCGTCAGCGTTTGGCGCGGCGGTCTCGCCCTCTTCGGTGCCGGTTTCCGCCAACGGCGTCGCTTGAGAAGGCGTGGCGCTGGTGACTGCCCCCTGATCGGCGGCTACGTCTTGTTCCGACGGCGCGGCGTTCACGTCTTTAGCCGTACCCGTCCCCGCCATCGCTGTGGTTTGGGCCGGAGCGGTGCTGGAATCTTCGCCCTGCTCGGCGGCATCGTCTTGCTCTACGGTCGCGGCACTCACGTCTTCGGCGCTGCCTGTTCCGGCCATCGGCGTGGCTTGGGACGGCGCGGTGTTGCTATCCGCGCCCTGCTCGGCAGCACCGTCTTGAACCAACGCCGCCGCGCTCTCCTCCTCCGCGGTGCCTTTTCCCGCCATCGGCATCGCTTGAGAGGGTTGCTCCGACGTTCTGCTCTCCACGTTAGCGGTCCCGGTATCGGAAAGTGGGGTGGCCTGAGCGGGGGCGGAGGCGACCTCCTCTTCGGCGATAGCCAGGTCTTGCTCTGTCGATACGGTGTCTTCGTCCGTGTCAGCCTCGTCTTGCGTCGACTGTCCTCGGTCCGCCTCGACGTCTTGCACGTCCGCATTGCCGGACGCAGCGCGCTCCGCCTCGGCTGTGGCCGTTCCGGCCAGAGGGGTCGCCTGCTCCGCCTGCGCAGCGGCTGGGTTTTGACCCGTCGCTGCCGCGCTCTCCTCTTCAGCGTCGTTCGTAGTTGCCGGGATCGGCTCTTCCATCGTGGTCTCAGAGGTTTCAGGCTCCGCCGTATCAACCGGCTGTGTGGCCCCCTCCTCAACCGACGCAACCGGGGTTTCCTCCGGCGCGATATCGGCCTCCGCCAACTGCACCGGCGCTGCCCGAGGGGTGAGAATGATCTCCTCTTCCGAGGCAAGCTCCGCCGCGCCGTCCTGCCCCAAAAGCGTCAGCACATGGCCCTTGCCATTGGGCGGGATCATGGCAAGGGTCGCGAATTTCCCGGCCCCATCGGCGGTGGCGCGGGCCACCTCTTCGCCATCCTTCAACACGGCCACGGTGCTGCCGGGCGCCGCCCGGCCCGCGATCACCGTCATGCCGTCGCTTTCGCGGCGCACTTCGTCAAAGGCCGGGGCCTGCGGCACCGCCTCGGGCTCCGTCGCCGCCTCACCCTCAGGGCCGACCGAGACACCTTTCACCGCATCTGGCACCAGCGTGGCATTCTCAGGGGTGGCATCGCGTTCGGGGAGCACGGCCACCGCTTCGGGGGCTGCCTCCTCCGGCGCGCCGCGCTTGCTGCCGATCCAAGCGCCAAGCGCCAGCACCGCCGCCGCAAAGGCGCCCGCCGCCATCGCCCCCATGCCGCCAAACCGGCCAAATCCCTTGAACATTCTCTACTTCCCCTGTGGTTGAGCCTTTTTAGCAAGCAGGCTAACAGGGGTCAAAAGCGCAGACGATCCGCGCCGAATTTTCCTAATCAACAGGACGCTTTACCATGCAACATTCTGTCTGTGTCTATTGCGGCTCCCGCCCCGGCGACGACGAAGCCTTCACCCAAGACGCCGAAACATTGGGCCGCGGTCTGGCCGAGGCCGGGCTGCGGCTGGTCTATGGCGCGGGCGATGTCGGGCTGATGGGCAGCGTCGCGCGTGCCGCCCAAACGGCGGGGGGCGACACCTTCGGCGTGATCCCCGCGCATCTCGTGGCATGGGAAGTCGGCAAGACCGATCTCACCCGCTATATCGTGACCGAAACGATGCATGAGCGCAAAAAGGTGATGTTCATGAACTGCGATGCCGTGGCGGTCCTGCCCGGCGGCGCGGGGTCATTGGACGAGTTGTTTGAGGTGCTGACATGGCGCCAGTTGGGCCTGCATGAAAAGCCTATTTTCCTTGTGAACACAAACGGATACTGGGAGCCTTTCATGTCGCTCATGAACCATGTCGTGACCCATGGCTTTGCCGATGCGACGCTGCTGGATTACGTCACCGTGGTGCCGGATGCCGAGGCCGCTCTCAGCGCTCTGCGCCGCGCTTTGTCCTGACGGAAGGTGCTGACGGAATAGACCGCCAGCGCGCACCAGATCAGCACAAAGGCCTGCACATGCCAGCCCGTGAACGGTTCGCGAAACAGGACTACGGCGCAGAAAAACTGCAAGGTCGGGTTGATGTAGCTCAGCAATCCGGCCGTCGCCATCGACAATCGCCGCGCCGCGTAGCTGAACAGGATCAGCGGCGTCGCGGTGATCGGCCCGGCGAGTATCAGCAGCGCCGTATCGCGAAAGGAGGCCCCGAAGGCCCCCGCTCCATTGTCACCCGTTTGCCACAGCACGAGCACCGCAAGGGGCGACAACAGCAGCACCTCAGCGGTGACAGAGACGACCGGCCCCACCGCCAACCGCTTTTTCGCGAGCCCATAAAGCCCAAAAGACGCCGCCAGCGCCATGGCGAGCCAAGGCGCGGTCCCCAAGCCATAGGTAAGCAGCGAGACCGCGACCGTCACCAGCCCCACCGCGAAAAGCTGTACGGGGCTCAGTCGCTCCGCAAAAACCAGACGGCCCAACAGGACCGAGACCAGCGGGAAGATGTAATAGCCCAAGGCCGCCTCCGTCGCCTGCCCGCTCTGAACCGCCCAGATGAAGAGGTACCAGTTCGTCGCGATTACCAGCGCCGCGAAAGCGAGCAGCCCAAAAGCCCGCGGCCCGGCCATCGCGTCAAGGATCGCGCGCAAACGCCGCTGCCCCGCCAGCACGATGACGAAGAACACCAGCGACCAGAGGGTGCGATGGGCCAGCACTTCGGCGGCGGGCACATGCGACAGCGATTTGTAGAAGATAGACGACAGCCCCCAGATACAGCAGGCCGCGATCATGGCGGCGAAACCCTTGGTGGTGTCGGTCATGGGAAATCCTTGGCGCGGTAGACTGCTTCCTTGTGAAGGCAATCAATTCCCGCGCCAAGGGAAAAGTCAGGCTTGAGCCAATTCCCCGGCCACGATCTTTTCGATCTCGTCGATGGGGTGGTTGGTCAGGGTCTTGGGGATTTCCCCCACCACCTTGCTCTGCACCTCTTTGTGGAGGTCATCGCGCAGGTCGCCCAGCACTGCCGGAGGGGCCACCAAAACGATCCGATCAAAGCGGCCCTTATGGGCCAGTTTGTAAAGGATGTCCGACAAGTCCTTGGCGAAGCGCTCTTTTTCCAGCTCATGCCAATCCGTGTCGTCAAAGGCAGAGCGGTGCCCGCTTGGACCATCGCTCATCCGACCGGGGCGGTTGGCGGCTTGCTCCCGCGCCGGTGGGTTCTCCTGCTCTTCCTTGCGCACGACTTGAAGATAGGGGTCTTCGCCGTCCGTGTGGTTTTGCAGGAAAAGGGCCTTTTCGCCATCCGCGATCAGCACCCATGTGTCTTGGCTGAGTTTGGTCATGAAGGCTCTCCATGGTTGCGTTTGTCTTCGCCGGTGACGCGGGTCACGCCGTCTTCGCCCTTCTCGGCGCGGCGCATGGCGTCTTGGGTGCCAACATCCTTTTGCAGATCACCCCCGGCGCGGCCACCTTGGTCTGGCGTCTCGGTCTCGGAGAGGAATTTTTCCGTTTCCTTGCTACCGTCGTTGGATCGCTTCCGCTCGGCCATTTCGTCCTCCTTTTTTGACGTGAAGTCTCAGGAGAAAAACATCCGCGAAGGGTCTTGGGTTCCAACGAAAAACCCCGCAGCAGGCTGCGGGGTTTCTGTCTCGTTCCGGCTGGCCGTAAGGCCGCGCCGTCATATCACATACGCGAAGCGACGTTGTCCCAGTTCACTCAGCCTGCGGCGTAGCCATGGGCGTCGGTGACTGGGAGAGCGCCACACGCATCAGGCGCGAGCGGCTCTCGCACGCGCCGCCGCTAGATCACATGCGCGACGCGACGTTGTCCCAGTTCACAAGGTTGTCGAGGAAGTTCGACAGGTAGTCGGGGCGCGCGTTGCGGAAGTCGATGTAGTAGGAATGCTCCCACACGTCACAGCCAAGCAGCGCAGTCTGGTCAAAGCAGAGCGGGTTCACGCCGTTCTCGGTCTTGGTGACCTTCAGGCTGCCGTCTTTGTCTTTCACCAGCCAGGCCCAGCCGGAGCCGAACTGGCCTGCGCCCGCGGCCTTGAACTCATCCTTGAACTTGTCGACGGAGCCAAAGCTTTCGGTGATCGCCTTTTCCAGCTCACCGGGCATCTTGTTGTCTTCGGGGCTCATCATTTCCCAGAACTGGTTGTGGTTCCACAGCTGGGAGATGTTGTTGAAGATGCCGGACTGGGCCACGGCGTTCGGGTCGTAGGTGCCCTTGATGATCTCTTCGAGGGTCTTGCCCTCCCACTCGGTGCCCTCAATCGCCTTGTTGCCGTTCGTGACATAGGCGTTGTGGTGCTTGTCGTGGTGGTATTCCAGCGTTTCCTTGGACATGCCCTTGGATGCAAGCGCGTCGTGGGCATAGGGGAGATCGGGAAGTTCAAAAGCCATTTCTGGGCCTCCTCGTTTGGAAATTTCGCTGCGGCCACTTGATGTTGATCAAGCGGCAACGTCAAGGTCAACGTCTGCAAATCACATCCGTTCCGAGAGAAATAGTCAGTTTTTCTCCCGACTTACGCCGTTTGGAAATGGCCCACCGCGCTGCCGGGCTGGGCTGCCACGCAAAGCTGGTCGAACATATACTGCGCCACCGAGCGAAAGCAGATCACCTCAAAGGCGCCATCGTCGCGCAGCCAAAAGGCGGCGGGCACCTGCCCCATCCGCGTGCGGCGGAACATGCCGGGGGTGAATTGATCTGGGGCGAGGTCGACGGGGGCGAGCTTGGCCAGCACCTCCCGCGCATGGGGGCCTTCGACACGAAACGCCGCGCGCGCGCCGGAGACATCCATGGCGGTGGTATGGGTATCCTCGAAGGCCGCATGCAGCCGCGCCAGCACCTCGGACACCTGCACGTGAGGGCAAAAAAGCAGCAATTCATCGGGCGACATCCAAGCCGCCCCGGCGTTCCCGGCGAAGCGGCATTGCCCCCGCTCGGGGCGCTCCACCCCGGTGAGCTTCTTGGTCACCTTGCGCAGATAGGGCGCATCAAGATCGCCGCGGATCGTAATCATGCCCATGGGTGCCACTTCAGAAATCAAAGCGATACCAGCGTCATAGCGGGCGTTCTTCAATGCGCTTACGGGTTCAGACATTCTGTTTCTCCCCCTTGGGATCGTAAAACACCGGATCGACGATCCGCGCCTCATAGGCCTTGCCATCGGTGCCGGGGAAGGTCAGCACCTCGCCCATCCGGTCCGGTCCATGCAGGACCAAGCCCATGGCGATGCCCCGGTCCAGCGTCGGCGAATGATAGGAGGAGGTCACCCGCCCCTGCATCACCTTCTGGCCGTTCTTATTCTCACCTTCGCCAAGCGCATAGGCCCCATCCGGCAGGGTGCTGCCATCCGTGGTCTCAAGCCCCACCAGTTTCCAGCGGGTCGGATCCTGCATATGGCTGCGCTGTTGCGCGCGTTTACCAAGGTAGTCGTCCTTCTTTTTCGAGATCGCCCAGTTCAGGCCAAGGTCTTGGGGGATCACCGTGCCGTCGGTCTCATCCCCGATCATGATGAAGCCCTTTTCAGCGCGCAGGATGTGCAAACATTCCGTGCCATAGGGCATCACGCCCAAGTCATGCCCGGCGATCAGCAGCGCGTCCCAGAAGGCCTGCCCCTGCCCGGCCTCAACGGCGATCTCATAGCTCAACTCGCCCGAGAAAGAGATGCGGAAGACGCGGACCTTGAAACCGCCCAATTCGCCCTCGGTCCACTCCATGAAGCCAAGCGCTTCGCGGCTGAGGTCCATCCCGCCAAGTTTCTTCAGACATTTCCGCGCGTTGGGGCCGACGACAGCCACCTGCGCGTAATGTTCGGTGGCGTTGACCACATGCACTTTCCAATCCCACCACTCGGTCTGGAGCCATTCCTCCATATGGGCGTGGATGCTGTCGGCCCCGCCGGTGGTCGTGTGGCAGAGGAAGGTCTGCTCATCCAGCCGCGCCACGACGCCATCGTCGATGAGGAAACCATTCTCGTTGCACATCAGCCCGTAACGGCATTTGCCGGGTTTCAGCGTCGACATCATATTGGTGTACATCATATCGAGGAACCGCGCCGCATCCGGGCCACGCACGATCAGCTTGCCAAGGGTCGAGGCATCCAGCAGGCCGAGGTTCTGGCGCGTGTTCGTCACCTCACGCATCACCGCGTCATGGGTGCTTTCGCCGTCTCGCGCATAGGCATAGGGCCGCCGCCACTGGCCGACCGGTTCCCAGACCGCGCCATTGGCTTCGTGCCAGTCATGTAGCGGGGTGCGGCGGATCGGCTGGAAGGTATCGCCCCGCGCCGCCCCCGCAATCGCGCCCATCGAAATCGGGTGATAAGGCGGGCGGAAGGTGGTGGTGCCGACGCTGGGAATCTCTGCATCAAGCGCCCCAGCAAGCGTGGCCAGCCCGTTGATATTGCTAAGCTTCCCCTGATCCGTCGCCATGCCGAGCGTGGTATAGCGTTTGGCATGTTCGACCGAGACAAAGCCCTCCTGCGCCGCCAGCCGCACGTCCGAGACCTTCACGTCGTTCTGATAGTCCAGAAAGGTCTTCTCGCGCAGTTTGACGCTGGCGCCCTGCGGCATTTGCCAGACCGGCATCATCGGCGCTTCCTCGCGCCGGGCCGCCGTGGGCGCGGTGAGATCGCGTGGCAGTTTGAAGCCGAGCGACGTCGCCACCCCATCGGCAGCGGCATGGGCGTCATGCAGCACGTCGTCGAGGGCAAAGACCCCGGCCGCCGCCCCCGCTGGCGTCACGAAACCATGGCCGTCTGCCCCGGTGGGCGGATGGTCCTGATCTGGGCGGAAACAGGCTTTTGCATCGTCCCACGTCAGCTTGCCACCGCAGTGCGACCACAGATGCACCACCGGCGACCAGCCGCCCGACATGGCCACCGCATCGCAGGCGATCTCTTCCAACACGGCCCCTTCGCCCGCCTGCGAACAGACGGCCACACCGGTCACCCGCTTGCCCCCCTGAACCGAGGATACCGCATGGCCCATGACCACCCGAATGCCAAGCGCGCGGGCCTGTGCGACCAATTCGCTGTCCTGCGGCAGGACGCGGGCATCCAGCACGGCGGGCACATCAAGCCCCGCCTGTTTCAGCGCAATCGCCGTGAGATAGGCGTTGTCGTTATTCGTCACCACCACGGTGCGGTCACCGGGTGAAACTCCGTAATTCGCCACATAGTCGCGCATGGCCGAGGCCAGCATCACGCCCGGCACGTCATTGCCCGCAAAGCTCAGCGGCCGCTCGATCGCGCCGGTTGCGGTGATCACATGGGCCGCCCGCACGCGCCAAAGCCGATGGCGCGGACCTGCGCTCTCGGGGGCATGATCCCGCAGCCGTTCATAGCCCAGCACATAGCCGTGATCGAAAACCCCTGCCCCCATGGTCCGGTCGCGCAGGTCCACATTCTCCATGCCGCGCAAACGGTTGAGCGTTTGGGCGATCCAGTCCTCCACCGGCGCGTCGTCGACCGTGCCACCGTCAACCGGCGCCCGCCCGCCCCAATGGGCTGACTGCTCCATCACGATGACACGCGCACCGCTTAGGCCCGCGGCCAAGGCGGCCTGAAGCCCCGCGACACCGCCGCCGATGACCAGCACATCGCAGAAGGCGTGGAAGTGTTCATAGGTGTCGGCATCTGCCGCCTTGGGCGCTTTGCCCAGACCGGCGGAATGGCGGATGATCGGCTCATAGAGATGCTTCCACAGCGGACGCGGATGCATGAACATTTTGTAGTAGAAGCCCGCGGGCAGAAAGCGGCTGAGGTATTTGTTGATCGCGCCCACGTCGAACTCAAGGCTCGGCCAGTGGTTCTGGCTTTCCGCGGCCAACCCCTCGTAAAGCTCGGTCGTGGTGACGCGGGCATTGGGCTCGAAATGCCCCTCTTGGCCAAGACCGACCAGACCGTTGGGCTCTTCTGGGCCGGAGGTCACGATGCCGCGCGGGCGGTGGTATTTGAACGAACGCCCGACCAGCGCCTGATCATTGGCCAACAGCGCCGAGGCCAGCGTGTCCCCCTCATAGCCGCGCATCTGCTTGCCGTTGAAGGTAAAGCTCAGCGGTTTGCTTTTGTTCAGCAGGCGGCCGCCTGTGGCCAGTCTTGTGCTCATCGTGGAAAACCTTGGGGGCTGAGGATGGGGTGAATGCTGGGGCGAAACACGAGGTCGGGGGCTAGCTGGCGCGCTGCCACTGCCAATCGGGATGGCGTTTGCGGATCGCCTCAAGGATGTGATCGGGCGGGGCGAGGGTCTGCGCGGGATAGCTGCCAAAGACTTCGAGCGTGGCGGTATCGCGGGCCATGTGGAACCACTTGCCGCAGCCATAGACATGCCGCCAACGCTCAAGATGCACGCCCTTGGGGTTTTCGCGCATGAAGAGGTAGCGCTCGAAATCCTCTTCGGAGCCGCCGGGGCCGATGCGTTTCAAATGCGCCTCCCCGCCGCCGTGAAACTCCGTCTCTTCGGCGGTGACATGGCAGCAAGGACAGGTGAGGATCAGCATGGGCAAGCTCCTACGCGGGTAGAGAACGGCAAAACGCCGCCCCGGCGCGACTGCGCAGAGCGGCGTGAATCGTGAAAAGGCGACGCTGCGCGCGTGGCCGAGGGGGGTTTACTCGGTCGGGGTTGCGGCCTCATCGACGGCATCCGCCGTGCCTTCGGCCGCGCCCTCAATAGTCTCACCAGTGCTTTCGGCTGCACCTTCGATATTAACGTTAACGTCATTCGCGCCATCGAGGTCACCCCCCGCGAAGAGGAAATAGGCCAGCAAAGCCACCACGACGACGACTGCGCCCACGATGAATGCAAGGCCGCTGTTGCCGCCACGATCGGTCGTGGTCGTGGTTGTGGTGGTGTTGGTATGATCGACGTGATCCGTGCGGTTGTGGTCCGGGGTTGCCATTGTTCAGCTCCGTTATATTCAATGTCTGAACGGGTAACCCCGGGCCGGGCACTGGCGTTCCCCCCCGTGCTGAGCAGCGGCGAATTGTGGCCGATCCACAACATCAATGCGCCACCCCGGCGGCCACGGATTCATCGATAAAGCGCCCTTCGGCGAAACGCTCAAGCCCGAAGGCGTCGGTCAGGGGCGAATGCCCCTTGGCCATCAACTCCGCAAAGCCCCAGCCCGAACCGGGGATCGCCTTGAAGCCGCCCGTGCCCCAGCCGCCATTGATAAACACCCCCTCGACCGGGGTTTTGCTGAGGATCGGAGAACGGTCGCCGGTGACATCCACGATGCCGCCCCATTGCCGCAGCATCTTGAGCCGCGAGATCATCGGGAAGGTCTCGACCAGCGCGCGCACCGTCTCTTCGATATGGTGAAAGCTGCCGCGTTGGGTGTAGTTGTTATGCCCGTCCGTGCCGCCCCCGATGACCATCTCGCCCTTGTCGGACTGGCTCATATAGCCGTGCACCGTGTTGGCCATGACGACGACATCCATACAGGGCTTGACCGGCTCCGAGACCAGCGCCTGCAAGGCCACGCTTTCGATCGGCAAACGAAAGCCCGCCATATTCGCCAGCTGGCCCGAATGCCCGGCCACGACGATCCCCAGCTTGTCGCAGTCGATATCGCCGCGTGTGGTGCTGACGCCGGTCACCTTGCCGCCCGTCTGGCGCACGCCGGTGACCTCGCATTTCTGGATGATGTCCATGCCCATATCCGAGCAGGCCCGCGCATAGCCCCAAGCCACCGCATCATGCCGCGCGGTGCCGCCGCGGGCCTGCCAAAGCCCGCCCAGCACCGGGTAGCGCGGCCCGTTGATGTTGATGATCGGCACCAGTTGTTTGACCCGGTCCGGCCCGATGAATTCGGTCTGTACGCCTTGCAGGGCGTTGGCATGAGCGGTGCGTTTGTAGCCGCGCACCTCATGCTCGGTCTGTGCTAGCATGATGACGCCACGGGGGCTGAACATGACGTTGTAGTTCAGGTCTTGGCTCATCGTTTCATAAAGACTGCGTGCCTTTTCGTAGATCGCAGCCGAAGGGTCTTGCAGGTAGTTCGAACGGATGATCGTCGTGTTGCGCCCGGTGTTGCCGCCGCCGAGCCAGCCCTTTTCCAGCACCGCAACATTGGTGATGCCGAAGTTCTTGCCCAGATAGTACGCCGTCGCCAGCCCATGCCCGCCCGCGCCCACGATGATCACGTCATAGCGCTTTTTCGGCTGCGCATCCCGCCATGCGCGGGTCCAGCCCGTATGATGGCGCATCGCCTCTCGGGCCACTGCGAAAACGGAGTATTTCTTCATCACGTCACTTCCCGGCAAGGATTCGGGCCGCGCGGGCGGCTGTGCTCAGTTCTGAGCCTAGGAGCAGATATGCGAAATGACCACCACGGCATTTGGACGCGGTTTTGCGACATGCGGCGCGATTGGTGAAAAATGCCGCAGGGCACGCGGCATTTGCGGGCTTTTGTCGGGGCCGGTCAAAGGTTAGGTAGAGGCCATGATATTCTGGTTTCTCTCTGGCGCGATGGCGCTTGTCGTGGGCGGTCTTCTGGCGCGGGCCGCTTGGCGCGGCGCGGATACGCCCCTGCCCGCTCAGGCGGACTATGATCTGAAGGTTTACCGCGACCAGTTGGACGAGGTTGAGCGCGACGTGGCACGCGGGATTGTCCCCGAGGCCGACGCCGCCCGCATCCGGACCGAGATTTCGCGCCGCATCCTCGCGGCCGATGCCGCCCGCGACGGTGGCCCGCAAACCGCTTCGCGCCCCGCGCCCTTGGTGCTGATCGCCGGGGTCGCGGCCTTGGGGGCCGGGTCATTGGCGCTTTATTGGCATCTGGGGCAGCCCGGCTATGGCGATCTGGCCCTTGCTGACCGCATCGCCTTTGCCGAGGATATGCGCCGCAACCGTCCCAGCCAGCAAAGCGCGGTGGACAGCCTGCCCCCCAGCCCTGCCACCGAAGGGCTGAGCGCCGATTACCTCGCCCTGATGCAGCAGCTGCGCGTCACGGTCAAAGACCGGCCCGAAGATCTGCAAGGGCAAACCCTTCTGGCGCAGAACGAAGCCCGGATCGGCAATTTCCCCGCCGCTGCCGAGGCGCAGGCCAATGTGCTGCGTCTCAAAGGGGCCGACCGCACCGCCAAGGATATAGCGGATTATGCCGAACTCTTGGTGCTGGCGGCGGGCGGCTATGTCTCGCCCGAGGCGGAAACCGCCCTGCGCGAGGTGTTGAACCGCGATGAGCAGGATGGCCGGGCGCGCTATTACCTCGGCCTGATGATGGTGCAGACCGGACGGCCCGATGTGGGCTTTCGCATCTGGGACGCGCTGCTGCGGCGCGGGCCTGCCGATGCCCCGTGGATCGAACCGATCCGCGCGCAGATCGCTCAGGTCGCCGCCCTTGCCGGGGTGAATTACGAGATGCCGCAGATTGGCACTGGCACCCCCGCGCGCGGCCCTTCGGCCGAAGACATCGAAGCCGCCTCTGAGATGAGCGCGGATGACCGGATGGAGATGATCGGCGGCATGGTCGCAGGGCTGTCGGACCGTCTGGCCAGCGAAGGCGGCCCGCCGCAGGACTGGGCGCGGCTGATCACGTCGCTGGGGGTCTTGGGCGATACCGATCAGGCCCGGGCGGTCTATGATAACGCGCTTGAGGTCTTCTCGGGCGATAATGCGGCGCTGGACATGATCCGCAGCGCCGGGGAACGCGCAGGGGTGGCAGGATGATTTACGACGAAACCGCAGATTTCATCGCCGCCCTGCCCCCGATGCAGGCGCTGATCGGGCTGGACTTGGGCGAGAAAACCATCGGCGTGGCGGTGAGCGACAGTTTCCAATCCGTCGCCACCCCGCTGGAAACCGTGCGGCGCAAGAAGTTCGGCGTCGATGCCGCCCGGCTGACCGAGATCATCGCCGAACGCCGCATCGGCGGGCTGGTTCTGGGGCTGCCGCGGAATATGGATGGCACCGAGGGGCCGCGCTGCCAGTCGACCCGTGCCTTCGCGCGCAACTTCGACCGGCTCAGCCCGCTGCCGATCACCTATTGGGACGAGCGCCTGTCGACCGTGGCCGCCGAGCGCGCGCTGCTCGAGGCCGACACCACCCGCAAACGCCGCGCCGAGGTCATCGATCATGTGGCGGCGGGCTATATCCTTCAGGGGCTTCTGGACCGTTTGCAAGTGATGCGCCGTGACTAAAAAGGTCTGGCAACGTGATGAGGTCGAAAGCCCCTGCATCAACATCTGCGTGGTGCATCCCGAAAGCCGTCTTTGCACCGGCTGTCTGCGTTCGATCGACGAGATTGGCCGCTGGTCCGCGATGAGCGCCGAGGAACGCCGCGCCATCATGGCGGAACTGCCCTCACGCGAAAGCGCCCATGCGAAACGGCGCGGGGGCCGCGCGGCGCGGCTGGCCCGGCGGCGCGACTAAGGCGGGCTCAGGCGCCGCGGCGCTGGACGATCTGGTTCAGGAAAATAAGGGCCGCTTCGCCGTGGGTGACATCCTGATGCCCCATCGGGGCCGCGTTGTAGTTGGCGGCAGGCACAGCGGCGCGGGCGAAGGTCAGGCTGGTCTCACGGGTGAACATCCCATCGAAACGAAACGCCCGACGGCCACGGCGTGCAGGTCTCCAATAAGCAAGGTCGGTGCCCTGCCCTTTGAGAATGATCGCTTTGGTCCCGCTTCGGCGCATCTCGTCACGTCCCTTGGTTCGGATGATTCTGCGTTCGTTATGGCATTTAGCCCGCAGTTTGTGTCGAGATTGCGGCAATTCAGTGAACATTGTCCGAAATTGGGCGGAAAGAGCCGCATTCCGGCAGGAGTAAGGTCAAAACCGGGTCGCCTCAGCCCCAAAGCGCCTTTCTGAGCATGTTCAGCGCCACCAGCACGAGGAAGACGGCAAAGACCCGCCGCAGCGGCTTGGGGTCCATCGCATGGGCCAGCCGCACGCCCCAAGGCGCGGTGATCAGCGTCATCGCCACAACGATCCCAAAGGCTGCGAGGTTGACCGCGCCGAGGGTCAGCGGCGGGCGGTTCTGGCCGATGTCGACAAACAGAAAGGCAATCACCGAAGGCACAGCGATCAAGAGGCCAAAGCCCGCCGCCGTGGCTACGGCCTTGTGAATGGGCCGCCCGTGCAATGTCATCAGCGGCACGCCAAAGCTGCCGCCACCGATCCCCATGAGCACCGACAGAAAGCCCACCATCGGCGACAGGAGCGCGCGTTTAAGGCCGCGGGGCATGGTCTCCCCCAAGCGCCACTCGCTGCGTCCAAAGCCAAGGTAGAGGCCCACGCAAAGCGCCAACCCGCCAAAGATCACCTGTAGCGTCTGGGTCCGCAGTTGCGACACCAGCAGCACGCCCAGAATGGCCCCCAGCATGATCCCCGGTGCCCAAGTGCGCAGTATTTCCCAATCCACCGCGCCCTTCTTGTTGTGCGCATGCACCGAACGCGCCGAAGTGACGATGATCGTCGCCAGAGAGGTCGCAAGGCAAATCTGCATCAACTGCGGCCCGCCATAGCCCAGCGATTGCAGAACATAAAAGAACGCCGGGACCAAGACGATGCCCCCGCCGACACCCAAGAGCCCTGCCAAAATCCCAGCAAAACCGCCAATCAGGGCAAGAAGCACCAGCATCGGCAATAGATCGTTCAATTCTGGCATGAGCCCCTCCCCGGCTGTCGTTGGCTCTATCAAGCCGTTTCGCGCGAAGGGTTCAAGGCGATAACGCCGGGGTTGCACTTTGCCCAAGGCCAGTTAGGTTGCCCGCGACTGTGGGCCCCAAGCGCACCGACCGTTTGCCGCCTGCCCCATATGGCCCCGGCCATTCCATCCGAAAGGACATCTCGTGCTACGTTCAGCGCTCATTCTCGGGTTGCTGGGGCTGGTCGGCCCCTTCGCCATTGATATGTATCTGCCCGCCATGCCTGCCATCGCCGCCAGCTATGGCGCCTCTGAGACGGCGGTTCAGGCGACGATCACCGCCTATTTCATCGCCTTCGGGCTGGGGCAGCTTTTCTACGGCCCTTGGGCCGATCAGGCGGGGCGCAAACTGCCGATCATGGTCGGGCTCGCGCTGTTTCTGGTCGCCTCTTTCGGGGCGGCCTTCGCCCCGTCGATGGCGGCGCTGACCGGTTGGCGCGCCCTGCAAGGGCTGGGCGGCGCGGTGCTGATGGTGGTGCCCCGCGCGATCATCCGCGACCAATATACCGGGACACAGGCGACGCGCTTGATGGCGATGTTGATGCTGGTGATCTCGATCTCGCCCATGCTGGCCCCGCTGGCGGGCAGCGCGGTTCTGGCCTTGGCCGATTGGCGCGCGATCTTCCTAGCCCTTGGCGTGCTGGCGGTTGCCGCGCTGGCACTCACCGCCACCGCACAGCCTGAGACCTTGCCCGCAGAGCGCCGCGTTCGGATCAACCCGCGCAGCCTCTGGCGCGGGGCGAAAGTGCTGCTGAGCGATCCGATCTTCATGGGGCTGACCTTTATCGGCGGCTTCGCCATGGGCTCTTTCTTTGTCTTCATTGCCTTCGCGCCCTTCGTCTATACCGGGCAATACGGGCTGGGGCCGACGGGGTTCTCGCTGGCCTTCGCGGTCAACGCGGTGGGCTTCTTCTCGGCCTCGCAATTGGCGGGATGGCTGGGCGAACGCTGGGGCATGCGCAGCCTCGTCCGGCGCGGGGTCGCGGGCTTCGTGCTCTTCTCCGCCGCGATCTTTGTCACCGCGTTGGTTACCGAGCCGGAGCTCTATCTGGTGATGGCGGGTCTGTTCTGCGCCAATGCCTGCCTTGGCGTGGTGGTGCCGACGGTGATGGTCGTGGCGCTGGATGACCACGGCGATATCGCAGGGCTGGCCTCATCACTGGGCGGCACCTTGCAGATGGTGGCCGGGGGCATCTCCATCGCGCTGGCAGGACCGTTCTTCGACGGCACCGTCACGCCGATGCTGGGGGCAATCGCGGCCTGCGGTGTGGTGGCGGCTTTACTCACGCTGGTACTGCTGCAGCCCCGCCCACTGGCCGAACCCGGCGTCTGACCCTACCCCGCCACGGCCACTTCCTGCGCCGCGGCGACTTCGGCTAAGGCCGATTCGACCAGTTCTGGACCCGCGCCGGGCTTATGCGCCCCTTCGGAGAGGATACGCCGCCACTGCCGCGCACCGGGCCGCCCGGCGAAAAGTCCCAGCATATGCCGGGTGATCTGCCCCAGCCGTCCGCCGCTTGCCAAATGGGCCTCGATATAGGGCAACATCCCCTGCACCGCCGCCTCAGCACTGCTGTCGCTGCCCTGGCCATAGATGCGCCGATCTGCCGTGGCGAGGATATCCGCAGGCGCGTGATAGGCGCTGCGCCCCACCATGACGCCATCGAGCCCCGCATTGAGAAAGGCTTCGGCCTGATCGAGCGAGGTGATCCCGCCATTGACCGAGATATGCAGGTTCGGAAACAGCCCCTTCATCCGATGGACGAGGTCATAATCCAACGGCGGAATATCGCGGTTTTCCTTGGGGCTTAGCCCCTGCAACCACGCCTTGCGCGCATGGATCGTCACACGGGTGCATCCCGCCGCCACGATCTGCGACAGGAACTCGGGCAGGATCTCTTCAGGGTTCTGATCGTCAACCCCAATACGGCATTTCACCGTCACTTCGACATCGCAGGCCGCGCGCATCGCGTCGACGCAATCGGCCACCAGCCCCGGCCGCTGCATCAAGACGGCCCCGAATGCGCCCGATTGCACTCGGTCAGAGGGGCAGCCGCAATTAAGGTTGATCTCATCATAGCCCGCCGCGGCCCCCAACCGCGCCGCCTGCGCCAGCTCTTGCGGGTCCGACCCGCCCAGTTGCAATGCAACCGAATGTTCCGCAGGGTCGTGATCCAGCAGATGCAACGCGCCGCCACGCACCAAGGCGGGGGCGGTCACCATCTCGGTGTAAAGCAGGGTCTCGCGGCTGAGCAGACGGTGGAGGTAGCGGCAGTGGCGGTCGGTCCAATCCATCATGGGTGCCACGCTAAGGCGCGCTGCCTTTTCAACATTATTTTTCAATAGCTTAACCTCATCTCCGAATGAGCTTGATGTAGCACGCTTGGCGTGGATTTCCGGGGGTTTCCCCTGGTTTTACGGGGTTTTCGATTCAGGATTGCTACCGTGTAGCACATCTGAACTGCCAGAACACCGCCACTTACTCCGCCCGTGTTCACCCCGCGCGCCGCCTCCCCTGCTTCTCTGTCTGAACCAGGGAAGTCGGGAATCAAACCAAGGAGAATTTTTTCGCGGACGCGCCGACTTGCATTGTAGCGTTGTTGCAACTATCAATTTTGCGCAAAGCGAAAACAGATTTTTAATTACTACTTTCAGACCATTAGGCTCCGCCTATGTGTGGATCGCGCCTTGCCGCGGCAGCGGTTCAAAACGTATAATTCGGAGCGTATTCTCCATGAGCAAGCTTACTCAAACCACCCATGTCGAGCTTGGGTCGCGCGTAAAAAAGGCCCTGAAGGATGTCGGGCTCGGGGTGGCATTTATCGGCTTCGCGCTCATGGGGCTTTTCAGGTCCGCCGCAAGGTTCAAAAGACACATTCCCAATTACTCTAACTTCTTAAATGGATATTCCCATGAAACGTGCACTTCTGACGGCTTTGGCCATGATGACCTCCTCTGCCGCAATGGCCGGCTCTTACTGCGAACTGGACGGGTCAGAGATGTTCAGCTGCACCTTTAACGGTGGCGCAAAGGCCGTTGAGGTTTGCGATGCCTTCTGGATGGACGGCGATATGGCCTCCTATGGCTTTTTCCAAACCAGCGGTGAACTCGAGAAGGAAATCATCGTCGACAAAGCCTCCCTGCTTTACAACGAGGGCACGGGCATGGGCACGATGATGAGCGAGTCGGTCACCTTCCAAACCGAAGACGGCTATGGCTACGAGGTATACTGGTGGGCCGAACGGGGCGACGCCGAGGTCGGCGGTGGCCTCACCGTTTATCAGGACGGCAGCGAGATTGCCGACCTGTCCTGCGATGCGGGGTCTGTTCAGCAAAGCCTTGGTGAGTTCATCATGATGATCGACAATGCGCAGGTCTCCCCATGAGACCTTGGGCTGCGGCCGTGATCGCGGGGGGCCTCGGCTCTGCTGCACAGGCGCAGGGGGTGTGTTCGGGCGAGGTGGTATTTCAATGCGCCACCAACGCGCCCGAGGCGGAGCGGGAGCAGATCACTGTCTGTCAGTCTGACGTGCGGTTTGAAATGGTGCGGCACCACTTGGCCTCCGGTGAGCTGCGCTATGACGTTCCTCTGACCGCCGATGGGGCGCTGACCCACTACACTTTTGGCTGGCTCGACGAGGAAACGATCAAGGTCGAACTGGGATTTTGGGACGAACCCTACGCCATGCCGCGCATTCTTCATATGGCGGTGCCGTGGAACGAAGAGGAGGACGAACAGCGGCTTGATCTTCCTGCCGAAGCCTGGTTGCAAACCGCTGATTGGCAGATGCCGATTGAACAGGAACTGTGCCTGCCGCAAACCGTCTACGCCGACCTCGCCACGATGGAGCTCGGGTTTGTGGATCGCGGGCCAGTGGGCTTGTTTTTCTCGGGTGATGAAATCGTGCCGACCCCAGAGACAGTCGGTCGCGCACGCGTGCAGACCGATACAACGGTGTCTGTCTACCAGTGGAGCAGCCCCAATGCCGCAACACCCGTGTGGTGGCAGCTATATGACGGTGACGAAGTTGAGGTGCTGGCCGTGCATGGCGCTTTCGGCGCGGTGGCGATCCCGATCGGCGTTAGTGAATGCGTAGTCCGCCCTGAAGACATGGGGCATCCCTACAACGGCCCCTGTGCTACGGGCTGGGTAGATCAGCAGTATCTACAGATGATCCAGTAACGGATCGCCGAAGCTTAGATCTACGACACAGACAAAACACATGACATTTTCAATTATGAGCGCAGTGGGGGGAAGATGCGGAAAACTATGACAATTGCAGCTGTGCTGGCTGCGAGCCAAGCCGCTGCGTTTTGCGACGAAGGCATTCTGGAAACCGATGTGCTTTGTGTGACCGAAGAGGCAGAAGAAATCAAACTCTGCCGCACGGTCCACCCGATGACCGAGATGGAGATTTTGACTCTTAACGTCGATCCGGCGATCTCTAAGGGACCACACAGCGAGGTGGCACGGGATATTCCCTTTGCGATGACACTCGGGACAGGTGGCTACCCTTGGGACAGTTATGGCCTGACTTTCTTCGACGAAGGCGGACACGCCGTGCTCAACCTGCGCCGTGCGATTGATGCCGTGGATAACAGTCACGTTGAAATCTCGCTCGACCTGTTCGGACGCGGGTCCGAACCGCAGCGCACTTTAACCTGTATGGTGCCCGCCCTGCGCGCTGAAATTGACGCTCTGCTGACGACACGCGGCATTGCGCCAAATGGCGCGCGCACCGGCCCTTCCGCAGACAGCCGCCCCTTCTACATCCCGCGCCAAAGACTGCCTGGAGATACGCCTTATGGCGGCTATGCTTGCCGCGAAGTCGGTCTAGTCGAAAGTAAGGAAGGCTCTGACGCGGGTCAAATCGCGCTTTACACCGCCGCCTTTGAGGGCGCCGCGATCATGGGGTATCTCAGCCCCTACGACGCCACGGGAGCCTTCGAATGCTGGAATGAAAACGGTTTCAGCGGCATCGTCTGGCCGGATAGGGACAAGCGCGGCGATGACCTTCCGTGGTCCATGCTCGATTTCGACGCACGTCTTGTCGCCTGCGGCCTGAACGAGGCTAGCTGGCCACCGAATGTTGCCTATGACGGCAAGTGCTCTAGCGCATGGGTGACGTCCGGTTCGGTTGCTGGTTTTGGCGGCTGACGCGGCTTCAACTTTATGGTTCCACCTGCCGATCATGCACTTTGGCACCGCCTTACGCACCTGCAGTGAATGTCGGCAAACCGCCCTTCCTACATGAGGGAGCGCCGACGCGAACGGCCCTAAACCGACCTCCCAAGATAGCCCGGATGCCGCCTTAGCACCTGCAAGCGGACATTGATCCGTGCCAATACTCTTCCAGAGGATGTGACGGGCTGACGTGCAGGTTAGCCAGCGAACGAGGGTGTCAAACTTGCACAATCTGACATCCATGTCGCGAACAGCTATCAATTACCGATGCTGAAAAACGTGCCCCTGTCACGATCACATCAAAGTCCCAAGCGTGACCCATCTGGAAAGGCAGGTCCAAGCCGTTCTTCGTGCTGTCCACCACCAGAATGCTCTTCTTCCCACAGCCGGCAATGGCCTTGCGGGCGGACATTTCGTCGGCGTTGTAATCCAGTACCTCGCCCTCTTCGGAAAGGCCGCCGCAGCTGAACACCGCATAATCAACCCGATACCGTGAGAAGAAATTGAGCGCTGACGTGCCGATCATATCCAAATCGCGCATTCTTACGGTTCCGCCTGCCAGTTCGACAGCAACGCCAGGGGCTTGTTGCAGGGCGCAGACAGCGTGAATGCTGTTTGACGCGACGAAAAGGTCTTTATGCGAAGCCAAGAACCGCGCGCAGGCTTCTACCGTTGTGCCGGTGCCCAAGGCCACCCGTGCGCCATCGGGAATGAGACCCTTTACTGCTAATGCGATGCGCTGCTTTTCCTGTCGCGCGATGCCTTCGCGGGGCAGATAGCCGATGTTCTCACTCTGCTGACGCAGCCGGGCATAGCCGTTGCGGCGCTGGACAAGTCCCGCTTCGTCAAGATCGCGCAGGTCGGCTCGTATGGTTTGTACCGAAACCGAAAGCTCGGACGAAAGCTCGGCTGCCGACAGCGTTTCGCGCTTGGAGAGTAGGGCAATAATCTCGTCTCTTCTCTGGGTAATATCCCGTCGCACGGTCATTTCCTTCGAAAAATAATGATTTTTTCTAATAGGTTAGGAAATGAACTCAGGCCCCGCAATATAAATAAAAGTTTCAAAGAACCGTTACAAAACGGTCAGAAAACTCAGGGATAAGGCTCTCGTGAACTGCTTTCGTTCGAAAGTAAAAACCCTAGGAGAGTTCCATGAAATCCTTCGTTACATCCACCGCTTTCGCGCTTTTGGCCAGCACGACCATGGCCGATACGATCACCCTCTACACATCGCAGCCGAATGCGGATGCGCAGAGGACCGTGGACGCATTTATGGCTGCCAACCCTGGCACCGAAGTTGATTGGGTCCGCGACGGCACAACCAAACTTATGGCCCGCCTGCGCGCCGAGATCGAAGCGGGCAACCCGCAGCCCGATGTCCTGCTGATCGCCGATACTGTGACGCTGGAGGGCATGGCGCAAGAGGGTCTGTTGACCGCCTATCAATCGCCCGAAGCCGGTGACTATGACGCGGCGCTGCATTCTGCCGAAGGCTATTACCACTCGACCAAATTGATCACCACCGGGATCGTTTACAACACAGGTGTCGAGACCGCGCCGACCGCGTGGACCGACCTCTCGGACGAAGCCATCAAAGGGCAAATCGCGATGCCCTCTCCGCTTTATTCCGGTGCCGCGCTAATCCACCTTGCCACGCTGACCGGCGATGAGACTTTGGGCTGGGAGTATTACGAGAACCTCGCCGCAAATGAGGCCCGCGCGCAGGGTGGCAACGGCGGCACCTTCAAAGCCGTGGCTTCGGGTGAGAAGCCTTATGGGATGGTCGTCGACTTTCTGGCGATCCGCAACAAGGCTGAAGGCTCCCCGGTTGATTTCGTCTTTCCCGAAGAGGGCGTTTCCTATGTGACCGAGCCGGTGGCGATCATGTCTTCTGCCAAGAACGTCGAAGGTGCCGAGAAATTCGTCGACTTCCTGCTCAGCACTGAAGGCCAAGAATTGGTTCTGGACATGGGTTATATCCCTGCTCGTGACGGCATGGGCGTACCCGAAGGGTTCCCCGCCCGCGAAGACATCAAACTGATGGCCTTCGATCCTGCCGAGGCCCTCGCAAATGCCGACACCAACAAGGCCAAATTCGCAGAGCTTTTCGGCGCTGAATGATGAGTGCCGCACAACAAACTGGAGGCAGCCGGACCGAGGCCCGGCTGCTCTCTGCCATTCTGATTGTCGCCATCTGTCTGACGCTTGCGCCGGTCCTGCGCCTTTTTGTCGAGGGTGTCACCGATCAAGGCA
Source organism: Sulfitobacter sp. 1A13353 (assembly GCF_043557255.1). Classification (NCBI taxonomy): domain Bacteria; kingdom Pseudomonadati; phylum Pseudomonadota; class Alphaproteobacteria; order Rhodobacterales; family Roseobacteraceae; genus Sulfitobacter; species Sulfitobacter sp. 1A13353. The sequence goes on along the minus strand of NZ_JBIFFS010000005.1, from coordinate 163,979 downwards.
GCCCCAGTCTGACCCTTATGCGCGATGTACTGGCGCAACCCTCAACTCTAAGCGCGCTTAAGCATTCGCTGGTCACGGCGGGTTTTGGCACTTTGGTGTCGCTGGTGCTTGGCGCGGCCTTTGCCTTTTTGGTGGCGCTGACAGACCTGCGGGCCAAGGCGGCTTTGGTCTTTTGCCTGATGATCCCGATGATGATCCCGCCGCAGATCACCGCACTATCATGGACCCAGATCATGGGGCCGTCTTCGGTTTTGCTAAAGACATTGGGCATTGCCCCCCCGCTTGGCGCGCCCCAGCCACTTTACTCGCCCGAGGGCATCATCCTGTTGCTGGGCATCCAGCATATGTCGATCATCTTCCTGACCCTTCGCGCGGGCCTGCGATCCATCCCGCAAGATGTGGTAGAGGCCGCCCGGATCAGCGGTGCCAGAGGGCTGCGCACATGGTGGCAGGTCGTCATGCCCCTGACCTTGCCCAGTCTCGCGGCGGGCACGGCAATTACCTTTGTCACCGCGCTTGGCAATTTTGGCATTCCCGCGATGTTGGGTATTCCTGCAGGCTATGCGACGCTGCCGACGCTGGTCTATCAAAAGCTGGCCGGCATGGGCACGACCGTTCTGGCCGAGGTTTCAGTTCTGGCCATGCTGATCGGGGCGGTCGCCGTGGCGGGCATCTTATTGCAGCGCCTGTGTCAATCGCGCCAGAAGTTGCATCTTGTGGGCAGCACCTCGCGGCCGCTGGCCCTGCCCTTGAGGGCGGCCCGTTTGCCGGTTGAAATCGTGCTCTGGGCCGTGGTCTTTGCCATCCTCGTCCTGCCGATGTGCGGCCTTTTGGCCACGTCACTCGTGCCTGCCTATGGCGTGACCCTGCGCTTTGATACTGTGACGCTTGCATCTTGGTACGAGGTATTGTTCCGCCAACCTGTCACTTCGCGTGCCTTTGCCAACTCCTTTGGACTGGCCGCAGGCGCCTCTGCGGTTTTGGCAGCAATCTGCCTGCCTCTTGCCTGGCTGATGGAGCGACGCAAAACGTGGCTCGCGCGGCTGTTCGACAGCCTGCTCGATCTGCCCTACGCCCTGCCGGGTGTTGTCCTGTCGATCGCGATGATCCTGCTGCTGATCAAGCTGCCTTTCACCGAAGCCACGCTTTATGGCACCATTTGGATCATCTTTCTGGCCTATCTCGCGCGGTTCTTCGCGGTGATGTTCCGCCCGGTTCAGGCAAGCCTGAAACAGTTCGATCCTGCCATGGATGAGGCCGCGCAATCGGTTGGTGCCTCGCTCTACAGGCGGCTACGCGATGTGATCTTTCCGCTTTCGGCCCCAGCGGCAGCGGCGGGGGCGATCCTTGTGTTTCTCACCGCGTTCAACGAGCTCACGGTTTCCGCGCTCTTGTGGTCCTCGGGCACCGAGACATTAGGCGTGGTGATTTTCAACCTCGATGACAGTGGCGAAACCGGCATGGCCAGCGCCTTGGCAATGACCATCGTCTTTGTGGTCATCGTCCTCATGTCGCTGATCCAGTTGTTTTCCCGCCGCTTTCCAAAAGGAGTTGTCCCATGGCAGACATAAACCTGTCTTCGGTCAGCAAGACATTCGCAGGCACCCCTGCCCTACAAGACATCACAACCCGGTTCGACGACGGCGAATTTATCGCACTTTTGGGGCCGTCGGGCTGTGGCAAGACCACCCTTCTGCGCATCTTGGCGGGGTTCGAGACGCCCAGCAGCGGTCAACTCCGCATTGGCAGCCGCGAAATGGCCAATGCTCAATCAGGGGTGAACCTGCCGCCCGAAGAGCGCAACATCGGGTTTGTGTTTCAATCCTACGCGCTTTGGCCGCATATGTCGGTGCGGCGCAACGTGTCCTACCCGCTTGAAATCCGCAGGTTCTCCAAGTCCGAGGTAGCAAAACACACCGATGCGGCCCTCGCCTCGACGGGGCTTGAGAATTACGCTGATCGCATGCCCTCTGACCTTTCGGGCGGACAACGGCAACGGGTGGCTTTGGCACGCTGCCTTGTCTCTGATCCCTGTGCCGTGCTGCTGGATGAGCCTTTGGCCAACCTTGATGTGGCGTTGCGGGCCACGATGCAGGGCGTCTTTACCGATTTTCACAAGCGCACCGGGGCCACAATGGTCTATGTCACTCATGACCAGGCCGAAGCCATGGCGATGGCCGATCGGATCGCCGTGATGGATCAGGGCCGCATTCAGCAGTTCGACACACCGCAAACCCTCTATGAACGGCCTAAAAACCGCTTTGTTGCTGAATTCGTCGGGCGCGGCACCGTGGTGCCGGTGCAAGAGGTCACGCAGGCCGGAGAGGCCCGTCAGGCGCGGATACTGGGCGCCGAAGTTGCGGTTCAGTCCGCAAGGGCTGAGACGCGGGTCAGCCATGTCTGCCTGCGCCCCGAAAACCTGACCATCTCGGAGAGTGGCGATCTGCGCAGCAAGGTCGCGCGGGTCACCTATATGGGCGGCAAATACCTGTTGGAAACAGTCACCGACTGCGGCGCGCGCCTGTTTGCAGAAACCCGCGCCCGCTTTGACGTCGGCGCACAACTGGGCCTGACAATCACCACCCCTTGGGCCTTTTCAGAGGATTAAATGCAAAGCATACGACTACTTTCCGGCATCGGGGACAAAGGCCCCGCGTGCATGCAATTGACCGTGGATAATCGGATATGGCTGCTTGATTGCGGTTTCGGCCCTGAGGCCAACGCGCATTTCGATCCCGCGTGGCTTGAAGGGGCCGAGGCGGTGTTCATCACCCATGATCACATCGACCATATCGGCGGCGCGTCGCATGCGGTTGAAGCGGGTCTGCCCATCTATGCCACGGCGCAAACGGCCAAAGCCCTGCCGCCCGCGGCCAATGTGCATCTGCTGCCCGAACAGGGTCAGACGGCGATCAACGGCGTGACCCTCACCACCGGGCGCAATGGCCATGCGATGGGCGGCGTCTGGTTCCACTTCGATCTGGGCGAAGGGCTGTTCTATTCTGGCGACTGGTCGGAGGAATCCGACTGGTTCACTTTTGATGCGCCACCCCCTGCGGCGACCGCGATTTTGGACTGCTCTTATCACCTTGATGATGTGCCACAGTCGGATCGGTTCGACGCGCTGAATGCCTTACTCGACAGGGTCGACGGTCAAGTGCTTTTGCCCGTCCCCCCCTCTGGCCGCGCGGGCGAGATGGCGCTGCATCTTGTGCGGCGCTACGGCTGCGAAAGCGTGATGTTGGACCCTGAATGCCAAGATACGCTGCGCGCTGCACTCAGCAGCGGTGGCGTCAGTGCCGAGGCCCGCCTCATCGCCCCGCTGTTGGACCGCGGCCCGATGGAGCAGGCGCGGTTCTTGATCTGCGACACACCCAACGCCGACGGCGGTGCCGCTTGGGGCTATGTGCGGGCTTGGCATGAAAGCGGGCGTCTGGGGCGTGACGCGCATGTCGTGTTCACAGGCCATATGACGGCACACGCACGGGGCATCTGCAGCGTCCCGGGCGGATATTTTCAGCGTTGGAACGTCCACCCACCGCTGCGCGATCAGCGCAAGATGCTGGAACGCCTGGGTGCAAAACGCTTTGCGCCCGCGTTTTGCACCCAGCCCGAAGATTACCTCGTCGAAGGGCTCGACGCCGAGGTATTCTTTCACGATCGGGTGCGCCTATGACCGCCGCAGCTTTGCCATCGCGCAGCTTTTGCCTGATCCGCCACGGCGAGACGACCGCCAATGCAGACGAGATCATCGCCGGGGTAACCGATGTGCCGCTGACCGAGGCGGGCCGCGATCAGGCCTGCTTGCTATCACAAAGAATATGGCCAGAACCGATTGCGATCTACGCCAGTCCGATGTCACGGGCGCAGGATACGGCGCGGCTCGCCTTTCCGGGTCAGCGAATTGAGTTGCACGACGGGTTGCGTGAGCGAGACTGGGGCGTCTTCGAAGGGCGACCGCTGAGCGATCAGCCCCTCAGGGAAGCCACTCCGGACCGAGGCGAAAGCTGGCACGATATGCTCAAGCGGGTACAGATCGCGATAAGGGGGATTTGCGCAGCGTCTCCGACGGCCTTGCCGGTCCTTGTATGTCACTCCGGTGTCATTCGCGCCGCACGCGTGCTCTGGACGACGGGTGATGTTGGCCAACGTCCGCCCAATGCGACACCCCTCTTATTCGAAATCGCCGAGAATAAACTACTGGAGCAAACCCTATGACCCAAACCGCAGCGACCCCATGTGTGGTTTTCGATGTCGACGGCACCCTTGCTGAGTTCGACGCAGAGCGTCTGGGCCATCTTGTGCATGGCGTGGAAAAGCACTGGGGTGACTTCCACCTCGCAATGGCAGATGCCGCACTGATTGGCCCGGTCGCAAAGTTGATGCGACGGTTAAAAGAAAGCGGTGAAACCATTCTAATTTGCTCCGGACGGCCAAAGGGCTGGGCTGAACATACGATTGCATGGCTGCGCAAACACGATCTGCCTTTCGACGGGATATACCTGCGCGCCGAAGATCAGGATGAAGCCACCGATCCCGAAGTGAAACGACGCGCATTGAAAGAAATGCAGGCGGATGGCTTCAAGCCTTGGTTGGTGATCGATGATCGTAGCTCTGTGGTCGAGGCATGGCGCGCTGAAGGATTGATATGTCTGCAATGCGCTCCGGGGGACTTTTAGAGTTAGGTCAAAAGACGCTACTCAATTGGCCTTCGTTTTCAACGGACTTCGAGTAGGTTCTTGCAATTTGGTCGACACTAGAGCGAGACCTGCTGAATGACCTGTCGCTATGCTAATGCTCTTGCTTGACGCAACGAACGATTGCTGTCTGACCATCAGGTGCATTGGCGCTTTACGGCCCAATCCGGCCCTTGCCGATGTAGTCAAGCGATGTGTTGCAGCTTCACCAGACCGGCCATTCGTCTATGGTGCAGCACTTTCTGATGGTCGGGGGCGGGCGTGATCGAACGAGCCCATCGGACATCCGCATAGCGTCGAGCTTGGCCGATCCCGACCCGCGCCGTAGACTGCCGCGCATGGGATATGTGACGTCACTCTTTGCTCGCAAGATTGTCGCCGCGGCAGGCGATGGCATCGACGCCAGTGAGATGCTGTCCTCGGTCGGGATCGACCCGGAGAGCGCTTGGGACACCGGGCAGATGATCCCGGCCGAACGCTACTACAACATGCTTGAGCGCATGGCCGCGCAGATCGATGTCACCGATCTGCCCATGCGCGCCAGCGCGTCCATGCGGCTCGACGAATACGGCGCGCTGTGGCCCGCCTTCAAGGCGGCGACAACGCTCGGCGCATCCTACGCGCGGATCGAGCGCTATGCCCGGCTCTGGACCAGCATGGTCGAGTATGAACTGCGCCAGGCGAAGGGCGGCACGCTCTTCATCCTGCACCGGGCGGGCGACAGACGCCTTGGGATGCGGCTGTCGAACGAAGCAACGCTTGCGAGCGCCGTGTCGATCGCCCGGCAGGTCAGCCCGGAGCCGGTCTTGCCCGAGATAGTGCTGGTGCGACATGCCGCCCGCAATCCGTCGCCGCGCACGAGAATTGGTTCGGCTGCCCGGTCCGGTTCGGCGCGGATCTCGACGCGATCCTCTACGCAAACGAAACGCTGGATCGGTCGAACGTCCTCGGTGACGAGGGGATCTCTCGCTATCTCATTTCGCATCTCGATGTGAAGCTATCCCGGATTTCGAACGCGCCCGATCTGGTGAGCCGCTCGAAGGATGCCATCGCCCAGGCGCTGAGCGAGGGCACACCGAAGATGGCCGAGATCGCGCGGGGTCTTGGCTTTTCCGCGCGCTCCTTCCAGCGCCGCCTCTCCGAGCACGGGATGAGCTACCACGCCCTGACCGACGAGACGCGGCGCGATCTAGCCGAAGGGCTCCTACGGGACGAGCGCCATTCGCTGGCAGAGATCGCCTTTCTGACGGGCTTTTCCGAGCAGAGCGCCTTCACCCGCGCCTTCAAGCGCTGGATGGGGACGACGCCGGCGAGCTACCGCAAGGATCGCCTTCTACCCTGAGCCGCTCTTGGCGCTGCTGCTCTTCGGGCTGACGGCGCTGCCCCAGGCCCAGCCCGTATGACGAGAAGTGGAAGACAATATGGCCGATCAACCGACCCTGCGCCTGCTCTGCGGCTGGATCGCCTCAGGCAAGTCCACGCTGGCGACTGAGCTTGGTCACGGTCCAAGGACGGTGGTGATCCGCGAAGACGACTGGCTCCAGGCGCTCTACGGTGCGGAGTTAACGTCGATGCGCAACTACATTCGCAGGGCCGGCCAGGTTCGCGCGGTCGTCGGGCCGCATGTCACGGACCTGCTGACAGTGGGTGTCTCAGTGGTCCTCGACTTCCAGGCGAACACCGTCGAGGCGCGAGGCTGGCTGCGCGGCCTCTTCATGGGGACGAATGCCGCGCATGTGCTTCACCTGCTCGATGTGCCGGAAGAGGTCTGCCTCGAGCGGCTCAGTGCGCGGAACAAGGAGGGCCTGCATCCCTTCGCTGTGACCGAGGACCAGTTCCGGCAGGTCTCGCGCCATTTCGTCCCACCAGCGCCGGAAGAGGGTTTCGTGATCGAGGTCCATTTTCGTAATCGAGGTCCATCCGGCCCCGGCCCGGTAAGCGTCCGGGGCCAGTGCCCCAAGGGTCAGGCGGCGACCCGCTTGCCGAGCGTTTCCCGGCGGACCCGCAGGAGCGCTACGCTGACGGCCACGAACCAGGCGATGGCGCCAAGACCGAAGACGGCACCAATAATATCGCCAAGCGGCGGCAGGATGGTCAATGAGCGTTCAAAACTGACCCTGGTTCAGCGTTTGATTTTGACCCGCCTATCGGATGGCAAGCCCCCAGGCGGGCCGCCCTCATATAGCGAGTCCGTCTGGGGGCTTTGCTTGCGGCATGTTTATTTTTCTGTGCGACTTTTGCTCTGTGCGAAGCGGTAGGATCTATTACCGGTCTCGATGATGGCGCAGTGGTGCGTGACGCGATCCAACAGCGCGGTTGTCATTTTGGCATCGCCGAAGACAGCGACCCATTCCCCGAACTCCAGGTTGGTGGTGATGATGACGCTGGTTTTTTCGTAGAGCTTGCTGATCAGGTGGAACAGCAGTGCGCCGCCGGATTTCGGGAACGGGATATAGCCCAACTCGTCGATGATAACGCAATCCAGGGCCGACAGTTGCCGGATGACCTTCCCGGCATTGCCATCGGCCTGCTCCTTGATCAGGGCATTGATCAGATCGACCGCGTTTAAGAAGCGAGCCTTCTTGCCATTGTTGATCAAGGCGGTTCCAAGCGCGATGGCGATATGGGTTTTTCCCGTCCCGGTTCCGCCCACCAGGATGAGGTTGTGTGCCTCTTCGGTGAACTGGCCCGAGCAGAACGGTTCGATCTGGGTCTGAGTGACGGCGGCCGCACCGTAATCGAAGGTGGCGAAGTCCTTGTGATGGGGGAACTTCGCGATGCGCATTTGATACTGGATGGAGCGCACCCGCCGCTCTACAGTCTCCGCGTCGATCAGTTGCTTTATCGCTGTGGTCAGACTTGGTGGCTTGCGCGCGGACAGCAAATCATGGGCGCAAGCTGCCATTCCGTGCAGCCTCAGGGCGGTGGGTTGGTCGATGAGGGCATTCATGCCGCGACCGCCCCGGCTGCACACAGCGTCTCATAGCGCTTGCAATCGGCCTCGGGCCGAAGGGTCAGCTGCGGATAGGTATAGGCGTCGCTGAGCGGCGTGATGACCGGCTCCACCAACTGGTTGATCAGATTGATGATGGCGGGCGGGCGCAGCGTGCTTTGTTCCACTGCCAATTCGCAAGCCGTCTCAACCACCTCGATCCCGTGATCCTGGGCCAGAAGAAGCAGATCGACAAACTCCCGATCCCCACCTTTGCCGACCATGTAGCGCTCCCTGATCCGATGCATGGCATCGGGCAGTTGCCAGTCCACGAAGGGTGCCCCGTTGCGCAAGGCACCTGGCTTGCGATCCAGCAGCGGCACGTAATGCCACGGCTCAAAGTAGCTGACGTTGCGGGTGAAACGACGCTTGTGCTCGGCGATGACATCCTGGCCCGACACCAGCACGATCCGGCCTGCATAGGCGCGCAGCGACACATGTTGCCCCGCGAATCGGGACGGCACGCTGTAGCGATTGCTGGCATATTGAACTAGGCAGGTGGAGCGAACCCGAACGGTCTTTTCCACGTATCCGTCAAATGCCCGCCCCAGGGGGCGCAGATCGGCGCGTTCGTCTTCGAACAACTGTGCAATCGTGCGATCCGATTGCTCGGGATGGAGCCGGTTTGCCAATTCCTCACAGCGTAGCCGCAACCAATTGTTCAGCGCATCCAGATCATTAAAGGCTGGCATGGGAACAAACAAACGGCCTCGTAAAAACTGGACCTGGTTCTCGACCTGACCCTTCTCCCAACCCGACGCGGGGGTGCAGGCCACCGGCTCCATGACATAGTGGTTCATCAACGCTAGGAACCGCGGATGGAACACTCGGTCCTTCGAGCGTGAGACATAGGTCACCATCGTTTTGGGATTGTCGATGATCACCCGACGCGGAACCCCGCTGTAAAAGGACAGCGCCCGCACAAAGGCATCCAGCACCATTTCCTGGCTCTCGCCGGGATAGGCGGCGACAAAGGGCTTGCGGCTGTGGCAAAGCCGGAAGTGGGCAACCTTCACCTTCTGCTCGACACCGCCCAGGACAACCCGTTCCTCGCTCCAGTCAAATTGCAGCGCGTCACCTGCCGCAAAATGCAGCGGGATAAAAGCCTCGCCCGAACTGGCACCGGCCCGCTTCAGATCGCGGACAAATCGCTGAACCGGCGAATAGGAACCGGTATACCCTTCCGACACAAGCTGCTCATAAAGCCGCACAGCCGTCCGCCGCTCCCAGCGCGGCCGCTTCTGATCCTGATCGAACAGATCTTGAAGCCGAAGATCAAACCCGTTGCACAGTTTGTGGCGAACCGGCGGGACCTGGCGCTGGTAGCTCGGCGGGCTCTCATCCTTCAGATACTTCTTGATCGTGTTGCGCGATAATCCCGTCGCCCGCGCAACAGACCGGATGCTGCGCCCTTCAACCAGCACCCACAGACGGATCTTCGATACACTTTCCATCAATAACACCTGCTCTTTCCTCCGCACTTCCTGTGCGGATGTTAACGAAAACAGGTGGGTCAATTTTACTCGCTCATAACCCACCTAAGTGGGTCAATTTCGCATGCCAATTCACATTCTCTGGATCATGCGCGTTGTCTGTCAGGGCCTGGGAATCCGCCAGCAGAAGGAATTGTTCATCGCTGTCCTGGTAGCGCAGCCGGTTTGAAAGTGAGCCTGCATAGTGCCCGATGTGAAGTGGCCCCGTCGTGCGATCGCCTGTCAGGATGGTTGGTCTGTTCATTTTGCGTGTTCTCATGAATTGAGAGGCAGCGCGTCGGGAAGCTTGGAAAACAAAAGGCCGCCCGTGCGGCGGCCTCGGAATAGGTTTAGTGATCCGGCCACCCTATCAGGAGGCCAGCCACCAAATCATTGCGATGGTCGTAGTGTTTTCCATATGACGGCAGATATCGTCGACACGATCATGCGTCAATCGAATGGTAGAAAGAGTTTGATCAAACGTTTCGCTGCAGAAGTAATGAAAGTCCGCTCAGTCCTGTGAGCCGGCGTTAACGCAGCGCGCAGCGAATGACGGATTTCTGCCCTCTATCCCCAAGTTCTCACATCCGCAGAGAAAACAGAGCGCCTGCAGCGAACGGCAGAACGGTTCCACTCAACTATTCCAACCAGAGTATCGCCGATGCGTAGGTGAGCAAAACCGCACAGGCCGCGCCGGCGCAGAAAAATGTTGCGCGCATCGCGATTTCCCGGCCGAGTTCCTGCTCTAAGCCTCAGACGAGCCTCCCCCAGCCATTGCCCTCGACGGCATCGAGCCCCATCCGGTGCGGCGATCAATTTTGGAAACTAAGCTCAAACCTTTGAGCGCCCAACTCTGCTACTAAAGCGCTAAAAACCTCGGAAATGGCCTGTAAGCTACTGAAGCAAAACGAGAAAAAGAATGTACTACCGATCCATCATGGGTGCCACGCTCAGGCGCGCGGCGCGGTAAACCTCGGCGTGGGTGAGTTTTTGGTCGCGCATGCGGCGGGCGCCGTCTTTGGGTCACGGCCTTCTGCATGGCTTTGCGGGGGGTGGCGCAAGCTGTTCTTATGCCGCTGCCGCCCCCGCGCGGGATATCGCGAAGGGCGGCTGGCCGCGTCACACCGCCGTCGCCGTTTCCGTCTGTGCCAGAATGCCCAAACGCGTGAAAACCCGTTCGAGGTCGCGGTCACCGAAAGGTTTCTGCACAACGGCGCAGCGGCCCAGAGCCTCGGCAGCGGGCACTTCCGCTTGGCCGGTGGCAAAGATGATCGGCATATCGGGATGCGTTGCCCGGACCCGGGTCGCCACCTCTTCGCCTGAGATATCTGGCAGGCCCACGTCGATCAGCAACACGTCGTACGCGCCAGCTTGCAGCCTGTCCAAGGTTTCCTGCCCCGACGCGGTTTCCGTGACTTCGGTGCCAAGCCCGCTGAGGATATCCGCCAGATCGAGCCGGATGAGCGCGTCGTCTTCGCACAGCAGCACATGACGGGGCCGGTCGGGCAGCTCCTGCGCCGGGGTCTCGGTCTTGGTCGAGGTGACCGGGGCCGAAGACAGCGCATCGCGCACCTTGATCGCCAAAGCGTCTTTGGTGAAGGGTTTGGCAAGGAACTGCACCCCGGCGTCGACCCGGCCATCGCGTACGATCGCATCGCGCGAATAGCCGGAGATAAAGAGGATCGGCAGATCGGGCCGCTCGGCCTGAAGGGTTTCAGCCATCTCGCGGCTGCTGAACTTGCCGGGCATGACGACATCCGATATAACAAGGTCGAAGTCCGGCGCTTGCCGCGCTGATTTGAGCGCCGCGGTGGGGTTTTCTGCGGTGCGCACGCTATAGCCCAAGTCTGTCAGCAAGGCGGCGGTGGCGTCGCGCACCTCGGCGTCGTCTTCGACGAGCAGCACGGTCTCACTCCCGCCTGCGATCTCCGATGGGTCATGCCACTGCAAAGGCTCCGCCGCCGTCTCGGCCCGTGGCAACAGCAACGTCACCGTCGTGCCCGCGCCGGGACGGCTGGCGATGGTCACTCGACCGCCCGATTGCCGCGCGAAGCCATAGACGGTGGATAGGCCCAGCCCAGTGCCCTTGCCCACGGGTTTGGTGGTAAAGAAAGGGTCAAAGACCTTGGCCAGCGTCTCGGCAGGGATGCCGGGCCCGTGGTCGCTGATTTTGACCTCGACGTAGTCGCCCGCCACCATGTCAGGCTCACCAAAAAGTTCCTCGGGGCCGACGTGCCGGTTTTCGACAGCGATCCTCAGCTTGCCGCGCCCCTCCATCGCGTCGCGCGAATTGATCACAAGGTTCAGCACCGCGTTCTGGGTGCTGGCGGCATCGGCATAGGCGGGCCAGAGGGCCTCGGGCGTGTCGATCTGGACCTCCATCCCCTCGCCCAAGGCGCTGCGCATGATGTCGTCGATATCCCGCAGCAGATCGCGCAGGTCGATCGAGCGGGGCTGCAACGGTTGGCGGCGGCTGAAGGCGAGCAGTTGCGAAGAGAGCGAGGCACCGCGCTCCACCGCGCGCATCGCCGCATCGATCCGCACCCGCGCAGGCGAATCTGGGGCGATCTCGCGCGCGGCCATGGTCAGACTGCCGGTCATCACCTGCAACAAATTGTTGAAGTCATGGGCGATGCCCCCGGCAAGATTGCCCACCGCCTCGACCCGCTGGCTCTGCGCCAATCGGTCATGCAACTCTTCCAGCTCGCGGTTGCGTTTCTCGACACGCTCTTCCAACGTCGTGTTCAGATCGGCCAACTGGCGCGACAGTTCTTTTTGTTCGTGAATGTCGGAATTCGTGCCGACCCACCGCATCAAAGCGCCTTGGTCGTCCCGGATTGGTGCGCCGCGCACCAGATGCCAGCAATAGGCCCCATCGGCCCGCCGCAGACGAAACTCGGTCGCATAGACCGTACCGGTCTCCACCGCATGGGCCCAAGTCGCGATCGCCTCCGCGCGGTCATCGGGGTGAATGATCGTCGGCCAAGCGTCGCCCACCAGACTGCCCGGTTCCGCGCCCGAAAAGGCGTAGACCTGATCGCTGATCCAATCGAGACGCCCATCGGCGGTGGCGGTCCAGACATGAACCGGCATGGTATGGGCCATGGTGCGGAACCGTTCCTCGGCCTCGCGCAGCCGGGTTTCGGCAAGCTTATGGGCGGTCACGTCATTGCCTTGGATCATGATGCCGATGGTCTCGCCATGGACGTTGTCGAGCGGTTGGAACACGAAATCCACCACGACACGTTCCGCCGGACCCTCGGCGCTGCGGCGCACCCATGCCTCGGCCCCATGTTGGCTGACGGCCTCTCCGGTCCGGTAAACCTCGTCGAGCATTTCGAAGAAGCCTTGGCCCGCGATCTCGGGCAGCGCCTCGCGGACGGGTTTGCCGATGAGATCCCTTTGGCCCACCAGTTGCATATAGGCGGCGTTGACCGTGCGGAAGACGTGGTTCGGCCCCATGAGGGTGACCATGAAGTTCGGTGCCTGTTCGAAGATCATCTTGAAAAGATTGATCCCGGTATCAAGCTCAAGGTTCTGCTGGGTCACCTGATGGGCGCGGCGCAGCACGGCGGCTTGAGCCGGGTTTGGGCGCGCGTCATCTGGCGTTTCGGCGGCGTATATCTCGGTGATGTCCTGCGTGTGCTGCAGAAGGAACTCGACCTCCCCCTCCGGGCTCAAGATCGGCGTATGGGTCGCACTCCAATAGCGGTCTTCGGTCGTGCCGTCGGCCGTGTCGATCGGATAAGGAATGACCGGCAGGTGATCGGTGGTGCCGTCGCGAAACACCCGCTCGAAAGACGCCCGCAACATCCGCCCCGACTCGCTTTCGGGGTCCGAGGGGAACTCTTCGAACAGGACTTTCCCGATAAGCCGTTCCAACTGGCGGTCCGTGACCTGCAGATAGGCGTCATTGGCCCAGACCACCCGAAGCTCACTGTCCAACAATACAAAAGGCGACGGCGCAGCTTGGAGGATTCTTTCAAAGTGGTGGTTCATCTTGGGGGTCTTCTATCCAATGGAAAGTGCTGATCGACAGGCCGAAGGGCGCGAGGACGCCCGCAGCTGACAAGCGGTGCCCGCCACGCGGGGGCGGATTTAGAATGCGGGTCTACATGTTATCCTATCTCGGAACTGTCGGGTTTGGGCAATGGCGCCGCTGCGTTTTAAACGCGTTTCGGGCATAGTTAGCGCGCAATCTGCCGGGGGCCAGAAATTCACGCATATTTTGCATGGCCTTGCACTCCGCGCTGAGTTTGCGATGAATGGGGTGGCAGCGATGGGCCGCCCCGGCTGGCCGCGCAGCCGATCGACCATTGCCCTCTGCCTATTGAACCCCCGCCCTTTGCCAAAGCCATTCAGGACCCCCGCATGACATTCCGCTTCATCCACGCGTCCGACCTGCATATCGGGCGCAAATTCGCGAATATTCCGCAAGCGCCTGACGGCAATATCCGGGGGCGTCTGATGGAAGCGCGGCATGGCGCCATTGCCAAACTGGCTCAGGCCGCGCGGGAACACGGGGCGGCGCATGTGCTCTTGGCGGGCGATACATTCGACACCGCGACGCCCTCGGCCAGCGTGCTGCGGCAGGCGCTCACCGCCATGGGCGAGGCGGTGGAGGTGACGTGGTGGCTCCTGCCCGGCAACCACGACAACCTGCGCGATGCCGAACCCCTGTGGGAGGTCATCGCCCGCGATGCGCCGCCCAATCTGCGCGCCCTCACCGAAGCCGCCCCGATCGAAATGGCCGAGGGTGTCAGCCTCCTGCCCTGCCCCATCGCCTTTCGCGCGGGCGCCAGTGACCCAAGCGCCCCGCTGGACCGCATGCACAGCCCCGAAGGCCATATGCGCATCGGCCTTGCCCATGGCGGGGTGACCGATTTTACTGACAGCGGAGAGGCCATCGCGCCGGACCGGGACCAGCGCGCGCGGCTCGACTACCTCGCCCTTGGCGATTGGCACGGGCGGATGGCCGTCTCTGACCGGGTGCACTACTGCGGCACGCCCGAGCAGGACCGGTTCAAACACGGGCGCCGTGGCGTCTGCCTTGCGGTCGAGCTCGCAGGCTCCGGCGCGCGGCCCAAGGTCGAAGAGGCCGAGATCGGCAGTTTCCTGTGGTCTGAGGCCGAGGTCACGCTGCATCCCCGGCAAGATGTCGCGGCGGCCTTGCAGGCGCTCTTGCCCGAGGCAGGGCGCAGGGACCACCTCTTGCGCGTCAAGGCGGGGGGCTGGGCAAGCCTTCCCGATCGCGCAGCCCTTGCCCACGCGGCCCAAGCCTGCGCGCCCGATTTAGCCCATTTCGAATTGCTGACTGAGGGGCTGGGCACGCAGTATGAGGCCGCGGACCTTGATGAGATCGACCGCGGCGGCGCGCTGCGTATGGCGGCGGAAACCTTGGTGAGCGAGGCGCAGTCCGAGACCCTTCCTCAATCCGACCGTGACGTGGCCGCCGATGCGCTCGCCCGGCTTCATGCCTATGTGCAGGGGGCGAAAACATGAAAATCCGCGCCATCACCCTCAACAACGTCCGCCGTTTCACCGACCCCGCGCAGGTCACCGGGATCGGCGATGGGATCAACGTGCTGAGCGAGCCGAATGAACACGGCAAATCCACCCTCTTCGATGCGATACAAGCGCTGTTCTTCAAACCCTTCGGTTCGCGCGACAAAGAGGTATCGGCCCTGCGCCCCCATGCGGGCGGCGCGCCCGAGGTCACCATCGAGGTCGAGACCGAGGCGGGCAGTTTTGCCTTGCACAAACGCTGGTTTCAAAAGCCCCTCGCCACCGTGCACCGCGAGGGCAAGCTGATCGCGCAGGCGGATGAGGCCGAAGCATGGATCGCGCAGCTTTTGGGCGGCGATGCGGGCGGCCCCTCGGGCCTGATCTGGGTGCGGCAGGGGATGACCGCGCTGACCGGCGGCTCGACCAAGGAAGAGAAACTGGCGCTGGAGGCGCGGCGCGATCTGATGACCTCGGTCGGGGCCGAGGTGGAGGCGATGACCGGCGGGCGGCGCATGGACAAGGCGCTGGCGCAATGCCGCGAGGAGCTTGCCCAATACGCCACCAGCACCGGACGCCCCCGCACCGGCGGGCCGTGGAAAGAGGCGCAGGATCAGGTCGAGGCGCTGATGGCCACCCGCGATCAATTGGCCGCGACCGCACGCGCGTTGCAAGACGCTTTGGCCGAACGCCAGCGCGCGCGGCGCGCCTTGGCCGAGCTTGAAGCGCCCGAGGTCGTCGCCGAACGGCGCGAGAAACTGGAAGCCGCCCGCGCCGCCCATGCCGCCGCGACCCGCCACGCGGAAGAGATGGAAGCGCTGAGCCGGGCCGTGGAACTGGCCCGTCTCAACGCCGAAAGCGCCACTTCGCGTCTCGACAGCTACCGCGCGGGAGAGGCCGAGCAAAAGGCCGCCGGCCGCGCCGAGGCCGCAGCACGCGAAGCGGCGGAAGCGGCCCGCGCCGCCCTGTCAGACCGCCGCGCCACGTTGGAGGCCGCAGAGGCCGCCGCCTCGGAGGCCCGAACGGCGCTCAAGACCGCCGAGGATGACCACCGCTACGCCCTCCGCGCCCGTGCGGCCAGCGATGGTGCTGACCGACGCCAAGCGCTCGAAGAACGTATCAAAGAGGCCGAAGACGCCCGCCGACGGATGGAGAGCGCAGCTGCCGCCGCCGAATCCGGCCCAGACGCCGCGGCGCTGCAACGGTTGGAAAGGCTATCCGCCGAACTCTCTGCCAGCCGCGCCGCCCGCGATGCCGCGGCCCCGCAGGTGACAGTCCGCTACGCCCCCAATCAATCGGGCGCCATCCACGGCGATGACGGCCCCTTGGCCGATGGCGCCCCCCTGCCCCTGCCACGCCGCACCACCCTGCGGATCGACGGGATCGGCGATCTGGAGATCGAGCCGGGCGCGGGCGGCGGTGAGGACGGCTCGGTCGACGCCGCCGTGACCCGGTTGCAAACCGCCCTTGACGAGATCGGCGCGGCCGATCTGCCGCAGGCCCGCACCGCCGGGGCTGCCCGTGCCGAGGCCGCCGCGCGGCAGGGAGAGGCGAAAGCTGTGCTGGCCAGCCTCGCCCCCGATGGGATCGACGCGCTGCACCAAGCCCTCGCCGCCATTCCTGCGCCGGAAGAGGTCTCGGGCGCGCCGGATCTCGCGCAGGCCGAAGACGCGCTGCAAACCGCGCAGACCGTACATGAGCGCTGCCGCATCGCGCGTGAGACCGCCGCCGAGGCGCTAGCCGATGCCAAGGCCGATGCCGCGGGCAAAGAGGCGCAGCTTGCCTCGCTCAGCGACCGGCTGCAGCGCGCCGAGGCACAGCAGGCCAAGCTGGGCAATGTCACAGAAAAAGACCTCGCCGCCCAAACCGTCACCACCGCTGCCGCGCTGGAGGCCGCCCGCCTCGCCCATGCAGAGAAGGCCAAAGACGCGCCGGATGCGGCCAGCCTTCAAGCCGCGCTCACCCGCGCGGAATCGGTCGAGGCGCAGGCCCGAGAAGAGATCGCCCGCCTGCACCCCCTGCTCGCCCGGCTGAGCGAACGCATCACCCGCGCCTCTGGCGACGCGATGGAGGAACGGCTGGCCGAGACCGAAGACCAATTGCAAGCCGCCGAAGCGGCCCTTGCCCGGATCGCCCATGAGGTCGCGGTGCTGACCCGGCTGCAAGAGGCTTTGCAGGATGCAAGGAACGAGGCGCGAGAGCGCTATTTCACCCCCATCGTCAAGGAACTGAAACCGCTGCTGCAACTGCTTTGGCCCGATGCGGAACTGACATGGGGCGAGGAATCGCTCCTGCCCCATGCGCTGATCCGCGAGGGCCGGGAAGAGCCGATCGAGGTGCTTTCGGGCGGCACGCAGGAACAGGTGGCCCTGCTGGTGCGGCTGGCCTTCGCGCGGATGCTCGCCCGGGCGGGGCGTATCGCGCCGGTAATCTTGGACGACGCGCTGGTCTTTACCGATGACGACCGGATCGAGCGGATGTTCGACGCGCTGCACCGGCAGGCAGGGGATATGCAAATCATCGTCCTGACCTGCCGCCAACGCGCCTTTCGCGCCCTTGGCGGGCAGGCTTTGCGTCTGCAAGCGGTGCCCCCCTAGCGCCGAATGAACTTTTCCCCCCGTTCGGCGTTAGCCTCCTGACGTATGCGCAGGGCATCTGGGGGGAAGACATTGAACGATATCGCCGCGATCAGACGGCTGCTGGAGGTGCTGGTTCTGATCGCCCTCTTCGTGACGGCCTATTTTGCCAAGGACCTGCTGCTGCCGATCCTGCTGGGCTTCCTCCTTGCGCTGACGCTCAGCCCGCTGATCCGCTCTTTCGAGAAATTCGGCATCTCCGCCCCATTGGGTGCCGTGCTGCTGATTGGCTGTGTCGGACTGATCATCTTTGTGCTGGCTGGCCTGTCGGCGGGCACCGTGGCGACTTGGTCTGACGAAATTCCCACCATGGGCAATGAGATACGGCGCAAGCTGCAGGGCTGGGCGCAGACGGTCGAGGATGTCCGCTCGGCCACTGAACAGGTCGAACAGATCGGCACCGAGAATGGCAGCGGGAGGCCCGAAGAGGTGGTGGTCAAACAGCCCGGCTTGCTGGACAACGCTATGAATACCGGCGCGCGGATCGGGGGCACCGTGGCGGTGGCTTTGGTCTTGGCGCTGTTTCTGCTGGCCTCGGGCGATCTGTTCTACCTCAAACTCGTGCAGTCCTTTCAGACCTTCACCGGCAAGAAACGCGCCTTGAAAGCGGTCTATGACGTGGAGCGCCGCGTGTCGCGCTACCTGCTGACCATCACCATCATCAACGCAGGCCTGGGCATCTCGGTGGGGCTCTACCTCTTCGCGCTTGGGCTGCCCGTGCCTTACGTCTGGGGCTTGGCGGCGTTCTTGCTGAACTTCCTGCCCTATATCGGCGGGGTGATCGGTGCGGTGCTGGTGGGGGCCTATGCCATCGCGACCTTCGACAGTGTCGGCTATGCCATCCTTGCCCCGCTTGGCTATCAGATCCTCACCGGGATCGAGGGGCAGTTCATCACCCCCTACCTCGTCGGGCGGCGGTTGGAGTTGAACACGGTGGCCGTGTTCCTCACCGTGGTCTTTTGGGGCTGGCTTTGGGGGATCGCGGGCGCGCTGGTGGCGGTGCCCTTCCTCGTGGTTTTCAAGGTGATCTGCGAGAACGTGACCGCACTCAACATGATCGGGCATTTTCTGGACAAATCCGCTCCCGATGTGGCGGCAACCGCGGCGGATGAACCCGCCGCGGAAAAGCGCGGTGGCTAGGGCCGCTTATCCCGCGAGGGACGGCAGCCAGAGCACGATCTGCGGGAAGGCGACCAGAAGGCCGATTGTGACCGCGTCGGCGATGAAGAAGGGCATCACGCCGCGGAAAACGTCCTGCACGCTGAGGTCGGGGCGCACGCCCGCGACGACAAAGCAGTTCAGGCCGATGGGCGGGGTGATCAGACAGAACTCCGCCATTTTCACCACCAGAATCCCGAACCAGATCGCGCACATCGGACCCGACATGCCAAAGGCACTGTCGGCGGCCGAGACCATCTCGCCCCCGTTAAGCGCCATGACCGCCGGATAGACCACCGGCAGCGTCAGCAGCAGCATCCCGATGGCGTCCATGAACATCCCCAGCACGGCATAGGCCAAGAGGATGCAGATCAGGATCAGCATCGGCGAGGTTTCGAGCGAGGAAATCCAGTCGGCGAAGGCACCGGGCAGATCGGCGAAGCCGAGGAAACGCACATAGATCAGCACGCCCCAGATGATGGTAAAGATCATCACGGTCAGCTTCGCGGTCTCCAGCAGCGCGTCCTTCAACTCGGCCAGCCGCATGCCACGGAAGACGGCCATGCAGAAGACGATAAAGGCGCCCACGGCCCCGCCCTCAGTCGGGGTGCCCCAAGCGTCGCCGAAGGGGTTGTAGACGAAAAAGATGATGATCACGACCACGGCAACAATCGGCATCGCAGCGGGGAGCGAGGCAAAACGCTCGCCCCATGTAAAGCCGCG
Organism: Sulfitobacter sp. 1A13353; assembly: GCF_043557255.1. NCBI lineage: Bacteria > Pseudomonadati > Pseudomonadota > Alphaproteobacteria > Rhodobacterales > Roseobacteraceae > Sulfitobacter > Sulfitobacter sp. 1A13353. The sequence goes on along the minus strand of NZ_JBIFFS010000005.1, from coordinate 144,799 downwards.
CACCGGCGGGCCGACGCTTTTCCAGATCATCGCGATGCCGATGATCAGCACCGCATAGACCACCGCTGAGAAGGCACCGGGCACGAAGCCCGCCAGCAACAGCTTGCCCACGTCCTGCTCCACGATGATGGCATAGATCACAAGGATCGCCGAGGGCGGGATCAATGAGGCCAACGTGCCCCCTGCCGCCACGACACCGGCTGCGAATTGCTTGTTATAGCCGATCTTGAGCATTTCGGGGATGGCGATACGGGCAAAGACCGCCGCCGTCGCGACCGACGCGCCAGACACTGCCGCAAAGCCCGCCGTGGCGAAAACGGTCGAGACCGCCAAACCGCCCGGCACCCAAGCGAACCAACGTTTCGCCGCTTCAAAGATCGCCTTGGTCAGGCCCGCGTAATAGGCGAGAAAGCCGATCAGAATGAAGGTCGGGATAAGCGAGAGGGTCTGGCTCGATACCTTCGAGTGCGGCACTTGGCCCGCGGTCTTGATCGCCACGGTCAGCGCCCAGCCAAGCTGGTCCCACTCCATGCCCTTCTTGGCCCAGAAAATCCAGATCAGGCCGACAAGCCCAGCCATGGCCGCGGCAAAGGCCACCCGCATGCCAAGCACCACCATGACGAGCATACCGCCCGAGACCCAAAGGCCGATTTCAATAGGATCCATCAGTCACGTCCATCCAGTTGTTCGGCCTCGGCCATTGCTTGTTCCGCCGCCGATTGCACCAGCGGCACGGCCACGGGGCGTTCCAGCCCCAGCACCAAGGCTCGGCCATAGCCCCAAATTTGCAGGCAGAGCCGCAGAGAGATCACGACGAAAGCCAGCGGCACCACCAGTTTGCTGGGCCAGATCGGCAGGCCGATGTCGATCGAACTGTCGCGGCTCCACATCGGGGCGTTCATGTCAAAGCTGCGGTCGAAATGCGCCCAAGCGCCCCATGTCAGCGCCAGCATCAGCAAAAGGATCAGCACCACCGACAGCAGTTCCGCCGCCCAAAGCGCGCGGCCCTTGAGCTGGCCGATCAGGATGTCCATGCGCACATGGCCGCCCATGCGTTGGGTATAGGCGATGCCCATGATGGCGATGAAAGGCATCGCCGCTTCGATCCAGTCGACATAGCCCGCCAGCGGCGTGGAAAAGAACTTGCGCCCTCCCACGGACCAGACGGCCAGTATCATCAGTGAGAAAACGGCAAGCCCCGAGATCAGGGCAAAGAAGGTTTCCAGCTTCAGCAGGCCCCGGTCGAGGCGGCTGAGGAGGCTGCTGTCCTCCAGCACGGCGGATGATCCGGCCATCGGCTCTCCTTTTCAGAAAGTCTGTTTGTTGCGTTTTGGAAGTCGAAAGGGCCGCGCGGTCAATCCGCACGGCCCTCACAGTCATGCCCGGCTGGGCTTAGTTCGAGGCACGCTCTTTTTCCAGCGTCTCCATCACGAGGTCATAGAGTTCCTGACCCGGGATGCCCTGCGCTTCCATGTTCTCGATCCATGCTTCGCGCGCGGGATCGGCCGCTTTCTCTTTGAACTCGGCGATGACTTCGGGAGAATACTCAACCTTCTCCACGCCTTTCTCTTCGAGAACGGAATCCCATTTCTCCAGGAGTTCCGCATAGTTGGCGAGGTAGTGATCCAGCGCCTCATCGACCGAGCTGTCGAGCGCTTCGCGCTCTTCGTCGCTCAGCATCTCATAGGCGTCGATGTTCACCACAACGGGGCAGTTCACGGTGCCGGGGTTGAGGTTCGCGGTCCACCAGTCGGCCTTGTTGATGGTGCCAAAGGACAGATGCGCGTGCTGGGCGAAGGCCACGGTGTCAACGACACCCGATTCCATCGCGTTATAGGCTTCGGTCGCGGTCACGGATGTGGGCACGGCGCCGACAGCTTCAAAGGCTTTGCCCAGACCGCCGGTGGCGCGGACGCGCATGCCGTCGAAATCTTCCAGCGTGGTGCGCGGATCGCCGGTGCCGACAAGGTTGTACTGCGGCATGGGCGAGGTCATCAGCATTTTCGCGTTCCACTGCGCCATCTCCTTGGCGACGGCGGGGTGGTCATAGACCGCTTTGGAAACCGCGACTTCCTCTTCAAGGTTGCTCACCCCCAGAAACGGCAGTTCCAGCACGGTGATCGCGCGGTTCTTATCGGCGTGGTAGCCGGCGCAGAACTGGGCCATCTCGAAAGCGCCGATGGAGATACCATCGAGGTTTTCGCGGTTCTTGGACAGGCCGCCGTAGCTGACGTTGATGGTGAATTCGCCGTCGGTCTTCTCAGAAACCAGTTCGGCAATCTTTTCCACATGTTCGGTGAAGGCGCGGCGCTTGCCCCAGACCGAGGCGTTCCATTCGGTCGCGGCAGCTTCGCTTACAAACGCGACAGTCAGCGCACAGGCGGCGGCACCGCTGAGCAGATTTTTCATGATGGCTCTCTCCCATAGTTGCCGCCCTTGGGTGGGCGGATTGGCGCACAGGCTACCCCGCGGGGGCTGGCCTGCCAACCCCGTCATGCCGCGCAAATACGACAGCCGCAAGACAGTAGCGCCAAGTTTGACTGGCAAGGCTTTGAAAAACCGCGCCAATCACCGGGTAAGAGCGAAAAATTTACAGGAATCGCCCCGATCGGGAAAAACCTTTACAGGCAAGCCCTTGTAATCCAGTTGCTTATTCCCTTCTTTTCACGGGCCGCTATGATCCGGCTGAGGAGGACGCCACGGCCACCGGGTTAGACCCGCGCCCCGTGGCGATGCGAACATCAAGGGAGGAACCACCATGTCCGACGCCACCGCCAAGACCTATCCGCCATCCGCCGACATGGCCGCCCGGGCCCATGTGGACGCGCAGACCTATGACAAGATGTACCAAGCATCGGTCACCGACACCGATGGGTTCTGGCGCGAACAGGCGCAGCGGATCGACTGGATCAAACCCTTCACCCAAGTGCGCGACGTGAACTTCGATCTTGGGTCGGTCAGCATCAATTGGTTCGCGGATGGCGAGCTGAACGTCAGCGCCAATTGCATCGACCGCCATCTTGAGACGCGCGGCGATCAGACCGCGATCATCTGGGAGCCGGACAGCCCCGAGGATGAGGCCAAACACATCAGTTACCGCGAGCTCCACAGCGCCACCTGCCGCATGGCCAATGTGCTGCGTGATCTCGGCGTGGGCAAAGGCGACCGCGTGATCATCTATATGCCGATGATCCCCGAAGCCGCCTATGCCATGCTGGCCTGCGCGCGGATCGGGGCGATTCACTCGATCGTTTTCGCAGGCTTCTCGCCCGATGCTTTGGCCGCGCGGGTGAACGGCTGCGAGGCGAAGGTGGTGATCACCGCGGATGAAGCGCCGCGCGGCGGCAAGGCCACACCGCTCAAGGCCAATGCCGACAAGGCGCTGGCGCAATGCGATGCGTCCGTGCAATGCCTTGTGGTGCGCCGCACGGGCGGTGACGTGGCATGGGACGATGCCCGCGACCGTGATTACAACGCACTGATCAAGGATGCCGCCGAGACCTGCGAAGCAGAGGCGATGGGCGCCGAAGACCCGCTCTTCATCCTCTACACCTCAGGCTCCACCGGCCAGCCCAAGGGCGTGGTCCATACCACCGGCGGCTATATCACCTATGCGGCGCTGACCCATGAGGTGACGTTCGATTACCACGACGGCGACATCTACTGGTGCACGGCGGATGTAGGCTGGGTCACCGGCCACAGCTACATCGTCTATGGCCCGCTGGCCAATGGCGCGACCACGCTGATGTTCGAAGGCGTGCCCACCTACCCCGATGCCAGCCGTTTCTGGCAGGTCTGCGAAAAGCACAAAGTCACGCAGTTCTACACCGCCCCCACCGCGATCCGCGCGCTGATGGGGCAAGGCAATGACTATGTGACCAAAAGCGATCTGTCCTCGCTGCGCATTCTTGGCACCGTGGGCGAGCCGATCAACCCCGAGGCGTGGAACTGGTATCACGAGGTCGTCGGCCAGAACCGCTGCCCCATTGTCGACACGTGGTGGCAGACCGAGACCGGCGGCCATCTGATGACCCCCCTGCCCGGCGCGCATGACATGAAACCGGGGGCCGCGATGAAACCCTTCTTCGGCGTCAAACCGGTGGTGCTGGACCCAACATCGGGTCAAGAGATCGACGGCAACCCCGCCGAGGGCGTGCTTTGCATCGCCGACAGCTGGCCGGGGCAGATGCGCACCGTCTGGGGTGATCACGAAAGGTTCGAAAAGACCTATTTCGCCGATTACCCGGGCTATTACTTCACCGGCGACGGCTGCAAACGCGATGCCGATGGCGACTACTGGATCACGGGCCGCGTTGACGATGTGATCAACGTCTCGGGCCACCGCATGGGCACCGCCGAGGTGGAAAGCGCCCTCGTCGCCCATGACAAAGTGGCCGAAGCCGCCGTGGTCGGCTACCCGCATGACGTCAAAGGCCAAGGCATCTATTGCTATGTCACCTTGATGAGCGGTGAGGAACCTTCCGAAGAGTTGCGGGCCGAGCTGCGCAATTGGGTCCGGCAAGAGATCGGCCCCATAGCCTCGCCCGATCTGATCCAATGGGCACCGGGCCTGCCAAAAACACGTTCGGGCAAGATCATGCGCCGCATCCTGCGCAAGATCGCCGAGGATGATTACGGCGCATTGGGCGACACCTCGACGCTGGCGGACCCCGGCGTGGTGGACGATCTGATCGGCAACCGCATGAACCGCTGACACCCTGCGCGGCGCGGGCGGCTGCCTGCCCCCGCACCGCGTTGCATGAGAAAGAGAGACATGGACCAAACCGCCCCCCAAGTGCCGCCGCCCGCCTCCGCTGCGGAATGTGACGCCGCCCTGCCGGATATCCTCGCCGCGCCCAAGGATAGCGCCGTGATCGAAGAACTTTGCTTTCGCCCCGATTACGGGGAGCGGGATTTCCGTGATGAACTGGATCTGACGGTGGCCCAAGGCATCCTTGGCGAACGTTGGACCGAGAAACCTTGGCTGACCCTGCCTGACGGAAGCCCCGATCCGCGGATACAGGTCTCCATCCTGCCCAAACGCGTGATGGATCTTTGCTGGCGCGACCGCGCAAACACGCCGCACCCCGGCGATACGATGATCGTGGACATGGACCTCGGCCATGAGAACCTGCCCGTCGGCACGCGCCTTCAAGCCGGGTCTGCGGTGCTGGAGGTGAGCGATAAGTTCAACACCGGCTGCGTCAAATGGCGCGACCGCTATGGCCAAGACAGCCTGCGGTGGATCAACCGAAAGGAAAACCGCCCGCATCGGCTGCGCGGCGTTCTGTGCAAAATCGTGCAAGACGGCACCGTTCGCCATGGGGACCGGCTGACCAAGCTCTGACGCCTCTCACATAGAAATAGGCCGCCCCCAAGGGACGGCCCGGATCGTCAGTTCAAGCGTTTTCGCGCGGGTTTAGCCTTCGACGCGCTGAAGGTTGATCTCACCCACGCCCACGGCAAAGTTCACGCCGCTCTGGGTATTCACGCTCAGCGGCTGAAGCGCCAATGTGTTCTCGGAACCACCCGTCATCAGGTTGGCCCCCGCGCCGACACCGACGGTCGCCTCGGCGGAAACGCCTTTGTAGCTGCCGTTCAGCCCGCCTTCGGAATATTCCTGCTCGGTCGGGGCCAGCACCAGCCATGACATCTGGCCGTTCTCGGTCTTGCCGATATCGACGCCCCAGCGGTTGATCTCGCCCACATAGGTCTCATCTTCGAGACCTTCTTGGATGGGGTTGAAGGTACAGGTCAGCTCACGGGTGGAGCCGAAGACGAAGCCGGTGCCCTCGCCCACATCGCAAGACAGGGAGCCGATCTCGACGTGGTCGACGGTCTCATTGTCATCGGCCATCGCGGTGGAGCCGAAGGCGGTGGCGCTCAGAAGGGCCGCGCCGAGGGTGAGTTTGCTTGCATACATCATCTTTGTCACTTTCCGGCGCGACGAGACGCGCCTTTTCTGCTGTGAACGGCATTCGGGTGCCTTGGACAGACGGCGCAGACCTCCTGCGCCGCCCCTTTCAGACAGCCAGCATCGACACCAATTGGGGCCGATGATGCCTCTCATCGCTGGCCCAACGCCGGGCCTTGGCGGCGGTTCCTCGGCCCAACCGCGGGGGCAAAAATCCGCGCAAGAGGGCCGATGCGCAACGCCCCGGCACCGCTGGACAAATCAGCCGCCACATGGCACCGCTTGTCGCTATGAGTGATGATCTGATCCCCTTCGCGCCCGACAGCGGCGATGCCCCGGCGCTGCGCCGTGCCTTCGGGCGTTTCGGCACCGGCGTGACCGTGGTGACCGTAAAAACCGCCCAAGGCCCCTTGGGGATGACTGCGAATTCCTTCGCCTCGGTCTCGCTCGACCCGCCTTTGGTGCTGTGGTCGCCTGCTATCTCATCCAAACGGCATGACAGTTTTACCTCGGCGGCGTCCTTTTGCATTCACGTGCTGGGCGCGGATCAAGAGGATCTGGCCCAGCGTTTCGCTGGTCAGGGGCATGACTTTTCCGGTTTTGACTGGGATGAAGATGCCGCCGGGGTGCCCACTTTCGCGGGCTGCCTCGCGCGTTTTCACTGCAACACCTACGCAGTACACCCGGCGGGCGATCATTCCCTGATCTTAGGTCATGTTCAGCAGGTCGCCCTGCGCGAGGATGGCGCGGCGGGGCTGATGTTCGACCAAGGCCGCTATGGCCGCTTCACCCCGCGCGACGAAGCCTAGGCGAAAGGGCGCCCCGCAAGGCGCCCCGTTTCTCAGTAATCCCGCTCGAAAAAGATGCCGATGCTGCTGTCGCCATCCGACCCCAACGTGCCCTTGGCCGTCAGGCTTTCGGTGATATCGAGGTTGAGCGACACCTCCCCCGTGCCATCCGAGGCCGCCGTCACATCGGTATAGACGTTGTCGGTCAGGTATTTCCCCAGCCTCAGCGCCGTCTCGCCATCCTCGGTGGTGGTCACGTCCAGATCGTCGAGGCCAAAGCCCTCACGCAGGTTGCCGATCACCCCGTCGCCGCCGCGCCCTGCGAGGGTCGCCACGGCACTGGCCAATTGCAGCGCCTGAAAGGCCGAGATTTCCGAGATGTTGCGCCCAAAGAGCAGCTGCGACAGCACCTCGTCCTGCGGCGCGGCGGGGGTGGATTCGAAAGTGACCTCCGGCTCATTCGCCGGGCCGCTCACGATGACACGCACCTCCCCCGCTTCGGTATCGGTCGAAGTGACGAACCGGATATAGGGGATGAAATCGCCCTGAAACTGGATCGACCCTTCGTCGAGCAAGAAGCGTTTGCCCAAGATATCGAGCCGCCCGCGGATCAACTCGAACCGCCCGGCCGAGATGATGCGGTTGGTGGTGCCGCTGAGGTTCAGCGCGCCGCCCAGTTCCGCATCCAGCCCGCGGCCCCGGACGTAAATCCGGTTCGGCGCGTTGAGTTGCAGGTCCAGCCCGAACCCGGGGCCGGACGCCTCCGCCGCAGGGTCGTCCTCGGCCTCGACCCCCTCCAACCCGGCCTTGCGGCGGGTCGCCAGCACATCGGCAGGCGCGTTGACATGGGTGATCTGCGGGATGTCCCCGATCGAGGTCAGACCCGTTGCGGGAACCTGAATATTCGTCTCGCCCGCGTTGATCACCCCGGTAATCTGCGCCCCCCCGCTCAAGGGACCTGCAAGCCGCAGATCGCCGTTCAGCGTAGTGCTGTAAAGGCTCGGGTCCGCATAGACGAGGTTGCGCAGGGTCACGTTGATATCCGCAGGCAAGGCCGGTGTCAGGGTGATCGCCCCCGCCACGCGCAGCTCTCCGCCATCGACGGCCTGACCGGTCACATTGAGCTGCGCCCGGTTACCCCCAAGCTGAACATCCGCGTCGATCCCCCGCAACGCCACCCGCAGGTTCGGCGCGGTGAAGGTCGCGCCGCTGGTGGTAATGCGCCCGCTGACCGACGACAGCGCCGCCGGTCCGTTGATTTGCAAATCGAACCGCGCTTGCCCCTGCAAATTACGCGGGGCGAGGAAGGGACGCGAGAGCCCAAGCGGCGCATTGCCCGCGATATCGAGGTTCAGCGTCCCGTCGGTATTCACCAGCCCTGCCACAGTCGCCTGCGTGCCTGCGGGGCCATTGGCACTGGTGTCGATGCGCCAGGCCTCCCCCTCGCGCCGGGCCGAGCCTGCGACGCTGAGCGGGCCGTTTACCTGTTCCACCAAGGCGCCGATGTCAGGCATGTTCAACTGGAAATCGACCGCCGCATTGGGGCCGGTGACCAAGCCTTCGACCGTCGCCCGTGCGCCATAGGGGCCGCTGGCGCTGGCATCGAGGACCACGCCGTTTTCGGTCTGACGCGCCACGCCGTTGGCCGCGAAAGAGCCTGAGACGCTGGGCACCAGCGGGTTCACGTTGGGCACCGAGACGTCGAACCGAAGAGAGACCTCTCCGGTCACCAGCCCTTCGACCATGGCGCTACTGCCATAGGGGCCATCGGCGCTGACATCCACGGCGATTCCGTCATCGGTCTGACGGATGTCGCCCGTGGCCGAAAGCGGGCCGTTCACACCGGGTGCGAGGGGGCTGACGTCGGGCACTGAGAGGTCAAAGCTGAGCGCCATATTCGGGCCGGTGGCCAGCCCTTCAACCACGGCGCTGCTGCCATAGGGGCCACGCGCGGCGACATCCACGGCAATGCCGCTCTCCTGCTGCCGCACCGTGCCTTGGGCCGCCAGCGGCCCGTTCACCCCGGGGGCGAGCGGGCTGACATCCGGCAAGGTCAGGTCAAAGCGCAGCGCCATGTCAGGCCCCGTCGCCAAGCCTTCGACCGCGACGCGGCTGTCGTAGGGGCCATTGGCGATGGTATCGACGACAAACCCCTGTTCGGTCTGCTCTACCGTGCCGCTGGCCGCCACCCCGCCGTTGATCTGCGGGACGAGGGGTTGGATATCGGGCAGCGACAGGTCAAAGGCCACATCGACGCGCGGCGTGACCAACCCTTCGACCGAGGCCTGCGCCTCCAACGGGCCGCTGGCTTCGGTGTCGATCTCCCACCCCTGCGGCGTCTGGCGCAATGCGCCCTTGGCGGTGACCGGGCCGGTGATATCCGCCTCGGGCAGGAAATCTTCGATCCGGGGGATATCGGCGGTGAAGTCGATTTGCGCATCCTCTCCCGTGGCCAAGCCCGAAACGGTCAGCGCCGCGTCATAGGGGCCATCGGTGACCGCGTCGACAACCCAGCCGCGCGGCTCTTGCACCGCTGTGGCCTTGACCGCAACGGGCCCTTGGTATTGCGGCAGCACCAGCCCAACATCGGCGAGCGTGAAGTCCAAGGCCGCGCGGCTGTCTTCGCTGCGCAATTCGACATCGCCGGTCAGGTCCAGCGCATCGTTCTTTAACTCAAGATCGCGCAGGAAAGTCCCCGTCTCGTTGCGTTTCGCCACCATGCTAAGGCTGGTCCGCCCCGCGAGAACCGCATCGGCCTGTTCGATCCCGATCTCAAGGTCATCGGTCCCCCCGGCAATCGCCAGATCGAACATGCCGCCCAAAGGCGTGACCGTGCCGTTCAGCGCCAGCGCCGTGGCTCCCGCGATATCGCGACCCGCCAGCGCGGAAAAGCGACTGATATCTTGGGCTTTGAGCGTCATCTTCAGCTGGGTGAGCAGCCCGCTATCCACCCCGTCGATCGCGGCTTCGCCGGTCAGGCCATAGTCTTCGCCCGATAGGGTCAGCCCGTTGATCTCAATCGGTTCACCTTCGACAAAGCGGATTTCGGCGCTGCCGGTGATCGCATCGCCGACGGCCTCGGCACTTGCCGGATCGGTCAGCGTCAGCCCCTCGGTGGCAAAGGTCACATCGCCAAAGAATTGCCCCAAACTGCCAAGGTTGCCTTCGAGAATACCGTCGAGCGCCAGTTGGGTCTGCGCAATTTGCAGCGCGCCCGTGTCCAGCCCGGTGATGTCGAACGCACTTTCAAAGCGGTCGCCATCCGCGGCATCGTAGTCCACGCGCAGAGTCACGGCCTCGACCCGCGTGCCCTCACCCGAAATCGGCAACAGGGTCGAGGTGCCATCTGGGTTTGCGATCCGGCCTGAGATGTCGATCAGTGTCGGCCATTTCTCTTGGTTCAACGTGACCTGCCCCTGCAGATCGACGGAATTCGCGGCAAGGGCAAAGCTGCTGACCTCAACCGCACCGTTGCTTTCCAGCAGTGCATCCAGCGCCAGCCGCACGTCCTCGCCGAAGAAGTCGCGGTAGCGCGGGGCGAGCAGCGCAGTGATGTCGCCGCCGATATCGGCTTGAATGCGGCGGTCCGGTGTATCGCTGGCGCGGCGTGGGGCCTGCGTGCCAAGGGTCACCTGCCCCGCCAAACGCTCTTGCCCATCGGTGGCGATGGTCACGTCGGTCGCAAAATCATCCAGCGGCCCTGCGCCTTTCACGGTCATCTGCACCGAAGGCTGCCCCGGCAGGTTCAGCAGTTTCGACGCGATGCCTTCGGGATCTTCGGTCAAGTTCAACAACAGGTCCAGCGCATTTTCGGTGCGGTCGAAATCGGCCTGAATGTCGAACTCGCCCCGTTTGCCATCGGTGCGGCGGGCCTGAAAATCGACGATGCCGACCGTATCGGTCAGCCGTGCATTGGCGCTTACCGAAAGCTGCGCCGCCTCGCCCAAGATCGGCTCGCCCAAGTTGATCTCATCCACCGAGAAATCCGCGATTTCGATGGAGACAGGCAGATCGGGCAAGGCAAAGGGTTTGGCCTCGGCATCGGGCAGATCGACTTCATTGCTGACCGGCAGACGCTCGACATCGAGCCGTCCGGCGGTGAGTTGTTCGACCTCCAGCCGTCCGCGCAGCAGGGCCGAACGGTTCCAATCCAGGACCACATCGTCAAGTGTCAGCCAGATGCCATCGTCATCCGCAATCGTCATCCGATCAAAGGAGGCCTCCGAACTCAGCGCCCCTGCGAATCCGTCGATGCTGACGGTGCGGCCCGCGCCGCTCAGCGCGTCTTGAATGGTCCGGGTGAGAAAGCCCTTGTCGTCATCCTGTGCGGCAGCCGGTGTGAGGCAGGCCAGATAGACAAGGCTGGCGGTGAGGATCTGCAAAAACTGTCGCATTAAAACGCCTGTCCAATCCCGATATAGACTTGGAAATCTTCATCCACTTCCGGCCCCGATGTGGGCACGGCCACGTCCAGCCGGATCGGCCCGATGCCCGTGGCATAGCGCAGCCCCAGACCTGCGCCCGAGTGCCAAGTGCCTGATCCGTCGTAGAATTCTTCCGACCCGATATAGCCCGCATCGGCAAAGCCCACGACGCCGATCTTCTCGGTCAGGGCCACGCGCGCCTCTGCTGATAGCCCGACAAAGCTGCGCCCGCCCACGGTGTCGCCGCTCGGCAGTTCAACCCCAAGCGTTTGATAGGGTTGTCCGCGCACGCTGCCGCCCCCGCCGGAGTAAAAGAGGTAATCCGCCGGCGCTTCCGACAGGTCCGGCCCTGCAACCGATCCAAGCTGCCCCCGGAAGGCCAGCGTCACCGGGCGCTCCGTCCCGAAGCTGCGGTAGTAGCGCGCATCAAGATAGCTGCGCAGCCCGCTTTCAGACCCCGACAGCGCGACGAAGGGCGTGATATTGGCGTCGATGTAATAGCCCTCGGTCGCGTCCAGTTCCTTGTCGCGGTAGTCAAACTCGGCCCCCAGCGGCAGGGTCAGCAGGGTGTATTGGTTGGTGCCGAAGGCATCCTCGGTCTCGGCCACACGCAGGCCGAGGCCCGCGGAATAGGTGCGATTCTGGTTGGCAATCCGCTCGATCCCCGCCTCCAGATCCAACTGGCGGGAGAAGTAATTCACCTCATCAAGCTGTTCCAACGTGGCCAGCGCGTAGAAATCGGTATCTTCGTTAAAGGTCGCCGGACGTTCGAACCGGGTAGAGAGCGTATAGTCCTCCCCCCCCGAATTGCCGCCGATCCCTTCGATCTCAGCCGAGAGGCGCAGACGTTCGGCCCCGCCCAACAGATTGCGGTGCAGCCAGAAAGTGCTCAGCGTCAGCCCTTCGAGCGAGGACAGTTCCGCACCAAAGCCAAAGCGCCGCTTGGGCGCTTCGGTCACCTGCGCGGTGATGGGCAGCGTGTCGTTGGGGCCAATCCGATCCGCTTCGATGAGCGCCACGGCGTCGAACGCGCCGGTGCGGCGCAGCCGTTCGGTGGCCAGTTCCAACTCTTCGGGCGAGAAGACCTCCCCCTGTGGCAGCCCTGCGATTTCGATCAGCCGCGCGGTGCGCACGTCTTCGTTGCCGGTCACAGTCAGCACGCCAAAACGCAGCTTTGGCCCCGGGGCCAGCCGCAGGGCAGCGTCGATCTGGCGCTCACGGTGTTTGGCCACAAGATCTTGATCCGCCAATGCCGCTTTCGCGTGGCCCACGTCACGCCAACCGCTGACCCCGGCCGAGACGGTTTCCTTCAGCACGCCAAGGCTCGCGGTCTCCCCCGCGGCAAATCCGTCCGGCAACTCGGTGCCCGGGGCTATGGGCGCGATGCGGGTCGCGCCAAAGCGGAACTTCGGCCCCGGGTCTACCGTGATCACGGCCCGGTCGATGCGGCGCGGCGGTTGCACAGGAGGAATCGCGGCGGCATCGACGCCATCCAAGGTGATCTTGAGCGTCGGCCCGAAATACCCGTTGTCGTAAAGCAGCGCCAAAAGCCGCCCGTAATCGGCCTGCGCCGCGGCGACCAATTCCTGCGGCGTGGCAGGCTCGGCATCCTCATCGGTCTGCTCGGCCAACAAGGACCCATCGCGCAGGGTGGCATAGAGGTCCGAATCCGCTGCGATGCCAGTGATGGCCAGTTCCGCCGCCTGTGCCGCAGCCCCCCCGCCAAGAAGTAGTCCAAGAGCGAGACAAAGCGCCGCCCCTTGAGTCTGCCCTTGTTGCGCCACGCGCTACCCTCCTTGCGTTCGTCACCCCGGTTTTCGCGCCGGTTCTCCTTTGCCCGCCCAAACGGGCCTTATTCTTAGCAACCGTTAAACGGCATTGCCGCCTTGGCTGCAAACACTCTGCCGGGGGAATCGCGCAATGAGAACGGCCTGCCCCGCCCCGCGCAGGTGTCACGCGCGGAATCGGCAAGATACCGCGCAGCAAGACTGTAGGCTGACCACGGCCCGAGACGAGGGCAAAAACGTTTTTTCTTTCAGGGGGTCCGACCATCGCTTTGCATTGCAAAGCATGGTGGTGCGGTCGGAGAGACTCGAACTCTCACGGGTGTTACCCCACAGCGACCTCAACGCTGCGCGTCTACCATTCCGCCACGACCGCACGCCATGGTTGGTGGGCGGGGTTTAGCCAAAGACCAAGGGCTTGTGAAGAGGCAATCTGCAAATTTTTTCAATGCGTTTCAGAAAGCGGGTTCAGCCCCCGATTTTCCGCAGCCGCACCCCCGATCACAATCCCCTTACCGCCCTACAATCTGACGGCTCAACCGTTGAAAGCGCGCGTTCGGCGGGCCATCTGTGACGCAAGCAAGAAGGAACACGCCATGCCCGCAGACACCGCCACCCCCACAGATACCCCCACCGTGCAGATCGACATCGTATCGGATGTGATGTGCCCTTGGTGTATCGTGGGCTACAAACAACTTGAGCAAGCACTCGGCGCGGTTGGCGTCGGCGCCTACCTGCGTTGGCACCCCTTTGAGTTGAACCCGCAGATGCCAGCCGAAGGCCAGAACATGGCCGAACATCTGGCCGAGAAATACGGCTCCACCCCTGCTCAGTCGGTCGAGAATCGCAAACGGCTAACGCAGATGGGCCAAGACTTGGGCTTTACCTTCAACTTTTCCGACGACACGCGGATGCAAAACACCTTTGCCGCGCATCAACTGCTGACATGGGCGCAGGCCCAAGGGCTGCAACACCCGCTGAAGATGGCCCTTTTTGACGCGCATTTCACCCAAGGGCGCAATGTGAACGACACTGATGTGCTCGCCGATGTTGCCGCTTCCGTCGGGTTGGACCGGGATGAGGCGCTTGAGGTGCTCCGCAGCGGCAGCTTTGCCGAACAGACCCGCGAAGCGCAGCAATTCTGGACTTCGCGCGGCATCTCCGGCGTGCCGTCGATGATCTTCGAGGGCAAATACCTGATCACCGGGGCGCAGGGGGCTGAAAACTACGCCCAAATCCTGCGCAAGGTCTTGGAGGAACGCGACGCCGCCGCCTGACACTGTGCCTCTGGCGGTGCGGCGCGGGTCTTGCTAAGGCATCCCCATGGTTGAATGGATCATCACCGACGGCTTGACCGATTACCGCAGCGCCGAGGCGTGGATGGAGGCGCGCGCCACCGCCATCGCCGCCGGTGAGGCCGAGGAATGCATCTGGCTGGTCGAACATCCGCCGCTCTACACCGGCGGAACCTCGGCGCGGGTCGAAGACCTGACAGAGCCTGACCGCTTTCCCGTCTACCCCACCCGGCGCGGTGGGCAGTATACCTACCACGGGCCGGGCCAGCGTGTGGCCTATGTGATGCTCAACGTCGCCGCTCGGGGACGCGATGTGCGCTGTTTCGTGCGCCAGCTCGAAAATTGGGTCATCGCCACGTTGGATCAATTCAACCTGCGCGGCGAAATCCGCCCCGGTCGCGTCGGCGTTTGGGTGCAACGGCCCGAGAAACCCGCCCAGCCCGATGGCAGCCCCGCCGAAGACAAGATCGCCGCCATTGGAATCAGGCTCCGCAAATGGGTCAGCTTCCACGGCATCAGCATCAATGTGGAGCCGGACCTCAGCCATTTTGGCGGCATCGTGCCCTGCGGCATCACGAACCATGGGGTGACCTCACTGGTCGATCTGGGTCTGCCCGTGACGATGGACGATGTCGATCTTGCCCTGCGCGCCACCTTTGATGAGGTCTTTGCCAGCGCCCCCACAGGCAGCTGCGACATCACCCCCTAACAGCGGCAAAGCACGCGCCAAGCGGCCCAAAGGCCGGATTTTACGGCGACAGCCACAGCGCAAAAAATACCCACCCTGCGACCATCGCGCCCATTGCCCCCACGAGACGGTCGCTCTAAAACGGGCGCGACACCGCATGTGCCGCCTATGGCGCCATGTGTCCAATTCATTTGCAGGAGGCACCGCATGGCAGACGCAGCCATTCACGGCCAAGATCATCACGACGACCGGGGGTTCTTTACCCGGTGGTTCATGTCCACCAACCACAAAGACATCGGTATTCTGTACCTGATCGTCTCGGCCTTGGTCGGTCTTATTTCGGTGGCATTCACCGTCTACATGCGCCTCGAGCTCATGGATCCGGGCGTTCAATACATGTGTATGGAAGGCGCGCGTTTCATCGCGGATAGCTCTGCCGCCTGTACGCCAAACGGCCACCTGTGGAACGTGCTGATCACCGGCCACGGCATCCTGATGATGTTCTTCGTCGTGATTCCCGCGCTCTTCGGCGGTTTCGGCAACTACTTCATGCCGCTGCAAATCGGCGCGCCGGACATGGCCTTCCCGCGGATGAACAACCTCAGCTTCTGGCTCTATGTCGCGGGCACCACCCTCGCGGTCTGCTCGCTGCTGACACCCGGTGGCAACGGCCAGCTCGGCTCCGGGGTGGGCTGGGTACTCTACCCGCCGCTTTCGGTGCGCGAAGCGGGCATGTCGATGGACTTCGCGATCTTCGCGGTGCACGTCTCCGGTGCCTCCTCGATCCTCGGCGCGATCAACATGATCACCACCTTCCTGAACATGCGTGCCCCCGGCATGACCCTGTTCAAAGTGCCGCTCTTCGCTTGGTCGATCTTCGTCACAAGCTGGCTGATCCTCCTGTCCCTGCCGGTTTTGGCGGGCGCGATCACCATGCTCTTGATGGACCGCAACTTCGGCTTCGCCTTCTTCGACCCCGCAGGCGGCGGTGACCCGATCCTCTACCAGCACATCCTGTGGTTCTTCGGCCACCCCGAAGTCTACATCATCATCCTGCCCGGCTTCGGCATCATCTCCCACGTCATCGCGACCTTCTCGCGCAAACCGGTCTTCGGCTACCTGCCGATGGTCTGGGCGATCATCGCGATCGGCGCATTGGGCTTCGTCGTCTGGGCGCACCACATGTACACCGTGGGCATGACCCTGAACCAGCAGGCCTACTTCATGCTGGCCACCATGGTCATCGCGGTGCCAACGGGGGTGAAGGTCTTCAGCTGGATCGCCACTATGTGGGGCGGCTCGATCGAGTTCAAAACACCGATGCTCTGGGCCTTTGGCTTCCTGTTCCTCTTCACCGTCGGTGGCGTCACCGGCATCGTGCTGAGCCAGGCCGCCGTGGACCGCGCCTACCATGACACCTACTACGTCGTGGCGCACTTCCACTACGTGATGTCGCTCGGCGCCGTCTTCGCCATCTTCGCGGGCATCTACTTCTACCTGCCCAAGATGACGGGCCGCATGTACCCCGAATGGGCCGGCAAACTGCACTTCTGGGCGATGTTCATCGGTGCAAACCTGACCTTCTTCCCGCAGCACTTCCTGGGCCGTCAGGGCATGCCGCGCCGCTACATCGACTATCCTGAGGCATTCGCCTACTGGAACCAGTGGTCCTCGATCGGCGCCTTCCTCAGCTTCGCCTCCTTCCTCTTCTTCTTCGGGGTGATGGCCTACACGCTGACCCGCGGCGCGCGCTCCACAGCAAACAACCCGTGGAACGAATTCGCGGATACGCTGGAATGGACCCTGCCCAGCCCGCCGCCCGAACACACCTTCGAGCAGCTTCCGAAACAGGAAGACTGGGACAAGCAGCACAGCCACTAAGCTGACCCAAACCACAAAGGCCCCGCTCTCCCGCGGGGCCTTTTCTTTTGCCCCCACTCCTCTGACAGCCGCCCCTCCCCTCCAACTTCATCCTTTCTCAAATACCCTCGGGGGTCCGGGGGCAGAGCCCCCGCCTTACGCAAATTTTTCCGCCAAAAACCACATTTCCCTCTTGAAGCCCCCCGCCCCAATAGGTATCTCGCCTTCACCAGACGGTAAGCGGGCGTAGCTCAGGGGTAGAGCATAACCTTGCCAAGGTTAGGGTCGGGCGTTCGAATCGCCTCGCCCGCTCCATCTGGACTTCACAGGGTCGCATCTTTGGATGCGGCCCTTTGTGTTTTTCGCCCCCAAAACCACCGCGAAAAAAATTGCCGCGCGACGCTTAGATCACTTCATTTCCCCCTTGCAGCCCCCTGCGGGAATGGGTATTCCCCCCTCACCAACCGGATGCGGGCGTAGCTCAGGGGTAGAGCATAACCTTGCCAAGGTTAGGGTCGGGCGTTCGAATCGCCTCGCCCGCTCCAGGTTGATCCTACCACCCCGTAGGAAACGCAAAGCCGCCCTTAGGGGCGGCTTTTGTGTATCTAGCCCTACATAAAAAAACGCCCCATGACGAACACGGGGCGTAAGGTACGGAACGAGGGACAGTAGGTGGCCGGCAGGCGTTCCGGGCCTGCGGTCAGTCTTAAATTTAGGAAGCCTTGGCCGTTTTCAAAGGGGCCGGGCCCGGCCGCCCTGCCCCCTGCTCGCATTTGAGCCAGTTCTTGCCGATTCTCAGCCGCCAACCCGGCTGGCATAAAGCGCGATGGCCGCCGCGTTAGAGACGTTGAGCGAGCCGAATCCGCCCACCGCATCAATCCGCACTAGCGCGTCTACGGTCTCGCGGGTCTTCTCCCGCAGCCCCGGCCCCTCGGCCCCCAGAACAAGCGCCACGGGGCGGTCACGGCGGCCTTCGACGGTTTCCTCGATGGTCTGCGTCGCCTCGCCATCAAGCCCCAGCACAAGATAGCCCATCTCCTGCAAGGCCCGGATGGCATCGGCAAGGTTGCGGACCCTCAGATAGGGCTGGCGCTCCAGCGCACCGCTGGCGGTTTTGGCCAGCGCCCCGGTCTCAGGCGCGGAATGGTGTTTGGTGCCGATGACCGCCGAGGCGCCAAGCACTTCGGCAGAGCGTAGAATCGCGCCGACGTTATGCGGATCGGTCACCCGGTCGAGCAGCAAAAGCCGCGGCGCGGAATCACCGATGGCCACATCTTCCAATCGGCCCCAGTTCAGCGGCTTCACCTCCAAAACGGCACCTTGGTGGACCGAGTTTGGATCGAGCGGCGGGCGGAACTTGCGTGGGTCCACGACCTGCGGCGTGATTCCCGCCTCGGCGATGGCCTCTTCCAGCTTCGCCTGCGCGTTCGGCGTGACCATCAACTGCAATTTTTCACGCCGCGGGTTCATCAGCGCATCGCGCACCGCATGCAGGCCGAACAGCCAGACCGTTTGCGCCGCTTCGGCCTTCTTGTCCTGCTCTTTTTGCACGACCCATTTGGGTTTCTTCATCTCTTTATCCTTTCGTGCGATTTCCCCAAGATTTCTCAGGAATTCGCCTTGACGCTTCTTTGGCTCGCTTGTAATCACGCCCCCACGTCAGGTGCAATGCACCGGGACAAAGTGGGCGACAGGCCGCAAGGTGTGGCAGGGGACTGTAACTCCCTCGCGGAGACGCACGCCTGGTTCGATTCCAGGGTCGCCCACCACTTTCTCCCTCTATTTTCAGACATCGTAACATGCTGGCGCTGAGCGGATGGCCACCGATCGATCCCCCGGATCGATCCTGCGCGAAATAGCCATGTGTCAGGGCCCGCCTGCGGCTCCCTCGCGGAGACGCACGCCTGGTTCGATTCCAGGGTCGCCCACCACTTTCTCCCCCCTCGCGATAGTTCGTATGCGCAGTTAAGGCGCGCTCGTGGCGACCAATCAATGTCGGGCCCGATGGCCATCACGGGATCAACACATCGCTCCGCAAAAACCCCTCAAGCGCCATTCCCAAATCGTCGTAAACCAGTTGAACCCGAATCCTCTCAACTGACCCGAGATCGAACGTCAGGTAAGGCTGCGGATCCCCCTCCAGAATCGCATTCGGCGTCGGCGATGAATCGTGACAGGGCGGCATCGGCAGGTTCCGCATCGGCGCGTCGTTCACCGCGATTGCCATGGCGGCCAGCCCGCAGCGCCAGCTCCACAGGTGGGTCACATAGAGGAAGTCTCGCCCATCATACTCCCGCACGGCGATCCAATTGCCGCGGGTGGCGTTCAGGATCGGACGCACCTCTGCGGCGGTGGTGAAACGGCCCGTGGGTGTCTGGTCTTCGGCGACCAAGCCGGGGGGCACGGCATCCATGTAGAACGCAGGCGGCGGGGCCGCGGGCGCCGGGGGCGCCGCCGGGCTGGCCGGGGCTGCGGGGCGTGCCGGAGCCTGCACCGTCATCGGCGCATCCGGTCGGCCTACCCCGTCCGAAGGCGCAGAGGGGCCGCCCAAGCTGATCGCGATCACGGCAAAGACAAAATCGAACATTCGAACCCCTTTCGCAGACCGCTCAAATTGCTGGCTTTTGCCGACAGAGCCCTGCCCCTATACTGGCCGAAAACCAAAGGCCGCAGTTAAGTATGACACGCAATTCGCGTATCCCGCAAATTTTCAACGTCGTCATCGTGGGCCAAGAGGGGCGGCTGGCCTATGAGGCGCTGCTTTTCGCTGCCTCCCTGCGCCATTCCTGCCCGGAGTTCCAAGGCCGCCTGCTGATCGCCGAGCCGCAGCCCGGCCCGCTTTGGGACAGTGACCCGCGCATCACCGACAGCGCCCTGCGCGAGGCGCTGAGCGAGCTTGGGGCGGAGTTCGTCCCCTTTGACAATCAGCATTTCGGCAGCGCCTACCCCAATGGCAATAAGATCGAAATGCTCAGCGCCCTGCCCGCGGGCGAACCCTTTGTTTTCTTTGACACCGATACGCTGATCACCGGCGATCTGGCGGCGGTGCCGTTTGATTTTGACCGCCCCTCGGCCTCTCTCAAACGCGAGGGCACATGGCCCAAGCCGCAGCTTTACGGGCCGGGCTATAGCGCATTGTGGAAGTCGCTTTACGACAAGTTCGGCCTCGACTTCGCCAGCAGCCTCGACCTGAGCCAACCGGATGAATATTGGCGGCGTTATCTCTATTTTAACGCAGGGTTCTTCTACTACCGCTGTCCACGGGAATTCGGTGATCTCTTTCTGCGCTACGCACTTGTGGTGCGCGACGATCCTCCGGTCGAGCTTTGCGCGCAGAGCTTTGACCCTTGGCTCGACCAAATCGTGCTGCCGCTGGTGATCCACGCCCTTGGCGGCGGGCGGGACGCCCTGCCCGCTGGTCTGCTGGATGGCACGGTCTCCTGCCACTATCGTTTTCTGCCCCTGCTCTACGCGCGAGAGAGCGATCATGCGATCGAGGTGCTAGAGGCCATCACCGCCCCCAACCGAATGAAAAAGCTGCTCAAGCAGCGCGATGCGATCAAGCGGATGGTTTATCAGGGCCGGGGGGCCAAGGTGCGCGCGCTTTTCGATCAAGACAACCTGCCCCGCCGCGAACAGGCGATCCGCAACCGGATCAAATCAAACGGTTTCTGGATGCGCTGAGCCCCGCCTGCCCCGTTGTCTGGACGGGTCTTTGCGCCTAGGCTGCGCGAGAACCATTTTCTGAGAGGACAGACCAATGGCCGACAGCCCCACCCCACATTTCGACACGCTGCAAATCCACGCAGGCGCCAACCCCGACCCGGCCACCGGCGCGCGGCAGACGCCGATCTATCAGACCACAGCCTATGTCTTTCGCGATGCCGATCACGCGGCGGCTTTGTTCAACCTTGAGGAAGTCGGCTATATCTATTCGCGCCTGACCAACCCCACCAACGCGGTCCTGCAAGAGCGGATCGCCACGCTCGAAGGCGGTGTCGGCGCGGTCTGCTGCTCATCGGGGCATGCGGCGCAGATCATGGCGCTGTTCCCGCTGATGGGGCCGGGCAAGAATATCGTCGCCTCCACCCGTCTTTATGGTGGCACGGTCACGCAGTTCAGCCATACGATCAAGCGGTTCGGCTGGTCCTGCAAGTTTGTCGATTTCGACGATCCGCAGGCCGTGGCCGATGCGATCGACGACGACACCCGCGCGGTCTTTGGTGAGGCCATCGCAAACCCCGGCGGCTATATCATGGATGTGCGCGCTATTGCGGATGTGGCAGATGCGGCGGGCATTCCGCTGATCATCGACAACACCAGCGCCACACCCTACCTCTGCCGCCCGATTGAGCATGGCGCGACGCTGGTGGTGCATTCCACCACCAAATACCTCACCGGCAACGGCACCGTCATGGGCGGCTGCGTCGTGGATTCGGGCAAATTCGACTGGTCCGCGAATGACAAATTCCCCTCGCTCAGCCAGCCTGAGGAAGCCTATCACGGGATGAAGTTCCACGAGACCTTCGGCCCCATGGCCTTCACCTTCCACGGCATCGCCATCGGGCTGCGCGACTTGGGGATGACGATGAACCCGCAGGCAGCCCATTACACACTGATGGGGATCGAGACCCTGTCGCTGCGCATGGAGCGGCATGTGCAAAACGCGGTGAAGGTGGCGGAATGGCTCGAACAGGACGACCGAGTTGGGTATGTTACCTATGCCGGACTGAAATCCTCGCCCTATCACGAGCGGATGCAAAAGGTCTGTCCCAAGGGCGCGGGCGGGCTTTTCACCTTTGCGGTCAAGGGCGGCTATGACGCCTGTGTGAAACTGGTCAACAGCCTTGAGATCTTTAGCCATGTGGCGAACTTGGGCGATACGCGCTCGCTGATCATTCACTCGGCCTCCACCACCCACCGGCAACTGACGGCAGAGCAGCAGGAAGCGGCAGGGGCCGGTCCGGGCGTCGTGCGCATCTCCATCGGGACCGAGGACGCCGACGATCTGATCGCCGATCTCGATCAGGCACTGACCAAGGCGACCAGCTAAACCACCTTCCCCCGCCGATCACCTCGGCGGGGGTTTTCCATCTGCGGCAACTTACTGCCCAGGGGCAATGGCAAAGGTCATCGAGACCTGCGCCCGCACCTCAACTTCGCCTTCGGCCACGGCGCTGTCCATCGCCATCCCCATACGAGCGGATTCGAACATCTTGGGCTGCGCGTGGGAGTTTTCGGTCATACGGATCAGCGTGCCCAGCTTCACCCCCGCGGCTTCGGCCAACTGCCGCGCGCGTTCGGTGGCATCCGCAACGGCGGCTTTGCGTGCCTCGGCCAGCGCATCTTTCGGGTCTTGAAGACCGAAGTCCAAGCCGTTGAAATCATTCGCGCCCTCGTCGATCACCGCATCCATCATCGCGCCCAAGCGGTCGAGATCGCGCACCTTGACGGCGACGGAGTTACCCGCCTGATAGCCAGTGATCCGCGGCGGCTGGCCGTCCTTATGCGCGCGGTTGTCATGCACCGGGCGCAGGTAGAAACGGCTGGTCTGACGGTCCTTCGCCGCGACGCCCTGCGCATCAAGCTGGGTCAGGATCGCGCTTACGGCGGCATTCACCCCGTCCATCGCGGCCTTGGCGGTTTCGGCCTCTTCGGTCACGCCCAGAGTGATCGTTGCCATGTCGGGCGCGGCGGCGATGGTGCCTTGGCCCGTGACGATAATCCCCTCTTCCGGTCCCTGCTGGGCCGAGACCAATCCGGCCCCCGCCATCCACGCCAGCGCCACCCAATTCATCAGTCGCATGTTCGTTCCTTTCCGTGCATCAATGCGCCGCCATTTGCCCATCGCGGCCCGGTTCTGACAAGCACCCGCACGGTGCGCACCCTTCCCTTGGGCGAACTCCTGCTCTATCCTTCGCCATGACTGCGGCGCGTCTGTAAGTGCGCCCGACCCCATGCTAAAGTCGACCGCGATGAAGCCGAATTTTACCCTCTCCCTGTCGTTCGACGGCATTCGTTTGCTCCACCGCACATCGGGCGGATGGCAGCTTGTTGGTGAAGTGGCGCTCGACAGTGCCGATCTGGCGGCGGAACTGGCGGTCTTGCGCAAAACTGCCACGGCGTTGGAGCCGGGCGGGCTGCGCAGCCTGCTGTTGATCCCCGACGCGCAGATCAAATACCTCACCCTCGACACGCCGGATATGGACCCCGCCGCCCGCCGTGCGGCAGCGGCAGAGGCGCTGGAGGGGGCCACGCCCTATCCGGTTTCCGATCTGGTGTTCGACGTGCATGCCGATGGCGGGCAGAGCCATGTGGCCGCCGTGGCCCGCGAGACCTTGGACGAAGCCGAGGCCTTCGCGGTGGAGCACCGTTTCCACCCGGTCAGCTTTGCCGCCGCCCCGGCCAATGAAAATTTCGAGGGCGCGCCGCATTTCGGCATGACGAAAGCCGCGTCAGACCTGCTGGAACCCGGCGAAACCGTGGAGCCTGAGACGGCTCCCATCGTGATTTCCGGCGTGATAAACGCGCCCGAAGGGCCGGTCGTGGACACGGATGAGACGAACCCCGTCGCCGAGCCTGAGCTTGCCCCGACGCCGGAGGAGACCCCGCCGCCGGTAGAGGAAGACCTGCCGGATTTGGGGTCGACCGAAGGCGCTTCGGAAGCCTCCCCCACGTTGGAGCCGACCCCCAAAGACACGCCACCGCCCTTGGACGAAGACCTGCCCGCCTTGGACGCTGCGGCGGAAACGGAGGCGACGGAAGACCCGGCAGAGGCCGAACTGGCCCCCACTCCAGAGGAAACCCCACCGCCGTTGGCAGAAGACCTGCCCGCGTTGGAGACCCCCGCGCCAAGCGAGGAACCGGAAGAGACGGAGGCGGACGCGCCGCCCGCCCCCACGGGCAGCGTTGCGGCATCCGCAGCCCCCCTCGCGGCGGCGGCAAGCACGCAGGCCACGCCGCAGCCCGAGCCTTCGCGCAAGGTTGATTTCTCCGCACCGGCCTCGCGCAGCGCCCCTGCCGCCGGTTTTGCAAGCCGCCGTGGCGGGTCAGACAACGCGCCCAGCCTTGGCGGCGCGAGCCGGGAGGCACCCCCGCCCCCGCCTGCCGCCAAAACGGAACCGACGCCCGCGCCCGCCCCCAGCACAGCCTCCCTGCCCGTCGGCGCACCTTCGCCCGCCGCGGCCCCGCTTGCGCCGCAGATGCCCGTCGAACCGGCCACAGCCGCCGCCGCGACAGAGGCTGCAGCCCCCCAGCCCGACAGCAGCTCGCTGACGCCCGAGGCGACCACCTCCACCGGCACCTTCCTCAGCCGCCGCAAACCGAAAGCGTCGAAAGACCGCCGGACCGCCCCTGCCAGCCCCGCCGCGGCCAGCCCGGCAACAGAGGCCGAGCGGATGACCGTTTTCGGCGCGCGCCGCCGGAACGAAGTCGGTGGCAAGCCGCGTTTCCTTGGCCTGATCCTGACGGCGGCGCTTTTGGTCTTCTTGGCCGGTGTCGCGGCTTGGGCCTCAATCTTCCTCGACGAGGGCAGCGCGCTTTCGCGGCTCTTTGGCGACCGCAGCCCGCGCAGCACCGCCGAAGCCTTGGCCCCTGCGGAAACCCCTGAAATCGAGAAGGACATCGCCGTACTGCCCCCTGAACCGGCAGAGCCCGACGCGATCGAAACCGCCGCCTTGGACGCCGGTCTGACCGACGAAGACGGTGCCGTCCTCGACGCGCTGCGTGACCCTGAGCCGCGCCCCCTGTCAGAGATGACCGAGGCCGAGATCGACGCCAAATATGCCACCACCGGCATCTGGGCCCGCGCCCCGGACGTGCCCCCGGCCCCGGCAGCGGCAATTGATATCGACGATCTCTACCTCACCAGCATCGACCCGATCAGCAGCACGACGGATGCCGTGGCCCTGCCGCCCGCCGATGGGTTCGGCACCGACATTGCCCCCGGCGCGGTCAGCTCTCCGGCGGCGGCGGGCACACGCTTTGCGCTGGACGCGCGCGGCTTGGTCAAACCCACGGCGCAGGGGGCGCTTAGCCCCGATGGCCATCTGGTCTACCTCGGACGCCCCGCCGTGCAGCCCCCCGCCACTCTGACCCGGCCAGAAGCCGAACCGGCTGAGCCCGAGGTCGACAGTGCCTTGGCCGAGGCCCGGCCCCGTCTGCGCCCCGACGATTTGGCAGAGACGACCGAACGCTCCCAGCTTGGCGGGCTGACACGGTCCGAATTGGCCGATCTGCGCCCGCAACTGCGGCCCAAATCCGTTCAAGAAATCGCTCAGGAAGCGCTCGCCGCTGCCACGCCTGAGCCCGAGGTTGCCCCCATCGACACCAGTGGCGCGGTCGCCGCCGCCCTCGCCACGCCGCCCGCAACCCAGAACGCGACGAAACAGGCCACAACCCAGTCGCGCCGCCCCGATACCCGGCCCCGCAATTTCGACCGGATCGTGAAACGCGCCGCCCGCCGGGCTGCGCCTGCGCAGGTCGCGAGCGTGGCACCCAAGGCCGTGCAGCCCCGCTTTCCATCGAAAACCTCCGTGGCGAAACAGGCCACGGTGAAGAATGCGATCAACCTGCGCGACGTCAATCTGATCGGCGTCTATGGCAAGCCCTCGAACCGCCGCGCTCTGGTTCGGCTCAGCAACGGGCGCTATCAAAAGGTTGAGGTCGGCGACCGGATCGACGGGGGCCGCGTCTCGGCCATTGGCGATAGCGAGTTGCGCTATGTGCGCCGGGGTCGGAATGTCGTGCTGAAGATGCCGAACTAGGTCTCACCACATAAAAAGGGACGCCGCAGCGCCCCTTTTCCCTCCCCCGGATGTACTTCTGACTAGGTGGCCTCAAGCTCACCATTGTCGATCTGCTCTTGCTCGATCGATTCAAAGAGCGCCTTGAAGTTGCCCTCACCAAAACCGTCGTCGCCCTTGCGTTCGATGAACTCAAAGAAGATCGGCCCGATCACGGTTTTCGAGAAAATCTGCAACAGGATGCGCGTCTCGCCCCCGTCGACCACGCCTTCGCCGTCGATCAGGATGCCGTGTTTCTGCATGCGGTCCAGCGGCTCTTCGTGGCCGGTCACCCGCTCTTTCGACATCTTGTAATAGGTCTCGGGCGGCCCGGGCATGAACTTCAGCCCATTGTCGGCAATCGCATCGGTGGCGTCATAGATGTTGCGCGCGCCGACGGCGATATGCTGGATGCCCTCGCCGTTGTATTTCTTGAGATAGGCCACGATCTGGCCGGTCTCGCCCCGGTCTTCGTTGATCGGGATGCGGATGCGCCCGCAGGGCGAGGTCAGCGCGCGGCTAGTAAGCCCCGTATATTTGCCCTCAATGTCGAAGAAGCGGATTTCGCGGAAGTTGAACAGGTCGCCGTAGAACTTGAACCAGACGTCCATATTGCCCTTGTGGACGTTGTGCGTCAGGTGGTCGAGGTAGTAGAACCCCACGCCTTCGGGTTTCGATTTGGCGATCCAGTCGTATTCCCAGTTATAGGGCGAGGTGTCGTAATACTGGTCGATGAAATAGATCAGCGAGCCACCGATGCCCATGATCGCGGGCACGTCGAGCACCTTGCCATCGCCTTTATACTCCTCGGCGCCATTCGCTACCGCGTGCTCCAGCGCCTTTTGCGCATCCACCACGCGCCAGCCCATCGAGGGGGCGCAAGGGCCGTGTTTTTCGACAAAACGCGCGGCAAAGCTCGCGGGGTCGTGGTTCAGGACATAGGTAATGTCGCCCTGCTGCCAAAGCTCTATCTTCTTGGTCTTGTGGTTGGCGACATGGGCATAGCCCATTTTGGTGAAGACATCGCGCAGCGCCTGTGGGTCGGGGCTGGCAAATTCGACAAACTCGAAACCATCGGTGCCGGCGGGGTTCTCTGCCGTGATCTGCGATTTCGGGGCGTCATGCGGGAAAGGGCCCATGTCAGTCTCCTCTGCTTTGGGATTTGCCCCAGTCTACGCAGCAACCGCCGCGCGAATTGCGCGTATCGCAGCATTCAACTGGTCAATTTCGCGGAAGTGACGCATATTACCTCCAAACCATGCGGAGAACGCGCATCATGCTCGATGAGATCGACAGGCGGCTGCTAACGGCGCTGCAAAAGAACGCCCACCTCACGGCGCAGGAGTTGGGGCAAGAGCTGAACCTCTCCCCCAGCCAAGCCGGGCGCAGGCGTCAGCGGTTGGAGGCGGAAGGCTACATTCGCGGCTATCACGCGCGGCTTGATCCGGTGCGCATGGGGCTGAACGTGCAGGGCTTCGTGCAGGTCCATCTAGGCACCCACGGGCCGGAACATTCGGCAAGCTTTGCCCGGCTCATGGCCACCCGTCCCGAGATTGTGAGCGCTTGGACGATGACGGGGGATGCGGACTACCTCCTGAGGGTCTATTGTGACGATCTGCCGAGCCTGAACCGGCTCATTCACGACGTTCTTCTGCCCCATCAGGCCGTGAGCCGGGTGCATAGCCAGATTGTCATGGATCAATTGAAACAGGACGGGCCGCTGCCCACCTGACGCTGAAAGAGGACCGCAATGGAAGGTTTCCTGTTCCAAGCCTCCGTCTATCTGGCCGCCGCGGTGATTGCGGTGCCCATCGCCGCGCGATTGGGGCTGGGGTCGGTGCTGGGCTATCTGGCGGCGGGCATTCTGATCGGGCCGGTGCTGGGCCTTGTCGGGTCCGAGACGAAGGACGTGCAGCATTTCGCGGAATTCGGCGTTGTGATGATGCTCTTCCTGATCGGGCTGGAGTTGGAGCCGCGCGCGCTTTGGGACATGCGCCACCGTCTGCTGGGCTTGGGGGGCTTGCAAGTGCTGCTGTCGACCGCGGCGCTCATGGCCATCGCCATGACTTACGACCAGCCGTGGCGCGTGGCGCTAGCAATCGGGCTGACGCTGGCGCTGTCTTCGACGGCCATCGTGTTGCAAACCCTATCGGAAAAGGGGCTGATGCGAACCCAAGGGGGGCGCTCCGTTTTCTCTGTCCTGCTGACGCAGGATATTGCGGTGATCCCCATTCTCGCCTTCCTGCCGCTGCTGGCCACGGGCATTCCGGGCGGGCTTTTGCCCGATGGGTCCATCTCGCTCGACCCGCAGGCGGTGGAGAATGCCCATCACGGGGCCGAGGGCAGCCACGCCGGAGAGGTCGCCCATGCCGCGCAGACCTTCGTGCAAAGCCTGCCGGGCTGGGGCGTTACGCTGGTCACGATCGGGGCCGTGGCCGCGATCATCCTCGTGGGCATTTACCTGACCCGTCCGGTGTTCCGCTACATCCACCTCGCCAAGCTGCGCGAGATGTACACCGCATTGGCGCTGCTGATCGTGGTGGGGATTTCCTCGCTGATGACCGTGGTCGGCTTGTCGCCCGCCCTCGGCGCCTTTCTGGCGGGCGTGGTGCTGGCCAGCAGCGAGTTCCGCCACGAGTTGGAAACCGACCTCGAACCCTTCAAGGGGCTGCTTTTGGGGCTGTTTTTCATCACCGTGGGGGCGGGTATCAACTTTGTCCTGCTATTCGAAAAACCGCTCATCCTGATCTGCATGGCGCTGTTGGTCATCATCGTCAAAGCGCTGATCCTGATGGTACTGGGCCGCCTCTTCCGCCTCAAAGGCCGCGACGGTTGGCTTTTCACGCTGGCGCTGGCGCAGGCCGGGGAATTTGGTTTTGTGCTGGTCAGCTTTTCCCTCGCCACCGGCGTCATGCCCGACCCGATTGGCGAAACGCTTTTGCTGGTCGTGGCCCTAACCATGCTGATCACGCCGCTGCTTTTCATCCTGCACGACCTGATCAGCCGACGCCTTGACGACGGCGGTCCCGTCATCGCCGATGAGATCGACAGCAGCGGCCCGGTGATCATCGCGGGCGTCGGGCGCTTTGGCCAGATGGTGAACCGGATGGTCCAAGCCAGCGGATTTCAAACCGTCGTGCTGGACCACAACCCCGAGACCATTGCCGTCATGCGGCGCTTTGGCTTTAAGGGGTTTCTGGGCGATCCGACGCGGCCCGACATCCTGCGCAAAGCGGGGCTGCAAGAGGCCAGCGTCTTGGTGGTGGCCCTTGATGACCCTAAATCGGCGGTCTCTCTGATCTCCTACGCGCGCAAAGAGAACCCGAACCTGCATATCGTCAGCCGCGCGCGCGACCGGGAGGAGGTCTACCGCCACTATCAGGCCGGGTCGAATGACATCGTGCGCGAAATGTTCGACAGCTCACTTCGGGCCGGGCGCTATGTGTTGGAAAACATGGGGCTTTCGGATTTCGAGGCCAATGAGGCACAAAAGCTTTTCTACGCCCACGACCGGGTCTCGGTCCGGGAATTGGCGGCGCTTTGGCGGCCCGATGTGCCGCCCTCGCAGAACGCCGCCTATGTGGCCCGCGCCAAGGAATTGCAAAAGGAGTTGGAGACCGCCTTTCTCAACCTTGGCGAGGACAAGGGCAAGGAAAGCGCCTGAACCGGGCAGCCCCTTTCGGGGGGCCACCCGCGCCGCCCTATGCGTCGCTGACGCCCGCTTCGGCAAAGGTGGCCATGCCCGCGTGACAGGCAAGCGCGGTCTTGAGGATGCCAATCGCCAAGCCCGCGCCAGAGCCTTCCCCCAGACGCAGGTTCAACTCCAGCAGCGGCTCCTTGTCCAACGCACCCAAGAGCCGCCGGTGACCGCTTTCCGCGCTGAGATGCCCCGCGACGCAGTGATCCAGCGCGCCGGGTGCCGTCCGCGCGAGGCTGAGCGCGGCGGCACAGCAGATGAAACCGTCGAGGATCACCGGGATGCGCAAGGCCCGCGCCCGCGCCAAAGCTCCGGCCATCGCGGCCAATTCCCGCCCCCCGAGGCGGCGCAGCTGCTCTAGCCCATCGCCCTTGTCCGCATGCAGGGCGACCCCCTCGGCCACGACCTCGGTCTTCAGCGACAGGCCCACGTCATCCACCCCGGTGCCGCGCCCGGTCCAGAACTCCGCCCCGCCGCCCAACAGCGCCGCGGCGAGGGCCGCAGCCGACGTGGTGTTGGCGATGCCCATCTCACCCACGACAAGCAGATCGGCCTCGGCATTCACAGCCTCCCAACCCGCCCGCAGCGCGTCGACGAATTCGTCTTCCGCCATCGCGGGCGCGACCGTGAAATCCTGGGTGGGCCTGTCCAAGGACAGCGGCACCACGTCGAGGCTCGCCCCATTGACCCGCGCGATCTGGTTAATCGCCGCCCCGCCCTGTTCAAAGTTCGACACCATCTGCGCCGTCACCTCTGCCGGGAAGGCCGAGACGCCCCGCGCGGCGACCCCGTGGTTGCCTGCAAACACGATGATCTGGGGCGCGGCGATCTCGGCGCGCGCACCGCCGCGCCAGCCGCGATACCAGACCGCGAGGTCCTCCAACCGGCCAAGCGCGCCGGGGGGTTTGGTCAGCATGGCGTCATGGGCCCGCGCCTCTGCCATCGCCGCGTCGTCGCAGGCGGACATCGCACGCAGCAGGCTGCGAAATTCGGTAAGACTGGCGAAAGACGTGTTCATATGCGGCCCTTTGCGGATTGATATTCAATCGTTTCTAGCCTTAGCCTGTCGGCGCTGAAAGTGCCGAAGGGGCGAAATAATGGCCATTCCCGACATCACCGCCCTGAGGCGCGCCTTTCGGCCCCGCGACATCGCCGTAGCCTTTGCCCTGCTGACCCGCCTGCCCCTGCCGCATTTCCACTTCCCGACCGAGCCGCTCCGCCCCCCGGCCCGCAGCGCATGGGCCTACCCCTTGGTCGGGATCGTGCTGGCGCTGATTGCCGGAGCCGTTGGTATGGCGCTGACGCGCATGGGCGCGACGCCGCCGCTGGTGGCCGCCTTCGTGCTACTGACGCTGGTGATGCTAAGCGGGGCGATCCATGAAGACGGCCTTGCCGATTGCGCCGATGGGTTTTGGGGCGGCTGGACCCGCGAAAAGCGGCTGAAAATCATGAAAGACAGCGTGATCGGCACCTATGGTGTCGTGGCGCTGGTGCTGTCGCTTTTGCTGCGTTGGTATCTCATCAGCGAATTGATTACGGATGAGGCGCTGATCTGGGCGCTGGTCGTCGCCTCCTGCGGATCGCGGGCGGCAATGGTCTGGGTGATGGACAGCCTGCCCACCGCCCGCCGCGATGGGCTGTCTGACCGCACGGGCCGCCCCGGGGAATTGGCGACGGCGGTGGCGGTGCTGATCGGCGTGGTCGTGATCGTTCTGGCGCCGGATTATTCCGCATGGCGCTTGGCGCTTTTGGCGCTGCTTGCCGCACTGGTGGTCCGCCAGATCGCCAAACGCAAGATCGGCGGGCAGACCGGCGATGTCTTGGGTGCGACCCAACAGGTGACCGAGATCGCCCTGCTGACCGGTTGCCAGATGATGGCCTACGGCTGGCAGGCCATTCCATAAAAAAACCGCGCCCCCGGAAGGGACGCGGCATTATCCTAAATCCTGCGATCTTTAGGCGGCCACACGGCTTTCCAGCACGTCGCCAACCTGTTTTGCGGCGGCGAGTTCATCGCCCCCCGACACAGCGGCCACTTCACGGGTCAGGCGCTCAAGCGCTGCTTCATAAAGCTGACGCTCGGAATAGCTCTGCTCGCGCTGGTCGTCGGTGCGGTGCAGATCGCGCACGACCTCGGCAATGGCGATTAGATCGCCGGAGTTGATCTTTTGCTCATACTCCTGCGCGCGGCGGGACCACATGGCGCGCTTGACCTTGGCCTTGCCCTTGAGCGTTTTCATCGCATGGTTGATCACATCGGGTGTCGACAGGGCGCGCATGCCGATTTCGGTCGCCTTATGGGTCGGCACCCGCAGGGTCATTTTGTCTTTTTCAAAGGAAATTACGAAGAGCTCCAGCGCGATGCCGGCAACTTCCTGCTCCTCAATCGAGACGATCTGCCCGACGCCATGCGCAGGGTAGACGACGAATTCATTGGGGCGGAAATCAAGCTTTTTCGATTTGGTCATATAGATCGCTCCTTGGCGCGCGGGGGAAGCCCCGCCATTAACTCAGACACCTGAACAGCACGTAAAACGCATGCGAAGCGCAGCCTGAGCGGTCTGCGTTCGGGTGCGTTTGAGTTAGAAATGTGAGGTCAACCTTGGCAGCAGGGTCGAAACATTATCAGGCTCGTGTGTTACAGCTTGAAGACACTATAGCACAGAATCACGCCTTTCGGAAGCGCCCCCAAGCCAGCCTCGGCGGTTTCCCGGTCAATTCAGCGGGTTAACACTTAAAGTTGAGGTCACAGAGGCGCAACAAAGCGCGAATCGCCGTGCCTTAGCCGCCCTCGCCCGGTTTTTCGGAGAAGAGCTCCATCTTGCCCTCTTTGCCATCCATCTCCTCTGCTTCGGGCAACGGGTCTTTCTTGGTGATGATGACGGGCCAAAGTTCGGAATACTTGCGGTTGAACTCCACCCATTTTTCCATGTCCGGTTCGGTGTCCGGGCGGATTGCATCGGCGGGGCACTCAGGCTCGCAAACGCCGCAATCGATGCATTCATCGGGGTGGATCACCAGCATGTTCTCGCCTTCATAGAAGCAGTCCACCGGGCAGACTTCGACACAGTCGGTGTATTTGCAAGCGATGCAGGCGTCATTCACGATATAGGTCATGCGGAAACTCTGGCTGGATATGTGAGGGACTAGCTAAACTGGGGCGCGGGATCATTCAAGGTGGCGCGCCTTAGAAAGATCAAGCTGCCTGCGGTCGCGCTTGGTCGGGCGGCCCTTTCCCTCAAAACCGGGATTCTCGGGCTGTCTGTCCTTTGATTTGGGCTGCGGCGGGGACAGATCGGTGTAGAGCGTCTGCGCTTCGGGGGCCGGGCCGCGGCGATGGCCGATCGCCTCGATGCGGATCACCCGCACATGGTCGCCTTGCGAAAAAGTCAGCACATCGCCGGGGCCGACACTGCTGGCGCGTTTCTGCGTCGGCGTGCCGTTGATCCGAACCGCGCCGCCCGCCACCTGCGCGGCAGCGAGCGAACGGGTTTTGAAAAAGCGGGCGTGCCACAGCCATTTGTCCAGCCGCAGTTTCGCGCCCGCCTCCACTTACTTGTCGTCCTTCAGCCCCATCAGCGCGGCGGCAAAGGGGTTGTCAGGGTCGATCTGCTTTTCCTTGCGCGGAGGACGGGCAGAGAAGTTCTGCGACTTGCCGCCTTTGTCACCGCCGGGCTTGCGCCCCTTGCCCTTGGCAGGTTTGCCACGCGGCTTGCCCTGCCCTTGATTGCGATCCCCGCCGCGACGGTTGCCACCGCCATTGCCGCGCGGGCTGCGGGCCCATGTGAAGATGTAATAGGTCTCCATCTCCGGCCCGGCGACATCCGCGTCGGGCGCAGTGCCCTGCGGGATTTCTTCCGCTGGCACTTCGGGGATGTTGGTGTCGACCTCAGGCTCTTCGGCGGCCACATCGGCCATGGGGGCGATGCCATCGTCGGGCATCTGCGCCACATCCGCAGGGCGGTCATCGGGGTTAGTCTCATCCGAAGGGGTTTCGATGATACCGCCTGCAGGTTCCTCGGCGGCGACATCCATGATCGGCTTGTCGGCTGCGTCGTCACCGGGCAGATCGCTGTCGAGTTTCTCTGGCACCACGGTATCGGCGGAAGGGTCCATCGCGTCATGGCTGCCGTCTTTGGGCATCACCACATCGACGGGTTTCACCTTGGTCCGCTCGTCCTTTTCGGCCTTGTAGCCCAGACCTTCCATCAGGTCGGCGAATTGCTCAAGCGTCATGCCGGTGATCGACAGCATGTCAGGCTTGGCCTCGAACCCGCCGCGCGAATCTTCGGCACGCAGCATATCGGCGAGACGTTCCAGCATGTCGATGCGGATCGCGCGTTTGCCGGCGTTGCGGTAGCCCGACATGGTGTCGGCCCCAGCAGGCGCTTCGGCTTCGACCGGGATGGTCACCAGACCGGGCGGGGGGGATTCTGGGAATTCGTTCAGCCCTTTGGCCAGCGACCAGAGCACCAGACGCAGACGTGTCGGCGCGGGTTTGAGCATCAGCGGCATGAAGATGGTGAACTGGCCAAAACGAATGCCATGTTTGCGCAGCGCACCGCGAGCATCTTGATCCAGCGCCTTCACATCCTCGGCCACTTGGGCGCGGGGCAGAATGCCGAAATTCTCAACCAGTTGGAAAGCAAAGCCACGGGCCAGGCCGGTCAACGTGTCGTCCTTGCTCAGCCCCAAAAGCGGCTCGAACAGGGCCGCGACCTTGCGGTCGATGAAGTGCTGAAGGCGGCGTTTCACCTTCTCGGCCACTTCAGGCCCGGCGATATCGTCGACAAAGACTTCGACCTGCGGCTTCAGCGCGTCGCTGCCAGCGGTCAGTTTGCCCACCGCGGCGCTGCCCCACATGAGGCCGCCCTGTTCGGTGAAATCAATCTCGGTGTCCGGGGCGTTGTAGAACCGGTCGGCGCGCAGATGGAACTGCGGAGCCAAGGCCTGCAATGCGGCGGTTTTCACCGTTTTGTCTTCAGCCGCACCCGCGCCCTTGTCCACCCGAAAGCGGAACCCGTCCAGCTTGCCTACAAATTCACCTTCAACGGTGACTTCACCGGTCTCGTTTACATCGGCCACCATGGCTTCCTTCTGTCCAAGCCGGCGCAGCAATACACTCGTGCGCCGATCTACAAATCTTTGAGTCAAACGCTCGTGCAGAGCGTCCGACAAGCGGTCTTCTACGACACGCGTCGTGTCGCGCCAATGGCTTTCGTCCTTTGTCCAGCCCTTGCGCTGCGCAACGTAGGTCCATGTGCGAATAAACGCGAGTCGTTTGGACAACGCATCAATGTCGCCATCGGTTCGATCAATTCGTTTGATTTGTCGTGCGAGCCAATCATCGGGGATATATCCGCGCTGGTGCAAATCGTTGAAAATGGTCTCCAAGAGCCCCGCATGTTCCGCATGGCTGATGCCGCGGAAATCGGGAATCCGGCACACATCCCACAGGAGCCGCACCGAAGCGCCATCCGTGGCCCGGGCAAAAACCTCATCCACCTGCGCCAGCGCCTTGAGCGCGCGCAGATCGTCGGATTCCCGCGCCCTGACCAGCCGCTCGTCTTCGGGCGGCATTTCCAAGGTCTTGATCAGGCGGTCAATGCTGCCGAATTGCAAAGCGTGATTGCGCCAGTTGATCTTGTTCTGCGGGGTAAAGTTGTGATCCATGATCGCGCGGGCAAGGTGATCGTCCAGCGCAGGCGCGTCCCCGGTGGTGCCAAAGGTGCCAGATTTGAACCCGCGCCCTGCCCGCCCCGCGATCTGCGCCAGTTCATTCGGGGCCAAGGGCCGCATCCGCCGCCCGTCAAATTTGCTGAGCGCCGAGAAGGCCACATGATCGACATCGAGGTTCAACCCCATGCCGATGGCATCGGTGGCAACCAGATAGTCGACCTCTCCGTTCTGATACATCGCCACCTGCGCATTGCGCGTGCGCGGAGAGAGTGCGCCCATCACCACCGCCGCACCGCCCTTCTGGCGGCGGATCAGCTCGGCGATGGCATATACATTCTCAACAGAAAAGCCGACGATTGCGCTGCGGGGCTTCATTCGGCTTATCTTTTTCTGACCTGCATAGATCAATTCGCTCATCCGGTCGCGGCGCATGAAATCGACCCCCGGAACCAGCGCCGCGATGGTGCCGCGCATGGTGTCGGCCCCCATGAACAGCGTCTCATGCAGGCCCCGCGCGCGCAGCAGACGGTCGGTAAAGACATGGCCGCGCTCGGGATCGGCGCAAAGCTGGATCTCGTCGATGGCTACGAAATCCGCGCCCATCTCCTGCGGCATCGCCTCGACAGTGCACACCCAATACTGCGTGCGCGGCGGCACGATCCGCTCTTCGCCCGTGACCAGCGCCACCACCGAGGGCCCGCGCGCCTTGACGATCCGGTCATAGACCTCACGCGCCAAAAGCCGCAGCGGCAGGCCGATCACCCCGGTCCGATGGGCCAGCATCCGTTCGATTGCATAGGTCGTCTTGCCGGTATTTGTCGGGCCGAGAACGGCCACGACGCGCTTGTTGCCTGCCACCTGTCTATCCTTGAATTAAAGCTCGCGCCCGATGCCGTCCCGGCGCAGCCCTTCAAGGGCCGCGCGGGCGTCCTCGTGATGCGGGTTGAGGGCGAGCGTCTTGCGGTAAAGTGCGGCCGCACGGCCCAGATCTCCGAACTCCTGGATCATCACGGCAAGGCCGAAGATCGCGTTGTAATTGTCGGGGTTCAGCGCCAGCGTCCGCTCCAGATCATCCAGCGCGGGGCCATAGAGGTCGGCCCCGTAATAGGCCTGCGCCCGGGCATGGAATCCTTCGGCGAATCCGGGGGCGTGATCGGTCAGCGCGGTCAAATGCTCGATCGCCAGACGTGCATCGCCATCCGCCATCGCCTCCCGTCCCCGCGTCAGCAGCAAATCCATCGCAGCCGAACCAGAGCGCTGCCAATGCGCCTCGATCTCATGGGCGATTCTGGGGGCCTCCTCCGCTGGGGCCTCGCGCAGCTTTTGCATCAGCTCGGGCGGGGCCTTCTCGGCCACGGCCATGCCCGCAAGCAACACAAAGCTACCAACTGCCGCAACGGTATGTTTGAGGTTGACGGGTATGATGCGCATAACAAAACTGAATGTAACAGGCTGCCGCCGCAATTCCAGACGTAGCGGGGCCAAATGCCAAAAAAGGGCGAGCGATGAGCGATATTGTGAACGAAGCGGTAGTGGTGCTGAACGAAAAGCTGGCCGGCAGCGATTTTGACGGCACGGCCAAGTTCGACATCGAAGGTGAAGGCACCGTGATGATGGACGAAAACGGCGCCCGCGCGGCGGACGAAGAGGCGGACGTGACGCTGAGCGCGGATGCCGAGACATTCCAGTCCATCCTCGAAGGCGACACCAACCCTACATCCGCATTCATGACCGGCAAGCTCAAGATCGACGGCGACATGGGCATGGCGATGAAGCTCGCCGCTGTTCTCGGCTGATGCATCTGGACCCGGCCCGGCTTTACACCGATATCGCCCCCGGCCCCGATGGGGGCCAAGCCCATTGGGCGGAGACATCGGATGGCAAGCGGATCAGGCTGGGTCATTGGCCCTGCGCAGGCGCGCGGGGCACGGTGCTGCTCTTTCCCGGGCGGACCGAATATATCGAAAAATACGGGCTTTGCGCCGCCGATTTCGCGCGGCGCGGCCTTGCCA
Source organism: Sulfitobacter sp. 1A13353 (assembly GCF_043557255.1). Classification (NCBI taxonomy): domain Bacteria; kingdom Pseudomonadati; phylum Pseudomonadota; class Alphaproteobacteria; order Rhodobacterales; family Roseobacteraceae; genus Sulfitobacter; species Sulfitobacter sp. 1A13353. Next base: position 107,875 of record NZ_JBIFFS010000005.1, on the reverse strand, counting down.
CCATGGCGATCGACTGGCGCGGTCAGGGACTGTCGGACCGGCTTTTGCCTGATGCGCGCGTCGGCCATGTGGATGTTTTCAGCGACTATCAGAAAGACGTCGCCGCCATGCTGCGCGCCGCGCGCAGCCTGAACCTGCCGCGCCCCTATTTCCTGCTGGCCCACTCCATGGGCGGCTGCATCGGCCTGCGTGCCGTGATGGAAGGGCTGCCGGTGCAGGCCGTCGCCTTCACCGGCCCGATGTGGGGCATCTATGTCGTCCCGCATCTGCGCGCGCTGGCGTGGTCCTTGGCGCAGTTCATGCCCCGGGTTGGACAGGGCCACCGCCTGCCCCCGGGCACCAAGATCGAAGCCTATCCCGCCATCGCCCCTTTCGAGGACAACCTGCTGACCACCGATCCGCAGATGTACGCGATGATGCGCGATCAACTGGCCGCCCATCCGGAGCTAAGCCTCGGCGGCCCCAGCTTCGTCTGGCTGCGCGAGGCGCTGGCCGAGACCAAACACCTCGCCGGACGCTCCGCACCTAACATTCCCTGCGTCACCTACCTTGGCAACAACGAGCGTATCGTCGCGACCGACCGCGTCCACAAGCGCATGGCGCAGTGGAAAGGCGGGCGGCTTGAGATCGTACCGGGTGGCGAGCATGAGGTGCTGTTGGAGAGGCCCGAGTTGCGCAAGCCGATCTTCGACGGGCTGGAAAAGCTCTATCTGGGCAATATCACCGGTTAACCCCGCGCCTTAACCCCGCGCCCGCGTCATTTTCCTGTGCAATCCGCCCGCGCCGCCTAGATTGCTTTGGATGACACGCGAACCCGTCCTCAGCTTCACCGAAAACGGCATCTACTGCGCCGCCGGTGATTTCTACATCGACCCCTGGCGCCCCGTCGCCCGGGCGCTGATCACCCATGGCCACGCCGACCACGCCCGCGACGGGATGGGCAGCTATCTGGCCACCCATGCCGCCCTGCCCGTGATGCGCCACCGGTTGGGCGAGATCGCCATCGAGGGCATCGCTTACGGCGAGACGCGCCAGATCGGCGGGGCCACGGTCTCTTTCCACCCCGCGGGCCATGTGCCCGGCAGCGCGCAGATCCGGGTTGAGGTCGGTGGCGAGGTTTGGGTTGCCTCGGGTGACTACAAGGTGATCGACGATGGCATGTCCGAGGCTTTCGAGCCCGTCCGCTGCCACCATTTCATTACTGAGAGCACCTTTGGCCTGCCGGTCTTCCGTTGGGCGCCACAGGCCGAGGTGGCCGCACAGATCAACGACTGGTGGGCGGGCTGCAAGGCGGCAGGCAAGACCGCTTTCCTTGGCGCCTATTCACTGGGCAAGGCACAGAGGCTTCTGTCGATGCTCGACCCCGAGATCGGGCCGATCCTGACCCATACGGCGGTGGAGAACACCAACGAGGTGCTGCGCGGCCAAGGCATCGCGCTGCCCGAGACCACGCTGGTCGCGCCCGAACTGGCGCCTAAAGAACACCCCGGCGCGCTGGTGCTGGCCCCGCCCTCCGCGCTCGGCAGCCAATGGGCGCGGCGTTTTGGCGCGCAGGAAAGCGCCTTCGCCTCGGGCTGGATGGCGCTGCGCGGGGTGCGGAGGCGGCGCGCGGGGGACCGAGGCTTTGTCATCTCGGACCATGCGGATTGGCATGGGCTGCTTTGGGCGATCCGTGAAACAGGCGCAGAAAATATATATGTAACGCATGGTTACACGGATATCTTCACGCGATACCTGAACGATCAGGGATGGAACGCCGAAGTCGTGCCCACCCAGTTCGAAGGCGACGGGGGCGACAGCGAATGAAGGATTTTGCCGCGCTTTTTAACGCCGTCGACCAGACCACCAAGACCACGGTGAAAGTGGCCGCGCTGGCCGAGTATTTCACCACGTCCTCCGAGGATGACCGGCTCTGGACCGTGGCGCTCTTCTCAGGCCGCCGCCCGAAACGCGCCGTGACTACGACCCGCCTGCGCGAATGGGCTTCCGAGGCTTCCGGCGTGCCGCTCTGGCTCTTCGAGGACAGCTATGCCATCGTCGGCGATCTGGCCGAGACCATCGCGCTGGTCCTGCCACCGGTCGAAAGCGACGACAGCGGCACGCTCACCTCTTGGATCAACGCCCTGCGCGGGTTGAAGGATGTCGACGACACGGCGCGCAAGGAATTCGTGCTTTCGGCGTGGCAGCAACTCGGCGGCACCGAGCGGTTTCTCTTCAACAAGCTCATCACCGGCGGCTTTCGCATCGGCATCAGCCAGAAGCTGATGACCCGGGCGCTCTCGCGCGCCACTGGCCGGCCCGAAGCGGAGATGGCGCACCGCCTGATGGGCAATTGGCACCCCGACGACGTCACATGGCACAGCCTGATCGAGGCCGAGGACGCCAGCGCCGACGCCTCGCGCCCCTACCCCTTCTACCTCGCCTATGCGCTGGAGGACGGGCCGGAAGGCTTGGGTGACCCGAGCGATTGGCGGGCGGAATGGAAATGGGACGGTATCCGCGGCCAGCTCATCCTGCGCGACGGCGACTATTTCGTCTGGTCGCGCGGCGAGGAGTTGATGACGGACCGTTTCCCCGAACTGGCCCGCGCCGCCGATCACCTGCCGCCGGGCACCGTGCTCGACGGCGAATTGCTGGTCTGGCAGCCGGGGGCGGAATTCCCCTCCTCTTTCAATGCTTTGCAAGCCCGCATCGGACGCAAGACCGTACCGAAGAAGCTGCTCAAGGAGGCCCCTGTCGTGCTGCACGCCTATGACCTTCTGGAATGGCAGGGCGAAGACATCCGCCACCGCCCCTTCGCCGAGCGCCGCGCCCTGCTGGAAGAGGCCGCCGCCGATTTGCCCGAGGACGCACCCGTGCGCCTGTCGCCCCAGCACCAGTTCACCGACTGGGCCGAATTGGCCACCCTGCGCGAAACGGCGCGCGAGGCGCAGGCCGAGGGGCTGATGCTGAAACGCGCCGACAGCCCCTATCTTTCGGGCCGCAAGAAGGGCGACTGGTGGAAATGGAAGCTCGACCCGCTGACCATCGACGCGGTGATGATCTACGCGCAATCGGGCTCGGGCCGCCGCGCGAACCTGTTCACCGATTTCACCTTCGCGGTCTGGAACGGCAACGATCTGGTGCCCTTCACCAAGGCCTACTCGGGCCTCACCGACGCCGAGTTCCGCCAGATCACCGCATGGGTGCGCAAGAACACGCAGCAGCGCTTCGGCCCCGTGCGGCAGGTTACGCCGCACCATGTTTTCGAGATCGCCTTTGAGGGCATCCAGCCCAGCCCGCGCCACAAATCCGGCGTCGCCCTGCGCTTCCCGCGGATGCTGCGCTGGCGCAAGGACAAGCCGCTGCAAGAGGCCAACACACTCGACGATCTGAAAGAAATGCTGCGCATCTACGGATAGGTTGTTCCGGCCCGCCCGGAGGCATAGATGTGACGAAACGCAAATGAGGTACACCGATGTTTCAGCTTCCCTTCCCGCTTCACGATGCCAACGCCAGCGCCGGGGGCAAAGACCTTGGCGATCTGCCGGAATGGGATCTGAGCGATCTCTACACCAGTGAGGACGCGCCCGAATTGAAACGCGACCTCGACTGGCTGGAGGAAGCCTGCGCCAGCTTCGCCGCCGATTACGAAGGCAATCTGGCCGCGCTGGATGCCAAGGGTCTGCTCGACTGCGTGCTGCGCAACGAGAAAATCAATCAGGTCGCCGGGCGCATCATGTCCTTCGCGGGCCTACGCTACTACCAGCAGACCACCGACGCGGGCCGGGCCAAGTTCATGTCCGACATGCAGGAGAAAATCACAGACTACACCACGCCGCTGGTGTTCTTCACGCTGGAGCTCAACAAGCTGCCTGACGATCACCTCTCCAAACTGCTGGACGAGAACCCCGATCTTGCGCGCTACAAGCCCGTCTTCGACCGGATCCGCGCGATGAAGCCCTACCAGCTGTCGGACGAGATGGAAAAGTTCCTGCACGACCTCGGCGTCGTCGGCGACGCATGGGAACGCATGTTCGACGAAACCATCGCCGGGCTGGAGTTCGAGGTCGAGGGCGAGACGCTGAACATCGAAGGCACGCTGAACCTGCTGACCGACCCCGACCGCGCCAAGCGCGAGGCGGGTGCGCGGGAGTTGGCCAATGTGCTGGGCCGCAACATCCGCACCTTCGCCCGCGTGCACAACACGCAGGTGAAAGAGAAAGAAGTGCTCGACCGCTGGCGCGGCATGGAGACGCCGCAGACGGGCCGTCACCTCAGCAATCACGTAGAGCCGGAGGTCGTCGAGGCCCTGCGCAACGCCGTGGTCGAAGCCTATCCGAAGCTGAGCCACCGCTATTATGAGCTCAAGCGCAAATGGCTGGGCCTTGATGTGATGCAGGTCTGGGACCGCAACGCGCCGCTGCCGATGGAAGACCCCAAGGTGGTCGACTGGGCGCAGGCCGAAGCGACCGTGATGGAAGCCTACAACGCCTTCGATCCGCGCATGGGCGAATTGGCCAAGCCCTTCTTCACCAAGGGCTGGATCGACGCGGGCGTGAAACCGGGCAAGGCGCCCGGGGCCTTCGCGCATCCCACGGTGACGGACGTGCACCCTTACGTCATGCTGAACTACCTCGGCAAACCGCGCGACGTGATGACGCTGGCGCATGAGCTGGGCCACGGTGTGCACCAGGTGCTGGCCGCCGATCAGGGCGAAATGCTCTCCTCCACCCCGCTGACATTGGCCGAGACCGCCTCAGTCTTCGGCGAGATGCTGACGTTCCGCAAGATGCTCGACAAGGCTCAGACCCAAGCCGAGCGTAAGGTGCTGCTGGCGGGCAAGGTCGAGGATATGATCAACACGGTCGTGCGCCAGATCGCCTTTTATGACTTCGAGTGCAAACTGCACGAGGCGCGCCGCGGCGGGGAGCTGACACCCGACGACATCAATGCGCTGTGGATGAGCGTTCAGGCCGAAAGCCTCGGGCCGGCCTTCGAGTACATGGAGGGCTACGAGACCTTCTGGGCCTATATCCCGCATTTCGTGCATTCGCCCTTCTACGTCTATGCCTATGCCTTTGGCGACGGCCTCGTGAACGCGCTCTACGCCGTCTACGCGGAAGGTGAAGAGGGCTTTGAAGAGAAGTATTTCGACATGCTGAAAGCGGGCGGATCGAAGCACCACAAAGAACTGCTCGCCCCCTTTGGCCTTGATGCCAGCGACCCGGCTTTCTGGGACAAGGGCCTGTCGATGATCTCTGACATGATCGACGAATTGGAAGCGATGGAGGACTGATGTCCCGCGCCGAGCGCTTGAAAGAAAGGTTCGCCCCCTTCTTTGTCTGGATTCAGCGGCGGGTGCCGCCCGGATTTAGATTTGCGCTCGGCCTGCTGCTCATCTGTGGCGGCATCCTCGGGTTCTTGCCGATCCTCGGATTCTGGATGCTGCCGCTTGGCCTCATGGTGGCGGCGATGGATGTGCGGCTATTTCGGCGCTGGCGCTCCCTTCGCCGCAGACGGCGGGCAGAACGGCCTTGAGGTCACTTCAACTGGCTGTCTTTCGAGCCTCGCCGATTAATTCCGCCGCGCATCTGCGCCTGCCCGTCTCGTTCCCGCACGCAGTCGATACAAAGCTTTACCCCCGGCAGCGCCATGCGCCGCGCCTCTGGAATCGGCTCTTCGCATTCCGCGCAATGGGTGCGGCTCTCGCCCACTGGCGCGCGGCGCGCTTTTAGCCGCGCCAATTCGTCGGAAATGGAGGCTTCGATCTGCTCGCTCACCGCGCCATCGCGTGTCCATCCACCTGCCATGTTGCGCCCTCCTCATGCGGTTCACTTCCTAGATATGGGGCGCAGTGGCGGCTTGTCACGGCCTCACCCGGGATATGTCCCCCGCCCCAAGGTTTATTAAATGGGGGCGCGCAGACAAAAAAACACCCCCAAAAGGGGGTGCAGTTGCTAGGCATTGGGCTGTGAGTCAAGCAGCACGCAGGGTCGTATCTCCTCCATTCAAGCGGTTTAGCAGGGTGGACAGGGTGACGGCGCTTTGAATAAGCCGTCGGCGAAGCTCTTGTCGCTGGCCGGCAGGGCGCAGCGGAACGTTGGTGCGCAGGTGGACCCTTTGCGGCATGGCGGCGGGATGGCAGGTATAGGTCACTTCAACCATCGCCTCGACCCGGCCAAAGTCGCGGGCATACTGTACACTGTGAAATCGGGCGTCGCAGATGGTAAGTGTGACGGGGCATTCATCGGACGGGTGACCAACGGTGACGGGATCATAGCTGCGTTTGCGGCGGAGAATGTCACCTGCATTGAGGGACGTGATGGGGCCGAGTGTTTCTGGCGCGGTAGAGCGGCTTGGCATGTCTGATCCTCTTCCTAATCGTCTGGTCGCTTATCTTCCCTTTCTATGGGCCTTTGCGTTCCCTGAGGTGACGCTCCTGCCCAACCTGTATACATGTTGTCGGGCCCAATTGTGGCGTAAATGTGGCAACAAATTGCCGGCAATGGGGCAATCGTATAATTCGCCAAACTTTTTTCACATTTCCTATGCGAAAGGGAGGTCTACCTCTCCTTTTCGACCTCTAGCAGCCAGTTTTCTTGAAGCCGGTTTTCGATCGCTTCGGGGAAATGACTGCGCACCAAGGCGATGGCTTCCGCGGCGGGCATTCCGGCCCCGATCAGCAACCACGCCGCGATCAGCCCACTGCGCCCCGCGCCGTATTGGCAGGAAAGGGCAACCGTCTCTCCCGCCTCTAGCGCCGCCTCGAAACGCACCCGGTGTGCAGGCCATTCGGGTAAGAATCTATCGCAAGGGACTTTGAAATCTTCGATCGGCGCGAAAGAGAGCCTTAAGCCAAGAGACTGTGAAGTCTTTAAAATCAAGGGAAAAGCTCCGTCAGGGAGCTCGACCTCCTCGGTAAGAACCAGCAACTCACGCGCCCCAGCCGCGCGCAGGCCTCCCAAGGTTTCCCGCATCTGTTGAGGATCGAGGTAAGCGCTGCCATCCACATGGGTCAACAGCCCCGGAAAACCCGTCATCGCCAGATGCCCGCCGCGGGGGGTGGGGATAACGGCGCGTATCGAGGTCGCTTCAGGATCGAAAAAAGGCACATCATGAGACATAAAAACATCCATAGAATTTGAGTAACGGCAGGAGCACCTGTATACATGTTAAATAGGTAAAATCGAACAGACGAAGGATGCCGGGCAATGTCTACCCAAGTCAAATCCAGCGCCGCGATTGCAGAAGCGCTTCGGACGGACATCTGCCTGAACCGGAACATCGCCGCCGGCATGCTGCATGAGGTGGCCCTCGCCCAGCGTTTCGGCGTGTCCCGCACGCCCATCCGGCAAGCGTTGCAACGCTTGGCCTATGAACGCATGATCGCCGTGAAATCCGGCGTGGGGTCTGTCGTGACCCCTTTGGACGCGCCCATGCGCGCGGATGACATCCGCGCGGCTGTGGCGATTATCGAAGCGGCCGGCAAATGTGCAGCGCCCTCCCCCGCCCCATCCGCGCATCTCATGTCGCTCGCCGGGATACTGGGAATGATGGACCTCGCCCCGCTAAATAGTGCCGAGGCGTTTTTCGACATCCGTGCCCGGCTTTTGAACGCCCTATCGGAGATGATCGAGAACCCGATCCTCAGCGACGCCTTTCGCGCGGCCTATTGGCGGCTGATCAGATGGTCCTTGCGGGATTTCGGCACCGCGCCGGAACCTCAGATCGTGCATCTGCAGGCGGTGCTGCAAGCCGCTGCCCGGGCGATGCAGTCGGGCACGATCGGCGCCTGTTTCGGAGAAGTCGCAAGGCTCGAAAGCCAGCTCATCGAACCCCGAATTTAATAAAGAAAAGCCCCGCTTCAAAGAAGCGGGGCCCTCTGCATCATCTGGTTCAGCCGTTAGCTGGCCGCCAACATGCCCTTTTCCTTCGCCAAGTCGCGCATCCGCTTTTGCAGCTTCTCGAAGGCGCGCACTTCGATCTGGCGGATCCGCTCGCGGCTGACATCGTATTGCGCCGAGAGGTCTTCGAGCGTGACCGTCTCATCCGACAGGCGACGCTGGGTCAGAATGTCCTTCTCGCGGTCGTTCAGCACGTCCAAAGCCTCGGCCAGCATCTCACGCCGGGTCTCCAGCTCGTCACGCTCGGCATAGTCGCCCGCTTGGTCGGCGTCTTCATCCTCCAACCAATCTTGCCACTGCATCGTGCCTTCGCCTTCGGACCCGACAGTCGCGTTGAGCGAGGCATCCCCGCCCGACATCCGCCGGTTCATGGAGACGACCTCATCCTCGGTCACGCCGAGCTGAGTCGCGATCTCTTTCACGTTTTCAGGGCGTAAATCGCCCTCTTCCAGCGCGCCAATCTTGTTCTTGGCCTTACGCAGGTTGAAGAACAGCTTTTTCTGACCCGAGGTCGTGCCGAGCTTAACCAGCGACCACGACCGCAGGATATATTCCTGAATCGAGGCGCGAATCCACCACATCGCATAGGTGGCAAGGCGGAAGCCCTTCTCAGGGTCGAAACGTTTCACCGCCTGCATCAGGCCGACGTTCGCTTCCGAGATCACCTCGGACTGTGGCAATCCATAGCCGCGGTAGCCCATCGCGATCTTCGCCGCGAGACGCAGGTGAGAGGTGACCATCTTATGCGCGGCTTCGGTGTCTTGCTCTTCGACCCAGCGTTTGGCCAGCATGTATTCTTCCTCAGGCTCCAGCAGCGGGAACTTGCGGATCTCTTGCATATAGCGGTTCAGCCCGCCTTCGGGCGTTGGTGCGGGCAGATTTGCATAATTTGCCATGTCTTGTCCCTTTCCCCAGTTTAATCGGGGCCTATGTTATTTCGCTTAACATGCAATATGGGCGGCCCCCTTCGTGCTTTCAAGACAGAAGCATTCACGCTTTTGTTCATGACTGCACAGTTTCTGTGAACAAAACGTAACCGATCCTTAAGCGGTTCCGCGGGGTGGCGGGGTCACGCCGATGGGGCGGTGGGGCTGTCGCGTAGCAGGTCCAGCAGGGCCGCCATATCGGGCGGCAGGGGTGCTTCGAAACGCAGGTTTTCACCGGTTACTGGATGTTCGAACCCCAGAACGGCGGCGTGCAGCGCTTGGCGGGGGAAGGCGCGGATTGCTTCGGCGGTGGCCTCAGGCAAGGCCGTCTTGGCCAGCTTGCGCCGCCCGCCATAGGTCGCATCCCCCACGAGACCATGGCCCGCGTGAGACATGTGCACGCGGATTTGGTGCGTGCGCCCCGTCTCAAGCCAGCATTCCAGCAGCGCCAGTACGGGCGGGGTGCCAAAACGCTCGACCGTGCGGGCGCGGGTCACCGCGTGCCGCCCGCCTTGAAACAGCACCGCCTGCCGCTGGCGGTCGGTCTTGTGCCGCGCCAGTTGGGTGGTCATCCGCAGGATATTCCCCGCCTCGAAGGACGCGCCTTTGACGCCCCGCAGGCGCGGGTCATTGGCATCCGGCACCCCATAGACGAGGGTCTGGTAATAACGCTCTACGGTATGTTTCTCGAACTGCGCCGCCAGCCCGTGATGCGCCGCATCAGATTTCGCGACGACGAGCAGGCCGGTGGTATCCTTATCAATCCGGTGCACGATGCCGGGCCGTTTCATTCCGCCCACGCCAGAGAGGTCATCACCGCAATGCGCCAGCAATGCATTAACGAGGGTGCCGGAAGGCGATCCCGGCGCGGGGTGCACCACCATGCCCGCGGGCTTGTCGATCACGATCAGGTCGTCATCCTCAAAGACCACCGAAAGGGGGATGTCTTCGGGCAGGATATGGCTTTCCGCCGCCTCTTCGACCGTAATCTGCACCGCCTGCCCTTCGGCCACCTTGGCGCGGGGGTCTTGGACCACGACACCGTCCAGCGTGACGGCGCCTTCGGTGATCAAACGGCCCAAACGGGTGCGCGACAGGTTCGCTTCCTCTGGCACATCGCGGGCCAGCGCCTTATCAAGACGGGCGGGCGGGCTATCGCCCAGAATGAAATCAATGCGGCGGTGAGACATGGACACGGACAACCCTGATGAACCGGCGAACCTGCGGTTTCTGCGGCGGATGGTGACGGTCTTGACCGTCGTGATGATTGGCGGGGTTCTAGTGCTGATCTTCGTGCTTGTCACCCGCCTGAGCGATCAAGGCCCAACCATGCCGCGCAGCATCACCCTGCCCGATGGCAGCAGCGCCCAAGCGTTTACGCAGGGGCGCGGCTGGTATGCGGTGGTGACGGATGCGGATGAGATCCTGATCTTTGACCAGCTGACCGGCGCATTGCGCCAGACGGTCGCGATCGAGTGATCAGCCGCGGATCGTCTTGGCGAAGGTCGAATAGATCGGCTCGTTCGCGCAGATGATCTCACCATGTTGCAGGATGTTGCGCTCAGGGCGGATCGGCTCGACAAGGCCACCGGCCTCTTTGACGATCAACATGCCCGCGGCCACATCCCACGGCTTCAGACGACGCTCCCAGAAGCCATCGTAACGGCCCGAGGCGACATAGGCGAGATCGAGCGATGCCGCGCCCCAGCGGCGCACACCGGCGCAGACGGGCAGCAGGCGGCCCAAATCCTTGAGCGTTTCAGGCAGATCGGCACGGCCCCCGAAAGGCAGACCTGTGGCAAAGATCGACTCAATCATGCGGTGACGGCCAGAAACCCGCAGACGGCCTTCGTTCATCCAAGCGCCGGTGCCCTTCTCGGCAAAGAACATCTCGTCCTTGGCGGGGTCAAAGACCACACCGGCGACAATCTCGCCCTTATGCTCCAACGCGATGGAGATGGCCCAATGCGGCAGACCGTGCAGAAAGTTGGTCGTGCCATCCAGCGGGTCGACGATCCAGCGACGAGTCGGGTCTTGGCCCTCTTCCTCGCCCCCCTCTTCGGCCAGCCAGCCATAGGTCGGGCGCGCGCCCATCAGGTCGTCTTTGATGATCTTCTCGGCGCCAATGTCGGCCTTGGTCACGAAATCGCCCGCACCTTTGACCGAGACCTGAAGGTTCTCGACCTCGCGGAAATCCTTGACCAATGCACGCCCCGCTTTGCGTGCCGCCTTGATCATGATGTTGAGATTCGCACTGCCGATCATTGTTCGCGCCCTTTGATGGATAAGGCGGGACGTATAGGGCGCAAGAGCGCAATTGCCAAGGGGGCAGAAACCTGCACCGCTTATTGATTCTTGCGCACCTCACGGGTTGCATTCAGAGCGCGAGGGAACACCTTGGACGCTGTAGCAACCAGCACGAAGGAAACCCCATGTCCGACCAGATGCAGAGAATCGTCCTCGCCTCCCGCCCCGATGGCGCACCCACGCCCGAGAACTTCCGCCTTGAAAGCGCGGATATCCCACAGCCGGGCGACGGCGAAATTCTGGTCGAAGTGCATTACATGTCGCTCGACCCATACATGCGGGGCCGGATGGACGATGCGAAGTCCTATGCCGAACCTGTGCCCATCGGCGGGCTGATGGAAGGCGGCAGTGTGGGCAAAGTGATCGCCTCGAATGACCCGAGCTTCGCCGAAGGCGATTTTGCCTTTGGCGCCTTCGGCTGGGCCACCCATGGTGTCGCCCCGGCGAAACAATGTCAGAAGGTCGATGCCGAAGGCGTGCCGATCACCGCCTCGCTCGGCGTGCTGGGCATGCCCGGCCTGACCGGCTGGTACGGTTTGAACGACATCGGCCAACCGAAAGAGGGCGAGACCCTCGTCGTGGCCGCAGCCACCGGCCCCGTCGGCTCGATCGTGGGGCAATTGGCCAAGGCCAAAGGGCTGCGCACTGTGGGCATCGCAGGCGGCGCCGAGAAATGCGAGATCGCCACCCGCGATTTCGGCTTTGACGTCTGCCTTGATCACCGCGCCTATGACGATGCCAAATCCCTGCGCGCCGCCCTGAAAGAGGCTGCGCCGGATGGCATTGATATCTATTACGAAAACGTCGGCGGCAAGGTGCTGGACGCGGTGCTGCCGCTGATGAACCCCCATGGCCGCATCCCGCTTTGCGGCATGATCGCGTGGTATAACGCGGGCGGGCTGGGTGCCGATGCCGAGGGCGCTGGCCTCACCGCGCCGCGGCTGTGGCGGACGATTTTGGTGAACTTCCTCACCGTGCGCGGCTTCATCATCTCGAACCACTGGGACCAGATGCCGAAGTTCCAGCGCGAAGTGGCGCCGATGGTCGCCGATGGCCGCGTGAAGGTGAAAGAGGACATCACCGAAGGGCTGGAGAATGCACCGCAGGCCTTCATCGACATGCTGAATGGCGGGAACACCGGCAAGGCCATCGTTAAGGTGAAGTAAACGTTGGAGTGCGTCGTTCCGCCTTGTAGAACGGCGCGTTCACCCACCCGGCCCGGCGTCAAGCCGCAGGCGCCGGGCCATCGCTTGCCCGTCCCCGGGTAAGCGATTTAGAAAGGCTTGGTGCAACTTCGCGTCCGTGCGTCATGGCTGAACCATAAAGCGGCATGAACCACGGTCAGATCGCCCACCCACGGGCAGGCGCTGGCCCTCGGCACCCCGCTCAGGCCCGCTGCAACTTCCGCGCCTCCTGCCCGGCCAGCTTTAGCAACTCATCCATATACGGTTTGCCCAGATCATCCCGCCGCACCGCCGCATAAAGCCGCCGTGTGATCCCCTCGGCCGTCAGGGGCCGCGTGACGTAATCAGACGAATACTTCACCTCCCGCACCACCCAATCCGGCAGGACCGAGACCCCGCGGTTGGACGCCACCAGCAACAGGATTACCGCCGTCAGCTCTACCTGCCGGATCGTCGCAGGCTCGACCTTGGCGGGGATCAACAACTGGCTGAACACGTCCAGCCGGGTCCGCTCCACTGGATAGGTAATCAACGTCTCCCCACGAAAATCGGCCGCCTCGACAAAGGGCTTTTCGGCCAAAGGGTGGTTCTGAGAGGCCACGAAAACCGGATTATAATCAAAGAGTTCGACAAATTCGACGCCCGGCAGTTCCTCAGGGTCCGAGGAGACCACCAGATCAACTTCTTCCCGCAAAAGCGCAGGCAGAGCGTCGAAGGCGAGACCGGGGCGGATATCGACATCCACATCCGGCCAATGGCGGCGGAACTGCTCCAACACCGGGAAGAGCCACTCGAAACAGGCGTGACATTCGATCGCTATATGCATCCGCCCCGTGCTGCCCGCCCGCAGGCCCGAAAACTCGTCCTGCAAGGCTTCGACCTGCGGCAGGACCTGCTGCGCAAGCTTCAACAGCCGCTGCCCGGCGGGCGACAGCTTCAACGGTTTCGAGCGCCGCACAAAGAGTTCGACCCCCGCCTGATCCTCCAACCCCTTCACCTGATGACTTAACGCCGATTGCGTGATATTCATCTGATCCGCCGCGCGGGCCAAGCCGCCCGCCTCGTGGATGGCCTTGATTGTGCGCAGGTGACGGAACTCAATATGCATTTGAGGCATTACTCATGTTCAAGATGAATGTTATGAGTTTGTCTCACAAGCCTAGATGTGAGACAAGACGTGAAACCGCCAAAAGGATCTTTCAATGACCAGCCCTGCCGTTTCCTTCGAAGTCTTCCCGCCCCGCACCGTCGGCGCGGCGTTCAAACTGTGGGATGCGGCGCAGGCATTGGCCCCGCTGGCGCCGCGCTTCTTCTCGGTCACCTATGGTGCAGGCGGCACCACACGCGATCTGACCCATGATTCGGCACATGTGCTACACCGCACCTCGGGCTTGCCCGTCGCAGGCCATCTGACCTGCGTTGGCGCCAGCCGGGCGGAGACGCTCGACGTGGCCGATAAATTCGCCGAAGCGGGCATCAAAGACATCGTCGCCCTGCGCGGCGACCCGCAAGCAGGCACCGACAGGTTCGTGCCCCACCCCGAAGGCTTCGCCGACAGCTGCGAGCTGATCGAGGCGCTGGCGAAAACCGGCAAATTCACAATCCGCGTCGGCGCCTACCCCGATCCGCACCCCGAGGCGGCGGACGAGCAGGCCAATATCGACTGGCTGAAACGCAAGTTCGACGCGGGCGCGGATGAGGCCCTGACCCAGTTCTTCTTTGAGGCGGAGACCTTCCTGCGTTTCCGCGATGCCTGTGTGAAAGCAGGCATCGACAAGCCGATCACGCCGGGCATCCTGCCGGTGGTGAACTGGACCTCGGCCCGTAAATTTGCCGTCAAATGCGGCACGCCGGTCCCGGAATGGGTCGACCAAGCCTATGAGGCCGCGATCCGCGATGACCGGCACGACCTGCTGGCCCAAGCCATGTGCACCGAACTGTGCAGCGAGTTGATCGATGAAGGCGTGGACGCACTGCATTTCTACACGCTCAACCGCGCGGAACTCACCCGCGATGTCTGCCGTGCCATCGGTGTGACCCCGCAGGTCGATCTCTCGGACGTCGCGTAAGCGCTGCCCCTCCAGCAGGGGGGCTTGCCCCTGCCCCGCGCGGGCGTATCCTCCGGCAAAATTCACTTGCCGGAGAAGACCATGCCCCGCATCGCCCAAAGCCCTGCCGACCTTTTGTCCCAATCCGAAGCGCTCAAGCTTTCGGGGCTGGAGTTCATGCAGGCCATTCTCGATGGCACCAACCCCGGCCCGCCCATCGGCCAGACCATGGGCTATGCGCTGCATTCGGTCGAAGAGGGCCGCATCGTCTTTCGCGGCGCGCCGAGCTTTGCCATGACCAACCCGATGGGCACGGTGCACGGCGGTTGGTACGGCACGCTGCTCGATTCAGCGATGGCCTGCGCGGTGATGACGAAAATCCCCCGCGGCTCGGTCTATACCACTTTGGAATACAAGATTAATATCCTGCGCGGCCTGCCCTTGGGGATGGAGATCGACTGTATCGGGGTGACCGATCATGTGGGCCGTTCGACCGGTGTCGCGCATGGAGAGATTCGCGGCGTCGAAGATGGCAAGCTTTATGCCACAGGCTCCACCACTTGCATCGTAATGAAGCTAAGCTAAGCCCATTCACGAATAACCCCCGGCGCGGAAAGCTCCACGCCGGGGTCCAAGAATTTAACTTAAGCATCAACCGCTCAAATTAGTCCCAGAAGCCTTCGTCAACGCCGGGCAGCGCTTCGAGCTCTTCTTCGCTCAGGCGCGTCACATAGGCGTAGGTCTGGTCATCGACGGCCACCAGGTTCACATCGGGTGTCGAGATCATGACGTGCTTGTCACCGATATCGAGGAAACCACCGACCTCGGCCACGATGCCGACCATCTGGCCGTTCTTGGACAGAACGATGTCTTCGATCTCACCAATTTCGTTCCAGTCGGCGCCGATTTCGTTATAGGCCGTGTTGGGGCTCCATTCGTCGCCGGCTTCGTTGAGGGTGTAGATCTCACCGCCGGTGATATCGCGCGAGCGGATCAGATCGCCGCGCATTTCGTTCATCTGCATGCTGTCGACGTTGGAATAGTCGGTCATATGCGTTTCAGCGAAAGCGGCGGTGCCTGCGAGTGTCAGGGCAAGGGTGCTGGCTGTAAGCGTTTTCATGTCTCTCTCCTCTTCGTTATTTGCTATGGTCACAACGAAAGCTCGGACAGAACGTTCCAGAAAATCTAAAATTTACCATGGGTTAGGGTGCCAGCGCGTTGGCAGCATCATGCCGCGCGCCGCGAAAAGGCCGTTCGCCCCAAAGCGCAGATAGAATGAATTGGGGGGGGGGGTGGTACCACCTCCTGGTCTCGAACCAGGGACCTCTTGATCCACAATCAAGCGCTCTAACCAACTGAGCTAAGGCGGCACTGGGGCGGATTTAGCGCCCGTGGCGGAGGAATGCAAGACCTCAAAGTCAGAAGAAATGCCGGTTTCCGTCAGATTTTTCGCGCGCCCTGTGTCATCGGCACTCATGCGGGAAACGCGGGTGGATGACGCGGCGATTCCGCCCTCGGTCTTCGAGCTGCGCGTCGCGGCAATCTCCCGATCTGCCAGAACGGCACCCAACCCTCTTCCAGAACGGTGATGATGCAGCGTCACCTAAGGCCAACGAGCCCCCTGCCCTGCGCCGCAACCCGCCAAGATATCTTGCCTTTCCGCCCATGCCGCGCTAGCGATAAGCCCCACCAAACCGGAGGCTCCCATGGGCATCGACACCGAACGCGACATCGAAGCAAACCTGCAAATCGGCCCGACAGACAAGGGCATGGTCCGCCTTTTCGTCGAAGGCGGCGGCGTTGAGATTCCGATGGATTTTACCCCGGAGGAAGCCCGCGAAATCGCGGAAGAGATCATGGCCGCCGCGAACCGCGCAGGCAAAAAAGGTCGCTAAGCCGCCTAAACGCGGGTTCGCCCACGATATAGACGGGCGACCTCAGATCACGCCCCCCCCTTTCAAGACCAGTTCGGCGCCATGTCGGGATCGCGTAGGCGATGCAGGCGCCGGGCGGCATGGATCGCGATTTTTTGCACCATTACCTTGCGCCGGGCGGGCGCAAGCTTGGTCTCATCGCACATCCTCACAATCTCAGCCCCATAGGCGTCACCGATGATGAGGCCGCTTTCCTCGGGCAGCAGTTCCACCGGGAAATCACTGTCGACGGCCCAGAAAAACCGGTCCGCCCATTCCAGATAGCCCTCCCATTTTGCGTCGCCCATGAAATCGGCGCGGCTGGATTTGCATTCGACGATCCAAATCTCCCCCTTCGGGCCAAGCGCCATCACGTCGACCCGCAAACCGCGCGTCGGCACAAGCTCCTCGACCGAGGCAAACCCAAGATCGGCCAGATGCCGCATCACCCCCCGCGCCAATAATTGGCCGGGTTGGAGTTGTCGTATGTCATTCTCCATCATGGCGACAAATATGAACATTTGATGAACATCCACAAGGGGCAGCACCGGAAAGTTTGGTAATTCCCCCGCGACCCCCTATCTTCACCCCAGCAAAGCGAGGGAGGCCCATGGCACAACGCGAACCGATGAGTGAGACGCAGGCGCGCGGGGTGCGTTACGCCCGTGAATTGGAGGGCCACCTGACATGGCTCGATACATTCTCCGGCACGGCGCTTGGCGTTTTGGCCGTGGCCTCGGGCATTTACACCTACCTTGGCGTGTCGTCGCTGCTGGACGACAATGGCGCCATGTCGGCCTTTGCCGCGATCGCCTATTCGGTGGCGGTCTCGGTGGGCATCTTTGTCTTCTGGTCCTATCTGCTGCGGCTCTTCCCCGCTGTGCGCACGACCCGTGCGCGGATGGGGCTTCTGGGGGCGATGGGCCTCGGCTCCGTCGCGATCATCGCGATGTCGAGCTGGCTGAACGCCGCCGCGCTCGCCGGATCGGCGGCGGTGGAACAGCATCTGGCCGAGACGGTGCAGGACTACCAAGGCGCGTTGGAGCGCACCCATGAGATTGCCCTGTCTGCTCAGGGGCTTGAGCGGGACGTGGCGCGGGTCAGACAAAGCTTTGAAGACCTGAGCGAGCAAGAGGCCGCTGGCAGCCTGTCGGGTCTTGCCGGACGCGGCGCGGTGTTCCGGGTGCTGCGGCAGAAGTCGGCAGAACTGGGCGCGCTGGAGGCGCAGATCGCCACCCAGACCCCGCTGGTGAATGACGCCTTTGCAGAAGGGAACCAGATCCTCAGCCGCATGCGCGCCCTTACGGTAGAGCCCGGCCCAGTTCAGGCGCGCTCGGTCGAGTTTTCCGAACAGGCCGTGCGGCTTGCAGGTCTGATCACCCGGCTGCGGCAGCTTTCCGTGGCCCCGCTGGTGGAGCGCGCGGCGCAGGATTTGGCGGCCTCCGTCGTGCTGCCTGAGCTTGACGGCAGCAACGAAGAGCAACGCGGCGCGCAAGGGGCGACCATCACTTCGGTTCTGGAGGTGCTCGCCCAGCGTGCAGCGACATTGGAGCGCGCGGCGCAGGATGTGCAGGCCATGCCGCCCGCTGCTGAAACGACCTATACGCCGATCTCCAGCGCCGATGCGGTGATCCTCTATGCGCGCAATTTCGTGCCCTCTTGGGCCGGGGCCATCGCGATTGATCTGTTGCCCGCCGTGCTGGTGTTGATCCTCGCCATCACCCAAGGCGCGATCCGCTCGGGCCGGGAGGGGGCCGCGGTCGAAGACACGCTGACCCTTGCAGAACTGCGCGCCGCGCTGGCCGCCGTGCGCGATGTCGATGTGGCGATGCAGGAAAGCCCCGCCCACAAACGCCCCGCCGCCGAAGCGCCGCCCGCTGCGGATGCGCCCGAAGAACCGGCCCCCGGCCCCGTCACATCGATCAAAAGCACATGAGCGAGGGGACCCCACCAGAAGCCGAAGCCCCCCACCGGAAGCCGATTGTCGGGCGGGTGCTGATCGGCGTACTGATCTTTCAACTTGGCCTTGCGGTGCTGCTGTTCTGGGGGGACTTAGGGGAAGGGCTGCGCCTGCCGGGCTTTGGCCCGCGCGCCCCGGAACTGACCGAGCCGATCCGCCCCGGCGACCAGACCCGTCGGTTCCGCCCCGAACGCGCGCCGACCCCCGGCCAGCCGATGCCCGAGACCGCCCTGCCCGACAGGCTAGTGCTCACCCCCGTCTCCGGCGGGCGGGCGGCGCTGCTGGAAGGGGCCATCGAAGCGGGCGATGCGGAGCGGATCGTCAAACAGTTGAGCGAACTGACCCCCGCGCCCGAGGAAATCTATCTCAATTCCCCCGGCGGATCGGTCCGCGACGCTTTGGAACTGGGCCGCTATCTTCGGCGCAAAGGGCTGAACACCGCGCTGCGGGAGGGGGACATCTGCTATTCCGCCTGCCCCTATCTGCTGGCCGCCGGCGCGACACGGACCGTGCCCGAGAGCGCCTCGGTCGGGGTGCATCAGCATTACTTTGGCGAAAGCACGATCCTGCCCGCCTTTGTCGCTGTGGAGGACATCCAGCGCGGCCAAGGTGAGGTGATGCGATACCTAGATGATATGGGCATTGATCCGATGGTGATGCAGCACGCGCTGGTCACGCCACCCGATGAAATCTATGTGCTGCTGCCCGAAGAATTGCGCCGCTATGGCTTTATCCCCGCCGAAGATTGAGCGCGGCAGAGAAGTTCTGCAAATCCACTTCCGCCCCCTTGCCGCAGCCCCACTTGGCCCCTACATCGGGGGTCGACGGGTTCTGCCCTGTTCGTGAACGTTACATTCCAGTGGCCTTAAGCAAATCCGAGGGAGCTGGCTCTGTCCGAGCCCTGGTTCGGTTACCTGGCGCCCACCTGTACATACAGGTCCTCGGGAATATAAAACAGCAGCGGCAGGCGCGGTTCCCGTCACTTTCCCAAGACATCAATGTGGTAGATGGCCCCCTCGGGGCCACTTTCCCGCGCGTTTAAAACGCTTCGGGGCGCGCCTCGCGGGCCATATGGTCAAGCACGGCGTTGACAAAGCTCGGCTCGCGCCCATCGGGGAAGAAGGCATGGGCCACGTCGACATATTCCTTGATCACCACGCGCGGCGGCGTGTCGTCATGGCGGAACTCGGCCCCGGCGGCGCGGAACAGTGCGCGCAGGGTCGGGTCGATCCGCGCAATGGCCCATTTGGCGACGATGGCGCGGTTGGCCATCTGGTCGATCGGCGCTTGATAGTTCACCGCATCTTCGAGCACGCGAGAGAAGTGATCGACATCCCCCTCCTGCATCTCGTCGCCCTCATAGACGGCACCGAAACGGTGGTCGATGAATTCGTGACGCACGACATCGACCGTCTGCGCGGAATGCTCCATCTGGAACAGCGCCTGCACGGCATAGAGCCGCGAGGCCGACTTCATCTTACGTTTCTGATTGCCCGAAGGCCCGTTGCTGGTCATGCGATGTTTGATCCATCCGTGTCGCCGGCCATCATAGTGTCCTGCCCGAATGGCTTGAACCCGATGCCCTTGCTCTGGCGGCCCCATTTACGAGCGAGCGCGATAAGATGCAAGGCCGCAGCGGCCGCGCCGCCGCCTTTGTTTTGCCCCTGAGGGTCGGCGCGCACCTCGGCCTGCTGTTTATTCTCGACCGTCAGGATGCCATTGCCGATGCAAAGCCCTTGCAGCCCAAGCAGTTGCAAGGCGCGGCTGCTGTCGTTGCAGACGGTCTCGTAATGCGTGGTCTCGCCACGGATCACGCAGCCAAGCGCGACATAGCCGTCGAAATTGCTGCCCCGGTCGGAAATGCCGATGGCGGTGGGAATCTCCAACGCGCCGGGCATTTCGATCACCTCATAACTGGCATCCGCGGCCTCCAACTCGGCCTTGGCACCGGTTAGAAGGCCATTCGCGATGTCCGAGTAATAGGGCGAGACGACGATCAGCAGCTTCACCGGTTCGTCGAAGCTGGGGCGCGGCAGGATGGTATGCTCTTCGGCGGATGCCATGGCGATTACTCCGTAGTGATGGGCCGGGTGCCCACGATTTCCAGCGCATAGGCGTCGAGGCCCAGATAGCGCGTGTCGGGATTGTCGGTCAGCAGGACCAGTTCATGCAGCCCCATTGTCGAGAGGATCTGCGCGCCAAGCCCAGTGCGTTTGATCGTGCGCGGGCGGTCGTCATCCTCTGGATCGAGCTTGAGGCGCGGGTAAGGATCGCGGAACAGCACCACGGCCCCCCGCCCCTCTTCGGCGATGATCTGCATGGCACGGGGCAACTCATCCGCCGGGCTGGGGCCAAGGCCCAGAATATCTTCCAGCGCGTTGATCGCATGGGTGCGGATCAGCACCGGCTCGGGGGTTGAGATGTCGCCCTTGGTCAGCACCACATGGTCGGTGCCGGTGATCTGGTCGGAGAATACCCGCATCTGCCAGTCGCCGCCATAGGCGGAGGTCACGGTGCGGCTGTCGCGCTCCACCAACAGATTGTCATGCTTGTGGCGGTAGGTGATTAGATCGCTGATCGTCCCGATTTTCAGCCCGTGTTCGGCGGCGAATTCCACCAGATCGGGCAGACGCGCCATCTCGCCGTCGTCCTTCATGATCTCGCAGATCACGCCCGAAGGATGCAGCCCCGCGAGGCGCGAAATATCGACTGCCGCTTCGGTATGGCCCGCCCGCACCAGCACGCCACCATCGCGGGCGCGCAGGGGGAAGACGTGACCGGGGGTGGCAATATCTGCCGAACCGGATTGTTCCGAGATCGCCACAGCCACGGTCAGCGCACGGTCGGCGGCAGAGATGCCGGTGCTGACACCCTCACGCGCCTCAATGCTGACGGTAAAGGCCGTTTCATGCCGGGAGGAGTTGTTCACCGCCATCATCGGCAAGCCAAGGTGATCGACCCGCTCCGCCGTCATCGGCAGACATATCAGCCCGCGCCCATGGGTCGCCATGAAGTTGATCGCCGCGGCATCGGCAAACTCAGCCGGGATCACCAGATCGCCTTCGTTCTCGCGGTCCTCATGATCCACCAGAATGAACATGCGGCCTTGGCGCGCGTCTTCGATGATCTCTTCGATGGGCGAGATCGCATCGCTCAGCCCTGTCTCGACCGGTCCGGGTTTGTCAAATTGCATCGGCTGCTTCCATCTATCTGTTGCCCGGCTCTTAGCCTGACCCGCGCCGCTTGGCCAGAGCGCGCCCCGAAGGGCGCGGCGTCACATCTCGTTCAGGCGTGCCACGTAACGGGCCAGCGTGTCGATTTCGAGGTTCACCAGATCGCCGACGCCTGCATCGCCCCAAGTCGTCACCTCCTTGGTATGCGGGATGAAGTTGATGCCGAAATCACAGCCATCGACATCATTCACCGTCAGCGAGGTGCCATTCAGCGCCACGGAACCTTTGGGCGCGATGAACCGCGCCAGATCCTCGGGCGCGCGCAGGGTCACGCGGGTACTGTCGCCCTCGTCTTTCATCTCGATGATCTCGGCCACGCCATCGACATGGCCCGAGACGATATGCCCGCCCAGCTCATCGCCCACCTTCAAAGCACGTTCAAGATTCACGCGTTTGCCCTCGCGCCAGTGCTGGCCGAGGTTGGTCTTGGCCACGGTCTCGGCGCTGATCTGCACCTCATACCAATCCTCGCCCAGCCCCACGACGGTCAGGCAGACGCCGTCGCTGGCGATGGAGGCGCCCATGTCGATGCTGCCGGTATCATAGCTGGTCTGGATGCGCGCGCGCAGGTCGCCTTCCTGCTCCAGCTTGGTGACGGTGCCAACGTCTGTGATAATGCCGGTGAACATGGGGTAGGCTCCTTTGCTGGTTCCGCGCAGTGGTAAACCCGGTCACCGCCACAGGCAAGAGCGGGTGACGCCACATTGTCGCCCCTATTATATGGTGGTTAAGAGGGCAAAGACCCACCGAAGGACTAGAATGACCGTGACCGCCGCCCCGACCAGAACCTTCCTGTTCCTGCAAGGACCACACGGCCCTTTCTTTAACAGTCTGGGCAAGATGCTACGCCGCGCGGGGGCCGAGGTCTGGCGCGTGGGCTTCAACGCGGGCGACCGGGCCTTTTGGTTTCACCCGTCGACCTACATCCCCTATCGCGGCAGGGTCGAGGATTGGCCGGGCGTCTTTGCCAGTCTGCTGGACGACAACCAGGTCACCGACATTGTGCTTTACGGCGACACCCGCCCCATCCACGCCGAAGCGGTGGCCGAGGCCAAGCGCCGTGGCATCACCGTCCATGTCTTTGAGGAAGGCTATATGCGGCCCTATTGGGTCACCTATGAGCGCGGCGGCTCGAACGGCAATTCGCGGCTGATGGAGATGACCATTCCCCAAATGCAGGCCGCCCTCGCCCGCTCGGACATGGAAGCCCCCCTGCCCCCGGGCCATTGGGGCGACATGCGCCACCATATCTTTTACGGCGCGCTTTACCATTGGTTCGTGATGTTCCGAAACGGCGATTACCGCAATTTCAAACCACACCGCAGCCTGCCGGTCACCAAGGAATTCCGCCTCTACCTCAAGCGGCTCTTGCTGATGCCGGTGCTGGCCGTCGACCGCCTGCTGGCCACGCTGAAGATCCGGCTGGGCGGCTTTCCCTACCATCTGGCGCTGCTGCAACTGGAGCATGATTCCTCATTCCAGAAACATTCGCCCTTCAACACGATGGCCGATTTCCTTGAACTGGTGATCGAAGGTTTCGCCAAGGGCGCGCCGCAGCACCACCACCTCGTGATCAAGGCGCATCCTTTGGAGGATGGCCGCGTGCCGGTGCGGCGCGATGTCAAACGGCTGGCCCGCCTGCATGGCGTCTTAGACCGCGTGCATTTCGTGCGCGGCGGCAAGTTGGCGCAGCTTTTGAACGACACCCGCAGCGCGGTGACGGTGAATTCCACCGCCGGGCAACAGGTGCTTTGGCGCGGCATCCCCCTCAAGGTCTTTGGCCGCGCGGTCTATTCCCAGCCTGAGTTTGTCTCGGACCAGCCGCTGCCGGAATTCTTTGCCACCGCCAACCGCCCCGACAACCGCGCCTATAAGGATTACCGCCGCTATCTGCTTGAAACCTCTCAGGTTCCCGGCGGTTTCTATGCCGCACGCGGGCGGCGGCAATTGCTGCGCCAAGTGGTCGATATGATGCTCGCCGCCGAGGATCCCTATGACGCACTGGAACAGGGCACCGCGGCCCCTCGGCAACAGTTGCGGGTCGTCACCTGAGTTAACCCATTCCGCCCTGTAGATTTTTTCGCTAGGCTGCGCTAAGTTGTAAAGTAATACGTCAAGACAATTGGCGATTTCGAGGCAGATATTTCAGGTCGAGGAGACCGGGCAGTGAAATCCGTATCTTTCCGGTGGGCGCGCCCCATCGCAGCGCTGGCGGCGGTGGCCGTCGTCTCATCATGTGGTTTGCCACAGGTCGGACCGAACAAACGGCAAATCTACGCAGGCTCCGTTCAGCGCGAAGGCGATGCCTTTGTCGTCAGTGTGAATGACCGTGTGACCCGCGCCACCGCCGTAGCCCCGGCGCTTGGCTTTTCGGAAAGCTTCAAGAATGCGGGCCGGGTCGGTTCCGACACGATCCAGCCGGGCGATATCCTTGGCATCACGGTTTATGAGAACGTGGACGATCCGCTTCTCGGCGTCGAAGGCGCCCCAGCCACCATGCTGGAAGAGGTGCAGGTCGACGGCGCGGGCTTTATCTTTATCCCCTACGCGGGCCGCATCCGCGCCGCGGGCAACACCCCCGAAGCGATCCGCCGCATCATCACCAACAAGCTGGGCGAACAGACCCCCGACCCGCAGGTCGAAGTGCGCCGCGCCGCCGGTGACGGCTCGACCGTCTCGCTCATCGGTTCCATCGGGGCGCAGGGCGTCTACCCGATCGAACGGCCGACCCGCACGCTCGCCGCCATGCTGGCGCGCGCGGGTGGTGTGACCATCATCCCCGAAATCGCACAGGTCACCGTGATCCGCGGCGGGCAGCGCGGTAAGATTTGGTTCCAAGACCTCTATGACCACCCCGAACTCGACATCGCCCTGCGCCCGGGCGACCGGATTTTGGTCGAGGAAGACACCCGCTCTTTCACCGCGCTTGGCGCCACCGGTGGACAGGCCCGCGTGCCCTTTGAATCGCAAAACCTCTCGCTTTTGGAGGGCATCGCGCAGGTGGGCGGGCTCAGCCCCCTCTCGGCCGACCCCACCGGCGTTTTCGTGTTCCGCAATGAGCCTGAGGAAGTCGCCGAACAGGTGCTGGGGCGCAGCGATCTGACTGGCGCGCAGCGCATGGTCTATGTCACCGACCTGACCAAACCTAACGGCATGTTTATGGCCCGCGATTTCGTGATCCGCGACGGCGACACGATCTATGTGACCGAAGCGCCCTTCACCCAGTGGAGCAAGGTAATCTCGGCCATCACCGGCACGGCGGGTTCGGCGGATAGCATCACCTCGCTGACCGAATGAGCCACCCCGGTGGCATTCGAAGCTGACCCATACCAATACCCCGCCGCCGGTCCCGAAAGGAGCCGGCGGCTTTTCGTATATAACGGCGGCTTTCTGACGCAGCGCCGCCTGCGGCGTATCTTGCATCTGGCGGGGCATGAACTGCGCATCGGTCTGCCCGGGCCGGATGATGCGGTGGCGGTCTGGGGCAACTCCCCCACCGCGCATCGCGGGCTGGCCGTGGCGGCCAAGCGCGGCGTGCCAGTGATCCGGGTGGAGGACGCATGGCTGCGCTCGCTCCACCCCGGTCGCGCGGGCGAGCCGCCCTTGGGCCTGCTGATCGACAGCCGAAGCGCGCATTTCGATCCCTCCCAGCCCTCAGACCTCGAAGAGCTGCTCGCCCATCACCCGCTGGACGATACCGCCCTTCTGGACCGCGCCCGGGGCGGCATGGCGCAGATGGCCGAGGCGCATCTGACAAAATATGCGGGCTTTGACCCCGACATGCCCGCGCCGGAGCCGGGCTATGTGTTGGTGATCGACCAGACCCGCGGCGACGCCTCGGTCACCGCCTCGGGCGCGGATCGTGCGCGGTTTCTGGAAATGCTCGTCTTCGCGCAAGAGGAACACCCCGGCGCACGGGTCATCATCAAGAGCCATCCCGAGACGGCACGGGGCTACCGCGCCGGGCATTACGGCCCCGAGGATACCAACGACCGGATCACCCTGCTGACCGATCCCATCAGCCCTTGGGCACTGTTCGAAGGGGCGGTGGGTGTCTACACGGTCTCTTCGCAAATGGGGTTCGAGGCGATTTTTGCAGGCCACAGGCCGCGCGTCTTCGGCCAGCCCTTCTATGCCGGTTGGGGGCTAACGGAGGATGAATTCCCCGTTCAACGCCGCCAGCGCCGCCTTAGCCGCGCGCAACTCTTCGCCGCCGCGATGATCCTCTATCCGACCTGGTACGACCCCTATCGCGACGAACTCGGCAGTTTCGAGACGGCCCTCACCGCCCTCGCCGCGCAGGCCCGCGCGTGGCGAGAGGATCATCGCGGCTGGGACGCATGGGGCATGCGCCTGTGGAAGCGCCGCCCGCTGCAACAGTTCTTCGGAACGGCCACGCCCCTTCGCTTTCGCAAAGGCCCGGCAGAAGCCCCCAAGCCGCCCCGCCGCGCCATGGTCTGGGCCAGCAAGGCCGATGACGGGCCCCAAGATGCGCTGCGGGTCGAGGACGGGTTTCTGCGCTCGCGCGGGCTGGGGGCCGAACTGGTCCCGCCCCTGTCGCTGGTCTGTGACGATCTGGGCATTTACTACGATCCCCAAGGACCCAGCCGGTTAGAGCAATGGATCGCGAAACGCGCCGACCTGCGCCCCGATCAACTGGCCCGCGCCCGCGCGCTGATCGCGGCGCTGACTGGGGCGGGCCTCAGCAAATACAACCTCGGCGGTGCCGCGCCCGACCTGCCGCCGGGGCGGCGCATCCTCGTCCCCGGACAGGTCGAAGACGACGCCTCCATCCTCACCGGCACGGGCGATGTGTACAGCAACGCGGCCCTGCTGGCCGCCGCACGCGCCGCAAACCCGGATGCTGTGATCCTCTACAAACCCCACCCTGATGTCGAAGCGGGCCTGCGCAAAGGCGCAACCGAGGCGGGCGACGCCGATCTGATCCTGCATCACGCCGACCCGGTGGCGCTTCTCAGCCAAGTCGACGCGGTTTGGACCATGACTTCCCTCTTGGGGTTCGAAGCGCTCCTCCGCCGGGTGCCCGTGGTGACCTTGGGCGCGCCCTTCTACGCGGGCTGGGGGCTGACCGAAGACCGGGGCGATGTGCCCCCCCGCCGCCGCGCGACACCGACGCTCGAAGGGCTCGTTCATGCCGCGCTCATCGACTACCCACGCTACCGCGACCCGGTCAGCGGCTTGCCCTGCCCCGTTGAGGTGGTCGTCGAACGGCTGGCCACGGGCCGCCTGCCCCGCGCCGGGTTGGGCAACCGGATGCTATCGAAGCTCCAAGGGGTCTTTGCCAGCCAGAGCCACCTCTGGCGGCGATAGCGCTCAATCGGCTGCGTTGCGCCGCCAGACGTGCAACAGGTCCGGCCCGATCTGCTGGCTGGATTGCAGCGCGAAGCGCGGGGCCTCAGCCAGCCGCGACAGACCAAGCGCCCCGATGCCGGGCAGACCTTCGGCCCCGATCACCAGCCCGGCGGTAAACCCCACCAGCCGGTCGACCAAATCCGCCTCGATAAGCGAAGCGGCCAAGGCGCTGCCGCCCTCGCAGAAGATCCTTGTGAGACCATGCGCCGCCAATTGCCGCATCACATCCTGCGGGTCCAACTGCGCCCCGCGTGCGGCACAGGGCAGCAGTGTCGCCCCCAGATCCGCCCAGGCTTTGACCAAAGCCGGATCGGCATCCGCACCGTGGCAGAGGATCAAAGGCACCTCAGCCGCCGTGCGCGCCAGTTGCCCCATCAACGGCAGGTCGAGCCTGCGCGAGACGACAACACGCGCCGGTTGCTGGGCAAGCCCGAGACCGCGCACCGTCAGGCTTGGGTCGTCCTTGCGGGCGGTGCCTGCCCCGACCATCACCGCGTCATGGCGGCTGCGCATGGCATGGGTCAGCCGCCGCGCGGGGGCGTCGGTGATCCATTGGCTTTCGCCCGTGCCGGTGGCAATGCGCCCGTCAAAGGAATTGGCCAGCTTCAGCGTCAGCATCGGGCGGCCCAGATCGGTGCGGCAGAAGAAACCAGCGTTATCCGCGCGGGCCGCATCCTCGTGCAGCCCGACTGAGACCTCGATCCCGGCATCTTGCAACATCGCGATGCCGCGCCCGTTGACCCGCGCGTCGTCATCCTGCGTCGCGATCACCACGCGGGCCACGCCTGCGTCGATCAGCGCCTGCGCACAGGGCGGCGTTTTGCCGTGGTGGGAGCAGGGTTCAAGCGTGACATAGACCGTCGCCCCCCGCGCCGCCGCACCCGCCTGCGCCAGCGCCTGCGGCTCGGCATGGGGACGCCCGCCCGGCTGGGTCCAACCGCGCCCGACGATCCGCGTGCCTTGCACGATGACGCAGCCCACCGCCGGATTGGGCCAGACATTGCCCTGCCCGCGCCGCCCCAAGGATAGCGCCAGCGCCATATACCGCGCGTCGCTCACCCGCTCGCCGGTCACTCTTCCGGCAGGGCGTCGGGCCGCAGTTCCTGAACGAATTTATCGAAATCGTCCGCGGCTTGGAAGTTTTTGTAAACAGAGGCGAAACGCACATAGGCCACGGTGTCGATCCGGGCCAGCGCCTCCATCACGATCTCACCGATATGTTTCGAACTGATGTCGGTCTCGCCCATGCTTTCCAACCGGCGCACGATGCCCGAGATCATCTGATCGATACGTTCGGGATCAATGGGGCGTTTCTGCATGGAGATACGGATCGAGCGTTCCAGCTTGTCGCGGTCAAAATCCTCACGCTTGCCGGAGGTTTTGATGACCACAAGGTCGCGCAATTGCACCCGTTCGTAGGTGGTGAAGCGGCCCCCGCAGGCCGGGCAGAACCGTCTGCGCCGGATCGAGACGTGATCCTCGGCCGGGCGGCTGTCTTTCACTTGGGTGTCGATATTTCCGCAAAACGGGCAGCGCATCGGCCGTCCCCCTCTTCATCCTGCCTCACTTGTGGGGCGCGCGGCCCTCTTGTCAAAACTTATAGGGGAGCCGCGAGGTTTTGGGTAGAGAAGATTTCCACAGCTACATCTTGCGTTCAAATATGTGTCATGGACCCAACGGCATGCCGCCGCGTTGGTCAACGAAGGCTATAAACGGAGCATACCATGACCAAGACACTTTTCCTAACCGGCGCCTCCAGCGGGATCGGCGCCGCCACCGCCCGCGCCGCCGCGAAAGCGGGCTGGAACATCGGCCTCTTTGCCCGGAGCGAAGACAAGCTGAACGACCTCGCCGATGAGATCGGCGATCAGGCGTTGGTGCTGGTGGGCGACGCCACCGATTACGACGCGCAGAAACAAGCGATCGACAAACTGGCCGACCACTTCGGACAGGTTGACGCTGCCTTCGCCAACGCCGGGCGCGGCACCAGCTCGGCGGGGACGGAGAATGGCGACCCGCAGGATTGGAAAGTGATGGTGGACCTGAACATCATGGGCGCGCTCTATACCGCCCATGCCGCCATGCCGCATCTGCGCAAGACCACTGGGCAATATGTCGTGACTGGCTCTGCCGCCGGGCGGCGTCATATCCAAGGGTCGATCTACGGGGCGACCAAGTGGTTTATCCACGGCTACGCGGGCAATCTGGCGGATGAGATGGCCGAATGGGGTGGCCGCTGCATGGTGGTCTCGCCCGGCATGGTCGACACCGCCTTTTTCGACGAGGCCAAACCCGACAAGTTGCAGCCTAAGGATGTGGCAGATGCGGTGATGCATGCGCTCGAAGCGCCCGCCCGGGCCGCGGTGCGTGAAATTCACCTGATGCCGACAGGGTGACCCCTGCCCCGTCCGGCGTCAGTCGGGCCGGAAATGCGCCGCGATGCGTCGCTGATGCGGGGCGTCGCGATGCTCGAACAGGTAGATGCCTTGCCAAGTCCCCAACATCATCCGCCCCCGCGTGACGGGGATGCTAAGGGTCACCGGCAAGACCGAGGCCTTGATATGCGCAGGCATATTATCCGGCCCTTCCATCAGATGCGTGAGATAGCTCATTTCTGGCGCATCGGCGGGCGGCACCAGCCGGGCGAAATAGGCCAAAAGGTCGCGCTGCACATCCGGGTCTGCGTTCTCTTGGATCAGCAGAGAGGCCGAGGTGTGCTGCACCAAGAGCGTCAGCAGCCCGTCCCCCTGCCCTGCAATCCAGCGGGCCACGTCATTCGTGAACTCGTAGAGCACCTGACCGCGGGTTTGAATGGTAAAGACTGTCTGCATCTCAGCAGGCTCCCCAGTGCTGCGCCTCTGCGTCCCAACATTGGCCAGCCGCCTCTTTCGCGTCGCTTATGGCAAAGAGGCCCAGTTCCGTTGACCCCCTGTCGCAAGAAAGCGAGGCGATCTCGCGCCCATTCTCGCGCACCGTCACCCCGCCATCGCTGATCTGATCGAGTTTGTCGAAAGAGCCATAGACCTCATAGGTAAAATCGCCATTCCGGAAGGTCGTACTCTCCCAAATGGCGCGACCTATGCCCGGCCAAGGCTGATGCGCCACCTCCGTGATCGGAGCGCTCAGGGTCAGACCGGGCGCGTCAGGCGGGCCGAAGCGGTAGATCGCCTCTTCCCTGTCGAGGCAGACCTCCAACTGCTTCGTCCCATGGTCAATCGTACAGGTTAGAACCGTGGCGCTGCGCTGGTGGCAGTGGGCAGGAGCTTGGCTGGTGCCGAGGGTCAAAAACAGGCTGGCGAGCAAAAAACGCATGAGATCAATCCGTCGTAACAATACCCGCAGAATAAGCCTGCCACCGCGTGAAAACAACGGCTTCCCCGGTTTAGAAATCCCGCAACTCAATTATGCGATCCAGACAGAACTGCCGCGCATGATGGCTGGGCAAGTTCTCTCCCGCGCGGTTGATCGTGACGGAATAGGACTGCCCCCTGTCGCCGCTCGCCCGTTCAGGATCGGTGGTGAAAACAACGCCGGTACGGCCCACACCGCTGACCGACGGACCGCGGGGCGTTTTGATGAATAGCCGCTCCTCGCGCGGGAGGCCCAGAACGTCCTGCGCAAACTCCGCCGCGGCGCACCAGATGTGACGCGCGCCTGCGCCGTGGTCTTCGATCACCTCGAACTCCTGCGCGGTGAGGGGCACGACGATCAGCCGGTTCTCGGCCCGGTAGGCCTGTGCGGCGGCTTGCAGCGGCAGCATAAGGCAAAGAAGGGTAAGGACAGTTTTGCGCATCATGGGAACCTTCTTGGGATACCCCCTTGATGTAAGCGGCGCGGGCGGCAGATCAAAGACCCGCCCCGCAAAAGAAAACGCGGCCACCGGGGCCGCGTTTTGGCTTATTGGTCCAGGAAGCTGCGCAGCTTGCGCGAGCGGCTCGGATGTTTGAGCTTGCGCAGTGCTTTGGCCTCGATCTGGCGAATACGTTCGCGCGTGACCGAGAATTGCTGGCCGACCTCTTCGAGCGTGTGGTCGGTGTTCATGCCGATGCCGAAACGCATCCGCAGAACTCGCTCCTCGCGCGGGGTGAGCGACGAGAGGACCCGCGTGGTGGTTTCCTTGAGGTTCTCCTGAATGGCACTGTCGAGCGGCAGCACGGCATTCTTGTCCTCGATGAAGTCACCCAGCTGGCTGTCTTCCTCGTCGCCGATGGGCGTCTCAAGGCTGATCGGCTCTTTGGCGATCTTCATCACCTTGCGGACCTTTTCGAGCGGCATTTGCAGCTTCTCGGCCAGTTCCTCGGGCGTCGGCTCGCGGCCAATCTCGTGGAGCATCTGGCGACCGGTGCGGACCAGTTTGTTGATCGTCTCGATCATATGCACCGGGATGCGGATGGTGCGTGCTTGGTCAGCAATCGAGCGGGTGATCGCCTGACGGATCCACCATGTCGCGTAGGTGGAGAACTTGTAGCCGCGGCGATACTCGAACTTATCGACGGCCTTCATCAGGCCGATGTTGCCTTCCTGAATAAGGTCAAGGAATTGCAGACCACGGTTGGTGTATTTCTTGGCGATGGAGATAACGAGGCGCAGGTTCGCTTCGACCATTTCCTTCTTGGCCTGACGCGCTTCTTTCTCACCCTTCTGGACCTGCTGCACGATGCGGCGGAATTCCGAGATGTCGAGCCCGACATACTGGCCAACCTGCGCCATGTCGGCGCGCAGTTCTTCAACCTTTTCGGAGGAGCGTTCGATGAACATCTGCCAGCCCCGACCGGACTTCTCGGCCATCCGCTCCATCCAGTTGGGATCAAGCTCATAGCCGCGATAGTTGTCGACGAATTCCTTGCGGTTGATGCGCGCTTGGTCGGCGAGTTTCACCATGGCGCTGTCGATCTGCATGATGCGGCGGTTGATGCCGTAAAGCTGGTCGATCAACGCTTCGATACGGTTGTTGTGCAGGTGCAGGTCGTTCACCAAAAGCACGATTTCCGACCGCAGCTTTTGATAGGTCTCTTCCTGCTCCTTGGTGAAAGAGCCGTCTTCGTTCAGCGTGGCCGAGATGCGGCTGTCCTGCATCGCGCTGAGCTTTTCATAGTCGTCCGCGATGATGTCGAGCGCTTCCAGAACCTGCGGTTTCAGCGCCGCTTCCATGGCCGCAAGGCTCATGTTGGCCTGTTCGTCCTCGTCGTCGTCGTCATCCGACGAGATCGGATTGCCGTCGGCGTCATACTCGGGCTTGGCTTCTTCGGTCTTGCTCTCGGCCCCGGCGGCGGGGGCGACGACCGGAGAGGTCTCCTCCTCATCGCCCATCTGCGTGCCAAAGGTGGCTTCAAGGTCGATCACATCGCGCAGCAGAATGTCTTCGGAGAGAAGTTCGTCACGCCAGATGGTGATGGCCTGGAAGGTCAGCGGGCTTTCGCAAAGCCCGGCGATCATCGTGTTGCGGCCAGCCTCGATCCGCTTGGCGATGGCGATCTCGCCCTCGCGGCTCAAAAGCTCCACGCTGCCCATTTCGCGCAGGTACATGCGCACCGGGTCATCGGTGCGGTCGAGCTTCTCGGAGGTGCCAGAGGACAGCGCCACATCGCGGTTGGACTCAGTGGTCGCAACCTCAGTCGAGCCTTTGTTCTCTTCCTCTTCGGCTTCCTCGTCTTCGATGATGTTGATGCCCATTTCCGAGAGCATCGACATCACATCTTCGATCTGTTCCGAGCTGACCTGATCGGGCGGCAGCACCGTGTTGAGCTGATCGTAGGTGATATAGCCCTTCTCGCGGGCCTCACCGATCATCTTCTTCACGGCGGCTTGGCTCATGTCGAGCGAGTGGCCGGCCTCTGAATCGTTGCTCTTTGCGTCGTCATTCGTATCTTTGGCAGCCATCTCATGCTCCTTCAGCGCGTCAGCGCGAATCATCCGCAGACGATTCGGTTTTCCGAATCATGCGGGGTTATCGGTGATTCTTAAACCCGTTGCCCAGCATTTTCAAAAAGTCCTGCAAATGGGCCACGCCGATGCTCATCCGCGGCCCTTTGACTTGTCATATTTAATCGTTCCCAACAGCGCGTCCAATGCGCTGCGCTCATCGCGGTCCATCGTCATGCCGTTGTCGCCCACGTCGAATTCCCCGTTGCTTTCTTCCTGTGCGCTGCGGCGGGCAAGATCGGCGGCACGGGCCGCTTCGCTCAAACGCCAGGTGACCCCCTCATCCGCCGGGCCGCTGAGGTCTTCGACGGCTTCGGCGATCTCTTCGTTCAGCCCACGGGCGGCATCCAGTTTGGCCAGTTCCTCGGCCACGGTGAGGCGGGTCATGTCCACATTGCCGGGATTGCGGATGCAGGGCGTGATGGCAACGTGGCGTTGCCCCTTCATATTTTCAAGTGTCTCCCAGCCGAGGGAATAGGAAATCTCCTCGCGCAGCGTCTCTTGCCCCGCATGGCCAAAGCGCAGCAGCAGATCGCGCAGCCGCGCGTGATCAGGATCATCGCAGCGCATCGCCTCCAACCCGGTCTCGAAGGTCTCAATCAACTGCGGGCAATCGACGAGGGCCACAAGGATCACCGCCTCGCGCAGATGCATGCCCACCTGCTCATCGCTCATCGCCACGAGGGCCGAGGCTTTGGTGCTGGCCAGCGGGGCCAGCGGCGCGCCCCAAGCAGCGCCCTTTCCGCCTTTGCCCTTGCCCGGCGCTTTGCCCCCGACGGGGCGGAATTCGGGCCGTTTCTTTTGCGGGCGGAACAGCTCCCACCGCAGGTCCTTGATCTCTTGCCCATAATGGCTGCGGATCGACGGGTCGCGGATCAGCTTGATCTTTTCGCGCAGGCTTTTGTCCAGCGCCGCCTTGCGTTCGGGGCTGTCGAAAACCTTGCCTTCGGTCTCACGCTGCCACAGCAGGCGCACCATGGGCAGGGCATTGTCCAAGAGCTTTTGCAAGGCCCCGGCCCCCTGCGCGCGCAGCAGATCGTCGGGATCCTGCCCCTCGGGCATGACCGCGAAACGCAGGCTCTGCCCGGCCTCCAACAGCGGTAGGGCCAGATCGATCAGGCGCAGCGCGGCGCGTTGGCCCGCCGCGTCGCCATCCAGAGTGATGATCGGCTCAGGCGCGATCCGCCACAACATCTGCAATTGGTTCTCGGTGATCGCGGTGCC
The DNA here is from genome assembly GCF_043557255.1 of Sulfitobacter sp. 1A13353. NCBI lineage: Bacteria > Pseudomonadati > Pseudomonadota > Alphaproteobacteria > Rhodobacterales > Roseobacteraceae > Sulfitobacter > Sulfitobacter sp. 1A13353. Next base: position 73,899 of record NZ_JBIFFS010000005.1, on the reverse strand, counting down.
CAAGGGGGCCACGGCCCCTTCGAACCCCGCCTCATGCAGGGCGATCACATCCATATAGCCTTCGGCCACGATCAGCGGCTGACCCCGCCCTGCGGCGGCGCGGGCGTGTTTGACGTTGTAAAGGCTGCGGCCCTTGTCAAAGAGTTCGGTCTCGGGCGAATTGAGGTATTTCGCCTTATCTTCCGGGTCCATCGCGCGACCGCCAAAGGCAATCGCCCGGCCCCGCGCATCGCGGATCGGGAACATGATGCGCCCCCGGAACGTGTCATAGGGTTTGCCGCCCTTGGAGGAGGGTTTCGCCAGCCCCGCGCCGAGGATCAACTCATCCGCCACGCCCTTGGACTTCAGCGCATCCCAAAGCCCCTGCCAACTGTTCGGGGCGAAACCAATCTCCCAATGCGCCTGCGCCTGTTCCGACAACCCGCGCTTGGCCAGATAATCGCGCGCCGCCCCCGCCGCCCCGGTGCGCAGTTGCAGGCGGAACCATTGCACCGCTTGCTCCATCACCTCGGCCAATTGCGTGCGCTTGTCGGCCTTTGCCTGCGCGCGGGGGTCTTGCTTGGGGATCGTCATGCCGACTTCGCGGGCGATGATTTCCACCGCTTCCATGAAGCTCACATTCTCGGTCTCGCGCACGAAAGAGATCGCATCCCCCTTCGCGTGGCAGCCAAAGCAGTAGTAGAACCCTTTGCGATCATCGACGTGAAAGCTGGCGGATTTTTCCTGATGGAAGGGGCATGGCGCCCACATGTCGCCCTTGCCCTGATTGGACTTTCGGTTGTCCCAAATGACCTTGCGCCCCACCACCTGAGACAGGCTGGCGCGGTCACGCAGTTCTTCCAAAAATCCGGGGGGCAGGCTCATGGCTTCATATACCGGCTGGGGCAGTTCAGAGTCCAGAGGAGGTAGAGCGGCAGCGGGCGGTAAAACGCCCCTCTTGCCGGGCAGCGCCCCCTGCCCGGCACGGCGTTGGTCAGCCTATTGGGCGAGGCACATTTCTTTCCACGCGGCGGCGAGATCGTTCTTTTTCACGTCGCGCATCTTCATCTCGTAGACCCAAGGGGTCACCAGCGGAATCGCGGTGTTAAAGCTTTCGGGCCATGTCGCCTTGGCCTTCACGGCGGCGGGGACCTGGCGTTCTTTCACCCGGTCGAGGCGGGCCTGCTGCACGGCGGCGACCACGGCGGCCTGATGCATGCAGCTCGTCTCTTTCTTCGAGGCCGCCAGCGCCGGGCCCGAGACCGCCATGCTGATCGCGGCCAATGCGGCGAAAATCGATTTGTTCATGTCTATGCTCCGTTGTTTGCCAAACGGGGATTCGGGCCCCTGCGGGACAACCTAGCGCCGCGATGCCACCGCTTCCATAGCGCGGCGCAACTCCTGCACCAAAGTGGCGGCCATCGACCGATAGACCATCAACAAAAAGCCGGTATCGGTGCGGGTGATCGCGGCGGGCATGTCGCGCAAGGGGCTGCGCAGGGTCTGACCGGAGTTGAAGGCCGCCGCGCGCAGGTCCACCGGGGCCAGTCGCGCCAGTACATCTTCGGCCCCCGGCCCCTGCAACTCCGCCACTGCCCATCCGTCCGAGACATCGACAAGGGCTGCATGTTTCGCGAGCGCCTCATCCGGTACGGGCCCGACAAGCAGCGCCTCTTCCCGGCCAAACCACAAGCATTGGACATCGCCCTTGGCGGTGCTCTGAAGCGGATCCGGCAGGGCAACCCCATGAGCCGTCTCCAGCGCCTTGGTGAGGCCAGCCCGATCAAACACGCCCAGCACGGTCAACTGGCCCAGATCGCGGGCCGTCATCGTCATCTCACCGATGTGCAGCGGGAGCAGATCGCCGAACGGTGTTTGCGCTTTCAATTCAACCACGGGTCCGCCCTCCTTCAGGGTCCACAAAGACCGGGGCGCAGATCTCTACCTCCGCCTCGATTTCGCGCAGATGGTCGACCATGCGCATCACCTCCCCATGCCGGGCGCGGCCCCGGGTGACAAAGCCCAGCCCGATAAAAGTGCCGATATCCGGCGAAAAGCCGACCGAGGTTGTATGCCCCTGCGCATTCTCGCGGCTGGCCTCGGCCCCGGCCTCGAACAGAAACGCCCCTGCCGTGAGTTGTTTCACCGCGCCGACGGGCCGCAGCCCGACCAGTTGCGCACGGTTTGGGTCGCGCAGGCCGGGGCGTTCGGACATGGTCTTGCCGATACAGTCCTTGGCATCCGACAGCATCCTCCCCATGCCGATATCCTCTGCCGTGGCGCGGCCGTCGATCTCTGCGTGGGTGATATGGCCCTTTTCCAACCGCAGCACGTTCAGCGCCTCCATCCCATAGGCGCCGCCCTCCAGCGCCTCGGCCCGCGCGACCAGCAGGTCGAACAGCGCCGCGCCATAGCGCGCGGGCACGGCGATCTCATAGGCATGTTCGCCCGAGAAGGAGATGCGGAACAGCCGCGCCGCGACCCCGCCGAGCCGCACATCGCCGCAGGCCATAAAGGGGAAGCTGTCATTGTCGATCGGCTGCGCCAGCAGCCCGTTCAGCAATTCACGAGACTTCGGCCCCGCCACGGCGAATTGCGCCCATTGTTCGGTGACCGAAGACAGATGCACCTGCCATTCGGGGTGCAGGCATTGCGTGATGAATTCCAAATGGCGCATCACCTCACCGGCAGCGCCGGTGGTGGTGGTCATCAGGTAATGCGTCTCACCCAAACGCGCGCAGGTGCCATCGTCCATCACGAAACCGTCTTCGCGCAGCATCAGACCATAGCGCACCTTACCGACCTTCAAGCTGTTGAACTTGTTCGTATAAACCAGATCGAGCAGCTTGGCCGCATCCGGCCCCTGAATGTCGATCTTGCCTAGGGTCGAGACATCGCAGATGCCCACCGTCTTGCGGACAAAGCCGACCTCGCGGTCGCAGGATTGACGCCAGTTGCGCTCCTGCCCGCGCGGGAAATAGCTGGGGCGATACCATAGCCCCGCCTCCACCATCGGGGCGTTCATGGCAAGGCTGGCCGCGTGGCTGGTGGTCAGCCGTTCGGGCGCAAAGCCCTTGCCCTGCCCACCCGCGCCCATCGCTGCAATCGCAACCGGGGTATAGGGCGGGCGGAAGGTGGTCGTGCCCGTCTCGGCAATGCCGCGCCCGGTGGCATCTGCCAGCACCGCCAGCGCCGCCACGTTGGAGTTCTTGCCCTGATCGGGGGCCATGCCTTGGGTCGTGTAGCGCTTCATATGCTCGACCGAGCGGAAGCTCTCTGCCGCCGCCTGCTGCACATCCTTCACGCAGACATCGTTCTGGAAATCCAGCCACGCCCGGCCCTTGCCCGGCACCGCCCAAAGCGAGGCAAGGCGGTAGGGCGCGTCATCGGCCTGCGGCAGATCGATGGGCTCTGGCTTGCGGCCCAAAGCCGCCAACGCGTCCCCTGCCGCTGCCACACCCGCCGCAAGGCAGCCGTGGGTCGAGAAGCTGCCGTTACAGGCTCCCGCCACATGCATCCCCGGCACCGCGCCGGGGGTGGGCACAAAAGCATGGATCTCCGGCGACCATGTCGGTCGCCCGTTCATATGACACGTAAGATGCAGCGATGGGTTCCAACCGCCCGACATTGCCAGACAATCGGCCTGTATCTTATGCACGCCCCCGGCGGTGCGGATCGACACCGCCTCCAACTCCTTGCCGCCCGAGGTGTTGCAGACCACCGCCCCGCTTAGCACCGGAAAATCCGCGCCCTCGCGGCTGACGCCCTCGCGACTGTCGATCAGCGCGGCCACATGCACACCTGCTGCCGCCAGATCGTGCGCGGTGCGGTGGGCGTCGTCGTTATTGCCAAAAACCGCGACCTGCTTGCCCGGGGCCACGCCCCAGCGGTTGAGATAGGCGCGCACCGCGCCTGCGGTCATGATGCCCGGGCGGTCGTTGTTGGCGAAGGCGACCGGGCGCTCCAAAGCACCTGCCGCGAGGATGGATTGCTTGGCTGCGATGCGCCAGAAACACTCAAGCGGCGCGCCCTCGCCCCGCCGCGCGCGGTGTTGGTTGACCCGTTCGAGCGCGCCGAACATCCCGCCGTCATAGGCGCCGGTCACCGTCGTGCGGGGCATCAGCCGCACATTGTCCATCGCCGCGAGTTCCGCGACCACGCCCGCCGCCCATGCATGGCCCGGCTCACAATCGACACGCTCGTTCTCGGCATTCAGCCGCCCGCCCATCAGCGCATCTTCGTCGGCAAGGATCACATCCGCCCCCGCCCGCGCCGCCACCAGCGCCGCCATCAGACCCGTCGGGCCTGCACCGATCACCAAGAGATCGCAAAAGGCATAGGCTTTCTCATAGGCGTCCGCGTTGGGCTGGCCGCTCAGCCGCCCCAGACCCGCCGCGCGGCGGATCACCGGCTCATAGACGCGCTTCCAAAAATTGCGCGGCCACATGAAGGTCTTGTAGTAGAACCCCGCCCCGAGGAACGGCGACGCCAGATCGTTCACCGCCATGAGATCAAAATCAAGGCTCGGCCAAGCGTTCTGGCTGCGCACCGCCAGCCCTTCGTAAATCTCCTGCGTCGTGGCGCGGACGTTGGGATCCGAGGCGGGGCCGACGCCGGTGGTCACCAGCGCGTTCGGCTCTTCGCTGCCTGCGCTCAGCACCCCGCGCGGGCGGTGGTATTTGAACGACCGCCCCATCAGCCGCTGCCCATTCGCCAGCATGGCCGAGGCGACCGTATCGCCCGCAAACCCGCCATAGCGCCGCCCGTCGAAGGTAAAGCTGACCGGCGTCTCCCGGTCGATCAATCCGCGCCCTGCAATCCTCATGCCATGGCCCTTTTCACATCCGATGCCAATTCCACGGCCCGTACCGCATGGGTCACCGTATCGCGGGTGACGACGAGCCACGCGCCGCAGGCGGTCTCATGCTGCCACAGGTCGCGGGTCTCTCCCGCCGGGTTGTCGCGCAGATGCAGATAGGCGTCCCAGTCATCATCCGAGGCATCGGGCGCAGGCCGGGCCAAGGCGATGGCATCGCCGCGATAATAGAACTCCCGCCGATCCCGGCTGCCGCAGATGGGGCATTCGATCCGCATATTGGCCCTCCCTCAGTGCAAGTTGTGCTGAGACCCGGTGGCCTCTTCATCCAACAGGCCTTCGCCCGAACGGAACCGGTCGAGCCTGAAGCCCGCCGCCGTCTCATGGGGCTGCCCGGTGGCCATCAGATGCGCCAGCGCATAGCCCGAGGCAGGCACCGCCTTGAAGCCGCCGTAGCACCAGCCGCAATCGACGAACAAACCGTCGGTCTCGGTCTTGTCGATGATCGGGCTGCCATCGGGCGTCATGTCCATGATCCCACCCCAAGAGCGCAGCACGGGGGCCTTGCCGATCATCGGCATCAGGGTCATCCCCGCCTCCATCACATGTTCCATCATCGGCAGATTGCCGCGCTGCGCGTAGGAGGCATAGAAATCCAGATCGCCGCCAAAGACCAACCCGCCCTTGTCGGACTGGCTGATATAGAAATGCCCCATGCCAAAGCTGATCACATGGTGGATCGCAGGCTTTAACCCTTCGGAGACGAAGGCCTGCAGAACATGGCTCTCGATCGGCAGGCGCATCCCGGCCATCGCCGCCACCTGCCCCGAGCGCCCTGCCGTGACGATCGCCACCTTCTTGGCCCGGATCGCACCGCGCGTGGTCTGCACGCCGCGCACGCGGCCGTTCTCGATGTCGATGCCGGTGACTTCGCATTGTTGGATCAGATCGACACCGCGCTGGTCCGCGCCGCGGGCATAGCCCCACGCCACCGCATCATGGCGCGCGGTGCCGCCGCGTCGGTGCAGCAACCCGCCGTGGATCGGAAAGCGCCCGTTGTCGTAATCCAGATAGGGCAGCAGTTTGCGCAGACCCTCGCGGTCAAGCAGTTCCGCATCGTCGCCTTGGTTGATCATCGCATTGCCGCGCCGGGCCGAAGCATCGCGCTGCGCGTCGGAGTGGAACAGGGTGATCACGCCGCGCTGGCTGAACATCACGTTGTAGTTCAACTCCTCCGACAGCCCCTCCCAGAGTTTCAGCGAATGGCTGTAGAACTCGGAATTGCCGGGCAGAAAGTAATTGCCGCGCACCACGGTCGTGTTGCGCCCGACGTTGCCCCCGCCAAGGTAGCCTTTTTCAAGCACCGCGATATTCGTCATGCCGTGGTTCTTGGCGAGGTAATAGGCCGTGCTCAACCCATGCCCGCCGCCGCCGATGATCACCGCGTCATATTCCGCCTGCGGCTCTGGATCGCGCCATTGCGCCGTCCAACCCCGATTGCCGGTCAAGCCTTCGCGCAACACCCGCAGTCCTGAAAATCGCATCATTCGCCTCCCCCGGTCTTGGCGCAGTCAAGCAACTTGGGGCGCAAGTATCAATGACCGAAAATGCCTCTCGCCCCCATCCCGGCCCCAGACGGCAAAAAGGGGCGCAGGACGCCCCTTTTTCGATCACTTGCGAGAGGGTTACGCCCCTTCAAAGCCCCTTGGCGTGATAGCTCGCCGCGACCTTTTCGATCGAGACGAGATAGGCCGCCGTGCGCAGGTCATCGACATCGTCGCGGCTGTGCCAGACATGGGCCATCGCCTCATAGGCCGTGCGCATCGTGTCATCGAGACCGGAGCGGACCAGTTCCAACTCCCCCGCACCGCGCAGGTACTTCTCTTTGAAGTCGGGGCTCAGCGTCCAGCCGAGGTCCTTATCCGCGCTCAGCCGCTCAAGCTCATCCACCACCAGTTGGTGACGCGATTCCTCGGCGCGGCGCTGCATGCGGCCAAAGCGGATGTGGCTGAGGTTCTTGACCCACTCGAAGTAAGAGACCGTCACACCGCCTGCGTTGGCATACATATCAGGCACGATCACCGTGCCCTTCTTGCGCAGCACCTCATCCGCCCCGGCGGTCACCGGACCGTTCGCGGCCTCGATGATCAGGGGCGCCTTGATACGTTCGGCATTGGTGAGGTTGATCACCCCCTCAAGTGCGGCGGGGATCAGGATATCGCAATCCGCTTCCAAAAACTTGGCGCCATCCTCTTCGAACTTCGCATCGGCATAGCCTTTGATCGTGCCGTGCTTTTCGATCCACTTGTGCACGGCTTCAACGTTCAGCCCGTCTTCGCTGTGCAGCGCACCGTCGCGTTCGATGATCGCGGTGATCTTCGCGCCATCCTCTTCGCTGAGGAACTTGGCGGCGTGATAGCCCACGTTGCCGAGACCCTGAATGATGACCCGCTTGCCGTCGAGCTTGCCGGAAAGGCCCGCTTTCTTCAGCCCCTCGGGATCGCGGAAGAAGGCTTGCAGCGCATATTGCACACCCCGGCCTGTCGCCTCGGTCCGGCCTTGGATGCCGCCCGCGTTGATCGGCTTGCCGGTGACACAGGCCACACCGTTGATGTCGGTGGTATTCATGCGTTTGTACTGGTCCGCGATCCAAGCCATCTCACGTTCGCCGGTGCCCATATCGGGGGCGGGCACGTTCTGCGCGGGGTGGATCATGTCGCGCTTGATCAGCTCATAGGCGAAACGCCGGGTGATCAGTTCAAGCTCATGTTCATCGTAGTCGCGCGGATCGATGCAGAGCCCGCCCTTGGAGCCGCCAAAGGGCGCCTCCACCAGCGCGCATTTATAGGTCATCAGCGCGGCCAGCGCTTCGACCTCGTTCTGGTTCACGGCCATGGAATAGCGGATACCGCCCTTCACAGGCTCCATATGTTCAGAATGGACCGAACGGTAGCCGGTGAACGTATGCATCCGGCCCCGCAGACGCACGCCGAAACGCACCGTGTAGGTGGCGTTGCAAACGCGGATTTTCTCTTCGAGACCGGGCGGCAAATCCATCAGCGCGACCGCGCGATTGAACATCAGATCCACACTGTCGCGGAAACTCGGCTCATTGGCTGGATTCATCGGTCTCTCCTCTTCTTGTCCGGTCGCGGTCCCTTTGTTTGCGGGCGCGACTCATCTGGCTGCCCTAGGGGCCTGCAGTCGCACCGTAGGACGCCTCATGGCGGGGCGCGACCCAATTCCTCGCGATTTGCGAAACTTTATCAACTGTGGGTAGGGGCGGCCCGCGCCACCCTCCCCGCCCGGTGGAAATCGGTCAAAACGCCCCCGAAAACCGGCCCCAAGCGCCGCCTATTGCCCCAGACGCGCCAAACTCTGGACACTTTCCCGCAGCACAACAGAAACAAGGCAAATGCCGCCCATTCCCTTTGGTGCCCGCAGGACGCCACCGGAAAAGAGGTTGATGACGATGCGCGATACATCTCACAGATCAGACAGCTCCCTGCGGCCCCTGCCCGCGTTTCTCCAGCGCTTCGCACGCGAGGAAGACGGGTTGGTCACGCTGTTCGCCATCATGATGATCCTGTTGATGATCCTCATGGGCGGCATCGGCGTGGACCTGATGCGCCATGAACGCGAACGCGCAAGGGTGCAAGCCGTGGCCGACCGCGCCGTGCTGGCGGCGGCGGACCTCGACCAGACGCTCAGCCCCGAGGCCGTGGCCCGCGATTATTTCGACAAGACGGGGCTGGCCGAATATGTATCCAGCGTGACGGTCGACGAAGGGCTGAACTACCGCCGTGTCACCGTCGATGCCTCGCGCACGCTCAACACGATGTTCATGAGTAAATTCGGCCAAGACCGGCTGCATGTCCCTGCCAAATCCACGGCGGAGGAAAAGGTGAACAAGGTCGAGATTTCCATGGTGCTCGATATCTCCGGCTCCATGCGGGAGAACGGCAAGATGGCCAACCTCCATGACGCGAGCGACGCCTTCATCGACACCGTGCTGAAGCCCGAGAACGCGGACCTGATCTCAATCTCCGTCGTGCCCTATACCGCGCAGGTCAACGTCGGGAAGAACATCATGGATGAGTTGAACATCACCCAGCTGCATTCCTTCTCCCATTGCGTTGATTTCGACGACAGCGAGTTTGACCTCACCGCCATCAGCCAGACCCGCAGCTATGAGCATATGCAGCACTTCGAGGCGGGCTATAGCTGGAACGGTTATCACCGCGACAACACCGGCCATTATGACAACATCTACAACCCCGGCTGCCCGAAGCAGGACTACGAAGAAGTCGCGCCCTATTCGCAGAACGCCGCCGCGCTGAAAGCCCGGATTTCCAATTTCCAGCCCCGCGCGAACACCGCCATTCATCTGGGCATGAAATGGGGCGTGGCGCTGCTCGACCCGTCCTTCCGCGCGATCAATCAAGCCATCGGTGGCGATGCGGCCTTCCAAGGGCGCCCGGCTGATTACGGCGATATCGACACGCTGAAAACGGTGATCCTGATGACCGATGGGGTGAACGTGACCACCCGCCGGATCAACCGCCAAGTCTACGCCAACCGGGACCACTACCGCCATTGGAGCGATTACCCCTTCTACTGGTGGCTGAACCGCAATGTCCGTTCAAGCGAGCGTCACCGCTGGTACTGGACGAAATACAGCGCATCGCAGGCCGACGCCCTGCTCGACAACATCTGCGACGCGGCCAAGGCCAAGGGCATCGTGATCTGGTCGATCGGCTTTGAAGTGACCGACCATGGTGCATCGGTGATGAAGAACTGTGCCTCCTCCGACAGCCATTTCTTCCGCGTCGAAGGGGTCGAGATCGTCAGCGCATTCGAGGCCATCGCCCGCCAGATCAACCAGTTGAGGCTGACGCAATGATACAGCGCTGCATCAAGGCATGGCGCCGGTTTCGCGGCGAGGAGGATGGCTCGGCCATGTTGATGGAGTTCGCCATCCTGTCGCCGCTGCTCTTCGGCTGCCTGCTCATGTCCGTCGAGATGAGCTTTTACGCCATCCGCCACATGTTCCTTGACCGGGGGCTCGACATGACGGTGCGCTACATCCGGCTGAACACCAATACCCCGATGACGCATCAGACCATCAAGGACAAAATCTGCGAGGCCGCGATCTTCTTGGATGACTGCGAAGAGACCCTGCGCCTTGAGATGATCCGCGTGGACCCGCGCAATTTCGCCAGCTTCGACCAGTCGCCCGATTGCGTCGACACTTCCGAAGACCCCAGACCGGTGCGCGGCTGGACCCTTGGGGTCGAACATCAGTTGATGCTGCTGCGCGCCTGCGCACGGTTTGAGCCCTTCTTTCCGACCACCGGCCTTGGCTATGCCCTTGAGAAAGACGGCGCGGGCCGTGTTTCCATGGTCTCGAGCGCGGCCTTCGTGCAGGAGCCGAATTGATGCGCGTTTTCCGCAATCTACTGGCCCGGTTCAAAGGGCGCGAGGACGGCTCCATCGCCGTCGAGACGGTGATCATGTTGCCGCTGATGTTCTGGGCCTATCTGGCCATGTATTCGACCTTTGACACCTTCCGGATGTACAACCTCAACCAGACGGCGGCCTATACCGTGGGCGATGCCATCTCGCGCGAGACGCAGGCGATTGACGCGGACTATCTCCAAGGGATGCAACAGCTTTTCGAGTATCTCACCCGCGGCACCGGACAAACGGCCCTTCGGGTCAGTTCGATCTGGTATGATCAGGCGAACGACCGCTACCACGCGGATTGGTCACAAGTGCGCGGAACGGTTCAGCCTTTGACCAGCGACGATGTGCGCGATTGGCATGACAAGCTGCCCGTTATGCCCGATAACGAACGCGTCACGCTGGTTGAGACATGGCGCGACTTCGAGCCGCTGTTCAAAACCGGGTTGGAGCGGCGCGACATTCACAACTTCGTCTTCACCCGCCCGCGCTATGCGCCGCGCACGGTCTGGTCGGACGGTTAAGCGGCCTCACGCTCGGCCAGTTTGGCGCGGATGATCTCGGCGATGAGCTTGGTTTCATTGGCTGGGGTCATACCGCCCACACCGATCCGGCGGCCAAGGCTCCACCACAGGCCCAAGCGCCAGCCCCGCGCCACGCGGCGGTTGGTCTTGAGCAGGAAACCGTTCGAGGGTTTGACCGCGAAAGCGCCCTGATCAATGCGCGCGATCTCGTCCATGCGGACGATCACCCGGCCATCGGCATCGCGCAGCGCCTCGTCGGTCAGTTCCACCGCGCTGGCGGTGGCGCGGCGCATCACCTCGGCAATCGCGATAAAACCAAGCCCCACCAGCACCAGAACGCTCTGCCAGACCGGATCGGGCGAGCGGGTCAGCGCGGAATAGATCAGCAGCAGCCCCAGCCCCGCCAGTGACAACAGGCCCACCGCCCGCCGCGCAAGTGACGCCTTGGCCGTGGCCAGCACGGTTTCCGCGCCGCTGTGCATCGTCTGAGAGGTGTCGATCATGGGCCGGGCTTTCTAAGGGGCAAGGGGCCGGTTAACGCCGCCCCCTGCCGGGGTCATTCGCCCTCGGCCTAGCCCGCCGTCCGGCAAAGGGCAAGACCGGGTACCGGCCCGCTCACCGTTCGGGTCTGCCGTCGCGTTTGCCTTTTTTGCGGGGCGGCCCCGCTTCCAGCCGCTGTTGCAGCTTGTCGGCATAGTCTTGGCGGGCGGCGGCATCCATCGCGCTGACCTCGGCCAACCAAGCGTCATGGGCGACTTGCTGAACACCCGCGGCGGCCTCGCCTTGCGCGGCGAGCACCGCGGCGGCCACGTCCGCCTGAAACGGCTCGGCCCGAAGCGCGGCAAGCATTTCGTCGTAAAGCGCGCGCCGCGCTTCCCGGTCGAGGTGATGCGCCTTACCGCTGGTGCGCATTTTGCCGTGCAACCCGCGTCGCGCTTCGGGCGGCAGCGCCTGCACATAGGGCGAGGCATAGCTGCGCAGCCCCGGCAAATCACCCCCGCCATGCGGCCCCGGCCCGCCGTGACGCCACATCGCCCCGCCAAGCGCGCCAAGGATCATCACGTTCAACGCCAGCGACAGGCCAAGGGCCACCCGCATGAGGCGCTTGCGCCGCGGTGTCGGATCCTGTGTCATCTCAACTTTCCTCCATGTCCCAACCAAATCCCCCGAATTCGCTGCCGGTGTCAGCCGCCGTGAGGTCCGAGGTCTCGGTCTCCCATGTGCCGGTCACGAATTGCCCGGCCAAATCCGGCATGCCCTCGGGCGGTGCCACTCCGACCCAAACTCCGACAGCCGCAGCAGTCGCAAGACCGCTCAGCCCCGCCGCACCGCCCAAGAGTTGCCAGAGCGCTTGATGCCACGGCTGGCGCAGCGCTTTGGGCATATGCGCTTCGGCATCAGCCAGAACGCGGGCCTGCAAATCGGCCGAGACCTGTGGCGGATTGGCCCGGGCCGCGGCAAAGAAATCTTCCAGATCGTCGACGTCACTCATTTTCAAACCCCAATGCGTCCCGTTGTGCCGACAGTTGCGCGGCCAATGCCCGTTTGCCCCGCGCGGTCAGGCTTTCCACCGCTTCGACCCCGATGCCCAGCACCTCTGCGATCTCGGGATTGGCCATACCGTCGATATGGCGCAACACCACCGCTTGCCGCTGGCGGTCGGACAAAGTGGCCAGCGCCTGTTGCAGCGCGTCCACACGGGCGGCCTGCTGCATCTGCTGCGCGGCACCGGGGGTCGGATCGGCAGGTTCCGCCACATCATCGAGCCCGGACACCCCCGCCCCCCGGCGGCGCAGACGGTCGGTGCAGAGGTTGGCCACGACACGGTAAAGCCAAGTGGTCACCTTGGCCTCGCCCCTGCGCCACTTCGGCGCTTGACGCCAGAGCCGCAGCATCGCCTCTTGGGCCACATCCTCGGCCTCGGCCCGGTCACCGAGCACCCGCAGCGCATGGCCGTGGAGGCGCGGCACCAGCCGCGCGGTCAGCAACCGCGCCGCCGCCGCATCGCCATTGGCATAGCGTTGCAACAACTCGGCATCCGCATCTTGCTGCGCGTTGGGCAAATCCTGCATCCCGTCCATGGCTAAGGTCCGGGCGCGCCATGATTAAGCGCGCCCGAGGCTTCATTTAGTCGCGCTGCGGTTTGTCATGGTCCATTTTGTCACCCTTATGGTGCCGCTTGCCATGCATTTTTTTCGCCGCTTCAAACTCTTCGGCGCTGACGCTGCCGTTGCCGTCTTTGTCCAGACGCTCGAACATCTTGGCCGGATCGTGGCGCTGCGTCATCTCTTCCATTGAGAGTTTGCCATCGTCATTGGCGTCCATACGCTCGATCATGCGGGCGCCCTTGTCACCGCCCTTATGACCGTGCTTGCCGCCCTCTTTGCCGCCGCGCTTGCCACCGTGTTTATCGCCCATGGCTTCCAATTCGGAAGCGTCGAGGCTGCCGTTGCCGTCGGTGTCGAAACGCTCAACCATCTTGGCGGCGCGATCGGCGCGGCGCGCATCGCCTGCGGCCTTCAGCTCTTCGCCGGTCACGAAACCGTCGCCATCGGCATCAACCTTGGCAAAACGCGCCTCGGCATGGGCCTGAAACTCTGCCTGCGTGATCGCACCGTTGCCATCTGCGTCAAGCTGCTGGAACCGGTCCTGCCCGCTTTGCTGGGCGGTGGCGGCCACGGCACCCACGGCCAACAATCCGCTGAGGGCTGCGATCTTCATATTGGTACGAATGGTCATCTTGATACTCCTCGTTTTTTTAAAGATCGTCTCACGCTTTTGCGCCGCGATCACAGGGTCAAACGGCGGAGCCAGAAACTTCCGTCGCAGGTTTTCAAACTTTTTTTCGAAAAATTTGGCAAAGCCCCCCTGCGCGACATGGCGCCGCAACGGCAACCTCCGGTCTTTTCATTTCACGCCCCAGACTGCATCTATCCCTCAACCAGAGGATCGCCCCCATGTCACAGACCCAGCAATTGTCCCCCGACACCGCAGAGACCGATGCCAGCGAAGAGCGGCCCCGCCTGCCTGCCATGCTGCGCGGTTGGCGTGGCAAATGCCCCTCCTGCGGGGGCGGAGAGCTGCTGCATGGCTATCTGAAAGTGAACGACGACTGCGCGGTTTGCCGTCAGGAGTTCCACCACCACCGCGCCGATGACGGCCCGGCCTATCTGACCATTCTGCTGGTCGGTCACCTTTTGGCACCGGGGCTGCACATCGCCTATGTGGTCTGGCGGCCCGAACCTCTGACCCTGTTCACCATTTTTGCGGTTGGCTGCACGGCGCTGTCGCTTTACCTTCTGCCCAGACTGAAGGGGGCCATGATCGGCTTTCAATGGGCCAAAAGGATGGGCGGCTTCGGCCGGTCAAACTAAGGCGGCCCGCCCTTCGGCCCCTGACTGCCGGAGCATCGCCGCATGACCATCGACAAGACCAAAATCCGCAACGCCGCCACGGTGATCGTGCTGCGCGACCGCCATGAGACCCCGCATATCCTGATGGGGCAACGCGGGGCCAAGGCGGCCTTCATGCCGAATAAATTCGTCTTTCCCGGCGGGGCGGTGGACGCGGGCGATGCCGATGTGCCCCTTGCCGCCCCGGTGAACGCGCTTTGCCATGGCAGGCTTTGTGATGATGCCGAACCGTCGCTCGCCCATGCCATCGCCGTTGCCGCCATTCGTGAGCTTTGGGAAGAGACCGGTTTGGTGCTGGGCCGCAAGGGCGCATGGCAGGGGGATGTGCCGCCCGACTGGCAGAGCTTTGCAGCCACGGGCCATTTGCCCGATGCCTCCGCCCTGCAATTCGTGTTTCGCGCCCTGACACCGCCGGGCCGCCCGCGCCGTTTCGACGCGCGTTTCTTTCTGGTGGATGCCGACGACATCGCCAGCGACCCCGATGATTTTGACGCCGCCTGTGATGAGCTGTCACATCTGCAATGGGTGCCGCTGAGCCGGGCGCGGTCTTTCGACATGCCCTTCATCACCGAGGTCGTATTGGCCGAGGTCGCCGCCCGCGCGCGTGACACCAGCCCGCCTGCCTCGGTCCCGTTTTTCAAGAACAACGACGAAGAAAGCCTGTTCCTGCGTTTGCATGGCCGCCCGATGACGGGCTAGGTCACCAAAACCAGCATCAGGATCGAGACCGCCAGCACCGCCATGCCCGCCCACTCCCGGCGCGAAATCCGCTCGCGAAAGAACAGGGTCGTGGCCGCGATGCTCAGCATCAGTTCTACCTGCCCCAAGGCCTTCACATAGGCCGCGTTTTGCAGGGTGAAGGCGATGAACCAACAGAGCGACCCGCCCATCGAAGTCAGCCCGATCCAGACCGCCACCCGCCGCGCGGCCCAGACCCGGCGTATCTGCCCCGGTTCGCGCAGGCGCAGCCAAAGGGCCATGATCAGCGTCTGCATCAGCACCACCGCCGCCAGCGTCACGCCCGCACGCAACAGCGGATCGCCCGAGGCCACGGCGAGCGAAGCGCCGCGATAACAGACCGCCGAGATCGCGAAGAGAAAACCCGAGGCGATGCCCAGCCCCGCCGCACGGTTGCGCAGATCGCTAAGGCGCAGCCCCCGCGCCTCGGCCCCGCCGGACAGCAACAGCAGCCCCAGCACGCCAAGGGCGATGGCCGCAAAGCCCGCGCCCGAAACACCCTCGCCCAGCACGATCCAGGCCATCAGCACGGTCTGGATCACCTCGGTCTTCTTGAAAGTGATGCCCACCGCGAAATTGCGCTGCTTGAATAATAGCACCACGCAGACCGTCGCCATGATCTGCGCCGTGCCGCCCATCGCCCCATACAGCCAGAACCCCGCCTCAAGCGGCGGCACCCCCTGCCCGCTCAGCGCCAGATAGAGCGGCAGCAACAGCGCCACGAAGGGCGCGGAATAGAGAAACCGCGAAAAGGTCGCCCCGCCTGCCGAAAGCGTATCGGTCGCCAGATGCTTTTGAAGCATGAAGCGCCCGGTCTGGAAGACGGCGGCAGCAAGGGTGACGAGGATCCACAGATCGGGGGCGAAAGCACTGTCCATAACAGCCTATAGGCCGAAGGCGGGCGGCAGGGCCAGTGCCACGCGGCCTAGGGTCTCATTTGCAGGGCGCGGAGGTCATAGCCGTTGAAGGCCAAGATCTCCTGCGCGGCGGCGATCCGGTCCGCCCCGCCCGTCGCCTGACGGTCAAGGATCCAGCCATATCCGCCATCGGGGCTGCCGATGACCGCGGTGCGGAACCCTTCGTCGACCCAAAGCACCCAGAAAGGCCGCTCGGCCCCGCCGACGGCGGCGCGCATGGTGTAGCGGCCCGGCCCCTGCGCGCTCAGTGCCCAAAGGGTGCGGGTGTTGCGGCATCCGGCGCTGTCGCAGATCTGGCGCTGTTCGATCAAGGTCGGCCCTTGCGGCGCGAAGGTCACGGCTTGCAGGTCGGCGTCACCGGGGAATGCCGCCCGGACCTGCCAGTCGCCGCCAAAGCGCGCCGCGTCATAGCGGCTGGTGGCCCCGATCAAGGCCCCCGCATTGCGAAACCCGGTCTTCGCGGGCGGTGCCTCGCCGCCGCTACACGCCGCGAGGGCGCCCAACAGCAGCAACATGCCCCCCCGCCGCGCCAAATGCATCCCAAGGCGGCCCATCAATAGGGCATCGGATGGGCTTTATGCGCCGCGTCGAGGTCGGCCATCACCTCATCGCTCAAGGTCAGCTCCGCCCCGCCAAGCGCCACGTCAAGCTGCTCAAGGCTGGTCGCGCCAAAGATGACAGAGCCCATGAAGGGCCGTGTCGCACACCATGCCAGCGCCATCTGCACCGGGTCGAGCCCATGTTTCTCGGCCACGTCAAGATAGGCCGCGACCGCCTCAAAGGCGCGGGGGGTGACCCGACCGCCCAGATCTTCGTTCAGCGACAGACGCGACCCGGCGGGGACCTTCCCGCCCTGATATTTCCCGGTCAGCAACCCCGCGGCCAGCGGAGAGAAGGCCAGCATGTCAATCTGCTCATTGATGCAGGTCTCGGACACATCGGAATCGGCCAGTCGGCACATCAGCGAATATTCGTTCTGCACCGAGATCGGGCGCGGCCCGCCCACACGTTCGGCCACGGCGGCCCATTGGGTCAGCCCCCAAGCGCTTTCGTTGCTCAGGCCAAAGGCGCGGATCGTCCCGCGTTCGACCTCAAGTTGCAGCGCGCCGAGCGTATCTTCCATATGCGCAATGGTCTCGGCCCGGTTCTGGCTCGACGGGTCGTAGTGCCAATTCTTGCGGAACATATAGCTGCCGCGGTTGGGCCAGTGGAATTGATAAAGGTCGATGTAATCTGTCTGCAAGCGCTTCAGCGAGCCTTCGATGGCGCCGGGGATCGTGTCCGAGGAAATCGGCGCGCCGTCGCGGGCGTGCTGCATCCCCTCGCCGGAGTGTTTGCTGGCCAGAACCACCTCGTCTCGCCGCTTGTCGCGGGCGAACCACTGGCCGATGATCTCTTCCGTCCGGCCAATCGTCTCGGCGCTGATCGGGTTCACGGGGTACATCTCGGCAGTGTCGATGAAGTTGATCCCGGCCTCCAGCGCGCGGTCGATCTGCGCATGGCCCTCCTCGGCGGTGTTCTGGGTGCCCCATGTCATGGAGCCCAAACAGAAATGCGAGACCTCGATATCGCTAGAGCCGAGCTTTTTCATCTTCATCTTTTGGTCCTCGCTTGTGATTTGCCCGCAACCTAGCCGCCTGCCCGGCCTTCGCAAGGGCAATTGGCCCGCGCCGATCCTAGCTCCCCGACAAAAGCGCGGCCCCGGTAGTTTTCGGCCTTCCGTTTGGGCAGCAATGGACGCAATCTGCGCCCATGCGTCTGCTCATATCCTTCGCCGCCCTGTTCTTCTCGGTCATTCTCCTGCAACTCTCCACCGGAGGTGTGGGGCCGATCGACGTGTTGTCGGGCGTGCAGCTTGGGTTCAGCCGACAGGAAATCGGTATGCTTGGCTCGGCGCATTTTCTGGGGTTCTTCATCGGCTGCTGGTGGGCGCCTCGGTTGATGGGCAGCGTCGGCCACAGCCGCGCCTTTGCCGCCTTCACCGCCGCCGGATCAATCGGCCTGATGGCGCATATGATGGTGGTGGACCCCTACGCATGGGGGCTGATGCGTGTCGCGTCAGGCATGTGCGTGGCGGGCTGCTACACGGTGATCGAAGCATGGATGCAGGCCAAGGTTACCAATGAGACCCGCGGGCGCACCATGGGCGTTTACCGGGTGGTCGACATGAGCGGCTCGCTTGCCGCGCAGTTGATCGTGGGCGTGCTCGCCCCGGCGTCTTACGTCTCTTACAACCTGCTGGCCATCGGCTGCTGTGCTGCCCTCTTGCCGCTGACGCTGACCAAGGTCCGCCCGCCCGAAACACCCAGCCAGCCACGGCTGCGCCCACGCCTCGCCTTTGACCGCTCGCCGCTGGCGGCGGCGGGGGTCATCGTGGCCGCCGTCTCAAGCGCATCTTTCCGCATGGTCGGGCCGATCTACGGCCAAGAAGTCGGCCTCAGCGCGCCGCAGATCGCGTGGTTCCTTGCCGCTTTCGTGCTGGGTGGCGCGCTCGCGCAATATCCCATGGGGATGCTGGCCGATAAGTTCGACCGCCGCTGGGTGCTGATCTGGCTCTCGGTCGCCGCGATGGGCGGCTGTGCGGTCACCGTGATGGGCGCGGGCTATGGCACGGCGGGGATCATGCTCTCGGCCGGGCTCTTCGGCGCCACGACCTTTCCAATCTATTCGGTCTCTGCCGCCCATGCCCATGACTTTGCCAGTTCCGACGAGCGGGTAGAGCTTTCCGCCGCCCTGATGTTCTTTTTCGCTCTGGGTGCCATCGGCGCGCCCTATCTCGCCTCGGTCCTGATCGACAATTTCGGCGCGGCGGCGCTATTCGCGATGATCGCGGCGGCGCATGGGGGGCTGGTGGTCTTTGGCCTTGCCCGGATGCGCGCGCGCCCCACCTTGGCCGAGCGGACGCCCTACGTCTACGCCCCACGGACCAGCTTTCTCATCGGGCGGCTCTTGGGCCGCGCGCGGGACCGCGACTGACCGGTCCCGTCTTTTGCTGGAACTGGCGCAGCCCTTGCGATAAGGCTGCGCCAAGCACGGGAATATTTATATGACACGCCACCTCATCACCTCCGCCATCCCCTATATTAACGGGATCAAACATCTGGGTAACCTCGTGGGCAGCCAGCTGCCTGCGGACCTCTACGCGCGCTATCAGCGTGGCCGGGGGCAGGATGTTCTGTTCCTCTGCGCCACGGACGAGCACGGCACCCCCGCCGAGCTTGCCGCCGCGAAAGCGGGCAAGCCGGTCGATGAATATTGCGCCGAGATGTATGAAACACAGGCTCGCATCGCCGAAGGGTTCGGCCTCTCCTTCGATCACTTTGGCCGCTCGTCCAGCCCGCAGAACCGCAAGCTCACGCAGCATTTTGCCGGTGCCCTGGCGGATCAGGGGCTGATCGAAGAGGTCTCCCAACGGCAGATTTATTCGCCGACCGACGGGCGCTTTCTGCCCGACCGCTATGTCGAGGGCACCTGCCCCAACTGCGGGTTCGAGGATGCGCGCGGCGATCAATGCGACAATTGCACCAAGCAGCTTGACCCCGAAGACCTGATCAACCCGCGCTCGACCATCTCGGGCGCCACCGATCTGGAAATGCGCGAGACCAAGCACCTGTTCCTCAAGCAAAGCCAGCTAAAAGACGAGCTCGACGCTTGGATCGACAGCAAGACCGACTGGCCCGTGCTGACCACCTCCATCGCTAAGAAATGGCTGCATGACGGCGACGGGCTGCAAGACCGTGGCATCACCCGCGACCTCAGCTGGGGCGTGCCGGTGAAACGCGGCGATCAGGATTGGCCGGGCATGGAGGGCAAGGTCTTCTATGTCTGGTTCGACGCGCCCATCGAATACATCGCCTGCGCGCAGGAATGGGTCGATGCGGGCAAAGGCACCGATTGGGAAAGCTGGTGGCGCACCGACAAGGGCGCCGAGGACGTGCGCTACACCCAGTTCATGGGCAAGGACAATGTCCCCTTCCACACGCTCAGCTTCCCCGCCACGATCAAGGGCTCGGGCGAGCCGTGGAAGCTGGTGGATTACATCAAGTCCTTCAATTACCTCAATTATGACGGCGGTCAGTTCTCCACCTCGCGCGGGCGCGGCGTCTTCATGGATCAGGCGTTGGAAATCCTGCCGGCGGATTACTGGCGCTGGTGGCTCTTGAGCCATGCGCCCGAGACCTCGGATGCCGAATTCACTTGGGAAAATTTCCAAGCCTCCGTGAACAAGGACTTGGCCGACGTGCTAGGCAATTTCGTCAGCCGGATCACCAAGTTCTGCCGCTCCAAATTCGGCGAAGCGGTACCCGAGGCCGGCGAATACGGTGAGGCGGAACAGGCGCTGATCGAAGACATCACCGCCCGCGTCGCCCGTTACGAGACGTTGATGGAGGCGATGGAGGTCCGCAAATCCGCCGCCGAACTGCGCGGCATCTGGGCGGCGGGCAATGAATATCTGCAAGCCCAAGCGCCTTGGACCACCTTCAAGACCGACCCCGACCGCGCGGCGGCGCAGGTGCGGCTGGCGTTGAACTTGATCCCGCTCTACGCCGTGCTTTCCGCACCCTTCATCCCCACGGCCTCGGCCTCGATGCTGGCGGCGATGAAGGTCGACGACATGCCGTGGCCCGACGATGTGCCCGCTGCCTTGGGCAAGCTTGCCCCCGGCCACGGGTTTGAAGTGCCCGAGGTGCTTTTTGCCAAGATCAGCGATGAGCACCGCGAAAGCTGGGCCGAACGTTTCGCCGGTAAGCGCGACTGATCAGAAATCTAGGAACAGCGGCGCGGGTTATGCGCCGCTGGTTCACTTTGCGGCACGGGCATTGCGCTAACCGCGCCGCGCGCGCTTTCCCACTGAGACCGCGCGCACTGGCCCCACGCCATTCGCCGCCGCTTCGACACCCCGAAACCGGACGCCATGCCCCCGCCCTTCGGGATCCCGCTCCGCCGTGAGCCATCCGTGGACAATGCGGGCCGTCTCTTCCCCCGGGTGCATTTGAAAGCCGCCCTGCGGGGCCAGCCCCTCAAGCGCCTGCGCCCAAAGCGTGCCGATCTCAGCCCCATCGCAAAGCCGCGGCCCGAACAGATCGCTGATATGCTGCCCGATCAGACAATCCCCCAGCCCATAGGTGATACCGCAGGCCGCCTCATTGGCATGGCAAACGCGCCCATCGGGAGAGAAAACCACGTCGATTTCGGCCATATCGGCCTTGACCGGGGATAGGATGGCCTCACCCGCGGCCCCCTTCCCACCCGCGGGGCCGAGAGAGGGCACAAGCGCCCCGCGAAGCCTTGCCTTGGGCGGGCCATCAAGGTTCTGCCTAAACATGCGCCGCTCTGCCGCGAAAACGATGGAGATCAGCGGGAGCTGCCCCCAGGTAAGGCTGTCCTCTACAGCAGCGGTATTCCCGGCTGACATGCTCACCCTCTCACGCGGCCCGTTGGGTCCCGACGCGCCGCACCGCACAGCGGAGCCCAGCATCCGAGAAACATAGCCCCGCAGGCAAAAGACCATGCGCCGTAAGAGGTTAAACGATCGCCCTCCTTTCCCTGAACCTGCCATCTGCCGCCTCTGCCTCATCCCGCCCCACTGCCGACCTTGGGAGAGGATTAGCGACAAGGTCTTACCACGGAGTTAAAAAATGTAGGCACAGTGTGAACTTGCGAGAGACTTATTTTCGTCCTATTCCGACAGCAATTAACCAAGTGTTAATATCAGATAGGATAAAGATGTTCCGGGTCGCCCATACAATTCATCACGATCACGACCTCGGGCTCGTGCTGCTTGCAGCACTTCTTTGTATCTTTGGCAGCTGGGTGGTGGCACGGCTCTATCGGCATGTGCTTGAACAGCCGCGTCGCCAAGCGTTGATTTGGTGCTATCTGACCGCGATGACAGCGGGGGTGACGATCTGGTGCACCCATTTCATTGCGATCCTCGCCTATCAGCTCGACGCGCCGGCGACGTTCCATTTCTCGCTCACCTTCCTGTCGCTGATCATCGCCATCGTCGGCTCGATTCTGGGCGTCGTCATCGCCGGGCTGCTCAAATCCCGGCGGGCCACGGTTCTGGGCGGGACGATCTTTGGGCTGGCGATTTCGGCCATGCATTATACCGGCATGGTGGCCTATCGCGTGCAGGGCGCGATCCAGTGGGACATGGGCTATCTGACCGCCTCCGTCATCATCGCGGTTGTCCTTGCAACCCTCGCGCTTGGCGCGGCGGGCCGTGGGGGCAAGGGCAGCGTGCTGTGGATGACCGCGCTTTTGGCGCTGGCGATCATCCTGCTCCATTTCACCGGCATGGCCGCTTTTCAGGTCACCCCGCTGGCCGCGCAGCCGCTTTACGCCAACCCGGTTGAATATAGATTAATCGCGCTGATCATCGCCGGCACCGCCGCCATCATCGCGCTGGCCGCGCTCTTTAGCTATGTTGTCGAAAACCGCACCCGCAACGAAAGCGTCGAGGAACTGCGAAAGGCCCGCGATGCCGCCGAAAGCGCCAGCCGGGCGAAATCGGAATTCATGAGCGTGCTGAGCCACGAATTACGCACCCCGCTGACCATCGTCATCGGCTACGCCAGCTTCCTGTCGGAACTTAAACGCCACAACCTCGCCAAGCTCGGCCCGGATGAAAAACCGGAGTCCGAGCATTTCACCAAGATGGGCGATCAAGCGGAACTCTACGGCCAGCGCATCAAATTCGCGGGCGGGCAATTGTTGACCATTATCAACGACATCCTCGACTATACGAATATGGAGTTGAACGACCTCGCGCTCGACAAGACCGCCCTCGACACCCGCGCGCTTTTGGAAGAAGTGGTCGAAGAGCACCACGGCGCCGCGCATGACAAGACGGCCACGCTGCATATTGACACCCCGCCGCTCACCGTCACCGCTGACCGCCGCCGCAGCCTGCAACTGTTGGGCCATATCGTCGGCAATGCGCTGAAATTCTCCAAGGCGCGGGACATCTATCTGCGTGCGCGCCTGCACGCGGGCGGGTTTGTTTTCGAGGTCGAAGACAATGGCGTTGGCATCGCCGCGCAGGATCTGGACCGCATTTTCGAGGCTTTCACCCAGATCGAAGACGCCGATGATCGCGCCGAGGGCGGCACTGGGCTGGGGCTGGCGATCTGCAAGAAACTGGCCCTTGCCCATGGCGGCGACATCACGGTCAAAAGCACGCTCGGTCAGGGCACGACCTTTACCGTCTTCATCCCCGGCGCCACGCAATTGGCAGAGCCTGCGACGCTGGCGAAGGCAAGCTAAGTCTTTGAAAACAGTGGTGCGGGCGGTGAGCTTCACTATGTGAATATCGAACCGTCCAACCTACTGTTATTCAATAACTAAACAAAACAAGTCGTTTTTGCGGTGTCTCAAGGTTGTGTCCTTAAGGTGTCCCACGGGAGCGTCGTTAGCACAAGCTCAAAACAGCCCTTGAAGGTTTCGCTTCACAGGAGTGTTTCGGAAGCGAAAGGTGTGGTTCTTATCAGTTTGGCATCGTTTGAAATCGTCCTCGCCTACAATGTAGCTAATAAGCTTGTCTCTTCCTAAACAAACTGGACAGACAAAGTGAGCGGGCTGTTGATCTACCTCCTCGTCTTTCAGACGATAAACGATGTCTTTTTCGGGGGTCTCAAAGAGAACATAGTTAGCCTTTAGCTTCTCGAATTCGTCTTGACGTTGTAGTTCTCTGCTTAACCCCTTTACGGCCTCACTTAGCTGCACGTTTGTCATATTGACCGAGGTCAGCTGAGTTGCCAAAGTATTGAGCAGGCCCATCAGTTCAGAACTGTCCACCGCGTCTTTCTTAGCCAACAGCGACTGTATTTTCTCCGCAGTTTCGGTGGCTTTTCCCGTTAGACCAACGGCAGATGAAGCCAGTCCAAGCATTTCCCCAAGTTGTTCAAGTCCAATCATTTCTTTTACCTTTTTAGACAGCCGCAAAAAGTTGCAGTGATTAGTAATTAAATATGGTTTTAATGATAGCGTATGGGTGAGTAGCAAGTGCGTAAAGATGGTTGCAGTCATCACCCACTATATTTCATCGCAAAAATGCGTCACCCAGAGATATATATAGAGGCTCCCGCGTACCCCCCGTACGGCCTCCTCAAACAAAACCCGAATATATCCACCTGCGATAACTTCCCGTAAATGCAATTAAATCAGTTAGTTGACGTTCATCTGTGGCGCGGCGATGTAGTAGACAGGAAGGCCATGACGGTCTTTCAATCCACTGACAGGACACCACCATGACCATCTTCGACATCCACCTTGGCCGCTATTCCATCCTTGCCCTAAAAGAACGTAACGCCCGCTTCGGGGTGCAGCGTGAAGGTATTGGGGAGGTTGCCATTGATCTGCCCTACGTCTCACTGGTCCTCACAGACCACCGCAAGCCCGCCGTGCCACTGTCCCACTAGGCAAGCCCTGAGGGACGCCCCAAAGCTGTTACTTAAACTGTGCCGTATAAGTGGTGTTGACAGTTTTGGGGCAGTTCGTCTAGAAAGCCTAAGACCCTATTGGCACAGAAAGATGAACACATGCTTGTTGGATACGCACGAACCTCGACCCTCGACCAGACAGCGGGACTGGATGCTCAGCTTCGCGACCTCAAGAACGCCGCCTGTGACAAGGTGTTTGAGGAACAAGTATCGTCTGTTGATCTTGTGAAGCGTGAAGCCCTGACAGAAGCGTTGGACTATCTGCGGGAAGGCGACACGTTGATTGTCACCAAGCTGGACCGTCTGGCCCGCTCTGTTGCCCACCTCATGGAAGTCTTGGGGGCCATAGAGGCCAAGAAGGCGAACCTCCGCATCCTCTCTATGAACATCGACACGGGCACCGCCACGGGGAAACTTATGTTGTCCATCATGGGCAGCGTTGCGGAATTTGAACGGTCCATCATGCTGGAACGCCAGAGGGAGGGCATCGCCAAAGCGAAGGCTGCTGGCAAGTACACAGGCCGCAAGCCCACCGCACAGGCCAAGTCGGAGGAGGTGTTGAAGCTGCACCGTGAAGGTATAGGCGGGTCAGCCATTGCGAGGAAGGTCGGTATTGGGCGATCAAGCGTCTATCGTATTATTGCTGCAGCGCCGGACAACACAGCCCACGAATAACCCGCATCCCTGCCCGGAGTAGACGTGTGATAATTAACCCACCCCCTTGCTCGTAAGTGGCGAACGACATTAACCCCCACACTAGACCGAATGAGGCGTCCTGTTTTTCTGGGACTACCTTATTCGGTCGACAACCTTGCTACGGACGGGGCGTCCCATTGCGCTCAGTTCTTATCGGAGCTCCTCCAACTTAGGGAGGCGTACGTGACGGCTAAGGCGATCACTTTATTTCGAGAAGCACCACAGAGACCGCTCATGGCGCTTCTCTGCGCGACCACGATCACCCAGCATCTTTGAAACCTTAAGGCTTCGAATTTGCCATGATCGCGTTCTCATCTACATAAACCAAAAGGTCTCCATATGATCACTTCAGAGAAGCCCGCTGGCTCGCCCAGCGCGGCCCCAATGTGCTGCCCACGGTGCAGCGTTGAGTTTCACCCCAAGAGGAAGGACAAGAAGTACTGTTCACCAAAATGCGCCAAGGCGGCGACACGCAATGCAGCACGGGGTGGCAGAGCATTAGAGCAGAGAGCGACGAATGAAACCCATTACTGCCGCGCCCGCGATCTTGCGGACATGCTCTATACGGCCCCCGTCAATGCACGACTTGGCATAATGAAAGCGATGCTGGACGCAGCAACAGATCACGACAGCGGGTTGCGGCGAATACTGACAGACCCAACTTTCCTCAAAGCCGCCGCAGAGACCCCCCCTTTGTTTCACCGGCGCGCGCCTAGTACCTACAAGACCATCAGCCAAGCGGCGAATGCCTACACCCAGAAGTTCCACGGCATTTCCATCCAGACCTACCTCAAGGATGCTCGCTCGGGGGCACTGAAAGGCAATCATGAGGTTAGCCGGAAAGTGGACTATGGGGCGGTGCCGATGCTGACAAAGATCAGGAAGCCAAAATGCTGGCATCGGCCTCTGTCTGACGACAAGAACGCGGAAGCATCTGCGCAACTTGCCTCCGACATGGAACGAGTGCAGCGCGCTGTGGATGATGCGCAGGTTCGTGCAGAAGGTCTTCTTGAAGCTGCCTGACGTGGCCCTGAACGTCCCTCCGTATATGTAATAGAGAACACCTTAATGGGGCCTTTGGGTTCTACTCCGTCTTGGCTGTGCCAAGATCAAGATCATCTTTCATCGCTGCACCTTCATGGTCACTGATCATCAGTCCTGCTTCGCAGGGTTAAACATCAGGTCACTTGAATGGGAAACTCTCAATTCGGCTTCGCCTTGGGAGACCCATGAAGGAGATATTCACCATCGGGCAACCCCTAACAACAGCTTGAACACCAGCCTCAGGTTGACCGTTAAGTTGGCACCTCCGTCTTGGGTCTACCCAAGCACAGCGACCACCCCAGCAACACCTCTCACGCCTCCCTGAACACACCTCAGGGGGGCACCTCCCCACATTCCCAAGGAAATATCCCAATGACCAAACGTATCTCCGCTGACGAACGCAAGCGCATCACTCGAAGCCTGCGCCGCATCATGTTCGAGCAATTCGTCCCCGTAGCCGTGATGGCCGCTGAACAAGACCTCCTGAACCGCAACATGGGTCATCCGCCCAGCAATCAACGCCTCAATTGGACAACCATCCGCGTCCGCAATGAAGTCGATGTAGCCCTGTCCCTCTTGCATGAACGCTATGTGGCCCAGACTGGCAAAGCCTCGTCACGCGGTGACCTTGTCAGCATCATCGTCATGGAAGCCCTGCCTGCCCTTGTCGCCAAGACAGCGGCCTAAAACCACTTCAACACAAACCAGAAAGAACCAACAGAATGTCCGATTGGATTACGACACGCGGTGAAGTCCCAGATGGCGACACCAACCTTGCACCAGAAGCCCGCCGTGGCCAAGGTAGCACCACAGTAGGCACAGGCGGCCTCGAAACCCGCACAGACGCCGATGGCAACAGCTATATCGTGAAACAAGAGAACCAAGAATACACCCACGGTGGCGATCAGGGCTATCAGGGGTCCATCATCGGGACGGCTAGAACAGAAGGCGGTGGCGTTATCGTCAACCGTTCCGCCAATGGGACAGACCGTATCACCCTCCCCAACGGCATGACCACTAGCATCGCCGCCGCCGTCAATATCGGCATGCTGACCCGCAACGCAGATGGCTCCTACGCAGACGTACAGACCCCAGAGGCCCTTAAGAACCCCGCTCAGGCTGTCCCTATCTGGCAAGCTCAAGGTGGCCCTGAGGATGCGCTAGAGGACGCCCCAGAGGATGAAGCTCCAGCGTTCACTATTGGTGATGCGGGTGAGGAAGCCATGACCGCTTTGGTCGAAAGCGTATCGCAGGGCGACATGATCAAAGCCACAGATGAAATCCTGCGCCTTGGCGGGGTCTCAGAGAACACGCTGGCTCGTATGGCTGGCCATGCAGGGGTCGAACCGGATGTCATGGCCGCTCAGATCGAAGCTGCACACGGCGGCTTTTACGAAACCGCGACCGCACACCTTGCCGCTCATGGCGTGGTGAATGAGGACGGCTTTCAGGCGTACCTGAGCGAAAACCCCCAGCAGATGCAAAAGCTACTTGAGGCAAGCCGGGGTCTACCATCGTCCTCAGACGCCAGCGTTACGGATGGGCTGACCGAAGTGGCCGCCGCATTTGTTGAGAATGGCGACAAGTTCATGCCTCAGGAAGTGAAAGACGCCTTGGACGAAGTGGGCTTTGATTATGAGACAGGTGCCAATGGCCGCATCTTGGTCAAGATCGACGGCTATCCAGTGCCGTGGAATGTTGCCGTGCGGCAGGGATTGATTAAGTTCCTTTAGGGGACCCGAGGGGGGCTTAACGGCCCTCCTTCACAATAGCACTCAGATCCAGATATATCCTCAGAAGTAGCCAACCTCATGAACCCTGACCGTTCGTTCTTCTCTTGGCAGCCTCCCGACGCTCAAACTGCTCCCAGACATGCATATGCCCTTTCTGCCTCGCAGTAGCGAGCCAGAGCTTTTTCCTTACACCTGGAATTTCGTGGGCACGGTAAGCCCCACCAGAAAACTTGGGCCAATCGATAGCCAAGCCAAGTTTGGTCATTTCAGCGGAAAGATCACGACCATCCGGCAAAAAGCACCTAGCCACCGTTCGTCCATGATCATCTTGCGCTGCAATTTCAGCTCGAACTATGTGCCCCTTACATAAAGAAACTAACGCCCACTTCGCCTGCTTCCCAAAGGGGTGGTTTAGTTCGGGTGCATCTACTCCGAACAAACGTATCTGAGTTTTCTGAATGACTAATGTATCACCATCAACCACGTATGCTGAGCCTTCCAGTTCGCGCGTGACGGGCATTGGCTGTGCGGTCGCTGTGTCGAACGGTTGCCGTCGCCGAACATTCTCCCGAGTTTCGGACCTATGTCGCCGCACATCCTCCCGAGTTTCGGGACTGTGCGGTTGTCTGGTTTGTGTTCCATTTGAAGAGTAGCGACTGTACCAAAGAGCCGCCACCAATGCTATTGCGAAGCAGATCAATACAACTTCCATCTGTCAGACCTCCCAAAAGAACTGTCAGTTGGACATAGTACCCTAATCGTTTACGGCATCCCCTCGATTGCCCTTTCCATTGCCTCATATGCCACCTTCAACTTGGCATCGTTGCCGCCATAGACCCGATCACCAAGGCCCCCGACAGTGTGCCCCATAATCCTGTTCTCGACACGCTCAGACGTGCCAGCCAAGACCAGCCAATCTTTCATGTTGTGGCGCAGGGAATAGACCACATGGCGCGGGTTCTTGGTCACGGTGCGAAGGTGCTTCATCAAGGCCGCAGAGGCCGCGTCAGGGCCATTCTCACGGGCATACTTGGGGAACAGCATGGGTTCACCCTCGGACAGCGTTAAAGCCTCCCTAGCGGCCACCAGAGCGTCACCGATAAGGGGAACCGAACGGATTGAAGCCTTGGTTTTTACCCTTCGGTCTTCATGCCATGCCACATTGATATGAGGATACAAGCCATCAAGCACCACGTCTTCACGGCGCAAGCCGACAACCTCAGCCCCACGGCATCCGGTGCCTTCCAATAGTCGCCAGATCAAGCCCAGCGCGGGTACTTGGGCCTTTTCGCGCATCCTATCGCGCATCGCCAACAACACGTTCTTAGGCAGCGGGTCGCGCTTGCTGCTATCCACATCAGGTGCGACGCCCTTGGATGATATGGGAAGGTCGATGAAAGGGTTGTCGGCTTCTCGGTGAAGCCCAAACTCCTTTATACTCAGCGAAACCATTGCCTTGATCATGTCCAACTCACGCCGCACAGACGCAGGTGCCAGCCTTGTACCATCCGCCTTGCGTGTCGATAACATCGCATCCCGCAACGTCCGCGCTTGGTCCCGCGTCAGATCGACCAGAGACAGCTTATCTAACGGCCCCAGCGTCGCCTCTATGCGCTTGCAGACCCTTTCCAGCCTGTTCCTGTTGTTGCGTCCTGTCCCGCCTTCCAGCCGCTCTTGCAGGTACATATTCTTGGCGTCCAACAGCGTGGGTTTTGGTTCTGAGGCGTCAGGCTCAACGACAGCCCGATAGAGTACAGGGTCTGCCTCACGGCGCTCAAGTTCATCGCCAAGCAACTCACGCCTTTCATCCTCTGTCAGATCGTCCTTGAACGCGGCCAGCATCGCTGCGGCATCCCGTCGCGCCTCTCTCCACAGTTCCAGAGGCGACAGCCGATCATCTGCACCCGCGACCCCAGCGGCCCGCTCAGCCTTCGCTACGTTGCGGTCATAGGTTTTCATGAGACCTTCCCACTCAGACACCAGCGCACCACCCTCACGGGCCTTCATGGCAACCTGAAAAACCGCCTCACCGAGTACCGGAACGAGCGATTTGGGGTAACGCCTGCGGAACCGCTTGCGGCCCCCTGACAGTTCATCAACGTGTTTGAGGTTCATCTTAACCACCATGCCAGTGTCTCCTTAGCGTCTCGGCTTGTGTCCCAGAGAAGCCGCTAAGCGCCTGTTATGCTTGATTTACAGGGCCATCAAGGCCAAGTGTGGTGCGGGCGGTGGGACTCGAACCCACACGGGGCTACGCCCCAACAGATTTTAAGTCTGGTATGTCTACCATTCCATCACGCCCGCATCGGGGCGCACAATAAGCATCACGCGGGCGGTGTAAATGGGCGAATGCCCCCGGCCCCATGGTTCTGGCACGATGCGTCAGGCCGTATCGGCCAGCATGGTTTCCTTTACCGCCTCCATCGCCACATAGGTCGAGGTGCTGGCCACATGCGGCAGGGTTGAAATCACCTCCCCCAGAAAGCGGCGATATTCCGACATGTTCCGCGTCCGCACCTTGATCAGATAGTCGAAATGGCTCGCGATCATATGGGCCTGTTCGATCTCGGGCACCTTGGCCACGGCGAGGTTAAAGGCCCGCAAGGCCGCCTCGCGCGTGTCGTTCAGGCGCACCTCGACAAAGGCGACGTGATCCAGCCCCAGCCGGATCGGGTCCAAAAGGGCGCGATAGCCAAGGATCACGCCGCTTTCCTCCAACCGGCGCAGCCGCGCTTGGGTGGGGGATTTCGACAGGCCAATGCGTCGGGCAAGATCGGTGATGCTGATGCGCCCGTCTTCGGCCAACACCGATAGAATCGCGCTGTCGAACCGGTCCAGATTGAAAAGTTCATTTGACATGTGATTCCTCGCTAGTTCGGTCATAACGACTATAATGCAATACATATTAAGTCGATTAGCCTTCTCAACATGCGGTATTCTGGTCCAAACATCAACTGGAGCTTGCCATGGCCCTCGATCACGCCCCCGCCCTTCGCCAAACCATCGACGCGCGCACCTATGCCGAGCCTGACGCGCTGCTCACCGAGCTCAAGGCGCAGGCCGATCTTTCGCCCGAGGACCGCGCCAAGATCACCGCCGATGCGGCGGGTCTGGTGCGTGACATCCGCGGCACCTCGGCCCCCGGCATGATGGAAGTCTTCCTCGCCGAATACGGGCTCAGCACCGAGGAAGGCGTGGCGCTCATGTGTCTCGCCGAGGCGCTCTTGCGCGTGCCAGATGCCGAGACGATCGACGCGCTGATCGAGGATAAGATCGCCCCTTCGGACTGGGGCCGCCACATGGGGCATTCGACCTCCAGCCTCGTCAACGCGTCGACATGGGCGCTGATGCTGACGGGCCGCGTGCTCGACGACGACCAGCCCGGCCCGGTGCGCCACCTGCGGGCGGCGATCAAACGTCTGGGCGAGCCGGTGATCCGCACCGCCGTCAGCCGCGCCATGCGCGAGATGGGCCGCCAGTTCGTGCTGGGTGAGGACATTCAGGCCGCGATGAAACGCGCCCGCGGAATGGAAAAGAAGGGCTTCACCTATAGCTACGACATGCTGGGCGAAGCCGCACGGACCGAGGCCGATGCCAAGCGCTATCACCTCAGCTACTCCCGCGCGATCTCGGCCATTGCAGATGCCTGCACCCATGACGACATCCGCAAGAACCCCGGCATTTCGGTCAAGCTCTCGGCCCTGCACCCGCGCTACGAGCTGGCGCAGGAAGAGGCCGTGATGCGCGATCTGGTGCCGCGCCTTCGGGCGCTGGCACTCTTGGCGAAATCGGCTGGCATGGGCCTCAACATCGATGCAGAGGAAGCCGATCGCCTCGCACTCTCGCTCGAGGTGATCGACACGGTGATGGGCGAGCCTGCGCTGGCCGGCTGGGACGGTTTCGGCGTGGTCGTGCAGGCCTATGGCCCGCGCGCGGGCGTGGTGATCGACACGCTTTACGAAATGGCGCAGCGCCACGACCGCCGCATCATGGCGCGGCTGGTCAAGGGCGCCTATTGGGACACCGAGATCAAGCGCGCGCAGGTCGAGGGGATCGACGGTTTCCCGGTCTTCACCCGCAAGGCCGCGACGGATGTGAGCTACATCGCCAATGCCCGCAAACTGCTGGGCATGACCGACCGCATCTACCCGCAGTTCGCCACCCATAACGCCCATACCGTCGCCGCCGTTCTGCATATGGCCGACGATCCGGAGGCTTACGAGTTCCAACGCCTGCACGGCATGGGCGAGACCCTGCATGACATCGTCATGCAGAAACACGGCACCCGCTGCCGCATCTACGCTCCCGTCGGTGCGCACCGCGATCTGCTGGCCTATCTTGTCCGGCGTCTCTTGGAGAACGGGGCGAACTCCAGCTTCGTGAACCAGATCGTTGACGAGGACGTGCCGCCCGAGGTCGTGGCCGCCGATCCCTTCGACCAGTTGCACGACAGCGTGCCCTCGATCCCGAAAGGCCCGGAAGTGTTCCAGCCGCAACGCGCCAATGCGCGCGGCTTCGATCTGGCGCATACCCCAACCCTCGCCGCGATCGAAGAAGCCCGTGCGCACTTCGCGGAGGCGACATGGGAAGCCGCACCGCTACTAGCGGGCGAAGCTGCGCCCGAGGCGGCTGAAACCGTCGCCAACCCTACCGGGGGTGCCTCCCCTGGGACCGTGCGCCCTGCCTCCAAGGCCGATGTGGCCACGGCGCTCGACACTGCCGCGCCTTGGGACGCGCCTCTCAACACCCGCCGCGACACGCTTTTGCGCGCCGCCGACATGCTCGAGGACCGCTACGGCGAGATCTTCGCCATCCTCGCCCGCGAGGCTGGCAAGGGTCTGCCCGACTGCGTGGCCGAATTGCGTGAGGCGGTGGATTTCCTGCGCTACTACGCAGGTCAAGCCACCAACGAGCCGCCCGCGGGCATCTTCACCTGCATCTCGCCGTGGAACTTCCCGCTGGCGATCTTCTGCGGGCAGGTCACGGCAGCCCTGGCCGCAGGCAATGCCGTGCTCGCCAAACCGGCCGAGCAGACCCCGCTGATCGCACAGCTTGCCGTCAAGGTGCTGCACGAGGCCGGCGTGCCGCGCGCCGCGCTGCAACTGCTGCCGGGCGGCGGCGAGGTGGGCGCGGCGCTCACCGGCGACGCCCGCGTCAACGGCGTGGCCTTCACCGGCTCAACCGCCACCGCCCTGCGCATCCGCGCCAACATGGCCGAGCATTGCGCCCCCGGCACCCCGCTGATTGCCGAGACCGGTGGCCTCAACGCCATGATCGTCGACAGCACTGCCCTGCCCGAGCAGGCCGTGCAGGCCATCGTCGAAAGCGCCTTCCAATCCGCGGGCCAGCGCTGCTCCGCCGTGCGTTGCCTCTACGTGCAGGAGGACATCGCCGAGGACCTGATCACCATGCTCAAGGGCGCGATGCAGGCGCTGCGCATGGGCGATCCATGGCATCTGTCGACCGACGTGGGCCCCGTCATCGACGATGCCGCGCGACAGACCATCGTCGATCATGTCGAGGCCGCCCGCGCGGAGGGCCGGCTGATCGCCGAACTAGAAGCGCCCGAAGGCGGCACCTTCGTCGGCCCAGCGATCCTGAAGGTTGATGGCATCAGCGACATGCAGCGGGAGATTTTCGGCCCCGTGCTGCATGTGGCGACCTTCAAGAGCCATGAGCTCGACGATGTGATCGACGCGATCAACGCCACCGGCTATGGCCTTACCTTCGGTCTGCACACGCGGATCGACGACCGGGTGCAGCATGTCTCGGAGCGGATCGAGGCGGGCAACATCTACGTGAACCGCAACCAGATCGGCGCCATCGTCGGCAGCCAGCCCTTCGGCGGCGAGGGGCTTTCGGGCACCGGGCCGAAGGCGGGCGGGCCGAACTACTTGCCGCGTTTCGCCGCGCCCGACCATCAGGAGGCTTCCGGCACATGGGACAACGCGCAGCAGAGCCTGCCCGCCCTGCCCGCGCATCTGCCGACCGTTCTAGAGACCCAGTCAATGCCCGGACCCACCGGCGAGAGCAACCGCCTGTCGACCCTGCCCCGCCCCGCGCTTCTCTGCATGGGCCCGGGGGCCGAGACGGCGGCGGCGCAGGCCAAAGCCGTGCGCGCCCTCGGCGGTGTCGCGGTTGAGGCCACAGGCCCCATCGACCCCGAAGCGCTCACCACCGGCCCGGCCTATGGCGGCGTGCTCTGGTGGGGCGATGAGGAGACGGCGCGGCAAATCGACAAGGCGCTGGCGGCCCGCGAGGGGGCGATCATCCCGCTTCTGCGCGGCAAGCCCGACACCGCGCGCGTCCGTGCTGAGCGGCATGTCTGTGTTGACACCACCGCCTCGGGCGGCAATGCACAGCTCTTGGGGATGATGGCCTGAACGGGCCGCGCACTTAGGGGGAGCGCCATGCTGACGAACCGCGATATCGAAGAGTTGACGCAGTTTCGCAGGGCGCTCCACCAATACCCCGAGGTTTCGGGCGAGGAAGTGGAAACCGCCCGGACCATCGCGGCGGAACTGGAAAAGCTCGCGCCTACGCGCATCCTCACCGGCCTTGGCGGGCATGGGGTGGCGGCGGTTTTCGACAGCGGCAGCCCCGGCCCCACGGTGCTCTTCCGCGCGGAACTCGACGCCCTGCCGATCCCCGAGGATCATGACATTCCTTGGGTCTCTAAGGTACCGGGCAAGTCCCACGTCTGCGGCCACGACGGCCATATGACCATGCTCTTGGCGCTCGGCCGGATGATCGGGCGCCGCCCCGTCGCGAAGGGCCGCGTGGTGCTGATGTTCCAACCCGCCGAGGAAGACGGCAGCGGCGCGCGGGCAGTGGTGAACGATCCGAGCTATGCCGAGATCGCTGCCGATTACGCGTTTGCCATCCATGTCGAGCCGGGCCGCCCCTTTGGCCATGTCGACACCGCGCCCGCGCTGATCAACTGCGCCTCGAAAGGCATCTCCGTCACCCTGCACGGCAAGACCGCCCATGCCGCCAGCCCCGAAGACGGCACCTCCCCCGCACCTGCACTGGCCGAATTGATCCCGGCGCTGCAAGCGCTCGGCCCCGGCGGGCCGCTTGATGATGACTTCCGCCTCGTCACCCTCACCCATCTGCGCATGGGTGAGCCGACCTTTGGCGTCGCCCCGGGCGAAGCGGCGCTCTACGCCACCCTGCGCAGCACCCGAGACGATGCGCTGGCCAAGATCGAAGCGGCCCTGCGCGCCGATGTCGCGCGCGTGACCGAGGTCCATGGGCTGACCGCAGCTTTCGCGGAATCCGACCATTTCGCCGCCTCCATCAACCACCCCGAGGCCTACGCGATCGCCGCCGCGGCGATGGACGCGCTTGGCGTGTCACACGGGCAGAAAAATCTGCCGATGCGCGCCTCAGAGGATTTCGGCCTGTTCGGGCGCGATGCCAAGGCCGCAATGCTCTGCCTCGGCCCCGGCGAGGGCTATGCCGCCCTGCACAACCCTGATTACGATTTCCCCGATGATCTGATCCCCGTGGGCGCCGGAATTTTTGAGCGGATCGCGCGGGATTTGCTCGGTTCCGCTTGACAGAAGCCCCCGCGGGCGCAGCTAAGGTCATGACGATCCCCCGCGCCGCTTGACGCTGCGGACGACTTGGCAAAGGCTGGCCCGCATGTTCCCGATCCGCGATCACAACCCCTCGGGCCGAACGCCCTTCGTCACCTATGCGCTGATGGCGCTCAACATCGGGGTGTTCCTGTCTTCCCTGTCGCTGATGGCGGATGAGCGGGCCTTGGCCGAGTTTTACTACAGCTACGCATTGCTGCCCGCGCGGCTGAGCCATGGGGAGGGGTATTTCGGCCTCATCACCTCGCAATTTCTGCATGGCGGCTGGATGCATCTGGCGGGTAACATGCTGTTTTTGTGGATCTTCGGCGACAATGTCGAAGATGAGATGGGCCATGGGCGCTATCTGCTGTTCTACCTTGCCTGTGGCATCGCCGCGGGTCTGGGCCAAGTCGTGACAGAACCGCTCTCATGGGTGCCCATGGTCGGCGCCTCGGGCGCGATCGCTGGGGTGATGGGAGGCTACCTGCTGCTCTTCCCGCGTGCCAAGGTCGACATTCTGGTGATCTTCATCGTTTTCTTCCGCATCTTCGCCATCCCGGCGTGGATCATGCTGGGCCTGTGGTTCGGCATGCAGTTCATCGGCGGGATCGGGGCCACGCCGGGCACCGGCGGGGTGGCCTATTGGGCCCATGCGGGCGGGTTCATCGCGGGGCTTGTGTTGACCCTGCCGCTGTGGCTGCGGCGGGGCGGTTTTGCCTTTTGGCGGCAGACCCATGGCCATCCGCCCCATGCCGCCGCCGACTATGACCTGAGCGAGAGCCGCATTCCGAAAGTGAGACGCAAATGACCGAAACCTCCGAAACCCGCCGAGCCTCGTGCCACTGCGGGGCCGTGGTGATCGAAGCGCTGTTTCCGCGTGGGCTAGCCTCGGCCGCGCGCTGTACCTGCTCCTTTTGTCGCCGCCGTGCCGCCGCCACAGTGACCGCGCTGGCCGAGACGGTGACCGTGCTGAAAGGGGCCGAGAATCTTACGCGCTACACATGGGGCACCCATACGGCGCAGCACTACTTCTGTAAGACCTGCGGCATCTATACCCACCACCGCCGCCGCTCGGACCCCGATGAATGCGGCGTGAACCTTGGTGCGATTGAAGGGGTCTTGCCATGGGAGATGGAGCCGCTGCCCTATAGCGATGGCATCAATCACCCCTCGGACCGCGACCCCGGCTGAAGGCCGGAGATCACACCCTGCATCCGGGCCAGCAGCCCCGGCTGCGGCTGAGACTGTTCGCGGCGCTGCTCCACGCTTTCGTGCAGTCGCTCGGACGGGTCCGCGCCCACCACCCGACGGCGGCGGGTCACCAGCATCTTGCCATAGCCGCGCCAGCGCCCGATGGAGGGCGCGGCGGGGTCTTGATCGAACCGCGTGGCCCAGCCTGCGGGCAGCGGCAGGCCGCTGTCCTCCATCCGCGACAGCAGCCAGACCAGCGGGATATTGGCCAAGGGGCGCGCAGTCTCATGCCCGCCCAATTGGCCGCCGACATCGCCATGGGTGCCGGGAAACCAGACCTGCTCCAACCGGCCGTCATAGCCCTCGGGCGTGGTCCACAGCACCGGGGCATAGGCAACGCGCGTCTCATTCAGCGCCAGCGCCTGAAAGCCGTTCTTCACGTTGCGACTGAGGTCATGGTTGTGGAACATATGCAGCGGCTGCGAGAACCGCCAGAACAGCGGCGCGTTGAGGCCCAGCGATTTGACCGTGTCCCAAACGCCAATCGCCTCGATCTCGACCTCGGGGTGGCAGTTGGCGCGGGCAAAGAGTTCGCCCGCCTTGCTCAGATGATGCGCCTCATAATGGCGGTAAACATCGCGGATGTTACGCTCTGTCGCCACTTCAGCGCGCAGAAGCCCCACCCGGTCGATCACCCCGGCGAGGGAGCGTACCGCATAGCCGCCGCGCGAATAGCCCAGCAGGAAAATCCGATCTCCGGGTCGGTAGCGCGAGGCGAGATATCCATAGGCGCGGCGGATTTGCCGGTTGATCCCGCGGCCCAAGATCACATCCAAAGCGCTGCGCCAATCGCGCCATTGCAGCCCCGGCTCGTAATAGATCGACAGGGCGCTGCCCATCTCGCGGCAAAGGCCATAGGCAATGCCCGCGTTGGTCTCGCGCCCCAGTTCGAGCGAGGACATGGTCCCATCAAGGATGATGACATGGGTCACCGCCCCCCGGCGCGGGCCGAAATCGCTTTCAGGCCGCCGCCAGAACCGCCCGAAAAGCCGTTGGAATAGGTTTTTACTCGGCTGCGATTGCGGCACCTTGCAGCATCTCCCAGACACGGTGCGGGGTGAACGGCATATCCGCCTGCCGCACGCCGCGTTCCCACAGGGCATCTTGCACCGCATTCGACACCGCCGCCAAGGCACCGACGGTGCCCGCCTCCCCGCAGCCCTTCATGCCCATGACATTGGCGGTCGAGGGGACTGGTTCGGAGGTGAAAGAGATCATCGGCAGATCGGCCGCGCGGGGCATGGCGTAATCCATGAAAGTGGCGGTCAAAAGCTGGCCGTCCTCGTCATAGACCACCCGCTCCTGCACCGCTTGACCAATGCCCTGCGCCACGCCGCCGTGGACCTGCCCCTCCGCCAGCATCGGGTTGATGAGATTGCCGAAATCGTCGACCACGGTGTAGCGGTCCAGCGTCACCACCCCGGTCTCGGGGTCGATCACCACCTCGGCCACATGCGCCCCGTTGGGATAGCTGCGCCCCGGCAGGCTGGCGCGTTCGTGGTGGCTCAGCAGATCGTCGCGGCTCTTGGCGCGGGCCATCTCGGCCACCTCCAGCATGGT
Source organism: Sulfitobacter sp. 1A13353 (assembly GCF_043557255.1). Classification (NCBI taxonomy): domain Bacteria; kingdom Pseudomonadati; phylum Pseudomonadota; class Alphaproteobacteria; order Rhodobacterales; family Roseobacteraceae; genus Sulfitobacter; species Sulfitobacter sp. 1A13353. The sequence goes on along the minus strand of NZ_JBIFFS010000005.1, from coordinate 35,738 downwards.
CGGGCTGATGTTCGACCCTTCCGCGCGAAAGCGTTCATCGTCAAAAGTGATATCCGCAGCGGCAACGCCCAACTCTTCGGCCAGAAAGGCGGTGAAGACTTCGGTGATCTTCGCCACGGTGGCCAAGGTCGCCGTGTTCTGCGTGGTGACCGAGCGCGAGCCGCCGGTGCCGCCACCCTTCTTGATCAGATCACTGTCGCCCTGCACCACGTCGATCCGCTCGGCGGGGATGCCAGTCTGGTCCGAGAGGAACTGCGCATAGACCGTCTCATGCCCCTGCCCATTGCTTTGGGTGCCGACATAGATCGTCACCCGGCCATCGCCCTCGAAAACCACTTTGGCCCCTTCGGAGGGGTCGCCCAAAATGCTCTCGATATAGTAACACAGCCCCTGCCCCCGCAGCAGGCCGCGTTTGGCATCCGCCGCCCGGCGCGCGGCAAAACCGTCGCGGTCGGCCTCTTGCCCCACCCGGGCCAGCAGGCGTGCAAAATCGCCCACATCGTAAAGCTCGCCCGTGGCAGTGGTATAGGGGAATTGCTCAGGCTTGATGAAGTTGATCCGCCGTAACTCCCACGGATCGACGCCCAACTCACGCGCGGCGCGGTCCATCGACCGCTCCAACACATAGATCGCCTCGGGCCGTCCGGCCCCACGATAGGCGTCGACCTGCACGGTGTTGGTGTAGAACCCTTCGACATGCAGATAGGTGTCTTGCACGTCATAGACGCCCATCAAGACCTTGGAGAAGAGCTGCGACTGGATCGGCTGGCCGAACTGGCTGTTATAAGCCCCAAGGTTGCAGCGCGTGTCGACACGGTAGGCGGTGATCTTGTGGTTTTCGTCAAAGGCAAACTCGGCCCAAGACACCAGATCGCGCCCGCCGTTGTCGGTGAGCATGGCTTCGGTCCGCTCCGACATCCAGCGCACCGGACGGCCCAGCGCCCGCGCGGCTTGGGCCACGCAGAAATACTCCGGGTAGGTCATCGCCTTCATGCCGAACCCACCGCCCACATCGGGATTGGTCACGCGCACCGCGTCTTCGGGCAGGCCGAAGGCTTTGGTCAGAAACCCCTTATGCGCCCAGACGCCCTGCCCGCCCAGCGCCACATGCAAGCGGCCCTCGGTCCATTCGGCATAGCAGCCACGCGGCTCCATGGAGTTGACGATGATGCGGTTGTCACCAACCTCGAGCCGGACGCGATGGGCGGCTTTGGCAAAAGCCGTCTCAACCTTGGCCTCATCGCCCATATGCCAGTCAAAGGCGCGGTTGTCGGGGGCCTCTGCGTGCAGAGGCTCACCGCCCGGGGCGACATCCATCTTGGCGGGCAGATCGTCGGCCTCGAAAAGGATCATCTCAACCGCGTCGCGGGCCTGTTGCAAACTCTCGGCCACCACCAGCGCCACCGGCTCGCCCACATAGCGCACGCGGTCCTTGGCCAGCATCGGGCGCAGCGGCGTCGCGCCTTTGCTGCCATCGCGGTTGTCGACGACCGTATGCGGCAAGGCGATATTCATTCCCGCCGCTTCCAGATCGGCGCAGGTCAGCACTAGATGCACGCCATCCGCCGCGCGGGCCTCATCTACGTCCAACTCAGTGATCACCCCATGGGCCACGGGCGCGCGGAAAAAGACGCCATACAGCGCCCCGGCGGGGGCGATATCATCGACATAGCGGCCCGCACCGGTCAGGAAGCGGTGGTCTTCCACCCGTTTGACCGGTTGGCTTTTCCCGAACTTTTCCATCTGACACCGCCCCTGCTGCCCTGCCTCTTTCAGCGCAACAGTAACGGGCGCGCCGCCAGTGTCCAGAGGCTCAGGCCGCCTTGCGTTTGGGCGCGCCCTCAAGGTCCGAGACAAGCGTCACCCCCGCCAGCCCATACCCATTGAAGGCGGTCGACATGGCGATGGAATAAGCGCCCATGCCGCCGAACAAGAGATAATCCCCGGTCTGCGCATCTTCGGGCAGCGGCAGGCCATCGGGCAGACGGTCCAGCGAATCACAAGTGGGGCCGAAGACCACACGCGGCTTGGCCGCCCCCAGACGCCGCGTGCCATCGGGGCCGACCACATCGACCAACCCCGAAAGCCCCATATCGCGCAGATCGGGCAGCCCGCCATAGATACCGTCGTTCAGGAAAACCGTCCGCCCATCGTTGCGCATCCCCTTGATACGGGTCGCCAATACGGCGGCGTCAGCCACCATCGCCCGGCCCGGCTCACACAGCAGCAAAGGCGCATCCACCCCAAAACTCTCGGCCAGCGCCGCGTTCACGGCAGCAAAAACCGCCCGATGATCGGGCGCGTCAAACCCACGGTCCACGGCGAAGCCCCCGCCGATGTTCAACCGTTTGATCGAGACCTCCGCCGTCCGCAGGATATCCGCCGCCGCATGGACATATTGCACCCAAGCCTGCGGATCATTGCACTGCGTGCCGGGGTGGAAACACATCGACGGCGTGAACCCCATCTGGACAACCGCGCGCAGCAGGTCCGCTGCCTGTTCAGGGGCCGCGCCGAATTTGGACCCGAAATCATAAGCCGCGCCCTTGACCGGCAAGGCGAAGCGCACCGCCACCTCATTATCGCGCGGCACGTCGCGCAGCTTGGCCAATTCCGACATGTCATCGATCGACCAGCTATAGACCCGCGCCGCGATCCCGGCCTCCACCTCGGAGGCCGAGCGCACGGGGTTGTTGTAATGCAGCACCGCCTGCGGGCAGACCGCCCGCACCGCCGCCATCTCTGCCGGGGAGGCGACATCGAAGGTGGTGATCCCCGCCGCGACAAGGTTCGACAGCACCTCCGCCCGGTCGTTGGCCTTGACTGCATAGGTTACCAGCCCGTCGAAATCCGCCTGAAACCGCCGCGCGGTGGCTTGCAGCACTGAAGGAGCCAGAAACAACACCGGCTTATCGGGGCTGTGTTTCGCCAAATAGGCGGCGGGACTATCGGAAAGGGGGGCGATATGCTGCATGGGGGCCTCTTCACTGCTTTTCTCCAGTAAAGCGTGAATTTCGGTCGATTCATCGTGTCAGACCGCCTAAAGTGATGCGAACTTTGGGCAAAATGACGATATGATAGTACAGCTTGACGACACCGACCGCGCTTTGATCGCGGCACTTCAATCCAACGCCCGTCAACCGGTCGCCGATCTGGCGCGCGGCCTTGGCCTTGCACGCACCACCGTTCAGGCCCGGCTGGAACGGCTGGAACGCGGCGGCGCCATCCTCGGCTATACGCTGCGTTTGGGGGAAGCCGCCAGCGCGCCGCTGCATGCCACGGCTCTGGTCAATATCGAGCTGCGTGCTGGCCCCGCCGTATTGGCGCGGCTGCGCAGCCTTCCGGCGGTGCAGGTGGTGCACACCACCTCGGGCCGCTTTGACCTGCTGGTACAAATCGCAGCGCAGACCACGCAGGAGTTGGACGAGACCCTTGACCGCATCGGCGAGACCCGGGGCGTTAAGGGCAGCGAGAGCCTGATCCACCTCAGCACCAAGATCGACCGCAGCGGCTAAGCCCTGCCCCCGCGCCTCACCCCCTGTCAGGGGTCTTTCCCTTACCGCGCCAGAGCGCTAAACGGGGCGCAACAAAAGGGATCATGACCATGGCACTCGAAAAGACCTTCAACGCCGCCGAGGCGGAAAGCCGCATCTACGCCGATTGGGAGACCAAGGGCGCGTTCAAAGCGGGCGCGAATGCGCAGCGGGACGCGCATTTCTCGGTGATGATCCCGCCGCCGAACGTCACCGGCTCGCTGCACATGGGCCATGCCTTCAACAACACGCTACAGGACATCCTCGTGCGCTGGCATCGGATGCAGGGTTTCGACACGCTTTGGCAGCCCGGCCAAGACCACGCGGGCATCGCCACGCAAATGGTGGTGGAGCGCGAATTGGCTGCCACCGGCCAACCCGGCCGCCGCGAGCTGGGCCGCGAGGCGTTCACCGCCAAGGTCTGGGAGCAAAAGCAGAAATCCGGCGGCACGATCATCGACCAGCTGCGCCGTCTGGGCGCCTCCTGCGACTGGTCGCGCAACGCCTTCACCATGTCCGGCGCGCCGGGTGCGCCCGCGGGCGAAGAGGGCAATTTCCACGATGCCGTGATCAAGGTCTTCGTGGACATGTACAACAAGGGGCTGATCTACCGCGGCAAGCGGCTGGTCAACTGGGACCCGCATTTCGAGACCGCGATCTCCGACCTCGAGGTCGAGAGCATCGAGGTCGATGGCCACATGTGGCATTTCAAATACCCGCTGGCGGGGGGGGAGACCTATACCTACGTCGAGCGGGACGAGGACGGTAACGTGCTCTTTGAAGAGACACGCGACTATATCTCCATCGCCACCACGCGGCCCGAAACCATGCTCGGTGACGGCGCGGTGGCGGTTCATCCATCGGATGAGCGTTATGCCTCAATCGTCGGAAAACTTTGCGAAATTCCCGTCGGACCGAAAGAGCAGCGCCGCCTGATCCCAATCATCACCGACGAATACCCGGACAAGAACTTCGGCTCGGGTGCTGTGAAGATCACCGGCGCCCATGACTTCAACGACTACGGCGTCGCCAAGCGCAACGGCATTCCGCTCTATGCGCTGATGGACACCCAAGGGAAAATGCGCGCCGATGGTCTGCCCTACGATCAGGCCGCCGCCCGCGCGCAGGCCATTGCTGAGGGATCGGAAGCCGCCCCCGAGGACGCGACCGAGATCAACCTCGTGCCGGAAGCCTACCGCGGCCTCGACCGTTTTGAGGCCCGCAAGCGCGTGGTTGAGGACGTGACCGCCAAGGGCCTTGCCGTGATGACCGAGGCGACCGATCCCCGCCTTGGCCGCGCCGCCAAGAAGGCCCCCGTCGAGCCCGGCGAGGGCGGCGAGATGCGCACCGAGGAAGAGAGCCTCGTGCCGCTGGTTGAAGCCAAGAAGATCATGCAGCCCTTCGGCGACCGCTCCAAGGTGGTGATCGAGCCGATGCTGACCGACCAGTGGTTCGTCGCCACCGACAAGATCGTGCAGCCCGCCATCGACGCCGTGCGCTCGGGCGAAGTGACGATCCTGCCCGAACAAGACCGCAAGGTGTATTTCCATTGGCTGGAGAACATCGAGCCGTGGTGCATCTCGCGCCAGCTCTGGTGGGGCCATCAGATCCCGGTGTGGTATGGCCTCGCGCCCCAATCCCATAATGACAAAACTTTAGAGTTTAAAAGCTTCTGCGGTGCGGATTTTGAAGCAGTTAAAGCACAAGCAATTGAGCTCTATGAGGCACGCTTTCCTAACGACAAAATCATAATCGAGGAGATGTTTGGGGACCCCGAGCAAGGATGGCCCCAAACCAAGGAAGAGTTTGATGTATATAATGAGTTTGCGCGCCTGAATGGGCTGGAAGAACAGGTTTACGTCGAGAAGATTGGCAGCAGCCGCAAGACTCGGTTCAAAATTCAGAACGATAGGAAGACTGGTCAGCGAGAGTTAACGTTCTTTCTACGCCGCGACCCCGATGTGCTCGACACATGGTTCTCCTCCGGCCTTTGGCCTATCGGCACGCTGGGCTGGCCCGAGCAAACCGCTGAGCTGGAAAAATACTTCCCCACCTCCGTGCTGGTGACCGGTTTTGACATCATCTTCTTCTGGGTCGCCCGGATGATGATGATGCAATATGCCGTGGTCGACCAAAAACCCTTCGACACCGTCTATGTCCACGCGCTGGTGCGCGATGAGAAGGGCAAGAAGATGTCGAAGAGCTTGGGCAACGTGCTCGACCCGCTGGAGCTGATCGACGACTACGGCGCCGACGCCGTGCGCTTCACTCTGACCTCCATGGCCGCCATGGGACGCGACCTGAAGCTCTCGACGCAGCGCATCGCGGGCTATCGCAACTTTGGCACCAAGCTGTGGAACGCGCATCGCTTCGCCGAGATGAACGGCGTGTTTGAGGCCATGCCCGCTGGGATGCCCCAGCCCACCGCGACGCTGAACAAGTGGATCGTGGGCGAGACCGCCCGCGTGCGCGAGGAAGTCGACGCCGCACTTGGCAACTTCCGCTTCAACGACGCGGCCAATGCGCTTTACGCCTTTGTCTGGGGCAAGGTCTGCGACTGGTACGTGGAGCTTTCCAAGCCACTGTTGCAGGACGACGCCCCCGAGGCCGAGGAGACCCGCGCCACCATGGCCTGGGTGCTGGAGCAATGCCTGATCCTGCTGCACCCGATCATGCCCTTCATCACCGAAGAGCTGTGGCAGACCACCGCCAAGCGCGATGAGCTTCTGGCCCTCACCGATTGGCCCGCCTACACCACCGCCGATCTGCTCGATGCCGACGCGGACCGGGAGCTTAACTGGGTGATCGGCCTCATCGAGAGCATCCGCTCCGCCCGTCAGCAGATGCATGTGCCCGCCGGGCTGAAGGTGCCGATGCTGGTGACCGAGATGGACGAGGCAGCACAAGGCGCTTGGGACCGCAACGAGGTGATGATCAAGCGTCTGGCGCGGGTGGAGGGCCTTGAGAAGGCCGACAGCTTCCCGAAAGGCACCGTCTCGATCGCCGCCCCGGGGACGAGCTTCGGCCTGCCCTTGGCCGGTCTCATCGACATCGACGCCGAGAAGGCGCGTCTGCAGAAGTCGCTCGACAAGCTGGGCAAGGAGATCGGTGGGCTGAGGGGGCGTTTGAACAACCCCAAGTTCGCCGCCTCCGCGCCGGAAGAGGTCGTGGCCGAAGCGCAGGCGAACCTCGCGGCGCGTCAGGAAGAGGCGGACCAGTTGCAGGCGGCACTGGACCGGTTGGCCGAGCTGGGCTGAGACCAACAAAGCCGGGCAGCGCCAGACCGCGGGATGGCGCTGCAAAGGGGGCAGTTGGGCAGTTTATCTCTGCCGCGTTTATGCCAAGCTCACAGGACAGCACTTCGGTTGCAAAAGCGCCAGCCCGTTCGGGCGGTCTGGCGCTGCCCGGCGGCCTTACGGCCTTGTTTCCGGGCTGTAGCGAGACGGGCAATCGGCGCGCGAGCCGGGGAGTGCCAGACCGCGGGTTGGCGCATCTGACGCGCCAGTTGGGCAATTTATCCCCGCAGCACTTACGCCAAGCTCACAGGACAGCACTTCGATTGCAAAAGCGCCAGCCCGTCCGGGCGGTCTGGCGCTGCCCGGCGGCCTGCGGCCTTGATTCCGGGCTGTCAGGCGCAACGCAAATGCCGCGCTTGCCGTCCTACTTAAACACCGCAGGCCGCTTGCCGAACTCCGCCGCGATCACCTCCATCTGCTCGGGCTTGCCCAACAGCGCTGCCTGCTCACGCGACTCGGCCAAGAGCACATCCGCATCCGATGCCCCCGTCTCCGCATATCCGATCAAGCGCTTCGCTGTGCGGATCGCATTCGGCCCCTTCCCCGCGATCACCTGCGCCAGTTCCAGCGCCGCTGTTTGCGGGTCTTCGGCGACCTCGGTCACCAGCCCCCAACGCTCCGCCTGCGCGGCGTCCACCGGCGCGGCGGTATAGGTCAACCGCCGCAACACGTCCGAGCGCACCAGCCGCGGCAGCAGCACCATACCGCCCATATCCGGCACGATGCCCCATTTCATCTCCATCACCGCGAGCTTCGTATCCGGCGCGGCAATCCGAATATCCGCTCCAAGCGCCAGCTGCATCCCGGCGCCAAAAACCACCCCATGCAGCGCCGCGATGACCGGGATTTCCAAACGGTGCCAAACCATCGACACCTCTTGCCATTTGTTCGTCGTGCCTTCGCCATGGCTGCGGGGCATGATCAAGGCCTCGACATCCTGCCCCAGCATCCCCGAGAGCCCGCCAATATCAATGCCCGCGCAAAAGCCTTTGCCCTCGCCCGAGAGCAACACCACCCGGGCGTCCGAGGCCGCAACCTCCTGCCCTGCCGCGATGATCGCCTCGATCATCTCATCATCCACCGCGTTCATCTTGTCGGCGCGGGTGAGGGTCACATAGGCGATAGGGTCTTCGATCCGGGTGGTGACGCGGGGCATGGCTATTCTCCTGAATGTTTGGCGCAGTTCAGCGCAGATCACCGCGCGGCACCAGCAAAACGTGGCGGCAGGTGCTGCGGCACTTGCCCTCTTACGGGCCCGCCCCTACACCTTGGCGCATGACATATGCACGCCTCACCCCCCTCGCCAAACGCCTGCCCGCCAATGTCCCCTTCGTGGGCCCCGAAGCGCAGGAGCGCGTCCTTGGCCGCCCCTTCAAAGCGCGGCTCGGCGCCAATGAAAACGTCTTTGGCCCCTCGCCCCGCGCCATCGCGGCTATGGCGGAGACCGAGATGTGGAAATACGGCGATTCCGAAAGCGTAGAGTTGCGCGCGGCACTGGCCGAACTGCATGGCGTCACCCCCGAAAACATCATCGTCGGCGAAGGAATCGACGGGTTGCTGGGCTATCTCGTCCGCCTACTGGTGGGCGAAGGCGACGCGGTGGTGACCTCCGAAGGAGCCTACCCTACCTTCAACTACCATGTCGCAGGCTTTGGCGGCGTGCTGCACAAAGTGCCCTACCGCGACGATCACGAAGACCCGGCGGCGCTTTTCGCCAAAGCGGCGGAGGTGGACGCCAAGCTCGTCTACCTCGCCAATCCCGACAACCCGATGGGCACTTGGCATGAGGGCGCGGCACTGGCACGCGCGCTCGACGACCTGCCCCAAGGCAGCCTGCTGTTGCTGGATGAAGCCTATATCGAATGCGCCCCCGAGGGCACCGCGCCCGCGCTTTCCGCCGATGACCCACGGGTGATCCGGATGCGGACCTTTTCCAAAGCCTACGGCCTTGCCGGGGCGCGGATCGGCTATGCCATCGCCGCGCCCGAGTTGATCACCGCCTTTCACAAGGTCCGCAATCACTTTGGCTTAAACCGCGCGGCGCAGGCGGGGGCTTTGGCGGCGGTGCAGGATCAGAGCTACCTGAAAGAGGTTCAGACTAAGATCGCCGAGGCGCGCCGCCGGATCGCCCAAATCGCCGAAGAAAACGGGCTCAGCACCCTCCCCTCTGCCGCCAATTTCGTCGCCGTTGACTGTGGCCGCGATGGCGCTTTCGCGAAGGCGGTTCTCGACGCACTGGTGGCGCGGGGGATCTTCGTGCGCATGCCCTTTGCCGCCCCGCAAAACCGCTGCATCCGCATCAGTTGCAGCACGGCGGAAGAGCTGGATCACTTCGCCGCCGCCTTGCCCAAGGCCTTAACGGACGCGCGCGGGGCTTAAGCCCCGCCGATCACCTTCGCCGCGGCCTGCAAGGCGCCCGGCCCGTGGTCGATCTTTAGCGCCGAAAGCCCGGCTTCGATCCCGCCGAGCAGCCCCATGATCATATGGCCATTCACATGGCCCATATGACCAAGGCGGAAGAACCCGTGCCACGCAGGCTCCCCCGGCAGGGCCATACCCAGCCCCACGCCCAGTGTGAGCCCCAAATTGCCCTGGACCCAATTGCGCAACTCGGTCGCATGGGGCGCTTGCAGCCGCAGCGCGGTGACAGCATGGCTGCGCAGGGCGCGGTCTTCGATGTTGAACCGCAGGCTGCCTTCCGCCGACCACGCCTCACAGGCTGCCCAAACCGCGCGGGCCAGCGTTTCATGGCGCTGCCAGACCTGCTCGATCCCCTCCTCATGGATGATATCGAGGGCGGCGCGCAGGCCGTAGAGGTGATGCGTCGGCGCCGTGCCGCCGTGGTATTGATAAAACTCCTGCGCATGGGCGCGCGGCGACCAGTCCCAATAGCGGCTCACGCGGGGCAGACGCGCACGGGCTTCCTCGGCCCGATCGTTGAAAAAGACGAAGGCCATGCCCGGCGGCACCATCAGCCCCTTTTGCGAAGCGGTGACCATGACATCGACGCCCCAAGCGTCCATCTCAAAGCGCTCACAGCCCAATGACGCGATGCAATCGGCCATCAAGAGCGCGGGATGGCCCGCCTCATCCAACAGGCGGCGCAGGCCCGGCACATCGTTGCGGACCGAGCTTGAGGTGTCCACATGGACCGCCATCACCGCCTTGATCTGATGGCCGCTGTCGGCCTTCAAACGCTCGGCCACCTGCGTCAGATCGACGGGCGCGTTGCGGCCAAAGTCGAGGATATCCACCTCCGCCCCCAGCCCCGTCGCCATTTCGGCCCAGCCATGGCCGAAACGCCCCGTGGCCAGCACCAGCACCCGGTCGCCGGAGGCTATGACATTGCTCAGCGCAGCTTCCCAAGCGCCGTGGCCGTTGCTGATATACATCGCCACATGACGATCTGTACGCGCCACGCGCTTCAGGTCGGCGGCCAGCGCAGGCATCATCTCGACCAACTCGCCTTCATAGATATTGGGGGCCGCGCGGTGCATCGCGCTCAGCACCGCGTCGGGCATGACCGAGGGGCCGGGAATGGCGAGGTACGAACGACCGGGGGCGAGTTTATTCTGCTTTGTCATGATATTGGCTGCCGTTTTGAAAATGCGTGACCGGGGGACGGTCGGGCGCAGCTTACTGCCCGGCAGGCCGGGGTCAACACGCGATCGGACCTTAGGTAAGGTGCGCCCCCGCGCCCCCCTTCCACGCGCGCAGGCCTTCCCCTGCCCGCCTTGCCCGACCTGCACGACGGCTTGCCCTGCCTGCGCGGCTTTCGTACACGGGATCCGACTGCCCAAAAGGATCAGGCACCGGTATGAATGATGACAGTTACACCTCCGCGCAGTTGATGCGCTGGCTTTGGCGGGACTATCTAAAGAAACACACCGGTCTGATGGCCATCGCGGTGATCTTCATGATCATCGAAGGCTCGACCCTGGGCGTGCTGGCGAAACTGATGGAGCCGATGTTTGACCGCGTCTTCGTCGGCGGCGACCAAGGTGCGCTGGTCTGGGTTGGGCTGGTTCTGGTGGCGATCTTTGCCCTGCGCGCGCTGGCCACGGTGGTGCAAAAGGTGTTGCTGACCCGCGTCGCTCAACGCACGGCGGCGGACCTACGCATCGACCTGCTCGACCGGATGATGCAGCAAGACGGTGCTTTCCACCAAAGCCACCCGCCCGGCTTTCTGGTGCAACGCGTGCAATCGGATGTGAATGCGGTAGGTAATGTTTGGCGGGCGTTCATAACCGGCGCGGGGCGCGATCTGGTGGGGCTGGTGATCCTCATGGGCGTGGCCATCGCGATTGACCCGATTTGGGCGCTTCTGGCAATGGTCGGCGTGCCGCTCATGGTGCTGCCCGCCGCCATCGCCCAGCGTTTCGTCCGCGCCCGCTCGCGCGAGGCGCGCGATATCGGGGCCAGCCTCTCGACACGGTTGGACGAGGTTTTCCACGGCATCGTACAAATCAAGCTCAACGCGCTAGAGAACTACCAAGCCCGCCAATACCGCGAGTTGACGCGCACCTTTATCCGCACCGAAGTCCGTGCCGCCTTTGGCAACTCCGCGATCCCGGCGATGATCGACATCATGTCGGGCATCGGCTTTATGGCCGTGATCGTCTACGGCGGGTCCGAGATCATCGCGGGCAATAAGACCATTGGTGAGTTCATGACCTTCTTCACCTCGCTGGGGTTCATGTTCTCCCCCCTGCGCCGACTTGGTGCGATCAGCGGCCTATGGCAGATGGCCGCCGCCGCGCTGGAACGGATCAAGGAATTGCTCGACGCGCCCCTGCATCTGCGCAGCCCGGACAAAGCGCAGGCCGCGCCCGATGGCCCGCCCGATGTGACCCTGACGGATGTCTCGCTCTCCTATGGCGACACGAAGGTGTTGAACGGCTTGGACCTGACCGCGAAAGCGGGCCAGACGACCGCGTTGGTCGGGGCCTCGGGGGCGGGGAAATCGACCATCTTCAACCTGCTCACCCGGCTGGTGGATCCACAAAGCGGCAGCGTGCGGATCGGCGGGGTCGACACCAGCGCGATGACCATACCGGACCTGCGCGGCCTCTTCTCTGTCGTGACGCAGGAAGCGCTTTTGTTCGATGAAACACTGCGCGAGAACATCGTGCTGGGCCGAGAGAATGTCACCGATGAAGAGCTCGACCGTGTGCTGAAAGCCGCCCATGTGGCGGACTTCCTGCCGCAGTTGGAACAGGGGCTGGAAACCCGCGTGGGGCCACGCGGCTCGGCCCTGTCGGGCGGGCAGCGCCAGCGCGTGGTCATCGCCCGCGCCCTGCTGCGCGACACGCCGATCCTGCTTCTGGATGAGGCCACCAGCGCCTTGGATGCGCAATCGGAACAGGTCGTGCAGGACGCGCTCGATCGCCTCGCCAAAGGGCGCACCACCATCGTCATCGCGCACCGGCTGTCGACCATCCGCAGCGCGGATAAGATCGTGGTTATGGACCGGGGCCGCGTCACCGATGAGGGCACCCATGACGAGCTGATGGAGCGCGGCGGCATCTATGCCGATCTCTACCGCCTGCAATATCGCGACGGAAAAACCGTATCGGATGCCCGCGGCCTCAGCGCCCTCTCCGCGAAGAAACGCCGCGAAAAGGCGCGCCAGCCCAATCTGCTCCAACGGATCGGGGCGGCGTTCTTTAACTGAATGCGCGGGGCGTGGGGAAACCCGCGCCCCTTTCACGAACGCCGGTAGCTTTCGGCGAGCGCCTCGGGGCTGGCCCCCATCGCATAGCGGGTCAGTGTCCAGAGATTGCGCCCCCCGCGCCGCAGCCAGCCCTGACGGCGGTATTTCTCAGCACTGGTCACGGCGACGCCATTGAGCCGGGTCAAGCGACCGCGCAGGGCGCGGGCGAGCGCAACATCCTCCATCAGCGGCTGATCGGGATAGCCGCCCACCGCGTCATAAAGCGCGCGGGGCAACAGCAACCCCTGATCGCCATAGGGCAGGCCAAGACCGCTGCGCAGGTTCGCCCAGCCCGCGACCAACCGTGGCGCCAAACCGCGCTGATCGAAGCGCAGGCGGAACCACCCCGCCCCTTCGGCCCTGTGCGCCATGTGATCCTGCACCGCATCGCTCCAGCCCGGGGCCAGCACCGTGTCAGCGTGCAGCACCAAGAGCCATGCGCCCTGCGCTGCATCACACCCACGCCGCAACTGACCGCCCCGCGAGGGCGCGCCCGAGACGACCTCAGCCCCCCAGCCTTCGGCCAGCGCACGCGTGCCATCCGTGGAGCCCCCATCGCTCAAGATCACCTCGCGGATCAGCCCGGCCTGCAAACCTTCGACGAGCGCGGCGAGGCAAGCGGGCAGCGCCGTGGCCGCGTTGAGGCTGGGAATGACGACAGAGATCGGCGCGCGCATGGTTGCCCCTTTTGGATGGCTTTGACAGGTTATATGTCATGGCCAGCAATCAAAGGACACCCGCATGACCCCGCGCCGCATTCTGCGCCTCTCCGGCCCCGACACCCGCGACTTTCTGCAAGGAATCGTGACCAATGACGTCGGCAAACTGGACCAAGGCCCGGTCTATGCCGCCCTGCTGACGCCGCAGGGCAAATATATGGCCGATTTCTTTCTGATCGCCGATGGCGATGACGTTCTGCTGGACGTGGATGAAAGCCTTGGCGATATGCTGAACCAGCGGCTGTCGATGTATAAACTGCGCGCCAAGGTAACGATCACCCCCAGCGATCTGCACCTGCACCGCGGCACCGGGCCTGTACCCGACGACGCCTTAGCCGATCCGCGGCATCCCGAAATGGGCTGGCGCGCCTATCGCGACACGCCGCAAACCGAGGACGCGACCGATTGGGACGCCCTGCGCGTGGCGCATCTGATCCCCGAGACGGGGATCGAACTCACCCCCGATACCTTTATCCTTGAGGCGGGGTTTGATCGGATCAACGGGCTGGATTTCCGCAAAGGCTGCTATGTCGGCCAAGAGGTGACCGCCCGGATGAAACACAAGACCGAGTTGCGCAAAGGGCTGACCCGGGTCGAGGTCAGCGGCAGCGCCGCCCCCGGCACGGCAATCACGGCAGAGGGGAAACCCGCGGGCACGCTCTACACCCAAGCGGGCGGTCAGGCTTTGGCGCATCTGCGGTTCGACCGCGCCAAAGGCCCGATGCAGGCCGGTGATGCGCAGGTCACTTGGCCCGGCCCTGCCGCCTGAGCGCGCCAGAACAACAAAAAGCCCCGGCAAAACCGGGGCTGATTTAGCTTACGTTGGATGACGTCGCGTCAGGCGCGTTCGACATATTCCATGGTTTCGGTGTTCACCACGATGTCTTCGTCTTGGCCCACGAAGGGGGGGACGGAAATCTTTACACCGTTTTCCAAGATAGCAGGCTTGAAAGAATTCGCCGCTGTTTGGCCTTTGACGACCGGCTCTGTCTCGGCGATTTTGCAGACCACTTTTTGCGGCAGACGCGCGTTCAGCGCCTCGGCCTCATGGTACTCGACCACGATCATCATGCCGTCCTGAAGGAAGGGACGTGTGTCACCCAAAAGCTCGGCATCCAGCTGCACCTGCTCATAGGTTTCGGTGTCCATCACCACCAGCATACCGTCGTCTTCATACAGAAATTGCTGGTCTTTTTGCTCCAAACGCACGCGCTCGACCTTATCGGCGGAACGGAAGCGTTCGTTCAATTTGGAGCCGTTGCGCAGGTTGCGCATCTCGACTTGGGCAAAGGCGCCGCCCTTGCCGGGCTTCACGTGATCGACCTTCACAGCCGCCCAGAGGCCACCGTTATGTTCAAGGACGTTTCCGGGGCGGATCTCGTTTCCGTTAATCTTGGGCATGTGACAAAACCACGACATAAGGTTGATGATATGATGTCCGGGTCTATATCGGGAGGGATGGTTCCCTGCAAGCAGGCGTTATTCTCCGCTGCCGCAACAACTAGATATGCGCAAGCTGCATGGGTGGTATGCTAAATAGAGGTATCCGAATCAAAAGATATCCGTCATAAGGGCCTCCACGCCCGAATGACAAGAGCAAGAATAATCGAAAGGACGACGAGATGAAAGATTTCGTTGATGGCACCGCTTTCAACAACGAGCAAGGCAACCGCGCACGCAAGCTCTTTGCTGCTGTGGTGCTAGCTGCTTTGGATGACGCAATTGCCGATGACAAGAAATATGGCAACGGCCCTGAACAGATCGCCCGCTGGGCCCGCTCGCGCGATGGCCGCGAGGTTCTGAGCTGTGCCGGTATCGACCCCAACGAGCGGGTCGTCGAAGGCTTGATGGAATTCGTCGGCAAAGGCGTGCGGACCTCCGTCGCCCTGTCGCGTGAAGAATCCGAGCGCCGCAATGCCGCGCTTCAGGCCGAAGCCGCCTAAGACATATTCGCCAAGCGGCGCAATTGACGCAGCCTTCGGGCTGCGTTTTTTTGTGTCTGCCCCTCGGCGATGGGCTTTCCCCTGCCCCTGATTTGCGCCAATTTGCGCGAAACCAAGGGCAAGCAGACATGACCAAAGCCATTATGATCCAGGGCACCGGCAGCAATGTCGGCAAGTCGATGATCGTCGCCGGATTGATCCGCGCCTGCGCCCGGCGTGGCCTGCGTGTTCGCCCTTTCAAACCGCAGAACATGTCCAACAACGCCGCCGTCACCGAAGACGGGGGCGAGATTGGCCGCGCGCAGGCGTTGCAGGCCCGCGCGGCGGGCGTGGCCCCGCATACGGATATGAACCCGGTGCTGCTGAAACCCCAGAGCGCCACCGGCGCGCAGGTGGTGGTGCAGGGCAGGATCGCAGGTCAGCAAGAGGCGCGGGAATTTGGCCGCAACAAAGCCAGCCTGATGCCCGCGGTGCTGCAATCTTTTCACCGTTTGGCCGAAAGCTGCGACTTGATCGTGATCGAGGGCGCGGGCTCTCCGGCTGAGACGAACCTGCGGGCGGGCGACATCGCCAATATGGGCTTTGCCCGCGCCGCCGGGGTGTCGGTGGTGCTGATGGGCGATATCGACCGCGGCGGGGTGATCGCGCAAATCGTCGGCACACAGGCCGTGCTTGGTGCCGAAGACAACGCGCTGATCCGCGGCTTTGCAGTGAACAAATTCCGCGGTGACCGCAGCCTCTTTGACGCAGGGCGCGATGACATCGCCGCGCGTACCGGCTGGCCGAGCCTTGGGGTAATTCCGTGGTTCGATGCCGCCCACCGCCTGCCCGCCGAAGACGTGATGGACCTGCCCGCCCGCGCCCGCTCGGGCGGGTCGGGCTGTGTTATCGCCGTGCCGCGCCTGCCCCGGATCGCCAATTTCGATGACCTCGACCCGCTGGCCGCCGAGCCGGGCGTCGACCTGCGGATGATCATGCCGGGCAGCCCTATGCCCGCCGAGGCCGATCTGGTGCTCATGGTCGGCAGTAAATCCACGATCTCCGACCTCGAAGCCTTCCGGGCCGAGGGGTGGGACATCGACCTTGCCGCCCATATCCGGCGCGGTGGTCATGTGCTGGGGCTTTGCGGCGGCTATCAGATGCTGGGCAAGACCATCACCGACCCCGAGGGGATCGAAGGCCCGGCGGCGCGGGTGGCCGGGCTGGGGCATCTGGATGTGGAAACCATGATGGCCCCGCTCAAGCATCTATCGGAAAAACGCGGCCAGCACCCGGCCAGCGGCACCGCCCTCACTGGCTATGAGATCCATATCGGAGAAACCACCGGCCCAGATTGCGCCCGCGCGTGGCTCAGCTTCGACGGCACGCCCGAGGGCGCGGCCTCCCCTTCGGGCCGGGTGCAGGGCTGCTATATGCACGGGATTTTCAGCTCGGATGCCTTCCGCCGCGCCTATCTTGGCGGCTTCGGCGTCACCTCATCGCTGGATTTTGAAACCGGCGTGGAAGAGGCGCTGGACGCGCTGGCCGATCATGTCGAGACCTATATGGATGTCGACCTGTTCCTCTCCCTCGCGGCAGAGGTCTAGGCTGGAGAGCGCGCAGCCCTCCAGCCCAACGCTTAAAACTCGACGACTGCGCGGATCGATTCACCCTTGTGCATCAGATCGAAGCCTTCGTTGATCTGATCCAAAGTCAGTTTATGGGTGATCATCGGGTCGATCTCGATCTTGCCGTTCATGTACCAATCGACGATCTTGGGCACATCCGTCCGCCCCTTGGCCCCGCCAAAGGCGGTGCCGCGCCAGACCCGACCGGTGACCAGTTGGAAAGGCCGCGTCGAAATCTCGGCCCCCGCGGGTGCCACGCCGATGATGATGCTCTCACCCCAGCCCTTATGCGCGCATTCCAGCGCGTCGCGCATCACCTTGGTGTTGCCCGTGGCGTCAAAGGAGTAATCGGCGCCGCCCTTGGTCAGTTCAACCAGATGCCCGACCAGATCGCCGTCAACTTTCGAGGGGTTCACGAAATCGGTCATGCCGAAGTAACGCGCGGCCTCTTCCTTGTCGTCATTAAGGTCGACGCCCACGATCTGATCCGCCCCGGCCATGCGCAGGCCCTGAATGACGTTCAGACCGATGCCGCCAAGCCCAAAGACCACGCAGCGCGCGCCAAGCTCAACCTTGGCGGTGTTAATGACGGCACCGATGCCCGTGGTGACGCCACAGCCGATGTAGCAAATCTTGTCAAAAGGCGCGTCCTTGCGCACCTTGGCCAGCGCGATTTCGGGCACCACGGTGTGATTGGCGAAGGTCGAACAGCCCATGTAGTGGTGGATCGGCGTGCCATCCAGCATCGAGAAACGGGTCGTGCCGTCGGGCAGCTTGCCTTGACCTTGGGTCACGCGGATCGCCTGACACAGGTTGGTCTTACCGCTCAGGCAATATTCGCACTCCCGGCATTCGGGGGTGTAGAGCGGGATCACGTGATCGCCCGGCTCCAGCGTGGTGACGCCCTCGCCCACTTCCAGCACGACGCCTGCGCCCTCATGGCCGAGGATGGCGGGGAAGATGCCTTCGGGATCGTCGCCCGAGCGGGTGAACTCATCGGTATGGCACAGGCCGGTCGCCTTGATCTCGACCAAGACCTCGCCCCGTTTCGGGCCTTCGAGGTTCACCTCCATGATTTCAAGCGGTTTGCCGGCTTCCACGGCAACGGCGGCACGGGTTCTCATCATGGGTCTCTCCTTCGGGTGTGATCTCTGCTGCTTTATGAAGCACGCATGCGGCAAATGTCCAACGCAGAAAACGCTGCCCTGATCGCCTCAACCAGTAATCGGCGCGTCGGATTTGATCTGCCGCAGGATCACATTCGTCGTGGCCGAATTGACCGCAGGATGCAGGAACAGAAAGCTCTCCAAAAAGGCGTTATAGGCGTCGATATCACGGCACAGCACGCGCAGGTGATAATCCGCTTGGCCCGTGGTGGCGAAACATTCCGTCACCTCCGTCCGGCTTTGGATCGCGCGGATAAAGCTGGCGAGGGCCGAGGCGTCATGCCGGGTCAGATGCACATGCACCATTGCCTCGAAGCCCAGCCCCATCGCCTTGGGGTCGACTACAGCGGCATAGCGTTTGATCACCCCCGCCTGCTCCAACGCCTTGACCCGCCGCCAGCAGGCGGAAGCGGATATGTTCAGCTTTTCGGCCAGTTGTGCGTTGGGCAGGCGCGAATCCTGCTGGAGCAGGAAGACAAGCTGCCGGTCCGTCGCATACATTTCGTTCATTGGGTAAATCTTTCATTCTAAAAAGTTCTTCCGGATAATTTATCCGCTCGGCCACGACAAAGCCAGCAAAATTGGTGCAAAAATTCGCGCATCCTGCGGTATACTTCCCAATGAGGAGACCCCCATGACAGAACAACCGCGCGAATTTACCACTTATAAACTTGATGACCGCTATGATCAGACCGAAGGTCGCGTGTTCCTGACCGGGACACAGGCGCTGGTGCGCATTATGCTGGATCAGGCCCGGCGTGATCGCGCAGCGGGGTTAAATACCGCCGGTTTCGTCTCAGGCTACCGTGGCTCGCCTCTAGGCGGGCTCGATCTGGAATACTGGCGCATCAAGGACCGCGTAGCCGAGGCGGGCGCAAAATTCCTTCCGGCGGTGAACGAAGACCTCGGCGCCACCGCGGTCTTGGGCGCGCAGCAGGCCCATCTCGACCCGCAGGCGGAGGTCGAGGGCGTCTTCTCCATGTGGTACGGCAAGGGCCCGGGGGTGGACCGCTCGGGCGACGCGCTGAAACACGGAAACGCCTATGGCTCCGCGCCCAAAGGCGGCGTGCTAGTTGTAGCGGGCGACGACCACGGCTGTGTGTCGTCGTCGATGCCGCACCAGTCCGACGTGGGCTTCATGTCGTGGTTCATGCCGACGCTGAACCCGGCTTCCGTCGCCGAATATCAAGCCTTCGGCGAATACGGCATCGCGCTGTCGCGTTTCTCGGGCACATGGGTTGGCTTCAAGGCGATCTCGGAAACCGTGGAGAGCGGCGCCTCCGTGGAACTAACGCCGGACCGCGTGTTCAAACAACCCGACTACACCGCGCCGCCGGGCGGGCTCCATGTGCGGCTTGGCGACCTCCCCTCGCCCGAGATCGAGACGCGGCTGCACCACAAGCTCGACGCGGTGCAGGCCTTCATGCGCGCCAACCCGATCGACCGGCATATATACGACACGCAAGACGTCTCCTTCGGCATCGTCACCACCGGCAAGGGCCATCTCGACACGATGGAGGCGCTGCGGCTTCTGGGCCTCGACGAGGCCGCCTGCCGCCGTCTGGGCATCGACATCTACAAGATCGGCATGGTCTGGCCGCTGGCGCTGGACGACGCGCTCGACTTCGTGAAGGGCAAGCGCGAAGTGCTTGTGATCGAAGAGAAACGCGGCATCATCGAAAGCCAGTTCAAGGAGGCCTTCTACGACTGGCCCGGCTCCAAGCCCGCGCGGATGGTCGGCAAACATGACGAGAACCTCGAAGAACTGGTGCCCTGGACCGGGGAGCTGTCGCCGCTGAAGCTGGTGCCGATCATCGCCGCGCGCCTCAATGCCTTCTTCCCCGAAGAGAAGCTGCTCGAAAAAGCCCGCGCGCTGACCGACCAGCCCCCCGTGCTGCTGAACGTCCCGGGCGCCACCCGCACCCCTTATTTCTGCTCCGGCTGCCCGCATAACTCCTCCACCAAGCTGCCAGAGGGGTCGAAGGCGAACTCCGGCATCGGCTGCCATGTCATGGCCTCCTGGATGGACCGCGAGACGGCGGGTTTCGCCCAGATGGGCGGCGAAGGCGTGCCGTGGATCGCGACTTCGATGTTTAACGGGAACAAGCACGTCTTCCAGAACCTTGGCGAGGGCACCTGGTATCACTCCGGCTCGCTGGCGATCCGACAGGCGGTCGCGGCGAAGACCAACATCACCTACAAGATCCTCTACAACGACGCGGTGGCGATGACCGGCGGCCAGCCGGTGGACGGCCCCGTCTCCGTCGCCGCCATCGCGCAGGCCTGCCGCGCCGAGGGGGTGGAACGCATCGCGCTGGTCTCGGACCGGCCCGAACTGCTGCCCAAGGACGACTTCCCCGAGGGCACCACATTCGACCACCGGGGCGATCTCGACCGCGTGCAGCGCGAGCTGCGCGACATCCCGGGCGTCACCGTGCTGATTTACGAACAGACCTGCGCCACCGAGAAGCGCCGCAAGCGCAAGCGCGGGCTGATGGACGACCCGAAGAAATTCGTGATGATCAACGATCTGGTCTGCGAGGGCTGCGGCGATTGCAGCCTCGAGTCGAACTGCCTCAGCGTCGAGCCCAAGAAGACCGAGTTCGGCACCAAGCGTCAGATCAACCAGTCCACCTGCAACAAGGATTACTCCTGCCTTAACGGCTTCTGCCCCTCCTTCGTAACGGTCGAGGGCGGCAGCCGCCGCAAACGCTCGGGCGCGGGGCTGGACGTGGCGGGGCTCTCGGCGCAGTTGCCGATGCCGGAGTTGCCCAAGCTCGACCAACCCTTCAACCTGCTGGTGACCGGCGTCGGCGGCACCGGCGTGGTGACCGTGGGCGCGCTCATCACCATGGCCGCGCATCTCGAGGGGCTGGGCTCCAGCGTGCTCGACTTCACCGGTTTCGCGCAGAAGTTCGGCACCGTGCTGGGCTATGTTCGTCTGGCGAAACGCCCCGAGGAGGTGCATCAGGTGCGCATCGATCAGGGCGGCGCCGATGCGGTGATCGGCTGCGACATGGTGGTCAGCTCCGCGCCCAAGGCTTCGGCCCATTACCGGCGCGGCACCCGGATCGTGTTGAACCGCGCCGAGATGCCCACGGGCGATTTGGTGCTGAACCGCGACGCCGAGTTGCGCATCGACGACCGCGAGGCGGTGATCGCGCAGGCCGTGGGGGCCGAGAACCTTGCCGCTTTCGACGCCAACGCAATGGCCGAGAAGCTGATGGGCGACGCGGTCTTTGCCAATGTGATGATGCTGGGGTTCGCTTGGCAGAAGGGTCTCGTGCCGGTCTCGCTCACAGCGCTTGAGCAGGCAATCGAATTGAACGGTGTTGTTCCGGACAAGAACCGCGCCGCCTTTGGCTTTGGCCGGGTCATGGCGGGCAACCCGCAGGCGATCGAGGCGCATTTCGCCCCCGCGCCTGCGCCCGACGACAGTGTCGAAGGCCTGATCGCGCGGCGTATGGAATTCCTTACCGGCTACCAGAACGCCGCCTATGCCCAGCGCTACAAGGCGAAGCTCGATGCGCTGGTGGGCAAGCTGCCCGAAGGTTCCGACGACTTGATGCGCGCGGCGGCGAAATCGCTGTTCAAGCTGATGGCCTACAAGGACGAATACGAGGTCGCACGCCTGCACCGGCAAAGCGGTTTCGAGGAGCGTATCGCCGATACCTTCGAGGGCGACTACAAGGTGCACTACCACCTTGCCCCGCCCGCTTGGCCCACCGGCAAAGACGGACGCGGACGCCCCAACAAGCGCAAGTTCGGCCCCTGGATGGGCCGCGCCTTCGACCTTCTGGCGGCGATGAAACCGCTGCGCGGCACATGGGCTGACCCGTTCAGCTACGGTGCCGACCGCAAGCTCGAGGTCGGTCTGATCGGCTGGTACGAGGAGGTCATGGCAAAGGCCCCCGCCCTGCCCCATGATGCGGCGCTGGCGGTGCTTTCCGCGCCGATGGAAATCCGCGGCTACGGCCCCGTGAAAGAGGCCGCAGCCGAGAAGGTGCAGGCCGAAGTGGCCGCGCGACTAGGCTAAGAGCGTCGTCGAGAAATCACCGCGCAGCCCGGCTTCGAGCAATTCAAGGTCGGGCGAGCACTCGCTATATTGCGCCACCATGCCCGGCGGGATGACGAAGGCATCGCCTGCCTCCAATTGGCGCGGCTCCTGCCCTTCGGCGTTCAGGGTCATGCTGCCTTCCATGACGAAGCTGAAGTGAATGTCCGCGTCGTGCTTCGCGGGCGGCGGCGTGCCACCGTCGAAACGCGCCACCTGAATGCCGGCCACGCCCTTGGTGCCCTTGGTGATCCCGGTGTCGCGCGCGACGAAGCCCGGAATACGGAAGGGCTGCCACTCGGCCCCCTCCTTCACGTGATGCACGAAAGTCTGGCCGTCCCATTCGCGTGCCGGATCGCCTTTGCCGTTCGGCAGGGTCATCTCGTGGTCGATGGTGGTGACATGTTCCGCAGGAACGCCGATCTCGATCACTTCGATCGAGGGCGAGGCTTCGACAACGCGATGGCGGATGCCCGGCGGCTGGGTCACGCAATCCCCGGCATGGAGCCGGATCACATCGCCCTGTTCCTCGTAAAGCACATCAACCCAGCCCCGGTAGCAATAGATCAGTTGGAAGCCAACGGTGTGGTAATGCACCATGTCCGGCACCGGGCCGCCGTCGGGGATGCGGATGTGGCTGGCGATGATTGAGCCGCCGAGCCGCGACGGGATGAGATCGCGGTAATGCATCCCCGCGCGGCCGATCACCCATGGGGCCTCGTCCGCCAGCCGCCGCACGGCGAACTCATGCTGTGTCTCGGGCTGGTCCACGCGCGGGCTGCGCGGCAGGATCTCGATCTTCGTGCCATTGGGCGCGGTCAACTGCCGCTGCCCCTCTGCGATACTGTCGGGCGCATCGGTCAGCAGGCGCAGATGCCCCGGTGCCACATCCGCCCCCCGCTCAAGCCTCACCCGCACCCCATGGCCCGAAAAACTGGCCACCGAAGGATCATCCGCGGGAAAGATCGTCTCAAGCCGCATGCCCAGCACCTTGGTGAAGAACGGCAGATCCTCCCTAAGCTCTCGCGTGGGCAACAAGAATTCCGCCAAAACATCATCGGGCAAACGCATTTAACTCATCCTCTTCACGTATCGCGCCGCAGTTGAGCGCGCGACAGGCAAAGCGTCAACTGGGCGTTACGCACCACAGCCGATAAAATTCCCCCGACCGCTCATTTTTGGCCAGCGAGTCGCAGCGCGAAATTCGCGCGATCACAAGAACCGCAAATTCTCGCCCCGATTTCGCACCCTCACGCGCCCAATAGCGCCTGAAAGCCTGCACAATTTCCACGCAATCACCTCCCGTAATGCGGGAAAGCAAGGGGCCACGGCCATCTCTCTTCGCCAATTCAATGGTTTCGCGAGGCTTCAAAATATGGTTAATAATTTATGCAACGGCACAAGGTATTGGTGCAAAAGCGTCACAATTTCGCCGGGTTTATACGACTAGATATGAACAGATTATAAAGACACCCGGACTGCCCGTCTGCCCCACGAAAGAGGTGCCAAAAATGAAAATTCTTGCTGTCGACGATGACCCATTTATCCGCGAATTGCTGCCCGTTGTTTTCCGCGAAGCCGATTACCCCCATTTGACATTGGCCGCCTCCGGCACTGCCGCTCTGGAACTGCTCGAAACCACTAAAGAACATTTCGACTGCCTGCTCTTGGACATCGAGATGCCCGAGATGGACGGCATCACCCTATGCCGCCGCATCCGCACGCTGGAAGCCTATCAGGACACGCCGATCCTGATGGTGACCTCACGCGCCGACGCGACTGCGATCGAAAGCGCCTTTGCCGCCGGGGCCAACGACTATGTGACCAAACCTTTTGACGTGAAGGACATTGCAACCCGCGTGCATATCGCCGAGCGGATGCTGGAGAACACCCAGCGCGCCCCGCGCCTTGATCCGCAGCATTTGAAAGACGTGGGCGAGCCCGGTGTCCACGATTTCGCGCTGGCGGATCCTGTGCATATCAATGGGGTCGATCAATTGGTGCTGCCCTTCTCCTTGGGCAATTACCTGTCGCAGCTTTCACGCCAACACCTTGATATCTGTCAGGTTTTCGCGGCAAAAATCGAACACATCGATGAGCTTTACGCGACCTGCAACACTGCCGAATTCGCCCGCGCCATCGCTGCTGCGGCCGAGGCCATCGCGCGCGTGGTCGATTGCCCCCAACTGCTGATGACCCATAACGGATCCGGCACGCTGCTGTGCATCGTGACAGGTGACAGCCTGCCCGCTTGGCCCGAGATCGAGGTGCTCATCCAAGGGGAGCTGGACGGCATGGACCTGCGCCATGACGACAACAGCCCGATGGCAGTGATGCTCTCCGTCGGTGGCCCGATCCAGCCCAATGCCAGCCGCACTCAGCGGGTCAGAAAAACATTCGACCGCGCCATTCGTCGCGTCGCGATGCGGCAGAAGGTCAAGCTCGACACCCCCCCGACCGAGAAACCCTCCGTCTCCGCCGCCCATTGACGACAAGGCAATCGCCTCAAGAAAAACCCGCCTCATGGGCGGGTTTACGCATTCAGTTGATGGGGAATTGCACCAAACAGCGTTCGGCGATGCGGCGGTAATCCTCAAGCGTGTCAGGCACGCTGCGCCGGTCGCGCATCACCTCCATCGCGGCACGTTTCTGCGCCCAGGTCCCCTCAACGTGGCGGTCGAGAATGCGCACGGTCACGCCCAGCATCACATTCTTCTCCCCCTCGCCAATCAACTCCGCCGCGGAAAGTGCCACGGCCGTCAGCGCCAGCGTATTGGCACAGCGCAGGGCCGCGGCTTCGCGCCCCTCATAGACCCGCGTACCCGCCGTGGCCCTGCCGGGAAAGGCCACGAGCGCGGCGATCGACAAAGCAGAACAGACGGCTGCTGTCAGGATGAGCTGGCGCGCCACCTCAAAAGACCTTGAAGGTCATCGTGGTCAAAGACCGCTCGATGCCTTCGATGTCCAACAGATTGTCATTGATGTAGACGCCCACATCTTCGCCCTTCGGAATATAAAGCTTCATCAAAAGATCATATTCGCCTGAGGTGGAATAAAGTTCGGAATGGATTTCGCGCAGGGCGATCTCTTCGGCCACACGATAGGTCGTGCCCGGTCGGCAGCGGATCTGGATGAATACGCAGGTGGTCATGTCGCGCCTCTTTCTGGGATTTGGTTCAAGCTGACATATGGGCCCTGCCCCCGCAATCCCCGATCGCGCTGCCCGTGCCTAACGGCGTTTCACCGCTTGGGCTTGGCGCGGCGGCAGGCCCTGTTATAAGGGCGCAGCAATTGCCTTCGGAGATGCCCCATGCGTCGCAGCACCCTGACCCGCACCACTGCCGAAACCGACATCACGCTCGAGATCAACCTCGACGGCACCGGCAGCTATGACAATGAAACCGGCGTCGGCTTTTTTGACCATATGCTCGACCAACTCTCGCGCCACTCGCTGATCGACATCAAGGTGCGTGCCAAGGGCGATCTGCACATCGACGACCATCACACCGTCGAAGATGTGGGCATCACCCTGGGCCAAGCACTGACCCAAGCGCTCGGCGACAAACGCGGCATCCGCCGCTACGGCTCCTGCTTGCTGGCGATGGACGACGCGCAGATCCGCTGCGCGCTCGACCTCTCTGCGCGGCCCTTCCTGATCTGGAACGTGGATTTCCCCACCAGCAGCATCGGCAAGTTCGACACCGAACTGGTCCGCGAGTTCTTCCAAGCGCTCAGCACCCACGGCGGCATCACCCTACATGTCGACGCGCTCCACGGGTTCAACAGCCACCACATCGCCGAAGCCGCTTTCAAATCCGTCGCCCGCGCCCTGCGCGAAGCGGTCGAGACCGACCCGCGCAAAGCGGACGCCATCCCCTCGACCAAGGGTGCCTTGTAAGCCAATGCTGACAGCGATCATCGACTACGAATCCGGCAACCTGCACTCCGCGCATAAAGCCTTCGAGCGTATGGCCCGCGAGCACGACGCAGGCGAAGTCATCGTGACCTCGGAGGCCGAGGTCGTGGCCCGCGCCGACCGTCTGGTCCTGCCCGGCGATGGCGCTTTTCCGGCCTGTATGGCCGCCCTGAAAGGGGCTGGCGGTCTCTATGATGCGATGGTCGAGGCGGTCGAGGAAAAGGGCCGCCCCTTCCTCGGCATCTGCGTCGGCATGCAACTGATGGCCAGCATGGGCCGCGAATATGAAGACACCCCCGGTTTGGGCTGGATCGGTGGCGAGGTGACCCAGATCACCCCGAAAGACCCGAAGCTCAAAGTCCCCCATATGGGCTGGAACGACTTGGTGATCGATCACGACCACGCGGTCTTCGACGGGCTGCAAACCGGCGATCACACCTATTTCGTGCACAGCTATCACATGGCCGTCGCCGACCCCGCCGAACGTCTGGCCCATGTCGACTACGGCGGCGAAGTCACGGCGATCATCGGCCGCGACACGATGCTGGGCATGCAGTTTCACCCGGAGAAAAGCCAAACCACCGGCCTGCGGCTGATCTCGAACTTCCTGACTTGGGCGCCTTAACCCGCGCCTGTTGAAACGTCGGAAGGTATTTAAGAAAGGATGAAGATGAAGAAAGTTCCTCTTCAACTTCATCCTTTTACAAATACCTCTGCGATGCGCTTTCCTCACGCAAAAGGCAAAGAAGGCGCGAAGGTCTTGCCCCGCGCCTTCCGACCTTGGCAGAGGTGAACTGCCCTTACTTGATGCGCGCCCAGGTCTGTTTCGAGCAGATCAGCCCGCCCGCGACGCAGCCCGAGAGTTTCAGCGAGTTGCCTGAGACATTCATCTTCCCGATGTAGATTTTGCCGTTTGACGGACGCCAAACCTTACCGGCGTATTTGCCGCCGCCCTGAGGCTTCATGTCGATGACGAGCGTTTTGCCGATATTGGGAGATTTATACTCGCCGCTGCCGTTGAAGGTGCGCGCGATGGTGCCGCAGATCGCCCCGCCGCAGGGGCCATTTTGACATGGGCATAGGCGCCGTCATCCACTTGAGTTTTCCAAGTACCGACTGCCGGATCCGCGGCATGGGCGGCGCCGGTCAGGCCAAGGCCCAGAAGGGCCGCTGCAAAAAGCTGTTTCATGATCTCTCCTCCCGATCTGGCTTTAGTGTTAGCCACAACTTTCAATCGGGCAAGACTGACCTCGGGTCGCGTTGCAAAATCCCTGGCGACGTGCAAAAGGAAAGCGACTTCTCTAACAAGGGCCCGGCCATGATCCTTTACCCCGCTATCGATCTCAAAGACGGTCAGGCCGTGCGCCTTGTGCATGGCGACATGGACCGCGCCACCGTTTTTAACGACGATCCCGCCGCACAGGCGCTTAGCTTTGTTGAAGCGGGCTGTGATTGGCTGCATCTTGTTGACCTTAATGGCGCTTTTGCCGGGACCCCGGTGAACGCCGCCCCGGTAGAGGCGATTTTGAAAGCCTGCAAGGTGCCTGCGCAATTGGGCGGTGGCATTCGCGATATGGCGACGATCGAGGGCTGGTTGGATAAGGGGCTCGCGCGGGTCATTCTGGGCACCGTGGCGGTTGAGAACCCCGAACTGGTCCGCGAGGCGGCGCGCGCCTTTCCCGGGCAAGTTGCTGTGGGGATCGACGCACGGAATGGAAAGGTCGCGACCAAAGGTTGGGCGACGGAGACCGATGTCATGGCCACCGACCTCGCGAAATCCTTTGAGGACGCAGGTGTGGCCGCGATCATCTACACTGACATCATGCGCGATGGCGCGATGGGCGGGCCGAATGTGGAAGCGACAGCCGATCTGGCGCGGGCCGTTTCGATCCCGGTGATTGCCTCGGGCGGGGTGTCATCGCTCGAAGACTTGGGCGCGTTGCGGGACACCGGGGTCATCGAGGGCGCGATCTCGGGGCGCGCGCTTTATGATGGCGCGATTGATCTGGCCGAAGCCATGAAGATGTTGAAGGGCTGAGCCATGCTAAAGACCCGCATCATCCCCTGTCTCGACGTGGCCGATGGCCGTGTGGTCAAGGGTGTGAACTTCGTCGGCCTGCGTGATGCGGGCGATCCGGTGGATGCCGCGATTGCCTATGATGCGGCGGGGGCGGATGAGCTTTGTTTTCTCGACATTCACGCCACCCATGAAAATCGCGGCACGATGTTCGATCTGGTCACCCGCACCGCTGAGCATTGCTATATCCCGCTGACCGTGGGCGGCGGCGTGCGGACCGTGGCGGATGTGCGGGCCTTGCTGCTGGCGGGGGCCGATAAGGTCAGTTTCAACTCCGCCGCTGTGGCAAACCCCGATGTAATCGCCGAAGCGGCGGATCATTTTGGCAGCCAGTGCATCGTCTGCGCGATTGACGCCAAGACCGTAAGCCCCGGCAAATGGGAGATTTTCACCCATGGTGGGCGCAAGCCCACGGGCATCGATGCGGTCGAATTCGCCCGCACCGTGGCCGCCAAGGGCGCAGGTGAAATTCTGCTGACTTCCATGGACCGCGATGGCACCAAACAGGGGTTCAACCTGCCGCTGACCCGCGCGATCTCTGATGCCGTGTCTGTGCCGGTGATCGCCTCCGGCGGGGTCGGCAATTTGGATCATCTTGTCGATGGGGTGATCGAAGGTGGCGCCTCGGCGGTGCTGGCCGCCTCCATCTTTCACTTTGGCGAATATACCGTGCAGGAGGCAAAACAGCATATGGCTGCCGCTGGCATTCCGATGAGGCTTTCATGACACTCGATGACCTATACGCCACCATTCTGAGCCGCAAAAACGCTGATCCTTCAAGCAGTTGGACCGCGCAACTGTTGGCCAAGGGGCCAGAGAAATGCGCTGAAAAGTTCGGCGAAGAGGCGGTCGAGGCAATCATCGAGGCGGTGAAGGATGACCGCAAAGGTCTGACCTCGGAAGCCGCGGATGTGCTCTACCACCTGTTGGTGATGCTGGCGGCCCGAGATGTGCCGCTGAGCGATGTGCTGGATGAGTTGGCGCGGCGGCAATCGACCTCCGGCATCGCCGAAAAGGCCGCCCGGAAATAATCAGCCCATAAGGCGTGGAATTTCCATTTTGGGGCAGCGGTCTTGGATCACATCCACGCCGCGTGCTTCGGCCTTGGCCGCCGCTTCGGCATTGGTGATGCCCATTTGCATCCAGATGGTCTCAAGCTCGGGGAAAGCCTCTAGCGCCTCATCCACGACGGGGGGCACATCCTCGGACCGGCGAAAAATATCGACCATTTGCACCGGCGGGTCGATCTCGGCCAGAGTGGCGACGATGGTCTTGCCAAAGACCTCCTTGCCCGCGTGCACCGGGTTTACCGGAACCACGTCATACCCTTTTTGTGCAAGGTATTCAGCGACATAGTGGCTGGGCCGCGCCGGATTGGGGGAAACACCGACCACCGCAATGCGGCGGGTGCGGGTGAGAACGTCTTTGATCAATGCATCTGTCATAGGCCTGATCTAAGCGCCTGCGCGCGGGTTTCAACGGCTTAATGACGCGGCGTAAAGCCTGCCGCCCCCTGCCCGCGATTGGCAAGGCCGCGGCGATTGCATAGGCTCGCCCCAAAGGGCCGCCTGTGGAGGAACCGGGCAGCACCGCGAACCATCATCACCGGGAGCATAGGATGATCGATCAGACCTTGGATATGAACAATCTCGAAATGTCGGAGAAGGCCAAGCCACTGCTGGCGGCGGTCATCAAGCACATCCGTGAGAATGTCGATCCGATCACCGAGGAGTTCTTTCGCCTTGGCGAAGGCCGCGCCGACCGCTGGTCCTATGCGCCCGGTCAGTTGGAATTGCTCGACGGGGCCAAGCAAAAAGCGCGGGAGGCGGGATTGTGGAACTTCTTCCTGCCCAATGCCGAAACCGGTGAAGGGCTGGCGAACCTTGATTACGCCTATATCGCCGCCGAATTGGGCAAGAGCCCGCTGGCCCCGGAGAGCCTGAACTGTTCCGCCCCCGATACCGGCAATATGGAGGTGTTGGAGCGTGTGGGCACGCCTGAGCAGAAAGAGCGCTGGTTGAAGCCGTTGCTTGCGGGCGAAATCCGCTCGGCCTTTGCCATGACAGAGCCGGATGTGGCGTCTTCGGACGCGCGGAATATCTCGACCAGCGCGGTGCTGGATGGCGACGATTGGGTGATTAATGGCGAGAAGTTCTACATCTCCGGCGCGGGCGATCCGCGTTGCAAGATCATGATTGTCATGGTGAAAACCTCGCCCGAGGCCGAGACTTTCCGCCAGCAGAGCCAGATCCTCGTGCCCATGGACACGCCGGGGGTGGAGATCCTCGGGCCGATGCATGTCTTTGGCCATGATGACGCGCCGCATGGGCATATGCATATCCGTTTCACCGATGTGCGCGTGCCGCGCGAAAACGTGCTTTGGGGCGAAGGGCGTGGGTTCGAGATCAGTCAGGTGCGGCTTGGGCCGGGGCGGATTCACCACTGCATGCGCTCGATCGGGGCGGCGGAAAAGGCGCTGGACCTGATGATCGAACGCGGGCTCGGGCGCGAGGCTTTTGGCAAGAAGATCATCGACCTCGGCAAGAACATGGAAACGATCAGCCGCGCGCGGATCGACATTGAAGCCATGCGGCTGATGGTGTTGAAAGCGGCCAAGGCGATGGATGTCTTGGGCAATAAAGAGGCGCGCATCTGGGTCAGCATGATCAAGGCGCTGGTGCCGGAAAAGGCCTGCGAGATCATCGACGCCTCCATGCAGGTGCATGGGGCGATGGGGATGAGCCAGTGGAGCCCGCTTTCGGGCATGTACACGTGGCAGCGCGCGCTGCGCTTTGCCGATGGGCCGGATGAAGTGCACCATCAGGTGATCGCCCGGGCCGAGGTGAAGGCCTTTCAGGCGTCGAACGCGCGCGGCTCTGGCAGCGACAGCTGATATGGAGCTCGCGGGCCGCGTCATCGTCATCACCGGGGCCGCCAGCGGCATCGGGCGGGCCTTGGCGCTGCGCTTTGCCGAGGAGGCGCCTGCGCATATCGTCTGTGTAGACATCGACAGCGCGGGGGCCGAGGCGACGGCGGCTGAGGTCGGCGGCACGGCCTTTCGCGTCGATGTCGCGCGCGAGGCGGAGATCGTCCCGCTGATCGCCACGGTCGAACGTGACATCGGGCCGATTGATCTTTTCTGCTCCAACGCCGGTATCTCGGTCGAGGGCGGCGTCGAAGTCCCGGATGCCGAGTGGCAGCGCATTTGGGAGATCAACCTGATGAGCCATGTCCGCGCAGCGCGGCATCTGGTGCCGCTGATGCGGGCGCGCGGGGGTGGCTATCTGCTCAACACCGCCTCGGCGGCGGGGCTGCTTAATCAGGTCGGCGCGGCGCCCTATGGGGTGACAAAACACGCCGCCGTCGGCCTCGCCGAATGGCTGGCGATGAGCTATGGCGACGACGGAATCAAGGTCTCTGTGCTCTGCCCGCAAGCGGTCCGGACCGAGATGATGCGCGGACTGGAGGACCATGTCGCCGCGATTGACGGCATGTTGGAGCCTGAGCCGGTGGCCGAAGCCTGCGTGCAGGCGATCCGCGATGAGGTCTTTCTGGTGCTGCCGCATCCGCAGGTGCGCGACTATATGCGAGGCAAGGCGCAGGATTATGACCGCTGGATCGGCGGAATGCGCAAGCTGAACCGGCGCTTTGGGGCGGCGAAAGAAAGCTAGCGGCCCCTAGCTCTCACCCTTGGGCCGGATCGGGCGCAGCAGCCCCTCCTGCGCCACGCTCGCCACCAATTGCCCGTTTTGATTGTAGATCATCCCACGATTGAACCCCCGCGCCCCCCCGGTAAAGGGCGCGTCGAGCGCATAGAGGTGCCACTCGTCAAAGCGGATCGGCGCGTGAAACCACATGGCGTGATCAAGGCTGGCCGTCATTACCTTGCCTTGAAACCACGTCAGCCCATGAGGCCGCAGAGAGGAGCCGAGCAGGTTCATGTCCGAGGCATAGGCCAGCAGCGCGTGCTGCATCACCGGGTTTTGCCCTTCGGCGGCCCCCATGCGGAACCACAGATAGTTGCGGTCGCTCACTTTTTCCGGCGTCATGAAATCGCGCGGCTCGACCTCGCGAATCTCGATGGGGCGCTCGCGCAGGAAGTCCCCACGGTATTTCTCGGGCAGCTTCTCGGCAAAGGCCTCGCGCAATTCAGGCCGGTCGGGCCAGTTCTCAGGGGCCGAAACCTGCGGCATCTCATGCTGCCAATCGAACCCCTCCTCTTCGACCTGAAAAGAGGCGGAGAGGTTCAGGATCTGCTTGCCATGCTGGATCGCCACCACACGCCGGGTCGTGAAACTGCCCCCGTCGCGGGCGCGATCGACCTGATAGATCACCGGAATTTTCGGGTCGCCGGGCCGGATGAAATAGGCATGAAGCGAATGGCAGGCCCGGTCTGGCACCGTCCGGTAAGCCGCCATCAGCGCCTGCGCGATAACATGACCGCCGAAAATCCGCATTGAGGTCTCACCGCCAGCACCCGTGCCCCGAAACAGATCGACCTCAAGCTGTTCGATATCCAACAGATCAAGCAATTGCCGCGCAGCATTGGTCATGGGTCATCCTTTCGGGCCGGGGTGTTTCGGCCCTAGCAACAGGTTTTCACCACAAAGCTCAAGCGCCAAACGCCCCGCCGCCCGCTCAGCGGTCGCGATCCAGCGCCTCCAGCCCGTGGCGCGCAAAAACCGGGACGTATTGCCCTAATTTCAACCCATATTCGGGGTTTGAGGCATTGCCCTCCAAGGCGCGTTTCAACACGCCTTGGATGATCGCCGCCATGCGGAAAAAGCAAAAGGCGAGGTAATAGCCGAAGTTGTCGATGCCCTTCAGCCCGCGCCTGCGGCAATAGGCGGCGATGAATTCGGCATCGCTGGGCAGGCCAAGCGCCCTGCGGTCCACCCCGGCCAAGCCGCGCCCCTCGGCCCCCACGGGCATCTGCCACTGCATGATAACGGCGGCGAGATCGGCAAAGGGATGGCCGATGGTCGACAGTTCCCAATCCAAAACCGCACGGCAGGCGGTGCCATGGGTGTCGAAGATCATATTGTCGATCCGGTAATCGCCATGCACCAACGTCCGCTGCCCGTCCTCCTCGGGCAGCTCGGCGCTGAGGCGCTGCACCAGCCTATCCATATCCGGCTGCGGCTCGGTCTCCGACGCGCGGTATTGTTTCGACCAGCGCGCCACCTGCCGCTCGAAATAGTTGCCGGGCGGGCCATAATCTGACAGCCCCGCGGCGTCGATATCGACCTCATGCAGCGCGGCCAGCACGCCATTCATCTCATCCATGACCGCGCCACGCTCTGCCGGGGTGAGCTCCGGCAGCGTGGGATCGTTGAAGTTGCGCCCCGGGACATGGTCCATGACATAGAACATCGAGCCGATGACGCTCTCGTCTTCGCAAAGCAGATGCATCCGAGCGACAGGCACCTGACTGCCCGCCAAAGCCTTCTGCACCCGAAACTCCCGATCCACCGCATGGGCCGATTTCAACAGCACCCCCGGGGGTTTGCGGCGCAGCACATAGTCATGCGCCGGGGTCGAAAGCAGGAATGTCGGATTGGACTGCCCGGCCCGAAACTTCGTGACCTCCAACGGCCCTGCAAAGCCCGGCAGGTTCGCCTCCAACCAGCGGCAAACGGCGTCCTCATTCAGGGTTTGGGTATCCGTGCTCACTGTGCGAACTCCGCTGCCAACCTTGCGCCAGCGGCGCGATACTCCGCCTCGATACGGTCCACCAAGTCGGCCGCGCCGCCGATCTCTTTGACAGCGCCAATCCCCTGCCCCGCGCCCCAGATTTCCTTCCACGCCTTGGGTTTGGACGATCCAGAGCCAAAATTCATCGAAGAGGCATCCGCCGATGGCAGATTGTCCGGGTCGAGCCCCGCCGCCTCGATCGATGGGCGCAGATAGTTGCCCGACACCCCGGTGAAGAGCGAAGAGGTCACAATGTCATCCGCCCCGCCCGAGACGATCATATCCTTGTAGCCCGGCACGGCGTTCGCCTCTCGCGTGGCGATGAAGGCCGAGCCCATGTAGCCCAAATCGGCCCCCATGGCGCGGGCTGCCAACAGCCCCTCGCCCGTGGCCAAGGCCCCGGAAAGCAAAAGCGGCCCGTCGAACCATTCGCGGATTTCGCGGATCAGCGCGAAGGGCGACTGCGGCCCCGCATGGCCCCCGGCCCCCGCGGCCACGGCAATCAGCCCATCCGCGCCCTTCTCGATCGCCTTGCGCGCGAAACGGTTGTTGATGACGTCATGCAGCGTCACGCCGCCACAGGAATGTGCGGCCTCGTTCACCTCGACCCGCGCGCCGAGCGAGGTGATCCAGATCGGCACCTTATGTTTGACGCAAATCTCAAGATCACGCTCCAACCGGGCATTCGACCGATGCACGATCTGGTTGACCGCGAAAGGGGCCGCGGGCCGGTCGGGGTTATCCTGATTGTGCTTGTCCAAGGCTTCGGTGATCTGGGTCAACCAAGCATCCAACAAGGGCGGCTCACCCTCCGCCTCCCGCGCATTCAGCGCCGGGAAAGACCCGACGATCCCCGCCTTGCACTGCGCGATGACCAGCTCAGGCCCCGATAGAATGAACATCGGCGAGGCGACCAGCGGCAGGCGCAGGCCGCGCAGGGCTTGGGGTAGATGGCTGTCGTCACGCATATGGGGTCTCCGTTCGGGGTCTATCGTTCGGCATCACAATGCCTTTTCAAAAATATTCGGTCCCGACATCACATTGATGCCGCCGCTGACCGGGATCACGGCCCCGGTGACATAGGCGCCGCCGCGTCCGCAGAGAAACAGCATGCAGCCCGCGATATCTTCATCCCGTCCAACACGGCCAAGCGGGACATCCTGCCCCACCGCGGCCCGCGTCTTCTCATCGCCCGTGGCGAAAGCCGTCATGCGCGAGACGAAGGGCCCCGGCGCCAGTGCATTCACGGTGATCCCTTCCCCGGCCAACTCCTTGGCGAGGATTTTGCTCAGATGAATGACCGCAGCCTTGGACGCGGCATAGCTATAGGCGCCGTCGCCCATCTCGCGCTCCCCCATGACCGACCCGACATTGACGACCCGCGCGGGATCATCTACCGTGGCCCCGGCGCTGAGAAGCGGCAACAACTTTTGCGTAAGATCGAAAAGCCCGGCGACATTGACGCCCATGACCTTATCCCAAGCCCGGTAAGGGAACTGCCCCAAGGGCGCACCCCAAGTCACGCCCGCGTTGTTCATCAAGATATGCAGCTGATCGCTGCGTGTCTGAACCTCAGCCACGAGCGCATCCACGCCAGCCTCAGTCCCCACATCGCCCGCGAATCCTTCGGCGCTGCCCCGCGCGCCAAGCGCATTCAGCTCATCGGCCACCGCCGCGCAGACCTCTCCGTTCCGGCTGGCCAAAAGGACCCGTGCCCCGGCCCGAACCAAAGCCTCGGCCGCCATCCGCCCGATGCCCGTGGCCCCGCCGGTGATCAAAGCGGTCTTTCCCTCCAAGCCAAAGAGCGTCTCGATATCCATGCCCCGCCTCCCAACGTCGACTGTCGCCGCTACTGTGACAGGGCTTTGGGCAGCGTCAAGCGGATGCCCAACACAGGTCCGGGTAACCGGGCGTCATATGGTTCTTGCTGGTCGGGAGATTACCCCCCTCCAACGCAAAACCGCCGCAGCTTTGCGCTGCGGCGGTTTTGTTATTCTGATCATCGTAGAGAGATACTGTA